>NZ_CP087184.1:2597572-3246965 GCF_024749045.1 Pseudomonas sp. B21-028
GTCTTATCCTATGGCAGGGCAAGATATGCCCGTTCTGCGCGATGTGACGCTCAGTATTCGACGTGGGCAAACGTGCGCGATTCTCGGTACATCCGGGTCCGGCAAAAGCACACTGCTGAACATCCTGGGACTCCTTGACCGTCCGGCATCCGGCCAGTTCTGGTTCGCTGGCCGTAACATGATCGAGGCGACGGCTGACGAGCGCGCTCATCTACGCAACCGTGAGATCGGTTTCGTGTTCCAGAGTTTCAATCTGCTTCCCCGCCTGACTGCGCTCGACAACGTTGCCCTGCCTCTTTTCTACCGGGGCTTTACGCGCAGCGAAGCGCGTGAATGCGCGAGGATCCAGATAGCGCGTATCGGGTTGGGTGATCGAGCTCATCATCGGCCCGCCGACCTATCCGGTGGACAGCGCCAGCGTGTTGCGATTGCGCGAGCGTTAGTGGGCAGTCCTTCCTTGATTCTTGCCGACGAGCCAACGGGTAACCTGGATCGCTCAACGGCCCATGACGTGATAGATCTGCTGCTCGGTCTCAACGATGAGAGAGCGGTGACATTAGTCATGGTGACCCACGATGCGCAGTTGGCCGAACGCCTTGAGCGCTGTTTGCAGGTGCAGGATGGGATTTTGAAAGAAACTGCGAACAGGCGAGCGATGACGGATGCTTGAAGGTTCGCTTCATCGTCAAGGTCCGGGCCTTCTGCAAACACTGATTGAGTCCCTGGACAGTCTGCGCCTCTTGGGGCGGCGATCGTGGTTGGCGATGCTGGGCATCGCAGTTGGCTGCGCGGCGATTGTTGCGCTGCTGAACATCGGTCAGAACGCCGCGAATGAAGCGATGACAGCTTTCAAGGGGATGGGGGCTGAGACCATTGTGGCGTCGTTTCCATTCTCGCCGCTCAACAGTCGAGCGCTGCCGCCCACGCTTGATACTCGCTCGCTCCTGAAAAAGCTCCCTGCCATCGCTCAAGTGGCCCCAACGACATTTCATTCTGGTCAAGTTCGTTACGCAGGGCGAACGGTCGACGCGGTCGTTTTGGGAACGACCGGAGGATTGGCCGAAACTCTGGATCTCAAACTGGCTCAAGGGCGCTTTATTTCCGATTTCGATCAACAGGCCACCTACATCGTCGCGGGGGCCAAGGTTGCTCATGAGTTGGGAGTCGGTGGACCGGGCAGGCCGCTGGTCGCGGGTATGCAGCTTCAGATCGAAGGGTATCTGTTTGAAGTGATCGGTATTGCACGACCTCAGGCTCCGAACCCCTTGATCCCGATTCAGGTAGATGAAGCGTTGTTTATACCGATAGAGAGCATGAGGCGGCTCCAGCCGTCTCCACAACTCAGCAGTGTGATTGCCAAGGTGCGCAATGGTGCAGTGATCACGGAAAGTGCACAGGACTTACGTACTTATCTGGAAGGGGTGCTCAAGGGGCATGACATTGAGGTTCTGGTGCCACAACAGCTGATCGACAGCCTTACACATCAATCCAACACATTCTCCTATCTGCTGGCCGGTCTTGGGGGGATTTCCCTCCTGGTCGGAGGGGCCGGCGTGATGAATGTGATGCTCATGAATGTCTCTGAGCGTCGTCGCGAGATTGGCGTGCGAATGGCACTCGGTGCCCGGGCACGCGACATTCGGATGTTGTTTCTTCTGGAGGCGGCTTGTTTGTCAGTGACGGGCTCACTGGTCGGGGCGGCCGTCGGACTGCTTTCAGCTTTTTTGTTCGTATGGTTTTCAGGGTGGCGATTTACCTTGGCCATTGAATCTCTGCCGCTGGGAGTGGGAAGCTCCTTGTTGATCGGCCTATTCTTCGGCCTCTATCCCGCCGTGACCGCGTCTCGCCTGCAACCGGTTCAGGCCTTGCGAGATGATTGAGCACAACCGATTTTCGATCTTGCTGGGGCTGCTGTGGACGCTATCTGCGTCGACGGTGTTCGCCGCGCTCACGCCGTCTCAGGCATCGATGCCAGGTGTCGCAGTGTCGTTGCGGGCTGAAACGATCAATCTGACGTTGGCCGATGCTGTCTATCTGGGGTTGCGAAGCAACCGCTCCATCCGGAGTGCCTACCTTGAGCGTGTTGCGCAGAAGTTCGATTTGCGCGTCGCAGAGGACCTGTTCACACCCAAGTTGGTATTGAGGGGTGACTATCGGGGTGAGCGCAGTGAAAGCGATGGTTCACGCTATCGGCAGTTGTCGCCAACGACCACTCTGTTGGGGGAGTTCGGTACACGGCTAAGTCTCTCTTGGGCCAATCAGTTGACCGATAGCAATAATGACGGGCGTACCCGCAGCGATGGTGCGACGTTTACGCTCATACAGCCCTTGCTTCGGGGGGCTGGAGTGGAGGTCACGACAGCGCCGATGCGTTCAGCAAGGCTTTCCGAGCTGACGAACCGTCTTGCCTTGAAAGCGGCGGTGGCTCAAACCGTCACGCAAATCATCACGTCTTACCGGGACGTACTTCGCGCGCAAGAGCAGTTGCGTATCGCGACAGAGGCATTAAGCCGTTCACAGCAGTTACTTGACGTCAACAGAGCCATGATTACTGCCGGCCGTATGGCTGAATTTGAGATTGTGCAAACCGAGGCCGACTACGCCACTCAGGAGCTGGGTGTTCAAGAGGCCCAAAACCAATTGGATGCCTATCGCCTGGAGTTGCTTCAGCTTTTGGCATTAGGACTGGAGTCGCGTATTCAGGCGGTAGAAACAATGGATGCGACGCCTGTTCAGCTCAGTCGAATGCAGGCGCTGGATACTGCGTTGGAGCAGCAGCCTGCTTACCTTGGGCAGTTGATCGCACATGAACAAGCCAGCATCAACCTGGCGGTCGCCCGCAATAACCAGCTATGGGATGTCTCATTGGTCGGCGGAGCAAGCCAGGTCAGTGACCGTTACCCTGATAGAGAGGGGCAGCGTTCGGATCGTCGCTGGGAGGGCTATGCGGGGCTTCAGGTTGAGATTCCGATTGGCGATCTTAACCGTCGACAGGAGGTGGTTCGTGCTCAGGTGAATCTGGAGAACCAGGGGATTGAGGCAGTCGAGGCTCGACAGACGCTTGAGCGAGATGTCACGAACGCGGTTCGCACGGTAGGCACGCGCTGGCGCCAGTATGAAATTTCATTGCGTGCGCGGGATCTATCGCGCCGAAAGCTTGATATCGAACGACAGAAGTTACAGGTCGGTCGCTCCAGCAATTTTCAAGTCATCAGTTATGAGACAGATTTTCGTAACGCACAAAATACGAGCCTTGATGCACTCATAGCTTACTTGAATGCAAGAACGCTGCTGGATCAGGCATTGGGTACCACATTGTCGAGCTGGGATATTGCCCTTAATGATTAAAGGAATCGGATTGGCTTGTCGGCGCAACGTACGTTTGCTCCTAATGGCGGCTTGTATGGCGCTGGCGGTCGTTGCGGTGGTGGTTGCAATATCTCGGCTTCCTCAAGAGCAGGTCGCGGCGGCCAGTTGGCTCAAGGTGGACTATCAACCTTTGGAAAATCGACTGGGGCTTGTCGGACGTATTGAGGCTGCGATGCAACAAACCATGTCGTCACCTTTCGAGGGGCTTGTCGCGGACGTTGCGGTAAAAGAAGGTCAACGTGTTGAGCGTGGACAACGCTTGCTTAGCCTTGATACGACGCAACTGGATATCCAGTTGCGTTCTGCCTTGGCCGAGCAGTTGATCGCCAGGCGCAATGTGTTGGAAGTCGAGAGCTGGTCTCAGGGGCAGGATGTTGCTCGGGCAAAACGGACGGTTTACAGCGTCCAGTCCACCTTGGCAGATAACGAGCGCCGATTGGCAGAAACCAAAGTTCTTCTGGACCAGGGGATTGTACCGCGGATGGAGCTGGAGGCAGTCGAGCAGCAGGTCAGGTCGCAACGTCTGGATCTGTCCGCTGCCCAGTCGGAACTCGGCGAAGTCCTGAAGAAAGGTGGAGAAGAACACCTTCGGATAGTCCAGATGCAATGGGCCAACGCCCAGTCACGTTATCAATCGCTACTTGAGCAGCAGGCACAGCGAGAAGTGCTCGCACCGTTCGCGGGCGTGGTGATCCGTTCTCGTACGCCTCAGGGAAGTGGTGCTAATCTGCCGTTTGTACAAAAAGGCCAGCGTGTCGGCCAAGGCGTTCCCTTGTTCGAGTTGATCAATATCGAGCAGGTGCAGGTTGTTGCACGGGTCGAGGAAAGCGATGTTCACCAACTCCGTGCGGGGCTGCCGGTGGAAATTACCGGTGATGGTTTCGGTGGCATGGTGCTGCATGGTCAGATTGAGAGCGTCGGTGTACAGGGGATCGATGCGCAGGCCACGTCTGGTGGCGCATTTTATGAGGTGATCGCCTCTATTCAAGGTATCGCGAGCGAGCAACTGCAGCGATTGCGACTTGGTATGAGTGCGAGGCTGCAAATTGTCACCTATCACCGTGATCGTGGTCTGGTGGTGCCGCTTGAGGCACTGTCTAGCGACAGCCATGGGCAATCGATTGTGACTTATCGCCCTACCTTGTCTGAGAGAGCAAATCAGGTGGTCGTAAAGACAGGGCGGGCCATGCCTGGTGGTATTGAGGTAGAAGATCTGGCGCCGGGATATGTTGAGTTGAGATCCTCGTTATTTTAACAAAATTGCTGGGGTTAGTGTTTGCAAATATAAAGTTTATGATACAGTCCTGCTGTTGATAGGGATGTCATAGTGTGTGTCACTAGGATTTGTCGTGTTTGCGGGATGCAAGAGCACGTCATGCGCCTTACGCATTATTTCTCTCATTGTCTAGATGGCAAAGCTGATCTTCTTCGGTGGAAAGGGTGTGTCTGGACTTTCATGTTTCTATAATGTGCGAGTTTTTGCTTTTTACCGAGTTGTTGTGGTGTGGAGGGGTTTCGCTGCGCCATGAAAATGTATGTATGGAATTTAAACCAAAAGGAATAAGTGCATGAAGATGTCGAAATCTGTTTTGTCGGTGCTGACTGTTGGTATGTTGGCGGCAGGTTCAGCGCTGGCAGGTCCTCCAGTAGCTGTTACTTTCAAAAATCTTGGAACCGCCGATGCTACGTACACGATTATTACAAATAATGAAGCCACGACTAATGTAAATTCGGTCCCGAAGCCAGTGACTACTGTCAAGGCGGGTGGTGCTGATACCTATACTGTTCAGAGCAATCTTTCGCCTATTGCCAACTATGCGAACCTGCGCTACACCATTGGCGGGAAGACTTGCACGTTCCTGGCAACCTATGTTGGGACAGTCGGCTCAGGAGGCTCGACTATTCCAAAATGGAACAATACGGCAACACCTAGCGGTGGCGCAGTGTGTACGGCGAAAGTAACTTCGACCAATATCTCCACCTACGCCTGGTCTGTTGAATTTACCATGAAGTAAGGCCCAAGCCGGGCCTGGCGGTTTGGCTGCTTGCGCAAAGGCTGCCCATGCCGCTGGGCCTGCGCCGGTTTTGTTCGTCCATTCATCGTGAAGCACTACAGTTTTTTTGAGTGCTGCCGATAATAAACTTACTAGCCACGTTTTCAGGAATGGCTGATAACAGGGAGGACATTATCTTGGTCGGTTCAATTAATTCAAATGCGTTTTCTGGTTCGCAGGTTTCCAATGTGGCGGCGAGCCAAAATGAATCGCTGACGAAAACTCAGGTGGCAACTGAAAGCGCTGGTATTGGTAGTCATAAGGATACCAGTCGCCTTTCTTCACTCTCTCTACAGTTGAGTGAGAGTGCCGCCCGTGCAACGGCTAGAGATTCGAGTATGAGCAGGAAAGAGCTTGGCGCGAAAGCGAATGAGCTTTTGAGCAAGATTTCCGGTGATGGTTATTTTATCAACAAAAAAGCTAATGATGCTGAGGTGCCTGACACTCAGGATCCTGTGTTATTGGCTCGTGCGGCCAATGCAACGCAGTTTGTCAATGGCAGTGGCAAAAATCCATTTGCGGGCATGTCGAGCGATCAGCTCTCATTGATTATCTATGATGACAGTGGAAGTTTTACGACTAACGAGCGTCGCGCGGCGTGGAGTGAATCGTCAGATCAGGAATATGCCTGGCGCCAAAAGATTGTTGCCAATTCGATCGCTGAATATAATGAAACCGGAAAGCTGACGAAATTCTTTACTGCAGCTCTTGAACACTATAAGGAGTTGCCCGCTATTGAGCAGGCACAGTACCCAAATAGTTATGAGGCAAAGTTGCAGGGTTGGATAGCACTCGATTTCAACTACAAGACCCATACCGTTGAGGGTAAGGGGAGTCCTCAAGAGGTGATGGGCAAGGTCTTGAATCTCGACAAGCAACTGTTTGATGACGCTGGAGCAGATACGGTTTGAGTGTGGCACTCACCCAAGATTGGGCTGTCCAAACAAAATGCGCCGCATCGTCGTAATGCTGGTCACTTAAGCGGAGCAGTTTTATGATCCGCCGGAAACCGGGTCGTTGAAATCTTCACCGTCCTTGGCCCTAAGGCCTTGGACGGTGACCCAGAAATATCCCTCCAATCCTCGATCTTAACTCCGCCCAACGTCTGCCCATTGCTGATATCGGGTTCGCCGCTGCCATGACGATTAACTGAGCGGCGATGTGCCTTGATACCCTCAAAAAACAAGTCCAGAATCAAGTCTTTTCCTGCCCTGGCAAGAAAAGAAACCCCTTACATTTCAATGGGTCGGACACCAGATACGGGTCTCGTTTCCCGCTCCAATTATTTTTCTATAGGCTTCCATTGAAGTATGTACAAAGCACAAAAAGAGGCTTCGGCCTCTTTTTTCGTTCCAGTAAAGTCCATTCTGATGCATCAATAGCCACGATTTTTAAGTACATTATTTAGTACATCAATTCGACGCTTGGTAAAATTAGTTTTTAGCGATGCTTGGCGCTCAGAAAACCGTACAGCACGTCTTCATTCACATAGGATGAAGACGCTCAAAAGAACGAACCCATCGCCTATCACCATCAGCACATGATCTGCCGGGATACCCACACGCTTCGGGGCACTCTCTCATTGCTCTATCTCCCAAGAGGCGTTCAGAGGATTCTCCGCTCTCTTTCGGAGTCATCCCCGTTCCACTACTTCCCTGATAACATACATCAGCCGTGGCGGAACTAGGTGAGGACAATCAGAAATCACCGAGGAGAGGGCCCATATAGCAGGCTGACGCGGCCGCAGTTTCTCCAAGCCCCGGTTTATGAAAGCCAGAGTCAATACTCAGTTCAATATCGTATTGCCTGAGCAATCATGGGGACGTGCGCCTTCACATGCGCTGACGCAGCCAATCGCTTCACCCTAATGCGACGAAACATAGAGGGCATGGCGCAGAAGGCGCCAAAACAGGCACTTCTCGATGAGTGCCTTCCATTTGAAGGGAGCTAGCGTGGCACTAATGGCTTTTTTCGTCTCGAGGTGAGTATCCAAAAGCTTCCTTGAACCGGACGGAAAAAAGCGCCTGGCTGGAAAAACCACAGTTGTAGGCCACTTCCGCGATGGTCGCGGGCCGAGCCTTGTGCAGCGCATTCTCGCGCAGAAGCTTTTGAGCGTGCCTGAGCCGAGCAAGACGAAGTTCTCGCCCGAACGTCGTATCGTGAGCCTGGAAAATCTTGTGGACATAGCGGATGGAAACGCGGTGAGCTTGAGCTGCTCGCTCAGGTGCAAGATCCGGGTCGTGAAAGTTTGCCGCGATATACGCCATGACACGGTGAAAGAAGTGATCGATGACCGTTCGTGAATCCCCCGCTGCATCGGTCTCCGGTACATCCATCATCAAGAAAGCCAATTCCAGCAATCCTCTCTCCAAGCTTCTGACATGCTCGGGGGAAAGGCAGGAGGCGTTTTCCAATGCTTGCAACGCGAATTGCGTTAGCAGTGGCACGAAACGCGAATTGGCGACGTCGACGCGGCCACAACGCGCATCAATTTTCGGACACATCGCCCTGAATTGGTCGGCCGGTATTTTTACTGTGACGTTTCTCGTGCCGTTGGGGATATCCAACTGATAGGTTTCTGCGGAATTGAAGACAGAGACCTGGCCTGGCGCAACGTCTCCAAATCGACCCAGGTGTGTGAACTGCTCAGTTTGCATGGTCGGCATGACTAGCGCGAAAAAATCCGAATCATCGCGTCCGGCATGTACTTTGCGGCGCACAGCCCGTTGCGCATCAGCGGCAAAGCGAGTAATTCCGACCGCGCCGATCTGGGTGGATTCAATGACTCCGCAGAACGATGCAGGGTTGTAGGCCGCCACGTCTATCGGGTAGTAGACATCGCTCATGAAATCCTGCCAGGCAGCAAGACGTCTTTGTGGATGAACCTCGCCCGTCGAGAACCGGGTTATCAAATGTAACGAATCCACACGCCCTCCTGAAAAAATCACTGCCTTAGAAGCTCAAGCAAGCCCTATGCCATGACTTCCAGGCAAGCCTAGTCAGCCTAGTCAGCCATCGGAAGCGCCGTGTCATATTTCGATAATAACCGGTGGATGCATAAGTCCAGTTAAAGCGGACCAATGGTGCGGAAGCAAAGGTATGCCATGAGCCGTTGCTCTGTAGGTGAGCCGGTTGCGAGCAAAGACCAGACTCGTGCACCTACTCTGCGCACCGTGCACGCTGACGAAAATCTTGGTTCTCTCATGCGATAGATCGCGGGGCGCGGTCCATCGGACGATATCGCTACCGGTACAGGGGGGCAGCGTATCTCCTCCGGCCAGCGCTCCGCAACGCGGCCAGGCGCATTTTTGGATATCTGCGCAATCGACTGACAAGCAAGAGAAAAGTATGAACACAACAATAACTACCGCACTGAGGGAATGACCATGCGTACCTCCTCAGATCGCGAAGCTGAATTGGCCGCTTTGTTCCACGCTCGGTTTTTTGAGCGCCTGCGTGACGACTGCGACTCTGGCGTGATCGGCGCCTACGAACGGTCTCCGCTCGGGCCACACGATGACAAGACTCGAAGGGTCGTGCGTGGGCTAGGCGGGGCGTCTATAGCCGGCAAGGCGATTGTCATTTCGCTGGGTATCGACGGGCCATGGGGCGTCGGGAACATTGTGATTGGAGAGCCAGGCAACTTCGTTCGAAGTCCAGGCATTTTCCTGACTTACGACGACGCATTGCGTCACGTTTTTTCGCTTCGATGCCGAGCCCTTTTCGCTGCCGAGTCGCGCGAAACGGATTCTCAGTCGGATAACGGATGAAATGAGAATGAACCAGATCAGTCAGCAAATTTTCGGCTATAGCGACGGATTCTCTGTGTCGCCGGGTGAAAGTCTTTCTTTCAAGGTAAGTTGCGAAGGGGTCGCGCGATATGACGCCTCGCTTGTAAAGCTTCGACACGGGTTTACGGGGGAGTCGGGCCCCGGTTTCCTTGAGACGCCTGTTGACTCGTCGTTCGAAGGAAGCTACGAGGGTATCCAGCATGTGTGCCAGCCGGGCTCTTATGTGGAAATCACCGACACGCAAGGACTTCTACGATCTCCTAACGGTTTGGTTATTGAAGCCCATGTCTATCCGACACTGCCGCAAGGCACGCGCTCGGGCAACTTCGGGGCCTACCACGTAACGCAGAACTCATTTGAGAGTGATTCGGGCCTACAGGCAATTTTGGGAAACTGGTCCGTGGCCAGTTGTTCTGGCTACGCCCTTGTTCTGGAGGAAGGGCGTCCAACGTTTATATGGGTGGCTGATGGTGAGACAAAGAAAGTTTCATTGGCAACGCCACTTATTGCACACCAGTGGTATCGCGTCATAGTCAGTGTCAAATCGGATACCGGGATGGTCTGCCTGGAGCAGACACCAATCGACAACATCATGAACCGTCTCTCAGCGAGCGCCAGTGCCTTGCGCGCAGAATCACGTACTGTCCCGTTCGGCGCGAGACTGACTGAAAGCCAGGCCCCCTTCAGGATCGGGGCGCTGGCCTGTCAGCAAGACGGTCGATGGCTGGCGAATGCCGCCTACAACGGAAAAATTGGTGGAATCCGCATTCTGCGTCCCTCTCTCGGCGATGCGGTTGTTGCCGAACTGGCCGTCTGGCACTTTGGCAAGAGCCTTCGTGACGATGGCCTGTTGCTCAGCGATGTTGTAGACGTGTCCGGAAATGGTTTGCATGGACGCTGCTTCAACGCGCCGACACGGGGAGTGGCGGGCCATAGGTTTAAGGGTTTGAGCGACGACTTTCGGCGGGCACCTGACGAGTTTGATGCGATCCATTTTCACGACGATGACATCACCGACGCCCAGTGGCCAACGGCGTTCAAGATTCAGGTCCCAGATGATCTCGCGAGTGGTGTATACGCCGCGAAACTGTGCAGTGCAGGCGTTGAACAATACATCCCGTTTTTCGTCAGGCCGGGACGTCAGAAGCGCGAAGTGGCGGTGCTTTTCTCTACGGCGACTTATCTGGCGTACGCCAACGACCGAATAGCCTTTGAAGCCAATGGCGCGGAAATTATCGTCAGTCGGACACCGATCATTGATCGGCAAGATCTGACGCTTCAGAACCATCCTGAATTTGGCCGTTCCTGTTATGAAATCCATAACGATGGCTCTGGCGTCGTCTTCGGCAGCACTCGGCGCCCCATCCTGACGCTCAACCCCAAACACCGCGCCTGGTTCCAGGCAGAGGGCGTATGGGGGCTTCCTGCTGATCTCTGCATCGTTCATTGGCTCGACACAATCGGCTGCGAATTCGACGCGCTGACGGATGAAGACCTAGATCGCGAAGGCGTCGACCTGCTCAAGGACTACAAGGTTCTAATTACTGGCAGTCATCCAGAATATGTGACACGCAACGAGCTCAACGCGATCGAGGCTTTCACCGGGAACGGCGGACGCTTGATGTACCTGGGCGGAAACGGTTTTTTCGCGACCGTTTCATTTGATCCGGAAGAGCGGCATGTCATGGAGTTGCGCAGGTCAGACGCGGGTACACGCCCCCACGAGTCGCCGTTTGGCGATCGCCGCCACCAGACCTCCGGTGAAATGGCCGGTCTATGGCGCAACAAGGGTAAGGCGCCGCAGCGATTGCTAGGCGTTGGGTTCGCCGCGCAAGGTTTCGACCGCTGCACGTATTACGAACGCCTCACCGACAGCCACGATCCACTCGCCGCTTTTGCGTTTGAAGGGATTGGCAGCGATGAGCGCATTGGCGACTTTGGACTCATGGGCGGTGGTGCCGCCGGGGCGGAGATCGACCGATACGATCCGTCATTAGGGACCCCGCCGGGTGCGCTTGTCCTGGCGACATCCGGGCCGTTGTCGGATGCCTACCTTCTCGCCTCCGAAGACGTCTATGAATCAATCCCTGGCATTGGAGGGACCGAGCAGTCCCGTGTGCGTGCGGACATCGTTCTGTGTCCGTTGCCAGGAGGAGGCGGCGTATTCTCGGTGGGATCGATTGCCTACACCGGTTCACTTTCCCACAACCATTACGACAACAATGTCGCGCGGCTCACCGGCAATGTGCTCAAGCGGTTCCTGCACCCTGAAGCGTTGGACGTCGTCATCGATTGCAATTGACGGTCCATTCAGAAGCATGAACGCCGAGCCCGGCCAATGCTTGGACTCGGGGAGCGGACCAGGCAGCGGTCCATACCTTGATCGACCAAGTGGCAGCCGCTAGCGGCTGCTCCTTGGGCGCGACAAGTTCATAGCAATAAAGGCGTCGTGCACTCACACGAAAAGCACGGTTCGCTGGTTCGATAGTCGACCGTAACAGAGGCCCCTAAACTGAATCCATCGAACGCCAAAAGGCCCATCCTGGTGTTTGATGAATAGGCCCTGTCCAGTCTAGATGTGCAAATAACAAAAGCGGTGCGCGGTTCCACAGCAAGCGCTGGCGACACGCGGCAACCGTATCTAAACAATGTCCGGGTGAAGATCCGGGCCAATCGTCAAGGGGCAACAAAAAATGAGCGATACCTTGGTCGTACCCAGTGATAATGGTCAACTCAGCAAGAAACTTTCGCTGACGGACGTCCTTGTCTACGGGTTGCTTTACTTCGTTCCGATTGCTCCTGTCTCTGTCTTTGGAGCGATTCATAACACGTCCAATGGACTGACCGCGCTGACCTATACGCTGGCCGCCATTGCGATGGTGTTCAGTGCGATCAGTTACAGCGAAATGGCGAAACGAATTCCTCTTTCGGGATCGGTCTATTCCTATGTGACAAAGGGCACCAATGTCACATTCGGCTTCATGGCGGGATGGGCCATCCTGCTGGATTACCTGTTGCTTCCAGCACTGCTGGCGATTCTCGGCGCGGCGGCCTTGCAACCCTTGTTTCCCAGTGTCGACAAGGTGGTTTGGCTCGGGATTTTTGTCGCGGTGCCTATGATCGTGAACCTGTTCGGTATCACCGTTAACGTGAATGTGGGGAAGGTGCTGCTGGTCATCCAGTTGGTTGTTCTCTCGATTTTCGTCTTCTTTGCGGTGGGCCTCATCGCCGAAGGCGCGGTCTCCAAGGAGCAACTGCTGGCGCCTTTCTACAACCCGTCGCAATTCAGCCTGTCCGCCGTGTTTGGCGCCGTGCCGATCGCCGCCTTGAGCTTTATCGGTTTTGACGCGGTTTCAACGTTGAACGAGGAAGCCGAAGGCGGCGGTAAAACCGTATCGCGCGCCACCATGCTGTTACTCGTGATCGTGACCGTGCTGTTCGTTGTGCAGGTCTACCTGGCGTCTGTGTTCGTGCCCCTGGGCTCGACATTCCAGAACGGTGCCGCGGACGTTGCCTTCTACACGGTCAGCACCCAAGTGGTGGGTACGTGGTTCCTGCCGGTCATCACGTTGACGAATGCGTTGATAGCCTTGCTGGCTAACGCGCTTATTTCCCAGGCCACCACCACGAAAGTCATCTACTGCATGGCTCGCGATAAAAAGCTGCCTCATGTGCTCGCCAAACTTAATAAAAATGAAGCACCAACGACCGCGTTATACCTGGTCGCCGCGCTCTCGCTGGTCATTGCCATTGTCGGCAAAGACCAGATTGAAACCATCGTAACGATGGTCACATTCGGCGCATTGTGTGCGTATGTGATGTTGCATGCTTCTGTCATCGCCTTCTTCAGGGGCAAGACTGATCGCTCCTTCTTCAAGCATCTCGTTTCCCCCACGCTGGGCGCGGCCGTCCTCTGCTACGCGCTGTTCAGCGCGAACTCGAATGCCCAGCTGGTCGGTGTCGCATGGCTTGTGCTCGGCGGCATCGTCGCGTGGATTCTGAAAGGCAAGCAATCGTTGGATATACCCGTATAGAGCCACACTGTGACTTTAAGGCTGCATGAAAAACGATGTGGCCGATACGCAAACCTGCCGTGACTCCCCAACTGGACGGCTGGCTTAGTCAGCAACTTATTGTCCGTTAAATCTAAATTCTTTCTGAGTGCAGGCATCTGGCGCCTGCACTCATTGGAGACGCCTATGCACATTAAAATGCTCATCAACGGCGAATTGGTCGCAGGCGAAGGCGAGCGGCTCGCGGTAATGAACCCTTCTCTGGGGATCGCGCTAGTGGACATTGCCGAGGCTACGCCTGCGCAGGTTGATTGCGCAGTGCAAGCCGCTGACGCCGCCTTCGAGAGCTGGTCCCAGACCACGCCAAAGGATCGCTCGCTGTTGTTGCTCAAACTGGCTGACCTCATCGATAGCCATGCCGTAGAACTGGCCCGGCTGGAATCGAATAATTGTGGCAAACCTTACGCGGCCACCTTGGGCGACGAACTGCCTGGCGTCTCTGATGTATTTCGTTTTTTCGCGGGTGCGAGCCGGTGCCTGCAAGGCTCGGCGGCGGGCGAGTATTTGCCAGGCCATACTTCGATGATCCGTCGCGACCCGGTGGGCGTCGTCGCCTCGATTGCGCCTTGGAACTATCCACTGATGATGGCCGCGTGGAAACTGGCTCCCGCCCTGGCGGCCGGTAATACCGTTGTCCTCAAGCCTTCCGAACAGACACCGCTGACGGCGCTTAAGTTAGGCTCGTTAATGGCCACGGTTTTCCCAGCAGGCGTGGTCAATGTTGTGTTCGGACGAGGGCCCAGTGTAGGCAAGCCGCTTACTACCCACGAGAAAGTGCGGATGGTCTCACTGACGGGGTCAGTGGCCACCGGCAGTCATATCATCGCCGGTACCGCTGACACCGTTAAGCGTATGCATATGGAATTGGGAGGCAAAGCCCCCGTGATCATTTTCGAGGACGCAGACATCGATGCGGCTGTAGAGGGCATACGTAATTTCGGTTTCTATAACGCTGGCCAGGATTGCACCGCAGCCTGCCGGATCTATGTGCAAAAAGGCATTTACGCTCGCCTCGTTGAAAAGCTCGGCATCGCCGTATCAAGTATCAAGTTTGGTCTTCAGGATGATCCTGAGACTGAGATGGGGCCGCTGATCACCCAACAGCACTTGGACCGTGTTGTCGGCTTCGTGGATCGAGCACGGTTACTGCCACACATAGAAGTCGTGACGGGAGGGAAACGCGTAGAAGGTCCCGGATACTTCTTCGAACCCACGGTACTTGCCGGCGCGAGGCAAGACGACGAAGTGGTGCGCCGGGAGATTTTTGGCCCGGTGGTTTCCGTGACCGAATTTGAAGACGAGGCGCAGGCACTGTCTTGGGCAAACGACTCTGATTATGGCCTGGCATCATCGGTGTGGACCTCTGATGTAGGGCGAGCTCACCGACTTGCAGCACGCCTGCAGTACGGCTGCACTTGGGTCAATACCCATTTCATGCTGATGAGCGAGATGCCACACGGTGGTGTAAAGCAGTCCGGCTACGGCAAAGACATGTCGATGTACGGCTTGGAGGATTACACCGTGATTCGCCACGTGATGGTCAAGCACTGACCGAAATGTAGCGCCGTCTCTGCGGCCGCCCACACGAATGCTGAAACGCACAATCGCGCAGTCTTGCTTTTGCAGGCTGCGCGTAGTGCCAACGCCGAGTAGGTGAAAGCACTTATCTGACTGACAAAAAATATTGTTCATCCATGAGGCAGTCCCATGTTCGATGCCATGTCTATTTGCCTGAAGCTCGTGCTTTTATCCGGGCTCTGCCTGCTGGGCCTGATCGTCGGCATGAATCTTATCAAAGCAATCTGAACAAGCAGATGATCAGTTAATCCAGCAGCCAGATGCTCACCGGCAGTGGCGAGAATTTGCTACTGGCGAAAGCTTCTGAGCAGGCTGCGAATTTACGAGTGGAGTTAATACGATGGTCCTTGCCATTGCGGCGGTCCGACACGCCAAGCCTCGCGCCAAAAACTTCACCCTTCCTGATTTTGATGGCCTCGCGCCTTTCGTGAATACGAAGGGCACCAAGAGCTGGTACTTCCGTTTTTCTTGGGCGGGCAAAGAGCCTCGTATTTCGCTCGGTACTTATCCTGAAAAGGCCTACGCGATGCTCGAGCTCTGCGTGATATCGCCAGGGCGCTGGTCGCGAAGGGTATCGATCCCCGCGATCAGCGGTGCCTTGAGCGCAATGCCAAACTGTTGGCCGTGAGAACACCTTCTTAGGTTGATGTGATGCAGCTCTTTGGCCCTTAGGGGGAAGAGCGGGACCGCCCGGGAATTCAAGCAGTGCTGAACTGGGTTATGCCAACTCTCGGTCCACCATTGCTGGTCTTCAGCTCGCTCGCCACGCCTGAAAGCCAAGATCGTATCCTTAGGCTTTTCGTCCCAGAGTCACCGTGCTGATCGACGACATGGCGTGCTCCCCTCAAACCTACCTATGCATCCAGATGAATGGAGCTTAGGCTGGAGCTGGGGTTATCCAGACTATGCTACGATTAGATAGCGTAGATAACTAGTGAGGAGATTTCCATGAGCGTTACAGAGCAGTCGGGCGTCTCCACCTTGGTCGGTACGCCTAAGGAGGCTCGGGCTAGCTTAAGCCGCTCGCATGCGGACCGAGTATTGGTCGTGTCTTTCGATCAGGTCAACCTCAGTGTATTTGAGGCGTTGGCGGAAAACTTCGCCAACGTGGCCTCCTCGATGTATGAGGTGCTGCAGGAGCGTCAGGACCCTAAGTCGCTCGAGCGACTGGCCGAGGTGTTTGTGACACGTAAGCCGCCTTCGCCTCGCCTGCTCAAGGAAGCGGCAATGCTGGTCCAAGCCCGCAAAGCAGTCTTGGAAAGCGGTGACTGGCTGAGCGCCGCGGACATCGCCCAGGTGGCCCAGTTGAGTACCCGCAACCCGAGTGCCCAGCCCAACAAATGGAAAAAGCAGGGGCAGATCTTTGCCATCAGTCACGGTGGGGTCGACTATTTTCCTGGTTACGGCTTGGATCCAGACGCGGGCTATCGGCCGCTCAAGGCACTCGCCAAAGTCATTCAGGCTTTTGGTGCCCACAAGGACGGCTGGGGTATGGCTTACTGGTTCCGCTCCGATAATAGTTTTCTAGGAGGCAAAAGACCTCAGGACCTGTTGGCATCGGCGCCTGATCGGGTGATTGCTGCCGCACAGGATGAAATCCAAGGCATTGTCCATGGCTAAGCAGCGTACCGAGTCCAGTGAGGGTAGGGCGACGCCTCCCACGGATTTTGCGGCGTCCGTTACCCCAGTGCCTGCGGCTACGTTGCACGTCACTTTCACCGTGATCGCCAAAGGCGATGTGCTTCACCGTGTGCACCAGGATAAGTATCAGCCTGATCAATTCAATCCTGGTGTGCACGGCAACGCACGTTTCAGCCCGATCCAGGATGATCAGGGGCGGGCGATTCCCACCTTGTATGGCGGCACGACAGTCGATTGCGCCTTGATGGAGACCGTCTTCCACGACGTTCCCCATACGGCTGGGTTTAAGAGCTTCGACAAAGGCAAGCTGACTGGACAGGTGCATTCTGCCGTCCAGGTTAGCCAACCGCTGCACCTGGTTGATCTGTCCAGCGTGCCACTGCGGAAACTGGGCATCACGCGCAAACAATTGATCGACACTGAGAAAGATCAATATCCTGCGACGCGCAAATGGGCCGAGGCAATCCACCGTCAGTATCCAGATGCGCAAGGGCTGTCTTGGGTGTCGCGACAGGATGATTCGGCACGTGCGGTGGTGCTCTTTGGTGACCGGATTCCTGACGGCGCACTTCATCCGCAGGGGGCGTCACGCAGCTTGACCGGCGACTCGACTGTGTTCGACACGGTGCTCAATCTGGCAGAGCGGATTGGGGTCGTTATCATCGCGGGAAAAAGCTGAATCAAAATGACCGAACAGTCGCCCCTGAAAGCCGCTCTCTGAGGCTGGAATTGCCATTCCTCAGTCATTAGATCTTGCCGAAGACGGCGAGTTTTTTATGGGGGCATTAATGGTGATTTCCGTACAAGTTTTACGTGGTGCCGACGGCCAGACACGTCTCGCCTACCTCCCAAGGAAGGGGGGCTTGCCACGGAGCGCAGCAACAATGATGGCTGGTTCCGCGCTGGCCTAAATGCGGAGCTCGTTATGGACGTCAACCAGATGTTAAATGATGAACTGGTGAGCCGGCTGGAAGAGAAAATTCCAGCCATGGCGAAAGGCGCGATTAAGGCGGCCTATATCAATACGCTGGCAGCCGGACTCAGTGTGATGGAAATCAGGAATGGCATGCTCGTTGAAACAACGGCCGATGGTCCGCACACGGTTATTCGGATGGCCAAGCCCAAGCATAAGGTAGCTTCGGGCAGGATTATCAAGGTGCGCCACCTTTCATAATGGGAGGTTGAGAGCGCCCGTATCTTCACGATTTCGCCGCGCAGCGCGCGGGAAATCTGCATATTCGTCATGTCAGTCTTTGTGCTTTGCGCGAAAGATAGTCGCCAAGCTCGCCATCGCATGGGCCGTCAAATCAGTGACCCTGGGCTCTCAGCTTAGCCAAGCCCTGCTTGATGTGTCCGGCATTTTCTCCGATGGTGTGAAGTGCACCTCGGACGTTGGCACCAATCTCCGCTGCACCTTGGTCTTCTACCTTCAAGGTCAGCTCCATCACCGCGGCCTCCAAGGCGAGCTGATTTTGGTACAGCCGCTCGAGCACATCAGAAAGTGAATATTCGGTGGGCATTGTTTCGACTCCAATCGAGGACTCAAGAGCGTAGCAGCGGAAGGGACGGAAACCAAAGCGCGGTAGGCCGAGAAAGTACTTGCTGAGATTAGTGGCAGCAATCGGCCGATAGTGTTGAAAAAGTCGCTCCGTTCAAACTGCCTGGAAAATTGACCGGGGAAAACGCCATTTTTGCACGCTGCTACGTGAAATCTGAGCCCGGAAGCTTTAGCCAAAAGTAAGGATTTCAATCTCAGATGCGTACTTTTCTGCCATGGATACCAAGGCCGACTTTTCCAACAGAATCGGCCAATAGCTGCCGGCCGTAGAGGGCCGTCTTACCCCCAAAAGCAACAGCGCTAATCGGGTGCAATTGCCGGTCATCTCTGATGCTCCGCGCTGCTCACCCCATTGCGTCAGCTCCATGATTGCGGCTTCAACGCCATTTGGTTTTGATTGATTTTGAACAGTCGGGAAAGGAGCAGATTTCATACCACATCGTGGTTCCTCCATGAAAGAGAACAGCGTGGCAGGCAAGCGCTACTCCCGTTCAAGCTGCCTGGCGTCAGATGTCACCGCTTCCATGATAGACATCAGCTCCTCCAGCAGTTCAGAGTAATAACGAGTGACGTAGCCTGCGATGGCTTCGTTGCGCAAGAGGCGGACTAGATAACCTTTAGTCACAACCAAAACCAGCATTGTCTCGCCCAGGGTGTCCTCGACTTGCTTGTAATCATGCTGAAGATTCTCCATCTCCCGTTCCATGCGCGCAATGTCGACGGCACTGACTTCACTCGGCTTTTTTCTCGTCTCAATCAGCATCTCCGGACGAGATGCTGCCAAGACCATTCGCGCATAGTTTCGAGTAAAACAGTTCGCTGAAATCATCATTTCAACCGTTTCGATTTGGCGGATGGGTTTCATTTGCCGCAGCGAGCGAAATACGTCCTGCGATACCATGCGAACCTTCAACATCTCCGCCACTTCAGGCGCTATTCCTTTGAGTAAGTTTTCTCTATCGTGGACTTGATCAACATTGATCCCGAGTACAGCTGCAATTCGAGATGCGCCGATGCCTTTCTTCAGAGCAGATAGGATCATCTTATGCTCTTGAATCGGTGTCAGTCGGTTGATCTGGCGGTTATAGGTGAAGGCTTCATCATCAGTGGAGATCAAGCACAGTGCCTCAATGGCCCCCAATGCCTTGAGCGCCTCTAAGCGAAAGTGCCCGTCCAGAAGCAAGTATGAAGCTACTCCCCCTGCGATGAGGGGTTTGGGATGAACCACCAACGGCTCAACGACTCCCAGTTCCCTAATCGAGCTCAAGATGCTGGCGTACTTTTTACTGCCTGGTATCAGTTGATCGACCCTACGTGAGGGCAGTATGCGATCTAAAGGAACCGCAATAACTCGATGCTCGAATGCCTGCTTGACCTCTGTCATCACGGCGTCACCCCAAATATTCGGTCAGCGAGTGGTTTGGGCATATCCGGAATATCTTCGTTGCGAAGTAGCGTCTTGAAGTAGTCATCGGCGAGCAATTTGCGCATTGCGGTGACGATAATCAGCAGCCGCTGTTCGTTGATGTCTGACTTTTTAATCATCACCTTCTGGCGTCGGACTTCGTTCTGATAAGCGCTGAGTAGCTTCTGAGGCGTAGGTTTTTCCGTGCGAGGCGCTTGTTGCCCGTATCGTTTGCCAAAAGTTTTACGTCTATCAACCAGGCGGCGCACCCTCATCAACTGTTCGCCTTTGAGTACGCCGCTCTCGTAGGCGTCGATCATTGCCTGCTGCAGATCGACATCCTTGGAGCGAGCAATCTCCACCGCCAATTTTATTGATAACCAACCTTTCTCCACCGCAGCGATTAGTCGTTCTTCTCCCTGCCGCAGTAGCACTAGAATTCCTTGGATGTAGCCTGAATCCAAGCAGGTTTTTTCGGCTATCTGCTGGCAGGTATACCCACGCTCTGACAGCATCTGGATTGACATCAAAAGCTCTCGGTTGGTGTGTTTTCGTCGTGCCAGGTTTTCAACTAACCCGATCAGGTACCGATCCGCTTCATTGGCGCTCACCACGATGCACGGAATTTTTCTCTCGCCAAGAGCTTGCAATGCTTCGAAGCGACCTTGGCCACAAACGATTTCATAGGGCTCGGTGCCGCTCGTGGTAGGTGCCACGGTAATCGGGCGTTTCAGACCTAACGCGGAGATGTTTTCAACAAGCCTGGCGAAGACCTGCTTGTTTCGCGCTCGTGGATTGAGCACCCGAATCTCCTCAATTGGCACAAGCTGAATTGTCGTTTCTTCGGCAACGTGCATCAGGGCTCGGCGATGGGTCTCGATAGCAGTCATGCAACCCTCCTAGAATCACTGCGGCGTGAGAGCTCCGAAAGGATATCCAAGGTGTCGAACCGGTAAATTTCGAGGTTGGCCTGATTTCTTTCAGCAAGACGCAGCCGAGGGAAGCCAACATCGATTGTTGGCAGAATGTAGTAATCCAAGGCGGCTTCTTCTCCTTCCTTGATGCGAACCGCGATTGTTAAGTCGGGGCTCAAACCATGTTCGAAGCGGATGCTCCACCTCTTGCTGCCACTCGGTAACACTTGGCAGCGACTCAGCACCAGCGATATTAATATTTCTTTGTTAACCAAGATGAGGTCAGTGCTCGGATCTACCGAAACGCTACCGCCCATTTCGACAATTTTCTGAGTCGTTTTTTGAAGGAGCAGCGGGTGCATTTGCCTAAGACGTTTGTTGGCTTCGATGTATTTGTAGTCGCGTGCTGGTGAGTATCCGATTAGCGAATAGCACCGAAGCAAGCTCCCAAACCTTTGGAGATATGCGCTACTTGAGGGACATCCTTCTGACTCGTCTATAACTAGGCCTGACAGATATCCAATACGTTGATAGATTGCCTTCAGTGCCTGCAGCATTTCCTCATCGGGCATGCGATAGGAGCGCGTTTGGATGATCGATTGAGCACCTTTGAATAGGATGAGGCTGACGATGGGACGAAACGCTTCATCCGCTCTGACCCACTCCTCAGGCGGGTTCTGCTTATGTGTTTCCTTCAATTTGAATGAGGTGTGATTCCACACGTTATTGCCAACATACTTTTCATTGATCAGAACCTGATGCACCGTGCCTCTCGACCATAATCTGCCTCGATCATTGAGAATCCCTTGAGAGTTCAGCCAGTTTGCGATTTCGCGTTCGTTCCTTCCTTCCTCGACAAAAAGCCGATAAATGTGATGCACAATCTCAATTTCAGCGGGAGGCCCAGGCACTAAAATGACACGGTCAGTTTGGATGCTTTTATGCTCCCCAATCGCTAGTTCGTTCTTGGCTGCGCCGTGCCCATCGACCAGCTGCCGCCTCAATCCGAAACCCGCCGCGCCGCCTTGGCGATACCCTAGCTCAATGAGCCGGGATTGGCCGGCAAAGACCTTAACCGACAATTCTCGGCTGTATTCGCCTGCCATCATGCGCTTCACGCTTTTGAGAATGTTAGATACAGGTGAACCGTCGTTAGTAAACTGCTCTGCGCAGTACTGGACGGATACTCCAGCCTGGCGGCAGCGCACCTCGTAACTGGCGCTCACATCGGGATCTTGAAAGCGACCCCAGCGGCTGACGTCATAGACAAGAACGGTCGAATAATCGGCTAACCCTTTCTCCACGTCATAGAAAAGTTGCTTGAGCGCGTCTCGGCCTTCTAAGCGCAAGCCGCTTTTACCCGCATCGGTGTATATCTTGTTTATTTCCAGAGCGTGAGTCGCTGCGTAAACGCGGATCGTATCGAGCTGATTCTCGGTCGAATATTGCTGATGCTCCGTGGACATGCGCACATACGCCGCCGCTAGGGCGGTGCTTGAAGCACTGCTAGTGTTGTACGCGCCAATGAGACTTTGCATCGGCAAGTCCTCGATCTGTTTAGTCGCCGCTGAAGCAAGCAGGTAGGCGTGAACAGTGACTTCGTTTTGTAAAAAGTGGCTCTAATTAAGGTAGAAGACCGGGGAGGGAAAAATGTTCTCGAAAACGGGCAATTCTTTTCTGGCTCAACGGCAGTACGCAGCAGGCATTGCCAGGGCCCTGCATATGGAGCTCGGAGGAACGCACCAGGCGACGAAAACACTGATGAGGTGGACCAATGCAAATGAGAAAACGGTGAAGAACTGGATGGCTGGGAGCAACGGCCCCAGTGGGATGCACTTAGTGGCCTTGGTGAAGCATTCTGACCTGGCGTTGGCAGCTTTTCTTAGGATGGCTGGGAGGCCTCATGCGCTAACAGCTTCGGAGCTACCAGTGCTTAGGCAGAAGCTGCAGACGGTAATTGAGGGAATAGACTCCTATCTTCGTGTTGTAGATGCGGCGCTAGAGTAGATCGGGAGCAGTATCGAATATGGAACCGTTAGTGAGTGCTAACGCCATCCGGTTCCTGGGCTATATTGAAGCCGAGCACCATCAAGGCGCTGCATCAGTTCGCCTACTGTCCATGGCGCCTCATCGTTAGCAACGGCAGCGTGATAATCCGCATGTTCATCATGATCTGCGAGCCCTGCCTCATGTCGAAGTGCTTGGCGCAACGTGAAGATTGATCAAGAATCGTGGCGTCCAATCCGACCCGTCCATCACGCACCAATGATAGAGCGGTAGCGGCCAGGGCGGTCTTTTCATCAATAATTGAGTACATGACTGTTCCCGTCGCCTGATCTTCCAGCCTGGTTAGTACGACTTTCCTGGCTATGCTCCCGAATTTCCGCACTCGATTGCTTTGTCACCCGAGGTCGCAGTTGAAACCCGGATCCGGCCGTAAGCGTCAGGCCGCTCGAGCCGGATTTTTTCGGATGCCTTCGTGATACTCAGGAACGCGTATCGTCGCGGCGACGACTAGCCTCGACGTTGAGTTGGCCCCAGGGCTTGGTGCAAATCAGCGATCAGGTCCTCAATCGCCTCAATTCCTACCGACAGACGAATCATTTCGGGCTTCACGCCAGCCTTTGCTTGTTCCTGCTGGTTCATTTGCCGATGGGTGGTGGAAGCCGGATGGCAGGCGAGAGACTTGGCGTCACCGATGTTGACCAGTCGCTTGAAGATTTGCAGAGCATCATAGAAGCGCACGCCTGCGTCATAGCCGCCCTTCAAACCAAACGATAGGATCGCCGACGGTTTACCCTGCATGTATTTTTGTGCCAGTGCGTGATGAGGATGGTCCGGGAGGCCGGCGTAGCTGACCCATTCCACTTCAGCATGGCTCTGCAGGAATTGCGCAACTTTCAGGGCGTTGTCGGTGTGACGCTCCATGCGCAGCGCGAGCGTTTCCAGGCCTTGCAGCAGCAGGAACGCGTTCATGGGTGCCAGTGCTGCGCCGGTGTTGCGCAATGGCACTGTGCGTGCGCGCGCGATGAAGGCGGCGGGCCCGAACTTCTCGGTATAAATCACATCATGGTACGCCGGCTCGGGCTGGTTGAGACTGGGAAATTTTTCCGGGTATTGAGTCCATGGGAAGTTGCCGCTGTCGATGATCACACCGCCCAGGGAATTGCCGTGTCCGCCGACGTACTTGGTCACGGAATGCACAACGATATCGGCCCCAAACTGAATCGGCTTGCACAGGATAGGCGTAGCCACCGTGTTATCGACCATCAGCGGTACGCCGCGGGTGTGAGCAGCTTCAGCCAAGGCTTCGAGATCAATGATGTTACCCGCCGGGTTGCCGATGCTTTCGCAGTACACCAGCTTGGTGTTGTCGTCGATCAGTTCGGCGATAGCCTCGGCAGAGTCATCTCGGGCAAAACGCACCTCCACGCCAAAGCTTGGCAACAGGTGTGCGAAGAGAGTGTAGGTGCCGCCATAGAGCTGTGGAGTGGTGACGATATTGTCACCTGCGCGGGTTAACGTTTGGATCGCATAATGGATTGCCGCGCTGCCGGCCGATACGGCCAGCCCTGCCACGCCGCCTTCGAGGGCGGCCATCCTTTGTTCCAGCACATCATTGGTGGGGTTCATGATTCTGGTGTAAATGTTGCCCGGCACGTCCAGGTTGAACAGGTCGGCGCCGTGTTGGGCGTTATCGAATTCGAAGGCAACATTCTGATAGATAGGCACTGCGACAGCCTTGGTGGTCGGGTCCGACGTGAAGCCATGGTGCAGTGCGATGGTGGCGTCTTTCATGATTGGTATTGATCCCTTTAAATTGTTCTGGATTTTGCGGCATTAAGATCCTCTCGAAGTCGATTATGCCGATCGTTGAGCGCTTTGACCCGGTAAGTCGAAATCTACCGTAGGGGTTTACGCCCCCCCTCGGCTATTGGGAAACAATTGAAATCAAGGGCCCCGAAGGGCCCTAGAGTCTAGTCGACACCCGGAATCAAGGGCATCCAACTGCTGCTTGAAATCAGTTTCCCGTAAGGAAACAACGTGATGACATTTTCTTGAGTCGAGCTGTTTGCGTCGGTAAACCAGCGTCAACTGGGGCCCAATAAATCAGAACTCCAGTGAAGCGCCGTCTTCCGGAATCGCTACACGGTTCTCAATACCGTGCTTCTTGACATAGGTGCGCAGTTCTTCACGAGTCAGGGACATGTGATTGATTGCATCCATGTGTACGGCGACGATCTTCGCGTATTTCGCAGCCTGAGCGGCGCGTAGGACATCTTCCTCACCCATGATGATTGACCCCTCATATCCGGTCATCATTGCCTTGCCTGCATTCAGTACGATCACTTCGGGGTGATACTTCTCAATGGTCTGGTCTACCTCTTTACGCCAGACCGTGTCACCGGCAAGGTAAAGGGTCTTGTAGCCTGGCGCTTGAAAGACCACCCCCATGGCTTCACCTAACGGCTTTGCCAGGGCTGGCACGGCATACATTTCATCTGTGCCATGTTGACCACCGGTTTTCGTAATTCTGACGCCGCCGAATTCAGCGTCGCCTTCCAGGACGCGCACATTCTTGAAGCCTTGTGAACGAATCAGCTTCGCATCGTCCTCATGTTGAGTGAATAAAGGGATGTCTTTAGGTAGGGCTTTTTGCGCGGCGTCGTCCCAGTGATCAAGGTGCGTGTGAGTGACGATCACTGCGTCGACGCCGGCGATAACCTCAGAAGGTGACTCGGTCAGATCAACCAATGGATTTCGAAGGTTACTGCGGTAGGTATTTTCAAATCCTGGGTAAGCGCCCTTTTTGGCGAGCATCGGATCGATCAGGAATGTCGTTTCACCGTAGGTGATTTTGGCCGTCGCGTTACGAACTTGCTGTAGATCCATTTTAGGGGACGCGTCAGGTGCCGTTGGGGCATTTGTGCCCGCGAATGCCGACGTGGTCGCGGCTGCGCAAGCCATGCTTAGTGCAAAGCGAAGCGTTTTAAAACTCATGAATTCAGTCTCCAGTTGGTACCTCAAGGCTGCATTCTTGCTGAATGCTTTCAAGGCTGACAGTGGCCTGAATGACATATTTCGATATAATCGGGCCAATCAGTTTTTCGTTTCCAGAACGGAAAGAGGGGGAGGCGACAGCTCAATTCAGCCTCTGCCAAGCATTTAACCGAGGGCGCGCGCCCAGATACCTGCGAGCGTAACGACAAGCCCATTGGGTCAAACCGAGGCTACCTGATGCATTCCATACGTGTTGCTGTCTTGGCTTTTGATGGCGTAAGCCTGTTCCATCTTTCTGTACCCGGGATGGTGTTGGGGGCAACTCAGTCCGCGCCTGGCGAGCCTCATTACGAGATCAAATACTGCGCAGAGACGCCGGGAATGGTGGCAAGCGATCAAGGCCTCGGTTTAGAGGTCACTCAGGGCCTGGAGTTGATGGCGGCATCTGACCTGATCATCATCCCTGCGTGGGGGGATCAAGCGGTTTGTGCATCTGCCGAACTTGTGAAAGCGCTTCAACTCGCCAATTCCGAAGGAAAGCTCATCGTTGGGTTGTGTCTAGGCGCATTCGTGCTTGGAGATGCCGGGCTACTTGATGGCAAAGAAGCGACCACGCATTGGACTGCTCGAGACGAGTTTGCGCGACGCTTCCCAAATGTTCGTTTCAGGCCAGAAGTGCTTTATGTCAGCGCTGAGAATATCGTGACGTCAGCAGGAACCGTGGCGGCAATTGATTGTTGCCTTCATTTGGTTCGCGAACGACTTGGAGCCGAGGCCGCGAATCGCACCGCGAAAATGCTGGTCACACCGCCACATAGGCAGGGGGGGCAGGCTCAATACATAGAATATCCTGTGCCGCACCTATCTAGAGAGACGCATTTGTCTGACGTACTGGAATGGGCTCGGATGAATCTGTCCAGTGACCTGACGCTCGACGTCCTGGCGGACAGGGCAAAGATGAGTCGGCGCACTTTCACTCGGCGCTTCAGGGAGGCTACCGGCAGCACCGTCTCTAAATGGTTGAATGCCCAGCGCGTTGTCAGGGCGCAGGAACTGTTGGAAACGACTGACCTGCCCATTGAGTGTGTGGCGGGTGAAGCAGGGTTTGGCACCCCCTTATCCTTGAGGCAACAATTCGGCGTTCAGCTCGGCACCTCGCCGTCTGAGTACAGGCGAATGTTTTGTCGTGACATGAGCCCGGTCCGAAAGACGAGCGACAGTGAGCAGACTGCCGGACTGTCTAGCTAAATGACTGAAACCGCAAAGCTTCAGTCATTATCGCTCTTAGAAATCCACGGTCACTCCGGTATAAAGCGCGCGACTATCACCAGGCAGGAACGAGGCTTCATCCAAACCATGCGCCTGCCCAACTGGTAAGCTCGGCCATCAATTTGCAGGATGAATGGCCATGTCATTACGCGCGCTTCGAACACTGCTTGCCATTGCCCAATACGGTTCTTTTGTTCGGGCAGCGGACGCCGTGCACCTGACCCAATCAGCGGTCAGCCTTCATGTTCGGTCATTGGAGGAGGATTTCAATACGCTCCTGTTTGACCGCTCACGACGGTTGCCGGTGCTGACGGATGCAGGCCATATTGCCGTTGAGCACGCGCGAGAAATTCTAGCCTTATACGACGGGATCTCCTCCGAGATTGGAGGCGACACTGAGTTGCGCGGCAGGCTCAGAATCGGTGCCATTCATACAGCGCTGGCGAGCGTCTTGCCCCTCGCGTTGTTGGCAATGCGTGCTGAGCATCCTCACCTGCGCATCACTGTTGCGTCGGGAATGTCCGCTGAGTTGGCCTCGCGCATGGAGGCGGGCGAGCTTGACGTTGCGATCACCACGGAGCCGGTGAAGCCACACCCTTATGGCCTGGCAAGCACGGTACTTTACGAGGAAGGGTTCTGGATCATCGCGCCGGCGTCCCATGCGCATGAGGACTTGAAGCTTCTACTCAAAAGCCAGCCGTTCATTCGATTTGATCGTCGCGCCTGGGCAGGTCGTACCATTGAGCGAGAGCTTCGCGCTATGCGGCTGCGCGTGCAGACCAGCATGGAACTGGATAGCCAGGATGCGATTATCCAGATGGTCTCAAGCGGGCTGGGCGTATCCATCATTCCGCTCTCTGGACATCAAGTCGCAAGCTTGAAAACACTGGCCGTTGGGCCTTTCGGCATCCCTCAAAAAACCAGGCGCGTGGTATTGCTGGAGCGCGAAGATCGTCCCCTTGGGCGACTGGCGGCAGCCCTGGCGAACGCGGTGAAAGCGCATGTCTTGCACGATAAACCATGAGTAATACTTGTTGATTGCTGAAGTTTAAAACGTTTTTATTTTGGAGTCCGACCTCTTATCGTGGTCCTCGTACAAGTGAGTTCTTGAGGGCACCATGATTACTGGACCTGCCGTAGACATGCCGCTGATGAGCCGACTGATTGTGGGATGTGAACCGTCGGCACAAAAAACCAAGGCACGCGTATGACCCTTTCCTTGTTGACTGCCTTGTTGCCCATCGCACTACTGATCATGCTGGGCGCGTGGCTCAAGCGTCGTCATTTTCTGACGGATACTTTTTGGGCACAGGCAGAGCGCTTGGCGTACTACGTGTTGCTGCCTTCACTTTTCTTTCACGGACTGGCGACCGCCAACCTTGATGGCGTGCCCTTTCAAAGCATGGTTTCGGTACTCGTGTTCTCGACTGTGGTGGTATCGCTAATGTTGTTGGGCGCGAAGTCGCTGATCACCATGGACGATGCTGCGTTCACTTCGGTTTTTCAGGGTGGGATACGTTTCAATAACTACGTAGGCGTGTCGGCAGCCGCGGGCTTGTTCGGTGTGCAGGGTATAGCCCTGGCAGCGGTCGCGAACGCGGCCATAGTGCCCAGTGTGAACATGCTGTGCGTAATGGTGTTCGCGAAGTACGGATCAGCCGGCAGGATGCCATTTAGCAAAGTCCTCAAGCAGTTGGCATTGAACCCACTGATACTCGCGTGCTTCGCCGGCGGATTGGTCCAGGTCTCGGGCTGGGGACTGCCTGTCGGTATTGAGCCGATGCTCAAGGCCTTGGGACAAGCGTCACTGCCGCTCGGATTGCTCTGCGTTGGTGCTGCGCTTGAGTTCGGAAGCATAAGGCAATGGTTTCGCCCGGTGGGTTACTCGTCGCTGACCAAGTTTCTAATCATGCCACTGGTTACGCTTTGGGCGTGCCACCTGTTCGAACTTGAAGGAAAGGCCGCGGTTGCAGCACTTCTATTCCAGGCACTGCCCACAGCCTCATCCTCCTACATCATGGCAAGGCAATTAGGGGGAGACGCCCCCCTTATGGCTGGGATCATCGCTTGCCAGACCATGCTGGCAGGATTAGCACTTCCAGCGGTCATCCTTGTGATGGCCCGGTGGATTTGAGTGTCAGTATTTCGAGGCGATCGCCTACGCGCGTTAGGCACAGCCATAAAACGCTGTGCCTAACGCAGTCATCATTTGTTCATGGCGGATATCATCTATCAGATGCTGGGCAACAACTTATTCAATACCAAGTCGTTCAAGCAGCCGGAAGCCAATAACTCACTGGCTGCATTGATATCCGGCGCGAAGAAACGGTCCTTCTCGTAATAGGCCACTTTGCTTCGCAGACTGTTCCGGGCCAGTTCCAACTTGGGCGACGTCTTCAAGCCGTCACGCAAGTCCAGGCCTTGGCAGGCCGCTAGCCACTCCACAGCCAGGATTCCACGGGTGTTTTCAGCCATTTCCCACAACCGTTTGCCGGCCGCGGGTGCCATCGATACGTGATCTTCCTGATTTGCGGATGTGGGCAGGCTGTCTACGGAATGGGGGTGAGCCAGCGCCTTGTTCTCGCTGGCCAGCGCTGCTGCTGTCACCTGAGAAATCATGAAGCCCGAGTTCACGCCGCCATTGGCTACCAGGAACGGCGGCAGTTGTGACATGTGTTTGTCCATCATCAACGAAATGCGGCGCTCGCTCAGCGAGCCGATTTCAGCAATGGCCAATGCCATATTGTCTGCGGCCATGGCCACTGGCTCGGCGTGGAAGTTGCCGCCAGAGATCACGTCACCTTCAACGGCAAAGACCAGTGGGTTATCGGATACGGCATTCGCTTCGACGACTAATACTTCCGCGGCCTGACGGAGCTGGGTCAGGCATGCGCCCATGACTTGAGGTTGGCAGCGTAGAGAGTAGGGATCTTGGACCTTGCCGCAGTCTTTGTGCGAATCGGCGACCTCACTGCTTTGGCCCAGCAGGTCGCGATAAGCAGTAGCTGTATCAATCTGGGCCTTCTGGCCGCGAGCGGCATGGATACGTGCGTCAAACGGCGAGCGGGAGCCCAAGACAGCTTCGACCGTCAACGCACCGATGGCCAAGGCGCCTGCAAACAGGTCTTCGCCCTCGAACAAACCGCGCAGAGCATAAGCAGTGGACACCTGGGTACCGTTGAGCAACGCCAAACCCTCTTTGGCAGCCAGCGTCAACGGCGCCAAACCGGCCACCTTCAGTGCTTCGGTGGCTTCCAGCCATTCGCCCTTATGACGGGCTTTGCCTTCTCCCAGCAGCACGAGGGACATGTGCGCCAAAGGTGCCAAGTCACCAGATGCGCCGACCGAACCTTTTAACGGAATATGCGGATACACCTCGGCGTTGATCAATGCTATCAGAGCATCGATCACCACGCGGCGTATGCCGGAGAAACCACGGCTGAGGCTATTGACCTTGAGCACCATGATCAACCGCACCAGCGCATCGCTGATCGGCTCACCCACACCAGCGGCGTGGGACAGTACTAGCGAACGTTGCAGATTTTCCAGATCTTCACTGGCGATACGGGTCGAGGCCAGCAGGCCGAAACCGGTATTGATACCGTAGGCGGTGCGATTCTCGGCGAGGATCTGCTCCACGCAAGCGACACTGGCTTCAATTTGCGCAGAGGCACTGTGGTCGAGGGTGATTTTTACTGGGTGCTGGTAAACGGCACGCAGTTGGGCAAGGCTCAATTGGCCTGGGATAACGTTAAGTGTTTTCATGCTTTGGCTCCTTTAACAAGAGTGATCATTGGCAGGTTCAAGCCTTGCTCATTCGCGCAATCAATGGCGATCTGGTAACCGGCATCGGCATGGCGCATCACGCCGGTCGCCGGGTCGTTGTGCAGTACACGGGCAATCCGTTCGGCCGCTTCGTCAGTACCGTCGCAGACGATCACCATGCCCGAGTGCTGGGAAAAGCCCATGCCGACGCCGCCACCGTGGTGCAGCGACACCCAGGTCGCGCCACTGGCGGTGTTGAGCAGGGCATTGAGCAGCGGCCAGTCGGAAACGGCGTCGGAGCCGTCCTGCATGGACTCGGTTTCACGGTTGGGGCTGGCCACGGAGCCGGAATCGAGGTGGTCGCGACCGATGACGATCGGCGCCGACAACTCACCGCTGCGCACCATCTCGTTGAACGCCAGGCCCAACTTGGCGCGCTGGCCCAGGCCAACCCAGCAGATCCGTGCCGGCAAGCCCTGGAAGCTGATGCGCTCGCGGGCCATGTCCAGCCAGTTGTGCAGGTGGGCGTCGTCGGGGATCAGTTCCTTGACCTTGGCGTCGGTCTTGTAGATGTCCTGCGGGTCACCGGACAGCGCCGCCCAGCGGAACGGGCCGATGCCGCGGCAAAACAGCGGACGGATGTAGGCCGGGACGAAACCCGGGAAGTCGAAGGCATTCTCGACGCCTTCTTCCTGGGCCATCTGGCGGATGTTGTTGCCGTAGTCGAAGGTCGGCACGCCCATTTTCTGGAAGGCCAGCATGGCTTTGACGTGCACGGCCATCGATTGCTTGGCGGCCTTCACCACGGCGGCGGGCTCGGTCTTGGCGCGGGCACGGTATTCGTCCCAGGTCCAGCCGGCCGGCAGATAGCCGTTGAGGGGGTCGTGGGCGCTGGTCTGGTCGGTGACCATGTCCGGACGCACACCACGACGGACCATTTCCGGCAGGATTTCCGCCGCGTTCCCACACAGCGCGATGGAAATCGCCTTGCCTTCAGCGGTGTATTTCTCGATGCGCGCCAGGGCGTCGTCGAGGTCTTTGGCCTGCTCGTCGACGTAGCGGGTTTTCAGGCGGAAATCGATGCTCACCTGCTGGCACTCGATGTTCAGCGAGCACGCACCGGCCAGGGTCGCGGCCAGTGGTTGCGCGCCACCCATGCCGCCCAGGCCGGCGGTCAGCACCCAACGGCCCTTGAGGTTGGAATCGTAATGCTGGCGACCAGCCTCGACGAAGGTTTCATACGTGCCCTGGACGATGCCCTGGCTGCCGATGTAGATCCAGCTGCCGGCGGTCATCTGGCCGTACATGGCCAGGCCCTTGGCGTCGAGTTCGTTGAAGTGTTCCCAACTGGCCCAGTGCGGCACCAGGTTGGAGTTGGCGATCAGGACGCGCGGGGCGTTGCTGTGGGTCTTGAACACGCCCACCGGCTTGCCGGATTGCACCAGCAGGGTTTCGTCGTCGTTCAGGTTGGTGAGGCTTTCGACGATCTTGTCGTAGCACTCCCAGTTGCGCGCCGCGCGGCCGATGCCACCGTAGACCACCAACTCCTTGGGGTTCTCGGCCACTTCCGGATCGAGGTTGTTCATCAACATCCGCAGCGGCGCTTCGGTCAGCCAGCTCTTGGCGGTCAGCGTGTTACCGCGAGGGGCGCGGATTTCGATATTGCGGAAATGGAGTGGTTTGCTCACCGGTAATCCTCTCGAAATGACTTGCAGCTTATTGTTGGTTTTCGCTACATCTGGCGAGTAAATATAATCATGTATATACAAGCTTAATCAAGCAGATTTTTGACCGCTATTGTTGTCGGCATGAATATCTTCACGTGATTAGTTTTTTCGTTCGAATGGCATTGATGCAGGTTTTGCCATCAAGCTTTGCGCACTGGGCGCGCTGTGACAGTTTCAGCCAGGGATCATGAGCTGAGCCATAGCAAGGCGCTGGGATTGCTCTCGCACGGGGCTCTTCTAGTCAACAGAACGGCGAACCATTTCGGCCTCAATCGCGCCTGAGAACATTTTTCAGGCGCGGTAAGCGACCAGCCGGCTTAAGGCACTTCGGTTATTTCAGATTGCCGCTGAGAAATTGCTGCAAACGCTCGCTCTTGGGGTTCCCCAGCACTTCCTCAGGCGGTCCTTGCTCTTCTACGAGCCCTTGGTGCAAGAACAACACCTGGTTCGATACCTTACGAGCGAAGCTCATTTCGTGCGTCACCATGATCATGGTTCGGCCTTCTTCGGCGAGGCCCTGAATGACCTTCAGCACTTCTCCTACTAGTTCAGGGTCCAGGGCAGACGTCGGTTCGTCGAACAGCATGATTTCCGGTTCCATGGCCAGCGCCCGGGCTATCGCGACGCGCTGCTGCTGGCCGCCCGAGAGAAAGGCCGGGTATTGATCGGCAACTCGCGATGGTAAACCAACCTTGTCCAGGTAACGCCGAGCCAGCTCCTCTGCATCCTTCTTGCTGACCCCCAACACTCGGCGAGGGGCCATTGTGATGTTGTCGAGCACGGTCATGTGGCTCCACAGATTGAAATGCTGGAATACCATCGCCAGTCGCGTGCGCAGTCGCTGCAGTTCATCTGCGTTTGCAACGCGCATGCCGTGGTGGTCATGGATCATGCGTATCGGCTGATTGTCGAGACTCATGGCGCCGTTGCTAGGGATTTCCAGAAAATTGATACAGCGCAAAAAGGTGCTTTTGCCCGACCCGCTGGCACCGATCAGGCTAATGACGTCGCCGGCCTTTGCGTTCAGTGAAACACCCTTGAGGACTTCGTGGTCGCCATAACTTTTATGCAGGTTTTCTACGGTCAGTTTGTACATATTCAAGCACCCTGAATTAATGAGCTGGGCCGAGGAACGACAGCCAACGGCGCTCAGCCAGACGGAACAGACCGACCAGAGAGAAAGTGATAGTGAGGTAAATCGCTGCGGCGATGCCGAACGATTGGAAGGTCAGAAATGTTGCTGAATTGGCATCTCTGGCAACCTTGAGGATGTCCGGTACCGTGGCGGTGAAAGCGACCGTGGTGGAATGCAGCATCAGTATCACTTCGTTGCTGTAGTTCGGCAGTGAGCGACGCAATGCAGACGGCATGATGATGTAGGTGTAAAGCTTCCATCCTCGAAGCCCAAAGGCCTTTGCTGCTTCGACTTCACCATGATTCATGTTGCGAATCGCCCCGGAGAAGATCTCCGTGGTGTAGGCGCAAGTGTTCAAGGCAAAGGCCAGGATGGTGCAGTTCAATGCATCGCGAAAGAATGCATCAAGCAGCGGTTGGGAGCGCACCGCAGCGAGGCTGTAGATGCCGGTGTAGCAGATCAATAGCTGTATATACAGAGGCGTGCCACGGAACAAATAGGTATAGAACTGCACGGGCCAGCGCACGAAAAGGTTGCTTGATACCCTGGCAATCGACAGCGGGACCGCCATCAAGAAGCCGAAGAAGAGCGAGGCACTGAGCAGCCATAGTGTCATCGCCAAGCCCGTGATGTGATAACCATCGTGGTACAGGAAGGGTTTCCAATATTCTTGCAATAGCTCGATCATCGCACGGCCTCCCGAGTTCCTGCGGCGTAAAAACTTTCCAGCCTGCGCAAGACATAGTTTGATGCGGTGGTGATAACCAAATAGATCAACGCTGCAAGGACCAAGAAGAAGAACAGTTGATAGGAACTCTTTCCTGCATCCTGGGCAACCTTGACCAAGTCAGCCAGACCAATGATCGAGACCAGTGCGGTCGCTTTCAGGATCACCATCCAGTTGTTGCCAATGCCCGGTAATGCAAAGCGCATCATTTGCGGGAAAAGCACCAGGCGGAATCGTTGGGCGCGGGTCAGGCCATAGGCCGTGGCTGCTTCTAATTGCCCCTTTGGAACGGCGAGAATCGCTCCGCGGAAGGTTTCGGTGAAATACGCACCGTAGATGAAGCCCAGGGTGATGACCCCTGCGCTGAACGGATTGATTTCGATATATTCCCAGCCAAAGGCATCGGTCAGATTCGTCAGCCACGTCTGAAGGCTATAGAAGATCAGCAGCATCAAGACCAGGTCGGGCACGCCGCGGATAAGCGTGGTGTAGGCTTGCGCAGGGATGCGTAGCAAGGCTGACTTCGAGAGTTTCGCGCTGGCACCGATCAATCCCAGGCCCACGCTCAGCAACAAGCACAGTGCGGACAATTTGACAGTCATCCAGGAGCCTTGCAGCAACAGCGGGCCGAAACCCTTTAGGCTGAAGCCTAGAGTCTGCAATAGGTTTTCTAGCATTGGACAGCCCTTCGTCAATCAAGAAAAACGCCCATCCGAAAATGGGCGCAGCGTGTTATTTACCGCTGTAGATATTCTGATCACCAAAGTGTTTTTTCTGAATGGCTACATAGCTGCCATCCTCATGCAGTGCCTTGATGCCTTTGTTTAGCAGGGCCTTGAGGTCGGCGTTGCCTTGGGCGAGACCTACCGCGGTTTTCGCGGGCAACAGTTCATGCTCGACTGCTTTACTTACCTCAAAATTCGCCCCTTGCGGCGACTTCAAGAAGCCCATTTCGGCTTGCAACATATTCTGGATCGAGGCATCGAGACGGCCAGTCACCAAGTCCGAATAGACCTGATCCTGGTTGGCATAGGCTTGGGTTTTGACCCCGGCTTTGTTCAGTACGGCCTTGGCATAAGCTTCCTCGGTGGTGCCTTGCTCATAACCAACCGTCTTGCCGACGAGCGTCTTGATATCTTCGGTCAGCCCAGAGCCTTTCTTGAAAACGAAGGAGGTGGGAACGGAGAACAGCTCATCGGAGAAATCGATGACCTTTTCGCGCGAGGATGTCACGGTCATGGCGGAGATCACGCCGTCGAATTTGTTGGCTTTCAGGCCGGGAATCATGCCGTCAAAATCACTCTCGACCCATTTGCACTTCACTTTCAATTCAGCACAAATCGCATTGCCTAAGTCGATATCGAAGCCCACCAGGCTACCGTCGGCAGCTTTGGACTCGAAGGGGGCATAAGAGGGGTCAACGCCGAACCGCAACTCCTTGTACTCCTTGGCCGAGGCAAAGCTGCCAGCCACACACAACGCCAGTACAGAGAGGGTCAAAATAGATTTTTTCATTGTTTTTATTCCTAAGGACCAAAGAGCGCTTGAGCGCACGGATGCGGTACGGAGCTCGTGTGTGTCGCTATGGGAGTGGTACACAGAGCCCATTTTTTCGTTTAAGCGTGTCGAGGTGACGGATCGACTTTACCGCGTAAATACATACTTGTACATACAGGCATAGCCAATCAAGCAGCCATTTATCTGCTCGGATGTGTATGGGTGGAAAAAGGGCTGGAAACGCTGAGGGGAGGGGGTGATCAGTTTCGTTTTTTCCGGTCACTACGGGCGTAGGGCCTGGGTCTATTGTGATGTATGAATCAGAAAGCGACCGACGCCCTTTGGAAGCGGCGCTGGTCAAGTTTTACGGCAGATGTGTCGAAGAGTCAGACGTCTCTGTGCGCTGCATTCATGGGTAAGCGACTACCCAGTCGATAGCGGGAGGAGGGGTGGACGAGCCGCACAAAGGTGACAATTTTGTTTTGGCTCCAAGTCCGGCGTATGAGGGCCAGGCAAGGTTCGGTTGCATCGATTTGCAGATGTTTGCTCTCCTCTGCGCTGGGGTGGCAGGCCTCTACGATATGTTCCATTTCGTCGGGCTTGATGACTTGCAAAAGGTATTTGGCCGGTTGCAGGTGTTCGCCGAATTTTTGTTTCAGGAACTCTGGCACCAGCTCGGGATTGACGTAACGATCCTCAAGCTGCACTGGCACGTCTTCTTCGCTGTGCGCACAAACCAGATGAAAAACCGAAGAGCCCGTGGGCAGGCCCAGGGCGGAAGCGACTGACATCGATGCGGATTCGCGTCCCAGGTGCAGGACGCGACAGCCGTAACTATGACCCCGAGCGAGAATCTCGTCAGCGATGTTGGTGATGCGCAACAGGTTCGATTGCGGCTTGCTTTCGGCTACGAATGTTCCAACACCTGAAATCCGCACCAATAGACCTTCTTCGGTCAGCTCGCGCAGGGCTCGATTGACGGTCATGCGCGAGATGCCCAGCTCTTGCACCAACTGGTTCTCTGAATAGATCAGGTCGCCAGGTTTCCAAACGCCCGCTCGAAGTTGGTCCAGCACAAAATCCTTCGCGCGTCGGTAGAGCGCTTGTGGTGCATTTTTGATCATCAGTCGGTCCGTGTCTCTTGTGCGGCAAGGACTCTTGCCAAGGAATGGAGGAAAAGATCGTTATCCTCACAGCTTCCTATAGATACCCGCAAGTACTGAGTATATCCCGCTTCGCGCCAAGGCTTGATGATGACCCCTTCGCGCAGCAATGCCTGGTTGATGACTTCGGCAGGATAAGGGGTGCTGAAAAAGAGGAAGTTAGCCATGGAGGGGGCAGTTGTGATGCCTTGCTCTTGCAGTGCGATCTCCAGTCGTCGGCGTTCGCTGGCGACGTGGGAGAGGCCGGCATTCAGATGATTTTCATCGGCCAGCGCGGCGACCGCAGCGGCTTGGGCCACTCGGTTGACATTGAAGGGGGTGCGCAGGCGATTGATCAAATCGGCCAGTAGCGGGTCGCTGACGATGCCATAGCCGATGCGTAAACCTGCCAATGAATAGGCCTTGGAGAAGGTTCGAAGCAGGATAAACGGCTTGCCGCTGGCCTGGATCAAGCCGAGGCAGTCTGGGTACTCAGGCTCCCATTGAGCGTATTCGTAATAGGCTTCGTCAAACACCAGCAAGCATTTGGGAGGTAATGCATCGAGCAATTGCTTCAATTCGATTGCGCTCAAGGTGCAGCCAACCGGATTGGAGGGGCAGGAAAACATCAGCACATGGGTATGCGGTGTAAGGGCGGAAATCATCGCCGCCACGTCAAAAGTGCCTTGGTCGGTCATGGGAACACCGATTACCCGAGCGCCGGCTGCCACTGGAAAAATGAAATGCAAACCGAATGAGGGCACCACGGTAACCACTTCATCATCATGGTCCAGAAACACTCGACTGATGACACTCAGCAAATCCTCAGAACCGTTGCCGAACACGAAGCGATCTTCCGGAACATCAAGTTTTTCCGAGAGTGCGGAGCGCAGTGCCTGGCAGCCAGAGTCGGGGTACAGCGCAATCTCATGACAGGCTTGGGTGGTCGCGGCGTTGACAGCGGGGGCGGTGCCCATTGGGTTTTCATTGCTGCCCAATTTAGCGACGCGTGTCAGACCGAAGCGTTTGCGCACTGCATCAGAGGCGAGGCCGGCGTTGTAACTGGCCAATTCGCGTACTTCAGCGCGAGCAAGCAGGGTCAGGTCGTTGGCGTTCATACAAGGCTAACCTCTCGGGAATTTTGCTGGAAGGTATTGCGATCTGGATGGTTCCGCAGGGGACGCTGCGGGCTCGGCTGTTCAGCGCTTTGACGGATTTCGTGCGGGAGGCTGTAGTGGAAGAGTGTCGCCAATTCGGCGATCCGGCCTGCGGGGCTCATCCCTTCGGTAGTCGCGGCAGTCATCGGGTGCAGTTTTTTCATTGATTACCTCTTAGGTGCAGGGCCACAAGGAAGTGTTGCTGTATGATCCTGTATATATAGGTAACGCAATGTTCAGGCCAAGCCTTATCTTTTCTGTTGATCGCTGCTCGTAAACACCTTCCAGGCCAGGGGGTGCTCACATGAATATTTGTTCAGGTGTAACTGAAGGTTGCATCGGAGTGTTTCCGGGGTCTCATTGATGAGTCGAAAGGAAGCGCATGGTAAGGCTTTCTGCGGACAGTATTTTGGACAGAAGCAGTGCTCGATCCACTTCGGATCAGGGGTCTGAACGGATCCTTGTCTAACAGGCACGGTAAGTGCTTAATCCTGTATATACAGAGCCGTCGATCAGGCTTGTAGATCGATTTCCGATCTGCTGTGACACGCTCGGTCGAGTCGATGGCTAAAAGTGGCGTCTGCTATAGGCGCTTTCATAATCCGCTTAGAGAGAGTCCCCCATGACGGTTAGCAATTTGCCCTTTTCAAAAGTCCGCCACAGCCAAGGCCTAGTGTTTTTATCCGGTGAACTGCCGTTCAATGAGGATGGCAGCTTCCCGGAGGGTATCGAGGCACAAACGCGCCTGACCTTGATGCGCATTGCTCAAACACTGGAAGCTGAGTCACTGTCGTTGGATGACGTGGTGAGCGTCACGGTGTACTTGACCGAGCGGAGTAACTTCGCCGAGTTCAACCGGATTTATGCTTCGTTTTTCACGGCCAATTTGCCTGTTCGCGCTACCGTCTGTGCCGGCCTCGTGGTGGATGCGTTGGTTGAAATCAGTGTCATCGCGCAGCAGCGTGCTTGAGTTGGAGGCAGCGTGAACGACAAACAAGTAGTAGTACTGGGCGCCGGCATCGTCGGTATAAGCACGGCCCTGCATCTGCAACGCCGGGGCTGTGCGGTGACCTTGGTAGACAAGGGGCCGCCCGGGCGCGAGACGTCATACGGTAATGCCGGGATCATCCAGCGCGAGGCCGTTGAACCGTACGGGTTCCCAAGGGACCTGGCGAGCCTGATGAGAGTGGTGACCAAGCGCGATATCGGCGTCAACTATCATCTGCGTGCGATGCCGGAGTACATGCCTACGCTGACCAGGTATTGGGCCAACTCAGCGCCAAGGCATTACCGAGCTATTGCGGACGCCTTTCGGACCTTGGTCGAGCATTCAATCAGCGAGCACTCCGAGTTGATCGAGCAAAGCGAGGCCCAACACCTGATCGTGCACAAAGGTTGGATTCAAGCTTTTCGAACCCCGGAAAAATATGAAAAGGCGATGGAGAGCGCCCAGCGTGTGAGTGCGCACGGTGTATTGTCGCAAGCGTTGGACGGCGCCGGGCTCAGGCTCGCAGAACCCGCTTTGGGTGAAGCTCTCGTTGGGGGGATTCACTGGCTTCAACCTTGGACCTGTGTTGATCCGGGAGAGCTGGTGCAACGCTATGCCGAGCTCTTCTTGCGTGAGGGCGGACAGTTTGAACGCGGCGATGCCCGTTCATTGCGCCAAGCGGGAGCTGGCTGGCGAGTCTCCACCGAGTCCGGGCCGGTCGAAGCATCACAGGTCGTCGTGGCGCTTGGTCCTTGGGCCCAAGAGTTGCTGAGGCCCATGGGTTACCGCATCCCGTTGTTTATCAAGCGTGGTTATCACGCCCATTTCGCCGACGGGGCAAACTTGAGTCGCCCGGTGCTTGATACCGAGCAAGGCTACATGTTGGCGCCGATGAAGCGTGGTGTGCGTCTATCTACGGGGGCCGAATTCGCCCGTCTCGATGCGCCTCTGACCCCAGTGCAGCTAGGGAAGGCCGAAAGCGCGGCCCGACAACTCTTGGCATTGGGATCTCAGGTTGAGCGGACGCCATGGAGCGGTGCGCGACCTTGTACCGTTGATATGAAACCGGTCATTGGTGCCGCGCCGTCGCATAAGGGGCTCTGGTTCAACTTCGGCCATGCTCATCAAGGTTTTACGCTAGGTCCGGTCAGTGGCCGGCTGCTTGCGGAATTAATGATGGGAGAAACACCAGTGGTCGAGCCGGCACCCTTCGCTCCTGGGCGTTTCTGAATTGACGATGCGTCGGCCTTCTCGTCCCTCCTCTTGAGAGGAGGGCAGGCATTATCTGAAAGAAAAATGACGACCGAATTGTCTCGTTTCCACGTCGTGTGAGCAACGTTTACAGCACTCGCCGCGGGCGCTTTTACCCATGGGCGCCCACGTTCCATCTGCCTGCCCAGGAATACTCATGAACATCAAACAGAAACTCACGTGGGCGTTTGCCGCTATCGCCTGCGCGCCAGTCATATTGGTCGCAATGGTTGTCGTACTGAACTTGCGTAGCGCAGCGCAAGCCAGTTTCCTGGATAGCAGTGGCCGCGAAATCAGGCAGATTGACCGCGGGATGCGGCAGTTTTTCGACAGCATCCGCCAAAACGTCGAATACCTTGCCAAAGACCCTCGGATCGCCAACGTTCAGGGATTGAAGAACTATACGGCCGCTGACGCCCCGAAAACGCCTCTGACGAAGGTCGATCGACAGATCCAGGTGGTATTCGACAGTTTCGCAGAAACCCACCCAACCACGGCTTCCATTTCCCTTGGACTCAATGACGGAGGTTTTGCAGGTTGGCCCGATGACCAGACAATGGCCAGCTACGACCCACGGGTGCGACCTTGGTACAAGGCTGCCATGGAAGCCGCACGAGGCTCAACCGTAAGGACGGGCGCGTATTACTGGGCACCCGATGACATGGTGCTGGTCAGTACGGTCCGCACGATCAATGACGCGAGCGGTGCCCCGGTGGGCGTCGTTGGCGTGGACGTATCGCTCAAGCAACTGACTGAATTGGTCAAAGCCATCAAGTTGGGCAAGAGTGGTTACCTGATGTTGGTCGAGGCCAATGGCAATGTCTTGGTCGATCCCGCAAATGCCAAAAACAATTTCAAGCCGTTAGGTGAGCTAGGACCCGGCTATGCCGAATTGGCCAAAAGCGCTGATGGGGTGACTCAAGTCGAGATCGATGGTGTGCCATACATGGTCAACGTCCTGAGTTCCGATGGCCTGGGTTGGCGTTTTATTGGCCTGATCAAGCGTGATGAAGTGATGGCCGACGCCATGAGCCTGACCTGGTTGATTGCAGCCATCGCTGTTGCATTGGCCGTGGTGTTCGCCATCGTTGGTGCTGGTTTTGCCAGCGTGATCGTGCGCCCGATTCGTGGCGTGGCTGATGGGTTGCAAGAGATTGCCGAAGGTGAAGGTGACCTTACACGTCAACTCCAAGTACGGGGCAAGGACGAAACTGCCAACCTGGCCGGTTGGTTCAATCAGTTTCTAAGCATGATCGCTCAGTTGGTGAAGCGTATTGGCAATGCGTCGTCCGATCTGCAAGTCGCTGCCGCTGACACCAACGAAGTCGCCAATAACATGAACCTGGCTGCCGGCCGCCAACGTGAGGCGGTGGAATTGGTAAGCACCGCTTTCAATGAAATGCTCGCCACTGCCAATGAGGTCGCACGTTCCTGCAGTGCCGCGGCGTCGAGTGCTGATGAAGGCTACCGCGACGTGCACGATGGCCAGAAGCAAATCAGCGAAGCCACCGGCAGCGTGCTCAAGCTCAGTGAGGAGCTGCAGGTATCGACCCAGACCATGCATCTGCTCGAGCAAGACAGCAATAACATCAATGCGATTCTCGACACCATTCGCTCGATTGCCGAGCAGACCAACTTGCTGGCGCTCAACGCCGCCATCGAAGCCGCCCGTGCGGGTGATCAAGGGCGTGGCTTTGCAGTGGTCGCGGATGAAGTTCGCGCCTTGGCTCGTCGCACCTCCGACTCTACCGGCGAAATAGACAGCCTACTGGGTAACCTCGCTCGCCGCACCCAGGAAGTCACCCAGCAGATGCAAGGCAGCCTGCAAGCGTCCCAGGCTAGCGTGCAGCGGATCCAGCGGGCCCGCGACAGCTTCGACAAGATCCGCGCTTCAGTGGACTCGATTCGCGACCAGAACACCCAGATCGCCACGGCGGCAGAGGAGCAGCATCAAGTGGCGGAGGAGATCAATCGGCACATCGCACAGATCCACGCCGATGCGCAGATGGTAGAGGAGTTCGCGCATTCAGCCCATGCCGGATCGGGGCGAATGACGGCCATTTCTGGCCAGCTTCAAGGATTGGTCGGGCGCTTCAAGTTTTAGTCCGTACGAACAATGGACGCTCAATTGCCGATTAGAGGGTAAGCCCCATGAGCGTTGAGCCCAGAGAAAAAACAGTGAAAGCCGCCGTCCCTGGCGGTCCCGTCCAGCGGGCCATTCAAACAGGCTGATCAACGCGGGAAGGCCTGCGCTCCGAATCATGATTAGACCTGTCAGGTCGCCAGACCGTGTGCTGCATTCCGTTCGGGGTCGTCAGTACTTCCACTGCACAGCGACTTCCAGACTGCGCGGCTCGCCCACGTAATACTGGGTGTTGCTCTGGTGGATGAAACGGGCATAGACCTCGTCGGTCAGGTTGCGCAGGCGCGCGCTGACCTGTACGTGTTTGTCCAGATCGTGGGTCATGGACAAACCATAGACAGTGTACGAGGGCACCCAGGTCGTATTGGCGGTGTTAGCGTAGACCGACGACACATAGCGCACGTCGGCCCCGAGCTGCCAGTCAGGAGCCACGTCATAGGTCAGCCAGAGATTGGCTACGCGGTCGGGAATGTTCACCGGATTCTTGCCTTTGCGCGAGAACACAACACCGGCGATGGTTTCATTGAACTCGTCGTACTCAGCCCTTACCCAACTGAAGTTACCGGCCGCCAATAGCTTGGGCGTGATCTTGAATGAAGCGGCCAGCTCTATGCCGGTGGAGGTTTGTTGACCCGCTTGTTCGGTGGTGTTGGGCACCGTCGAGGAGGGGACGGAGATGTTTTTGCGCACGATGCGGTAGGCCGCGGCGGTGGCCGAGCCGCGACCGTCAAGAAAATCGAACTTGCTGCCCACCTCGAATTGGCGACCGGTGCTCAAGTCGAAGTTGCTCACCTGGGCAATGGAGGCGCTGGTAAGCGTCCCTCCCGGCGGCTCGGCCGAGGTACTGTATTGGGTATAAAGGCTGACATTCGACGTTAGGTCGTACACCAGGCCCAGGCGTCCCGTGATTGCATCCCAACGCTTGTCGAGCCTGGCCTGCGCCGCATGATCGACGATCTCGAAGTCGATATGGTCATAGCGCAGCGCAGTGATCAGCGCCAGTTGCTCGGTCAGGCGCGTGCGGTTCTCGACGAACGCCGACGAGGTATCGGTCCACGTGCTGCGACCTTTAGTGCGCGGTGCATCCATCCCCGGAATGTCCAGGAAGTGGCCCGGCTCGAAGCCATCTGGATCGATGGTGTCGAAGGCGCCTTTGGACAACGGGTAATTGGTTTGCTGGTTGGTGTTGTAATCCACGCCCAGCGCCCAATCGCTGGCCAGGCCGAACAGTTGAGCCTGGTGAGTCAGCTCGAAGCGGTCACCGTTGACCTCCTGGTCGTGCCGCTGGCGGTAACCGCCGGAGCGGGCGATGGCGCTGTTGTCGCTGTTGTAGCGGTAGACCTCAAGGTTGCGGTAATCGCGCTGGCCATCGTAGTGGTAGAAGGTATTGCGCAACTGGGTATTGTCGTCCAACTGGTAGTCCGTGATCGAGCGTATCCAGCGGGTGCGCTGCTCGTAGCGACCGTCCTCGACGTTGTAGTTGTTGAAGCGGTTGTGCTTGTCGATCTGCAGCTTGCCGGTCAGCGGTTGCAGTACCGGCGTGCCCCAGTAGGGACTGTCTTCCTTCTCTTCCAGGTATTCGATCGCCAGCGTATGGGAGAGTCGGTCGTTGATGTCGCTGAGCAGCGAGAAGGCCAGGTTGCCCGCACCGTTCTCCTGGCGATCTATGTAGCCGTTGCTGCTGGTGCGGCTATAGTCGAGGCGCGCATAGTGGCGCGGGCCATCGCCGCTGTTGAGCGCTTTATTGAAGCCGACCGCGGTTTCCCAGGTGTCGTAGCGACCGTAGCTCATCCGGCCTTCGAAGGTATCTTCCTCGCGGTTGGCAAGTTTGGTGATCACGTTCAGGCTGCCACCCACGGCACCGCTGCCGTTGAGGAACGAGGACGGGCCGCCGAGCAATTCCACCCGGTCATAAATCCAGGCGCCGACCGGACGTGCTGCGCCGCCGTATTGCAGATTGATGCCGTTGAACAACTGGCTGATCTGGGCGCCGTTGAAGCCGCGGTACGATACATAGCCGCCCCAGCCGGGTGGCGCAGAAGCGTTAACCCCAGGCAGAGCGTTCGCCGCGTCTTGAAAGTTGCGTGCGCCGATACGTTCTATCGTCTTGCGATCGGCCACGCTTACAGAGGCGGGATTTTCCCGGGCACTGAGATTCAGGCGCGAGCCGCTTTCGATGGGGGTATCCAGGTCCAGGCGGGTGGCCGGTTTCGGCTGGTCGGCCGAGGCATTGATGTAACTGGTGGGTAAGTTCAGGGCAGTGTCTTGCGCCCACGCGCAGGTGCTGCCCGCGAGCAGCGCTAAAGTGGTCAAGCGAAACATGAAGAGCTTCCTGGCTTAATTCGATGAGCACACACCCCGCCGCGCTTGATGCAGCGGCGGGTGGTGAAGATGTCAGAGCGCGGGAAGCAGGGCGGGGGAGGCGCGAGGATTGATCAAGGGCCATCGCTGCCTGGGTTGGCAACGGGTCGGTTGTGCGGGCAAGGGCTTGGCTGGCTCGCCGGCAAGCAGGGCGAGCAGCCCGAAAAACGCCGCCAGCAGGATCGCACCGAACAGGCTCGCAATGACGCAATCAGCGACGACGGGCAGCGAAGGGGCGGGCACATCCTGCAGGCCCTCGAATATTGCCCCGCCGTCAGTAGAGCAAAACAGTCCGCCGTCCAAACCGCTCAATCGCAAGCCGGCCATTTGTCCATGGCCCATCGCACACAGCAACGAACCGAACAGGATGCTGAAGTACAGCACCCAGGCAATCATCGATTTTTCGCGGCTGGCCAGCTTCATCAGCAAAGCTCGTTGAGAAGGAACGGTTTATCGGCGAGCGGATTTTACATTTTTTGATCCGTCAGTGAGCTTTTAAACAGTTCGACATACAGGCAACCGCCTTGCTGTCCGGTCTGTCGTCGGTATAAAAACCGTCTCGATTCGGCATCTTTACATCCGCCAAGGTCGATGCATCCACGGTCGCGTTGGCGTCCAGCAGTTTGTTCATGTGCAGGATGTAGCCGGTCACCGCATAGACTTGTTCGTTGGACAATGACTGTGGCGCCTGGAAGGGCATGGCTCTTCGGATGTAGTCGAAAAGCGTCGTTGCATAGGGCCAATAGCTGCCGACTGTCTTGAGCGGTTTGTCAGTCGTCAGCGTTCCTGCGCCCCCCGCCAACGCGGGGCCGATGCCACCTTCGAGCTTCACGCCATGACAGCTGACGCAGCTGCTCATGTAGACCTTTTCCCCATCAGCCACCGTTGCGCGCCCTGGAGGCAACGCCTTGCCGTCGGGTGCCACGTCGATGTTCCAACTGGCGATCTGCGCTTCGGTAGCCTTGGTGCCCAAACCGTACTGGGATTGTGCCGAGGCATGGGTCAGCGCACAGGCGCACAGCAAACCGATGAGAAACGATCCACCTTTAAGCCCGTCCATTGGTCACCTCCCCATTGCTGGAAACACGCCACGGTTGCACCGAATTGTTGTGGTAGAAAGAGACCTTGCCACGTTCATCAATCAACTGTTCTAGCATCGGCTGAACATAGCCGGTCTCGTCGATGGCGCGGCTCATGATCATCAATTCCTGGCCGTTCCATTCGAAAGGCGCCCTGAAGACAGTCAGCGCCTTGGTCAGAATGGGCTCCTGTAGCCTGGCTTGCGTCCAGGTATTGCCGCCGTCGACGGAGACATCGACACGGGTGATTTTTCCGTGGCCGCTCCAGGCAATGCCACGCATCTCATGCAGGCCTTTGCGCGTCAGTTTCTGGGTGCCGGAAGGGTAGGTCACCAGCGATTTGCATTCCATGACAAAGGAAAATTTCCGAGCTTTGCCGTTGGCCATCAAGTCGGTGTATTTGGCGGTTTCTTCCCGGCTGTAGGCGGGCGCATCGGTGACATGCAGTCGGCGCAGCCATTTGATGTGGGTATTGCCCTCGTAGCCGGGGACAAACAGGCGCAGCGGATAGCCCTGTTCCGGCCTTAGACGCTCGCCGTTCTGGCTGTAGACCACCATCACATCGTCCAGGCATTTCTCGATGGGAATGCTGCGCGTCATTGCGGCGCCGTCCGCCCCTTCGGCAATGATCCACTTGGCTTGGGGCTTGAGCCCGGCTTCATCCAGCAGGGTCTTCAGGGGAACGCCCGTCCATTCAGCGCAACTCACCAGGCCACTGACCTCGGCGGCGGTTTTGCCCCACGGAGGTAGAAACGATGGATTGCCCGAACACTCCATGAAGTGCACTCGTGACACGGCGGGGAACTGGCGTATCTCGTCCACGGTAAAGATCAAGGCGTTTTCGGTGAGGCCGTGAATTACCAACCGGTGTTCCGCCGGATCGATTTGCGGGACACCCGCATGATGGCGCTCATAGAACAGACCGTTCGGGGTAATGATGCCGTCCAGTTCCTGAAGTGGCGAGGTGCTGTAGGCGGACATCGTGTCCTTCAGGCCGGGATATAGATTTCTGACCGCTTTGGTTTCGAACGTTGAAGGTTTGCCATAAGGGCTTGCCGTGGGGGTGCCAAGGCTACTGGTCCATTGCGGGACTTCAAGGGGCAGGTTCGGATCAAGAGGGGCGACGTTGGTCGTCTCTGCGTTGACCAGGTCGCTATCGCCCAGAGCAAAGGCAGCAGTACCGATAACGGCCCCGCTTTGAATCAAGAAATCCCTGCGAGCCAAAGATGTTTGAGGCATGTCTTGCTTGGCGGGGACCATGGATTTTTTTGTCATTGTTGTTCCCTCTGATTCCTTTGTCGGGCTGGACCCAACGGCGAGTCTATAGACCGATCGGTCGGTCTGTAGGTAAGCCTAGAACGAAAAACGCGCGTGGTCCAGTCGCAAGGACGACCATCGGTGATGGCACGTGAATGAGGGGAGCGAGGAAAGCGGCGCACTTGAAGCGCCGCTGATGACAGTCAAGCCGGGCGCGGCTCAACCTTCAGTCCGGGCAGGAGGGTGTCGCAAAAGAACGTCGCGATGGATTCCGGAGAGCGCGGGCCTCCGGGCTTGATCCACAAGTAGCTGTAGTGGTGGATACCAAGAATAGCCTTCACGGCTAACGAGTCCGATGTGCGGAAGGTCCCCTCGCTCACGCCAGCCTTGAGGATATTCGACCAGAGCTTTTCATACTGCCGGTGCAGGTCGAGCAATTCAGTCTGGCGCTCGCCAATGACCGAATACACTTCTCGAAAACACACCGTCATTTCAGCCAGGTGGGTGACAATAGTGCGCATCACGATGGCCGAGAATTGGCGAAATTTATCTTCTGCAGGCTGGTCGCTCTCGTACAGGGGCGTACCTTCTGCGATGAGCACTCGCAAATACCGGCTGGTGATTTCGAACAGCAATTCTTCCTTGCTGCCGATGTGGTAATACAGCGCGCCTCGAGCCAGGCCAGTGGCTTTTTCCAACTCAGCCATGCCGGTTGCGTGAAACCCGCGCGTCGAGAACAGCTGCGCAGCGATCTTCAGTATCCGCTCCTTAGTGCTTGTTTCAGCAGATTCGGCAGCGACGACGGCGTTCTTTTTTCCCATGGGTCAATTCCAACCGGTTGAGCGCCAATCATACCCATGCGTGCGCGGTGAAGGATACAGACGGGCGAAGCTCATCCCATGGTTGCAGGAAGATAGTTGTATTGACCGATCGGTACAGAGGCGTTTAACGTGTTTTTAAGGGCGCGGTGGCGTCAAGAGTTCTGAGAGCCTGCCTAGGCATTGGGATCGACCATGACAATAAGCAACCCCGTAACGAAGGCGTCCAGCTCGTCAGCCTCGGCAAGATTGATCGCGATGATCTGTTTCGCCATGCTCGCCTTTGCCGCGAACTCCTTGCTGTGCCGCCTGGCGCTTAAGCACACCGACATTGATGCTGCGAGTTTCAGCGTTGTCCGGCTGGCCAGCGGGGCCTTGGTGTTATGGCTGTTGTGTGCCTTGAGGCGGACCTCAACCATAGGCAAAGGCAGTTGGCAGGGGGCCGCTGCCTTGTTCGTTTACGTCTTCGCTTTTTCCTTCGCGTACCGTCATTTGGAGACCGGGACGGGGGCATTGCTGCTGTTTGGCGCGGTTCAGCTGAGCATGGTTCTGTACGGCATGTTCAAAGGCGAGCGGATGCACACGTTGGCAGTCGTTGGGTTTGTGCTGGCGATTGCTGGCTTGGTCAGTCTGCTGCTTCCAGGTGCCGCAGCACCTGACCCCGTTAGCGCACTCACGATGCTGTTATCGGGGGTGGCATGGGGGATCTATTCACTGCTTGGCAAAACTGTCGCCGATCCGCTGACAACCACAGCCGGCAATTTTCTGCGCTCGATTCCCCTGGTCTTGGTTGCAAGTTTGCCGTTTCTCTCAGAGCTGCGTTGGGATCTGCTGGGGATATTTTATGCGGTTCTTTCCGGCGCGCTGGCGTCGGGCGTTGGCTACGCGGTCTGGTACGTCGCGGTGCGTTATCTTGCAGCGTTTCAAGCCGCGACGGTGCAGCTAAGCGTGCCCATCCTGGCTTCGCTGGCGGGCATCGTTTTTCTGGGGGAAAGCCTGAGCGTAAGGATGGTGTTGGCATCCATTGCTGTACTGGGCGGCGTTGCGTTGGTGCTGGGTGGCAAGCATGGCAGAGCCACAGGCAGCTAGAGGCTCCGCTCTCTCAATCATGTGCGCCTGGGCGTGCCTGAGTTTGTTCGCTCAACCACTCAAGGACTAGACTGGTGCCGCCCAGTCATAAGGCCCGTCAACCCATGCTCCTCGTCCCGTCAGATACCGCCGAACAGACAAAGCTCACCCTCGAGGTGGTGCTGCGCTATCACATGGCCTGGAAGCACCGCGACCTGGAGGCGATACTCGCGCTCTATCACCCGCATGTGCAGTACAACGATTTTTTCCAGAACCGCAGCATGGGCCTGACCGAGCTGCGCGCCTACATCACCGGCACGTTGCCGCGCCATCCCGATGAATATCTTGAGCACAATGACCGCATCCGCGCTGACGGCTGCACGGCATTCATCCAGTACCAGACCGCTCTGAAGGGCAGTGGCGAGCGGGTGGTTTTTCGCACCAGCGAAGCGATCACCGTATGTGAGGGTCAGATCCTGCGTGTCAACGAATACGCGTCACTCGTGCGCGACGGCGAGCCGCACGCCGGGCGTCGCGCCCCCGCCATCAGTAAGCTAGGGCTCTCGGCGCGCCAGTTGAGTTTCATGGCGCGAGACTTGGCCGATTACTTTACCCGCCAACAGCCATTCCTGGACCCTGACCTGGATCTTGCTCGGATCGCCAGCGCCACCGGGTACAGCCGTAATCAGTTGTCTTACTTATTGAATCAAGTGCTCGGGCAAAGCTTCTATCGCTACGTGACTCAGGCTCGCTTGGCCTACCTCCTTGAACGCCTCGCCAGTTACGACGAAAACGCACCCATCGATGCCCTCGCAGTGGCTGCCGGATTCAATTCCACCTCGGCGTTCTACAAGGCTTTCCGTAGCCATACCGGCTGCACACCTAAAGCCTGGTTGAAGGCCAATTGCGCGCGTACCCGCAGATAACACAGGCCCCTTCGCTGCGCATTAAGCTCTGTCGGCAATCAAACGACGGAGCAGGTGATGGCTGGTTGGGGTGGTGTGAGTTTGTGGATGGAGCAAGTCGACGAGGCGCTGACGCCGCGTCCGGCGTTGCATCAGGATCTGCAAGCCGATGTGGTGATCATCGGTGCCGGCTACAGCGGTCTTTGGACGGCCTATTACCTCAAGCAGCAAGCACCGCACCTGGACATCGTCATAGTTGAAGCACAGATTGCCGGTTTCGGCGCCTCCGGCCGCAATGGCGGCTGGTTGATGGGTAATCTGCTCGGCGAAGACCGACTCCTGGGGCCCTTGCCGGCCGCGCAGCGTCATGCTGGATATCAACTGCTGCACGGAATTCCCGATGAAGTGGCGCGGGTGTGCCACGTCGAAAGCATCGATTGCGAACTGCGTAAAGGCGGAGTGCTGTACTGCGCGGCGCGGTATCCCGAGCAAGAACGGCGCCTGCGCGAACAACTCGCTGCCGCCCGTGCGCAAGGCCTGGGGGAAGACGATTATCGCTGGCTGAGCCCTCAGGCCTTGCGCGAACAATTGAATGTGGCCCAGGCATACGGCGCCTTGTATTCACCTCACTGCGCGACCCTTCAACCTGCCCGGTTGGTACGGGGGCTAGCCGAAGTCGTGGAACGCATGGGTGTGCGCATTTTCGAGCAAAGCGCTGTGCTCGACTGGACGGCAGGCCAAGTTCGAACCGAGCACGGTCGCGTGAGCGCCGAGTGGGTGGTCCCGGCCGTCGAGGGATATGCCAGTGCCTTGCCCCCGTTAAACAAATATCAACTGGCCGCCCAGAGCCTGATCGTTGCAACTGAGCCGCTCCCGGCCGATGTATGGGCCGAAATCGGACTCAGCCGTGGCCAGGCCTTCAGCGAAAACAGTCGACAAGTCACCTACGGTCAGCGCAGCCGCGATGACCGCTTGGTATTTGGTGCCCGCGGTGGCTATCGTTTTGGAGGTCGCCTGCGCAGTGACTTCAACCTCAGTCAGGCCGAACGTGAGTTGCGCCAGTACTTGTTTAGCGAACTATTCCCGGTTTTGCGCAATGTTCGCCTGACTCACGCCTGGGGCGGCAACCTGGGTGTCGCCCGGCATTTTCACCCGCACATGCTGGCCGACCGCCGGCAGAAAATCGCACTCGTCGGTGGCTATGGCGGCGAAGGCGTAGGCGCCAGCAACCTGGGGGGGCGCACGGTGGCGGCGCTGATTCTCGGTCAGGACAACGAACTGACCCGCCAGCCTTGGGTGTTGGGCGACCGTCCGCTGGCCTCGTTGCCACGCTGGGAGCCAGAGCCCCTGCGCTGGCTGGGTTACAACGCCATTATCCAGAGCTTTGTTCATGAAGATCGGATATTGGCCAACCTCCATGCGCCGCGCTGGCGCCGCCAGATGGCTGAGGGCCTGGCTGGTTGCATGGAACGTCTGATGAAGTCCAAGGAGCCGTTCGCATGAAGATCGATCATTTTCGCGACACCCCATGCTTGTCTCTCGGGGAGTCGGGCGCTGTCGGCATGCCGCTGGGCGAGCCGATTTCACAGGTCGCCACGACAAGCGTTGAGCGCGATGACGGCGTCGAGGCTGGCGTGTGGGAATGCACCCCCGGACGCTGGCGGCGCCAGATTGTGCAACAGGAGTTCTGCCATTTCATTCAGGGGCGTTGCACCTTCACCCCGGACGGCGGTGAGGCCCTCCACATCCAGGCCGGTGATGCGTTGATGTTGCCTGCGAACACGACGGGAGTCTGGGACATACAAGAAACCGTTCGCAAAAGCTACGTGCTGATTTTCTGAACTGCCTTCATCCATAACGCTTAGAACAAAGGTTGAGGTCTCGTATGTTGAAATCGATCGTTCCGCTACTGTTGATCGCGTCTACCGCTCAGGCGGCAGACTCCGTCAGGATCTACAACTGGAGCAGCTACATCGCCCCCGATACCCTGCAAAACTTTACCACTCATACTGGGCACCCGACTCAGTATGACGTGTACGACAGCAACGAGGTCCTCGACGCCAAACTGATGGCCGGCCGTTCCGGGTATGACGTGGTGTTTCCCTCTAACCACTTCATGGCCCGGCAGATCAAGGCCGGTGCGCTGAAACCGCTGGACCGCAGCAAACTGCCGAACTGGCAGAACCTCAACCCGACGCTGATGAAAGTTCTGGAGGCCAACGATCCGGGCAACCGATACGGTTTTCCCTACCTGTGGGGCAGCACCGGCATTGGCTACAACGTAGCCAAGGTCAAGGCAGTCTTGGGCGATATACCAATAGACTCATGGGACATCGTGTTCAAGCCCGAGAACATGAAAAAACTCGCCCGATGCGGCGTAGCCATGCTCGACAACGGTCCCGAGATCCTTCCCATCGCCTTGAACTACCTGGGGCTTGGGCATCACAGCAAGGACAAGGCTGACTACGAGAAGGCCCAGGCCCTGCTACTCAAAGTGCGCCCCTATGTGAGTTACTTCCACAACTCCAAGTACACCAGCGATCTTGCAACGGGTGATGTGTGTCTGGTCGTGGGGTTTTCTGGCGACGTGATGCAGGCGGTCGCAAGAGCCAATGAGGCCGGGAACGGCCAGCAGATTGCCTACGCCATCCCCAAGGAAGGCTCACCCATGTGGTTCGACATGGTCGCCATGCCCGCCGATTCTCCGAATGAAGCTGCCGGTTACGCGTTTCTGAATTACCTGCTGGACCCCAACGTCATGGCTGACATCAGCAACCACGTGCACTATGCCAACGGCAATGCTGCCGCTGAAGGCATGGTCGACAAGGCCATTCTCAACGACCCGATGGTGTACCCGCCTGAAAGCGTGATGAAGAAACTCTTTGTGCTGGAAGCGATGCCGCTGGAGACCGACCGGCTGCGCACGCGTGTTTGGAGTCGGGTTAAAAACGGGCAATAAAGTCAATCGCCGATGATGCGGGCAGCCCGGATCATCGGCGGCAGGTCCGCGGTGCGAAAGCATGCCTCACACGGGCACCATGATTTCTGGCGGCGGAGTGTGTTGGCAATGGCTTGCGGTGGGGTGAGCCTCAGCGGTTCATTTAAGAAATGCATTCTGTTGACCAGCAATTGTTTCTACGCCCGACTCGGAAATATTCGTTTCTTTAAGTGGAACCTCACCTACCGAAAGCGCACGCTCGATGAGTAACTCGCTGCCCTTGTCTTTCAATAAGGCTTGCAGCCGCTGGAATTCGCCGCACCAGATGGTTTCAATATCGCGATCCCGCGCCTTGTCGCGATCGCTGCTGAGGGCTATGGCGCGAACCTGCATGCGGCCATTGTCGGCTTTTCCACCCACTTCCACTCCGTAGCCGGGGGTAGCGGCCTTGCGCAGCACGACCTTGCCGGTTTCTGCCCAGGCAGTCGCCATGCCTTCGCGCACTTCGTAGCCGAGGCTGGCCAACCCGCCGAGCACGGCTTCGCGGCGGGCGAGGGCGGCCTGGTCCTGTAAGTGGGAAGCGATAAGCGTTTTACACTGCTCGATCAGTCCGGTCATTACCGAGAGCTCGGTGTCGGTTGTACAAGCGCCAATATGACCGAGCAAGGTCGCGTGTTCGATGCCTGTGTAGGTTTTGACTTCGCTGGCCAGATCCTGCATTTGTTCGAGACACTCGCGCTGTCTCTGGAAGTTTCGCGTGGCAGCGGCGAGGTCGAGTACTAGGCTGTCGAGCAGCAGGTTGCGCCGCTTGGCATCGGCTTCCGTTTCAGCGCGTTCCAGTGCCAGGAGGAACGGCGCGGCACACTCAGCGCCTTGCAGCAGTTGCAGCTCCACGATGTGGCGGTCAATGCGTAGCAACCGTACGTCGCGCGTTGCATCCGGCTCCCGGGCCGCAATCCATTCGCGCAGGGAAAGCTCGGGTTCGTCGAGCTTGAGTTGCTGCGCGAGGGCGCGTTGGGTATCGCTTAGGGTTGGCTCCTCGTTTGCCTTGCTCAAGTGGCCGAAACCCTCGGCCAGCAGACGTTCGGCATCTTCACGACTGGCACCGCTGGCCAATCGGGAGAGGGATTCCAGCAAGGCCTGATCGACGCTTTCGGGGTTGGCTTGCAAAGCGTCAAGCAGGGTTTCTGCGTTTTCCTGGACGCGTCGGTCGCGTTGGCGTCGTTCGGCAGCGCGAATGATCGCGCGCTCTTCGCGGTCCTCCAAGTCACGGTGTAGGTGCTCGATCTCCACTGGAACGGCCTTCTGCAGTTCTGCCAATCGGTCTTCTGCCAGCAGAGCGCGAAGGCGAGTGTGTCGCTCCAAGAAGGCGGAGCGCTCCTGTTCACTGAGTTCGCCAAGCCTTGTGGCCTGTGTCTGCCAGCGGTCCACGGCGCGTTCCAGGCGTTGCAGGTGGCCTTCACAAATGGCGATGATTTCTTCGCGGGTAACAATGCGAACGACCTTGGGACCACTCATTGGCAGATTTCCGTATCAACTGAAGTAGGGCTGGGTTGCAGCGGCTGCTCGGCTTGCATGGCGTGTTCGATTGCTTCACGCAGCCGTGAGCGTTCGCTGTCGCCGCTGTGATACCAAGCTTGCGACGACACACGATGGATGTGCGGGATGGCGCGGTGCAGCACGGATGGGCGCCAAATTTCTCGGGCGCGGGCACGTTCCAGCAGATTATGGCAAGGCGCATCGCACTCGATGCCGATTGCGTAAAGGCCCGTGCCTGGATTCTCGATGGCGAAGTCGAGACCGAAAGCGTCGCCTTCACTGGCGGGAGCGGCCTGCCATCCCAGGGAATGAATGAATTCACCGACCAGCCTGACAAAGCCGTCGCGTTGCTGACCTTGCTCACGATGCTGGCTGCTGCGGTCGGTCTGCAGGCGCTCCAGCAACTTGGTACTGCTGCTGAACTCGCCCGAGGAGAGCGCGCGAGCATATTCCAGATAGCCTTGCAGATAGTCTCGCGGGCTGTTGGGGGCACGGTGCGTGTTGAGCATGTCGGAGATGTCGGCGATCGGCATCGACGTGATCATCACCACCTTGCGCCGGGCGCGGGTCACCGCCACGTTCAGGCGTCGTTCGCCACCCGTCTGCCCCAGTACACCGAAGCTGCGGCGGAATGTGCCTTGGCTGTTGCGACCGAAGGTGGAGGAGAAGACGATGATGTCGCGTTCATCCCCCTGCACGTTCTCCACGTTCTTGACGAACACCGACATGTCCTCGCCGTCTTCGCTGCGCTCGCGCTCCTGGGTGTAGGCGGCGCGGAACAGTTCATCCTGCTCTGCCCGCTGCTCCAAGTGCTCCTCGATGAGGTCGGCCTGCTTGCGGTTGAAGGTGACGACACCCACCGAGGGTCGATGGTCGTAGGGCTCCTGCCACAATTCGTTCAGGTACTCGACGACCCGTTCGGCTTCCTGGGCGTTGCTCTGGTTTTGATACAGCCCACCGACCTGAATCAGCTCCAGCGGCTTGATGCGCTGGATGCTCGCTTGCGGGTGTCGGACCGGAACGTTCAGGCGATTGCCATAGAACGAGGCGTTGGAAAAGCCGATCAGTTCACGGTAGGCCGAGCGGTAGTGGATCTGCAATGTCGTGCTGGGCAGGGCGTTGCGCGCTAGTTGCAGCAGGTCGGGGCAATCCTTGATCTCGCGACGATTCCAAGTGTCTTCGAACGCTTCGCGTTGTTCCTCATCCGCGTCTTCATCAGGTTCGTCGCCATCAAACACTTCGGCTTCGTCGCTTTCGATGCGACTGGAAAAGAATGCCGTCGGCGGCATTTGCTTCTCATCGCCGCTGACCACAGTGACCTGGCCGCGGAACAGGGTCGGCAGGGCGAACTCAACCGGCATCTGTGAGGCTTCGTCGTAGATAACGGTATCGAACAGGCCTGCCTTGAGCGGCAGCACACGGCTGGCGACGTCCGGGTTCATCAACCACACCGGGCGTAGGCTCATCAGGCCTAAGTGACTGCCCAGTTCAATGAATTCGCGCAGGCGTCGTGAGCGTTTGCCAGTCAGACGAGTGACATCCTCCCATTGTTTGCGATTACCCAGGTGATCAAGGTTGATGGCTTTGGCCAGCAGCTCGCGGTTGAGCAGCCGCATCTGCGCATCGGCTTGCGCGAGGCTGGCGACTTTGGCACGGGCTTCGTCCTGGCTGAACAGCAGTTCGGGATTGGTTTGCTCGACGCGGTGTTTCCAACCCAGTCGAGCTTCGCGGTTGAGCAGGCGCCGCACCGCGGCTTCAAGCTGCTCGGGCGCGATGTTGTCCAACTGTTCCTGGCGTTGGCGCAGCAATGCGAGCAGCTCCAGGTCGGCTGCTGTCAACTGAGCAGCGCGCCCGCGGAATGCCTGGTAGGCGGCCAGGAAGGGCAGCGCTTCATGCAGCCGATCAAGAGACAGTTGATTACTCAGATTGTGCTCGATGGCATGCTGCAGCTGCTGCACCAGTTCTTCGCCCAGCCAGTCGCCGAGTACCTTGAGTTGCTCGAGGCTGGATTGGCGAACGCCATGGCGCATCAGCGAAGCATCGAGATCGCTGAGCAGCGCCTCGAGATGTTGTTTGTCGCCGGCGAGGGCGGCCTCGTCGGCCTGCCGGGCGCGAGGCGATTGCGCCAACGCCATGGCCAGCGCCTGGATTTCCAGCAGGTGGCGGATGTCGCTCTTCGCGAAGCTGATCAATTCCAGGCAGGCTTGCTGACTCACAGCTTCCAGTTCCAACGCCTGGTGCAGCATACTCAACTCGGCGCGCAATGGTCGCCACTGGCTTTCAAGGCGGATGGCTGCCTGCAGGGTGGGTAGTGCTTCAATAACACGGCTTTCCCCCTGGCCCTGAAGGAAGTTGCGCAGTCGGTTGCGCCGCAACAGATGCATCGGGTTGATGTTCGCCAACCAGGACCGGGCTGCCATGACCTTGGTGCAGTCTTGATCCAGATGCCTGAGGGCCTTGTTTTCGAGCAGGCAGAGGGCCGGTGACAAGGCGGGGGCGTAGTGGTCCTGATCCAGTTGGCCGAGTTGCTGATCCAGTTGCTGTAGTTCACCGAGAATCGACTCTCCCCGTGGAGGTTGGCCCGCTTCGCGGCTGCGGAAAAGCGGTAGCCACCGCGCAAGGCGCAGACGTTGCTCTTGCTTCAGGTCGAGCAGGGCTGCGACATGGGCCGCTATCCAGTTACGGTACGGCACCGGGTCGTCGATTTCGAAGCTGGCAGGGTGTGCTTGCAGCGTGGCCTGACGGTTGTGTTCGGCTTGGGTGAAACTGTGCAGATTGTCGGTGAAAGCCTGCAAGGTCGCCCGGTCGGCGGCGAACGACTGTAACTGGGCCAATGGACTGCCTTCGTAGCGTGCGGGCAACCACAGGCGAATCAGAGGGGCGCAGCTTTCCTCCAAACGGGTCAGGCTAGCGAGGTCCAGGGAGGCCAGGCGTTGGCGCAGGGCCGGGAACGCGAGCGGGGCCGGGCCGGATTCCAATTCAATCAACTCGCCGAGCAGCCTGCGATAGCTGAGGCCGGTATTTTCATCCAGGCGATGCAGGCTCTGGTGGAAGCGGTCGAGCTCGCCCTCCAAGGCCTCGATGCGGGCCGCGACTTGTTCGCGCTGGCGCTGCCAGCCCTGCGCCTGGCTGCCGTTCGTGAACAGGCTTTCCAGTTGTTCGCGAATATTGCGGATGACGGGCTCGCGGTCGCGGTTGACGTCATTGAGCATGACGATGCGTTGACCAAGGCCTTCGGCGACCAGGCGTTTGTACACGACCTCAAGCGCCGCATGTTTCTGGCAGACGATAAGCAAGCTGCGTTGGCGGCCTATGGCGTCGGCGACCATGTTGACGATGGTCTGGCTCTTGCCGGTTCCGGGCGGCCCCTCGACCAGCAGTCCCGGGCTTTGTCGGGCCTGGATCACGGCCGCTTCCTGGGAGGGATCGCTGGCCACGGTGAAGTAACGTTGCAGCTCGCCTGGCGGTGCCTCGTGCGCGGTTTCGTCGGCAGTCTTGAGGCGCAACGCCGTTTCCAGGCCGGTACCGGCGGGCGACAGGGTTTTCAGTTGGCGCAGGTCTTCACCGATGGCTTGCCCCATGAAGGTCACGTGAAACAGCACCGCCGCGCAGTCCAGCTCGTCTTGGTAGGGCGCGATCTCCACGGTGCTGGCGGGCAGGTTGCCAAGGGCGCGAGAGCGAATGGTGGCGAGCATGCCGAAGGCGTCCATCACATCCGCCGCCCGAATTGACGAGCGGCCCAGCAGTTCATCGGCGGTCTTGCGCCAACGTTTGCAGGTTTCGGCGCCGAGCACGCTTTCCAACGCGGGGTTGAGCCGCACTTCCTCACGCTCACTGTCGAACGCCAAGGCGGCGTGACCACGGGAACCCAGCTCCAGCAGCAGTTTCACGGGCCACAGTAGGAGCGGGATGATCCGCGTACGCGTGGTGCCGCGAGGGTCGCGATTGAGCAGGAACGGGAAGCCCAGGTACAGGCCGTCGATGCCGGTGTCGCGTTTGTACAGCGCGCTTTGCCGGTACAAGGCATGCAGGCGCGATTCCAGCTGGCCGTTGAGCTGAAAACTCTCTGGGTCGAGGTTCACTGCCCGGGCATTACGTTGCAACAGGTGATCGAGCAAAGCCGCGGCCGGGCTGCGCGCGCTGTTCAGTTCGTTGACGTCGATCCGTGCGGTGCTCTTGCCGATGCTCATACGCACCAGTGGTCCGCGCATCACTGCGGTCACCACCTTCTTCTCGAAGAAGTCGAGGATCTGTGAGACGTACTGCTGTTTCTGTGGTTCCAGCCAATGACTGGACGGAATGGCGAGCAACACCAGTGCCTGGGCCAACGGCATACGTCGCTCCAGGCGGAACTGCTCGGCCCACTCGTCCACTGCCGGCACGCCACACCGGGCAAAGCCTTGGATGCGTTCATCGACACTGCGGTACAGCTCAAGCCGCGAATGGAATAGCAGTTGGGTCGCCCCTTCGGAGTCGAACCAACCGACATCGGCAGTCCTGGCCAACTCGGCGGCGGCCTCTACAATCGAGGCCCCCGAACGGAACTGACTGATCGCCGCGCTGAGCAGCACAATCAGGTCTTCTTCGGCGATCACCCGGCGCTCCGACAGTGAGCTCAGCCCCGGATGGTCGGTGTCTGGAAACAGGCGTTGGCGCTCTTGCCATTGCGTGGACAGCTTGGCGCGCGAGGTCGATAGCAGGAATATCCGCAGTTGCTCTTCAACCAACTCGATGTGTTGGTGCAGGGCACGCTGACGTACGTTTTCGGCGCGGGATTTGAGACGCGACAGCCAGTTGTCGGTCTGCAATTGCTCAAGCAGGTCCGGGACCGATCCGCTGATCAGGCGATAGCCTTCCAGTGGGTGCTCCAGTAGCCATCCTGGTGTGACGATGTCGCCACGATGAATCAACGGGATTTCCGGATTGAGGATTCTCAAGGCCAGCATCAGACGGAAGTCGTCCTCAATCCCTTCGTGCTGAACGACCTGGCGCAAGCCGGCGACCAGAGAAGGGGCGAGACCGACCTGCTCGGCCCACGTCACGATCACACCGCGCAGCAAATGGTCCAGGGCCTGTTGCCAGTTATCCGCCTGGGCAGCCGCCAGGGCGAATACGCCGGGCTTGTGGAAGCGGCGCTCGCCCAGCAGTAGGGTCGCGCCTTCACCTTCGTCCGTTTGCTGGACGGAAGAGGCCGGTGCCTCGACCGCAACGCCGTTGAGCCAGCCTTCGACCTGCGGCCATTGCCAGCGCTGATGACGGTCGCGTGCCAGCAAACCTCGCAGCAGCAGGTGCAGGCGCGGGTCGAGGTCGTCGGGGATCGGTACTCCGTTGGCCAGCACGTGAATAAGAAATGCATTGGCATTGATGCCATCGAAGCAGGCGCCCTGGGTCAGTTGCTCGAGCAGGATCATGCCCAGGCTCCACCAGTCCGAGGCAGCCGCAACGCCGCCTGCGATGGCTTCGGGCGCCATGTAGCGGCTGGTTTCCAGTGGCGATACGATGTCCAGGTCGAACTCGGACAGGCGTGCCGAACCGAAGCCGCTGATCACCAGGTCCAGCGGTTCGCGGGAACGTACCAGCAGGCTGGCCGGGCGCAGGTCACGATGGCGCAGGCCTGCCTCGTTGAACGCATGCAGCGCCTGGCCGAGTTCGTTGACCACATGGTGCACGCTGTCGCTGTCGCGGATCACGCTGCCGAGGTCTGCCAGGGTCCCGCCGGTGAGTTCTTCGATGACCTCGTAGGCCCGGTCATCCCAGCGGCCGGTGGCAATGATTTCGGGGACGTGCTCGCGTGGCAGTCGACGGATCACATCATAGATCGCCGGGTCCGGTTCGGCGCCGGGTCGATACAGGGTCAGGACCGCTTGTTGCGCGGTTTCCTCGTGCTTGGCGAGGTATCGTTCTCGCACGCCGTCGGTACTGCTGATCTGACGAATCAGCCGCCAACCATCGATCAGGGTCTGGGCGATGCCCTCTGGTTCGCTGCTGTCTGGTTGGGCGTCGTAGGACGTTGCTTGCGCAAGTGAGCTGCCACATTCAAGGCACATCAGGTCGCCATCGACCATCGGGTGACCGTTTTCGCAGAGCAGGTCAGGGACACTCCCCTGAGCCGGACTGACTGGCGGGAGGGTTTCCTCAGTGAAGACGGCTTGCGGCCGCCAGCCGGCGGTACGAATGGGTTCGCCAGCGAGGTCCCAGCCGCAGGGTTGTTCCTGAATGAGCCCTTCGCAGAACATTTCCTGGAGGGCGCGCTCGGTTTTGCAGTTAGGGCAGAAACGTATCATGGGGTGTGCTCCACTCAGCGGCGTCGCGACGCGTGTGCGCTGATCTGTAAATGATGGCCTTGTTCATGCAGCAGATCGCGTAAGCGCAATAGATCGTCACGTCGTGGGATGCCGGCCATCCAGACGCTGCCACTTTCGTCAAACATCAAATCGAGCGCCTTGTCGGTGGGTTCGAGCAGGCGTTCGTAATAACCCAGGCGTGCCCGGCCCAGTGGCGTGAGCAGGCTCAGACGTTGATTGTCACTGCCGCGCAAGGCCATGGTCTGGCTGAGCGCTTCGATATAGGGGTCGCTGATCAAGGCATCTATCAAGCCCTTGGTCTGGAGCAACGGCTCGTTGAGTTGCTCCAGGGAGTAGCCACTGTAGACCAGGATGTCGAGTTCGCTGAGCCGACGTAGGCCTTCGAGCAGTGATCGCAGGGCGTCGAACTGGTCAAACGGTTCCCCTCCGGAAATGGTGATTCCTTCGGCCTCATGCAGCCAGGGGGTTATCTGTTCAAGCAGTTGCTCCAGCGACAAGCGTCGGTGCCCGGGGCCCCAGGTGTCGGCAGAGATGCAGCCTGGACAGCGGATGCTGCAGCCCTGGAACCAGATGCCAATACGTCGCCCCGGGCCGAGGGTAGTGACCGGAAAATGCATGCGCGACAGGCTAAGGTCCATGTTCAGCGACGTTCCATCTTCAGTCCGGTGATGTCCAACTCGGTGATCGTGAAGTGCTCGCCCGGTTGCGCGTCCTGATCGAACAGTGCCCGCGACAGGGGGTTGAGCAGGCGTGCCTCTAACTGGTTGCGGATGCCCCGGCCACCGTTGGACAGGTCCTGCAGACAGAGGCTATGCAGTGTCTGGCGTGCCTGGGGGGCCAATTCGATAAACAGGTTCTGTCCCTGCAGGTCGTCGAAGGTGGCGTTGACCATTTGTTCGAAGATCTGCACTGCAACGCCTTCGCGAATGAAGTCGAAGACGATGATGTTTTCGCCGATTCGATTGAGGATTTCCGGACGATTGAGCACCAGCTTGAAATACCGGTCGATCTCGCTGTGCACCTTGTCCTGGACATGCTCGAAGGCTTCGCCCGGCAGGACGTTGGCAACGCGTTCGCCATTGTCACCCTGGCGATAGATCCCCAGGTTGGAAGTGAACACGATCAGGGCCTCCGAAAAATACACCCGATCACCGCGGCCTGAAGTCAGCACTCCGTCGTCGAGGATTTGCAGGAACTTGTCGAGAATCCGTGGATGAGCTTTTTCAATTTCATCGAATAACACCACGCTGAACGGCTTCTCGCGAATAGCATTGGTCAGCTCACCGCCGACGTCATAACCGACGTAGCCGGGCGGTGCGCCGATAAGGCGTTGATCGGCATGCTCGGCGCTGAACTCCGACATGTCGAAGCGAATATATGCACTTTCGTCGCCGAATAGCAGGCTGGTAATCGTTTTGGCGAGTTCGGTCTTGCCTACGCCGGTCGGTCCCGCGAGAAAGGCTACGCCCCGTGGACGGTTGCCCTTGCGACTGGCGCCGACGCCCGTCATCGCACGCTTGACGATGTCGAGCATGTGCGTCACCGCATGCTCCTGGCCTTTGACCCGCTGGTGGACGAGCGCGTCCGCATGCCGGATACGCTGACGGTCGATCTTCAGCCACGGATCCTCAGTGACACCGATTTTGTAGCGACGCACCGCATCGGCAATCTGCTCCATGGCTACACCCTCGACCCGCGCCAGTTGCGCAATGGCGCTGAGATCGAGCAGCAGCAATCCCTCGGTGTTCTGGACGAAAGCTTCCACAGCCTGATGCATTACCACTTCGCTGGCGCCCTGGCTGCCACTGAGCCCTTTGAGCAACGCCGGTGCCAATGCACGGCGGGACAATTGATCGGGTTTGGACACGGGAATGTGGCGCAGGCGCGGGTTGTCGACCAGCAACCAGTCGGGCAAATCACCTTCTTTTTCCACCAGCCATAGCAGGGTATTGAAGAACGGTTTACGCAGCTGTGTGGCCGGACGGCTGCGAGCCTGATGGGATTGCACCAGGGCCTGCGTGAAGAGCTGGTGTTCAGCAGCGCTGAGGGAGTCGTTGCGAACCACCAGGCGTGAGGCGAAATCGATGATCAGCGCGATAGGTTCGCCAGCACGACCCACCAGCCGTGACAGGGTGGCGCCCAGCAGATCGACACCTGCGGGTGCTGCGCCATTGACCGGAGTCAGGCCAAGTTCCTGCAGCAACGTCTGGCCGGCTTCAGGGGCGGAGCCGGGTTTGTCGACTGCCCGGAAACCGGACACGGGATCCCAGGCGATGACCTGGGTGTAGCCAGCATCGAGCAGGGCATTACAGAGGGTTTGGTTGAAGCTCTGCGCAGTCACCGTGCCGGGCGCCACTTCACTGGCCTGCAGGTCGCGGATGTTGCCGGACAGGACGAATTGGCTCTTCAGCGGCAGGAAGCGGAGAAGATCTCGTAGCCAACGTGGGCTTTCAAATATGGCAATCCCTGACATGTTTCAGCTCGTAACGTTGGGTCGGTACGGGCAGGGTATTGCTCAATGCGCGCATTTGCCAGTGCGCTGCTACGAAAAGTTGTATTGAGAGAGTGCTTATTGTTAGGTCAGAGCTAGGGTTATCTGAGATATGCTAGGATTGGATAGCGTAGATAACTGGTGAGGAAATTTTCCATGAGCGTTACAGAGCAGTCGGGCGTCTCCACCTTAGTGGGTACGCCCAAGGAGGCGCGGGCTAGCTTGAGCCGCTCACATGCGGATCGAGTGCTGGTCGTGTCTTTCGATCGTATCAAGCTCGGAGTATTTGAAGCGTTGGCGGAAAACTTTGCCCATGTGGCCTCCTCGATGTATGAGGTGCTGCAGGAGCGTCAGGACCCGAAGGCACTGGAGCGCCTGGCCGAGGTGTTTGTGACGCGTAAGCCACCTTCGCCTCGTCTGCTCAAGGAAGCGGCGATGCTGGTACAGGCCCGCAAAGCAGTGCTGGAGAGCGGTGACTGGTTGACCTCCGCAGATATCGCGCAGGTGGCCCAGTTGAGTACCCGAAACCCGAGTGCCCAGCCCAACAAATGGAAAAAGCAAGGTCAGATCTTCGCTATCAATCATGGTGGGGTCGACTATTTCCCGGGTTACGGCTTGGATCCGGACGCGGGCTATCGGCCGTTCAAGGCGTTAGCCAAAGTCATTGAGGCTTTCGGTGGCCACAAGGACGGCTGGGGTCTGGCTTACTGGTTCCGGTCAGATAACAGCTTTCTGGGTGGTAAAAGGCCCCAGGACCTGCTGGCATCGGCGCCTGATCGGGTGATTGCTGCCGCACTGGATGAGATCCAGGGCATTGTCCATGGCTAAGCAGCGTACCGAGTCCAGCGATAACATGGCTACACCGGCCACCGATTTGGCGGCGTCCATCACCCCGGTTCCCGCGGCTACGCTGCGCGTGACGTTCACGGTTCTTGCTAAAGGCGACGTGTTCCATCGTGTGCATCAGGATAAATATCAGCCGGATCAATTCAATCCCGGTGTGCACGGCAATGCACGCTTCAGCCCAATCCAGGACGATCAGGGGCAGGCGATTCCTACTTTGTATGGCGGCACAACAGTTGAGTGCGCCTTGATGGAAACCATTTTCCACGACGTTCCCCACACGGCTGGCTTCAAGAGCTTTGACAAAAGTAAGCTAGCTGGGCAGGTGCACTCTGTCGTCCAGGTTAGCCAGCCGCTGCAACTGGTTGATCTGTCCAGTGTCCCACTGCGTAAATTGGGCGTCACTCGCAAGCAATTGATCGACACTGAGAAGGATCAATACCCCGCAACGCGCAAATGGGCAGAGGCGATCCACCGTCAATATCCGGATGTGCAAGGGCTGTCATGGGTGTCCCGACAAGATGATTCGGCACGTGCGGTGGTGCTCTTTGGTGACCGGATTCCTGAAGGTGCGCTCCATTCGCAGGGGGCGTCACGCAGCTTGACCGAGGATTCGAATGCATTCGACACGGTGCTAGATCTGGCAGACCGGATTGGGGTCGTCGTCATCGCGGGGAAAAACTGAGGCAATGACCGAATAGATCCTCTGGATTTATGGTTTTCCTAGATGGCAGCAATCAGGCGACGCTCATTCTCTGCTATGAGCAGGACGTGACGACCGGACCCAAACAGCAGGCCGGGCGACGTCCGCGATGCCGTATTCTCAACGAAAGGTTTTGAGAGCCACGATGAGCTACACCACGCTTTGGGACATGATTGTTTTCTGTCGATCATGTCTACATGGCATGCATGTCAAATCTGGTGCAGTCGATAGCCGTGAGACGAATGCTGGGTTTGTTTTGCAGTTCTTACGACAAACCATGGCCTGCCCCAAAGCAAGGCAGGCCATGCGGGAGCAGCCAACGCCTAACGACTTACCTTTTTCTGAAGGTCCGCGGCAGCGGCCTCAATCTTTGCAAGCATCTGAGCTCTTGGCTTGCACTCCTCATAACCTTTAAGGAGCAAGTCTCGGACAGTCTCGATGGCCTTGAGAGTGTCTTGCGGAGTGGTATATCCATCAATCGCTCGTCCGTAGTAGAGCTTGGCGTCGACCTCTGCCGTAATGCCGCCGGGATGCTCCATGAAAGCCCAGTCCTCTAGGCGCGATCGCACCTGGTTTAATTTTTCGTGAACCTTGGCAGTTACGCCGGCAGTACGCATAGAACTATTGCAGAGCTTACGTAGGATGGGCCCAATAGTTGTGTGCTTCTCAAGTGACATGCCCCGCGCGGGGCGCCACCTAGAACGAACCCCAGGCGCTCCGCCGTACGCGATCGCTCCGTTTCTGACACCGGTGAACGGCATTGTGCGCGATCTACTTTGTTTTCCGGAGGCGATGCGGGCTGGGCTAATAAACTTGGAGTCGTACGCCATTCCTTGAGGCGTCCCCTTGGGGTAAGCACTGTCCGGAAGTCCCTCGACCTGGGCCTGTACCTTCGCGAGTAGCTCCTGACTAGGTGAAATCAGGTATGGGACGGCTTGGCCCGGGTAGTAGAGTCCCGGCCATCTTGGCGCCACTTGATACAGCCCGTGCTCCTGCAGCCACTCCTTCCTGAATCCCGGCATAGGCGAAATGTAGGGCTCATCTAGCAGTAACCAATCGCCCGATTGTGGATCCTCCCAGCCGGTCATGTGATCGGCTTTGGGCACCCTATCCAGGTCATTCATGACCTTAACGTTCCCATTCCGGAAAACTCTCACCAGCCCGGTCGAGTTCATGAAGAGCAGAGTAAAACTAGCTTGATCCAGATACTGCATCGCACTGACCTGGCTGCTAGCATCGGTACGCATTTCGAGATGATCTGGCGCCTCAAGCTTGAATCTACTCAAATAGGCGCCGCCAACCTGAAGGCCGTCGATAAGCAACTCGGAAAGGGGGCGCGTGAGGCGAACCTCTACTGTGTAACGACCGGAGGATCGAACCTCGGAGCTGACGTCATCCCAGTACGCCGTTACATAGGCGATGTAGTTTTGAGCCGCAATCGTGGTAATCGCACGTTTGGCGTGCAAGAAGTTCTGGAAGCCTGCTTTGCGAGCAGCCTCATCGAGGGCTTGGTGGTGAGTGATATTAAATTCGCGCTTGAGAGCCTTTGCCAAGCGCTTGATGCCGTCGACAGTGGACGGAGGGGTAGCGAGGGTAACCATGAATATCTCCCGGCCTATCACGCAGCGTCACCCGTCTCCGCTACAACAGACCGATTGAATTCATAGTCAGTCGTTTAGCAAAGCAGTGCCGTTACCAGCTTTGAAGACGGGAGTCATACGCCTGCCGGGGCGCCATCGCATGGTAGCAGCGGTTTTGCGATGAGTTCAAGCAGCAAGCTCTCGAAAAGTTTTACCTCTCTTTTTACTCGTTATGCTGCTTTTTCTGCCGAGTGAATCTGCAAAGGCAGCATTGGCTCGATTGGTGTATGTTCGCTCGTAGAGAGATGATCCTGCAGTCGACACGGGCAACGCACGTCACTTTGTAACCATCGCCTAACTTTCCAGACCGGACGCTTCCCGCCCGATTGGCTAGTGGTAGTAGGTAATGGCACAGCCCGGAGTCCCGCCTTCCTTCCTCTTGATACCCACCGAAAACAAGTCCAGAATCAAGTCCTTTCCTGCTTCAGGAATAACGGAAACCCCTTAAATTTCAATGAGTCGGACACCAGATGCGAGTCTCGTTTCCCGCTCCAAGATTAAAAAAAGCGCCACTCAATGAGTGGCGTTTTTTTGTGCGTGACATTTACGTTCGGCGTTGAAAAGAGAGGCTTCGGCCCGACTCTCACCGATACCTGAGTCCGAAACGCCAAACCCCGTGCCAAGGTCTACCCCCTCCCTGACTACAACGGCCTCGCCCTTTTCGTGAATACGAAAGGCGCCAAGAGCTGGCACTTCCGCTTTTCCTGAGCGGATAAGCAACCCCGTATTTCTCTCGGTACCTACCCTGAATTTTAGCTTAGGAGATGCTCGTGCTCTGCGTGATGTTGCGCGGGCATGGTCTAAGGGCATCGATCCGCGTGTCCATCGGCAGCAGGAGCGTAATGCCTGTCACCAGGGTTTACTTATCTGAGCTGCAAATGAGCATTAAATCCGCTCGCTGCAATTGACATTAATTATCATTGGCACCTAGTATTCATTCCCCTTTGTGCCGGTCGGACCGTATAAGGATATAGAAGCGCCGATGAAAGACTTTGATGATGCTTTGCTTGCCTTGCTCCAGGATGACGAATTACAGCTGCCAGACAGCCTCCAAAGGCAGTCAGGTGGTGGGCCACAAGTCCTTTCCTTCGCTCAGCAGCGTCTCTGGTTCCTGCAACGCCTGGAACCGAATGCCACGGCTTACAACCTGTCCCGTGCTTTTCTGTTCGCGGGTACCTTGAATATCTCTGCGTTGCGTCTGGCATTCGAGGCGCTGATCAAGCGACATGGGGTATTGCGCACACGATTTATCGAAGTCGATGGCGAGCCTCGGCAAGAGCTGCTGGAGGATGTGGTGTTCGTCATGCAGGAGCGTGAGGTGCCTGGAGTCGATCGCGCCTCACGGCATGAGCATCTGGCGTCGTTGCTGGCGATTGAGGATCAGTCGGCGTTTATTCTTTCCCAGGCGCCCCTGCTCGAGGTCAAGCTGATTCGCTACGACGAATTCAGCCACGCTCTTCTCTTGAAAATGCATCACATCGTGACTGATGCCTGGTCCAATCCGATACTCGTGCGCGACCTGGCAACGGCGTACAGCCAAGCCATCCGAGGTGAAGCCCCGACGCTGCCCCCATTGCCCGTGCAATATGTGGACTACGCGGTTTGGCAGCGTCGTCGCTTGCACACTGACGTGGTGCAGGCTGATCTTGAGTACTGGAAAAACTATCTCGGCGCGTCGGTACCGGTGTTGGAATTGCCCACCGATTTTCCGCGCCCCGCGCAGCAAAGTCAGCGCGGACAACGGCTTCGGTTCGCACTGGACGATGTACAGTCCGCCCGGATCCACGCGTTCTGTCGCGATTATGCATCGACCCCTTTTGTCATCCTCCTGGCGGCCTGGCAGCTGCTGTTGGCGCGCTATAGCGGCCAACAGACATTTGCCGTGGGCGTTCCCCACGGCGGGCGCAGCCGTGAAGAGCTGGAAGAGTTGCTGGGCTTTTTCGTAAATACGCTGGTTTATCGCGTTCAGCTGGACCCGCAACTGACGGGCCGTGCGCTTTGCCGTCGTTTGCGCGGTGAGTCGCTGTCTGCACTGCAGCACGCCGAACTGCCGTTTGAGTTGCTGCTAGAGCATCTCGCGATCGAGCGTGACGTCAGCCGCACACCGCTGTTCCAGGCGATGTTCAACTTGAGTACGGGGGCGGCAGTCAACCTTGCGTTACCCGGGCTTGAGGTCGAGCGTGTATTGCCGACACAAGACAGTGCCAAATTCGATCTCACCTTGGACGTAGCGGTTCGACCAGACGGGGTGTATTGCGAGCTGGAATACAACCTGGACCTGTTCTCGCCTGCCACCGCCGAGCGTCTCGCCGGACTTTATCGTCACCTCCTGAATGGTTTGTTGACCCAACCAGATGTGCCGGTCTGGCATCTGCCGATGCTTGATGAGGTTCAGCGCTTGCAGCAGCTGGATACCTGGAACCGGACTGAGCGAGCCCTGCTACCGAATCAGGACATGCTGGGCTTGTTCGAGCGTCAGGTCAGTGCCGATCCTGATCGCTGCGCGTTGATCAGCGGCGAGCAACAGTTGAGCTACGCAGTGCTCAACGCCCGTGCCAATCGACTGGCCCATTGGCTCAGAGCTGCCGGTGTTGTCGGGGATCAACGGGTAGGCGTTTGCCTGGATCGCGAAGCTGATTTGCTCGTGACATTGCTTGCCATTCAGAAAAGCGGCGGCGCCTATCTGCCAATCGACCCCGGACAACCAGCGGCACGCAATGCCGATATCATCGAGCAAGCCCGACCGGGCCTGGTGCTGACCCGTGAGGCTCTGCGGGGTGTCGTCGGTTCCTCCGCGCGGGTGGCCACCCTCGAAACGCTGGCCGATGCCTTACCCGCGCTGCCCGATACCAACCTGGCGCTGGCCACTCATCCACGTCAACTGGCCTATACCCTTTACACCTCTGGCTCTACGGGACGACCCAAGGGCGTCGACATTGAACGCCAGGCGTTTATCAATTTTCTGCTGGGCATCCAGGAACATGTGCAACTGAGCGACGCCGATCGGCTCTTGGCGGTGACCACCCTGGGCTTTGATATCGCCGGGCTGGAGCTGTTCCTGCCGCTGATTCAGGGCGCGACGGTGGTGTTGGCCAGTCGTGAAGCCAGCCTGGACCCACGGGCATTGATCGACTTGCTCGAGCGTCACGCCATCAGTGTCATGCAGGCGACACCTGCCACCTGGCAAATGCTGGTCGATCACGATTCACTCGCCTGGAAAGGGCTTCGAGTGCTCTGCGGTGGCGAAGCACTGGGGTCAGAACTGGCCGAACGCCTGCTGGCGCGCCAGGTCAGGCTGCTGAATGTCTATGGTCCCACGGAAACCACAGTATGGTCGGCGGTGCATGCGGTAGAACAGGTGGACAGTGCTGTTATCCCCATCGGCCAGCCCTTGGCCAACAATCGCCTGTATGTCCTGGATGAGTTCCTCGAGCCCCAGCCGGTTGGCGTTGCAGGTGATCTATACATCGGCGGCAGTGGTGTCGCCCGAGGGTATGCCGATCGGCCTGAATTGACCGCCGCGTCATTTATCCCCAATCCATTTGTGCAGCCTCATGCGCCGGGCGTCCAGGCAGGCAGTCGGCTGTACAGGACCGGTGATCGTGCGCGTTATCGCAGTGACGGTTGCCTGGAGTTCCTGGGGCGCAGCGATTTTCAGGTCAAGCTGCGCGGCTTTCGCATCGAGCCAGGTGAGATCGAGGCGGCATTGTCCGCGTTGCCTGGCGTGGCTCAGGCGGTGGTGGTGTTGCGACGCGGCACCGGCGATCAGGACGTTCTGGTGGCGTATCTGTGCGGTGATATCACCGAGGTGGACAGCGCTGCCGTTGGGCAGCGACTGCGTGAACGGCTACCGGCCTACATGGTCCCGGGGGCGTTTGTCGTTCTGGCGAAGCTGCCACTCAATGCCAACGGCAAGGTCGATCGCAAGGCGCTGCCGGAGCCCCTCTGGAGTGCAGGGGAGGCGGGCGAGGAGCCCGTAGGGCAGTGGCAGACAAGCCTCGCCGAAATCTGGAAAGAAGTGCTCGGGGTCTGGCCCATTGCATCCGATGCCGATCTGTTCCGATTGGGCGCCCAATCGCTGCAACTGGTCAGGATTCAGGCACGGATCAGGCACCAGTTTGGTTGTGAGGTCGCACTGGCACAGTTGTTCGCTCACCCGGTGCTCAGTGATATGGCCGCGTTGATCGAGCAAGCCTGCGGTACACCTGAGGTTGATGAACTGACCGCTATTGAAAATCTGTTGCTGGCCTTCGAATAAACCATTCGATCCGCCCCACGCGTGTGCAGCCTGCGAGGAATTTGCATGACCCTGTTCTTATCTCTGCTCAAGCGTCACCGTACGTTGTTGAGTCTGGGCCTGCTGGCCAGCCTGGTCAGCGCCGCTGCCGGCATTGGACTGCTCAATGAGATCAATCGCCTGATTTCAGGCGCCGCCATCATGAATACGCTGCTGGCCGCGAAGTTTCTTGGCTTGCTGGTGCTGCTGTTTGCCTGCGGTTTCGGTTCTCAGGCCTTGTTGACCGCGCTGGGCCATCGAGTGGTTTACGAGTTGCGCTTGCAAATGGTCAAGCGCTTGCTGGACACCTCCATCGAACAATTGGAGAAAATCGGCGAAGCCAGTTTGTATGCGACCTTGAGCAAGGACATCGAAAGTATCGGGCAGGCCTTCAACCGCCTGCCATTCGTGTTCTACAACACCGTCCTGATGTTCGGCGGCTGCCTGTACATGGCCTGGCTGTCCTGGCAACTGTTGTTGATTTGCGTCGTCGGCTTGAGCCTGGGAACCTGGTTGGCCCATGGCTGGTTCACCAAGATGCGCCAGTTGATGAAGCACGTACGGGAAACCGACGACCGCTTGTACGCCGCCTATCAGGGCGCGATCGAGGGGCGCTTCGAACTGGCACTCAATGCCCGGCGCAAGGAGCGTTTCTATGCACTGGATCTGCAACCTGCCGCGGAATATGCACGGCGCAATGAAGTGCACGCCGATCGTTACTGGACCTTGAGCCTGAACTGGACGGTGACCCTGATCCTTGCACTGGCCGGTGGATTATTTGCTGCCGGAGCCTGGTTAGGTCTGAGCAATGGCATCATCGCCGCGTTTGTCCTGGTGCTGATGTTTTTGCGCATGCCACTGAATGACCTGATCGGCAGCCTGCCGACCCTGGTGGCGGGCAATGTCTCGCTGGCCAAGATCGAGACCCTGGCCTTTGCCGATTACCGTACCGAGTTCTCGACCCGGACCGGTCAGCCGCATGTCCGGCAGCCAATGCTCGAACTGCAGGGGCTGGGCTATGACTACCCCCATGCTGGCGACGAGTACGGATTCCGTCTGGGACCCGTAGACCTGATTGTCGCGAAGGGCGAGATCCTGTTCATCGTCGGGGGTAACGGCAGCGGCAAGTCGACCCTGGCCAAATTGTTGACCGGGCTGTATGAGCCCAGCACCGGGACCCTGCGGCTGCAAGGCGTGGAAATCACCCCTGAGTTGCGGGACTGGTACCGCGCACATTTCTCCACGGTGTTTTCCAGCTTCTATCTGTTCGAGCGCCTGGTCGGTCCAAACGGTGACTTCGACATGAACCTGGCCCAGGCATGGCTTGAGCGTTTACGTATGGAACGCAAGGTCACGATCGACAAACAAGGTGGCCTTTCCACCACTCGCTTGTCCCAAGGACAGCGCAAGCGACTGGCGCTGCTGGTGGCGTTGGTGGAGGAACGGCCGATCCTTTTGCTTGATGAGTGGGCCGCTGACCAGGATCCCGGTTTCCGTGGGTTTTTCTATCAAGAGCTGCTGCCTGAACTGAAGGCTCAGGGGAAAACCATCATCGCGATCAGTCATGACGATCGTTACTTCTCCATCGCTGATCGGGTCCTCAAATGTGATGGCGGTCAGCTGTATCCGTTCAATCATGCCGGGGCAGATGTCGGACAGCTTTCCGGGCAGGAGCATTGCATTCCTGTTTGAACGGCTGTCTCTGCATTGTTTCTTGGCGAGCAGTGGTTTTGCACCACAACAATCAAAAAAATGATGGCCCCAGCAGGGGACGCACATAGGAGCGAGCGGCATGCAACAACGGGGTAAAGGTCGGCCAACGGCCAAGATGGGGAATCTGCTGTTGGTGCCAATAGTGAGCGGGGGCATGTTGCTCACGCCGTCGGCATGGGCAGAAGAGAACGAAGCCAGGCAGGCGCCAACCGAAACGACGAGCACCATGACGCTGCCCGAGCAGTCGATTGTGGGTATGCAGACCGAAGCGCCCACCGTGTCGGTGGGGACCAAAGTACCGTTGCGTTTTCGCGAAGTGCCGCAGACCATCAACGTGATCGGCCAGGAACGCATCCAGAAGCAGAACCTGTATACCCTCGAGGATGCCCTGGGCAAGGTCGGCGGTGTCACCGTGCAGCGTATCGACGCCAGCCGCTTGAGTTTTTTCTCCCGTGGCTTCGAGATCACCTCGTTGCAGCTGGACGGCACGCCGACCACCATGGACAACCGGATTTTCCTTTCGCCCGATCTGGCGATATATGACCGCGTCGAAGTGCTCAAGGGGCCGTCCGGCAGCCTGACTGGCGCCGGCGGCCCTGGCGGCAGTATCAATCTGGTGCGCAAACGCCCATTGACCGAGGCGGCGGTATCCGCTGAAATCAGTGCCGGGTCCTGGGACGACTATCGGGGCATGATCGACGTCACTGGCCCGTTGACCGACAGCGGCAACGTGCGTGGACGCCTTGTGCTCAGCGATCGCAAGCAAGGTTTCTACTACGACGGTGGCGGTAAACGCGAGTCGAACCAGATCTATGGCGTCGTTGACATTGACCTGACGCCAGACACCGTCTGGACCATCGGTGCAAGCAATCAGAACACCGATATCCAAGGCGCCCAGCGCTCCCTGCCTGCCTATCGCTACACCAATGCCGCCGGTGAAGCCGCCATGTCGCTGCCGGATGTTTCGCGCAAGAATTTCTACGGCGCGGACTGGAACCGCGATTACTTCTGGAGCACCGCGGTGTTCACCGAAGTCGAACACCAGTTGGGTGACGGCTGGAAAACCAAACTGGCCTTGCGTCACGCCGACAACAACTACGACCTGACCCAGGCTTATGCCCGCAATGGCGGAGGGATCGACCCTGCCGATAATCTAGTGTCGATGAACTCGATCATGTTCGATTATCGGGAAAAGCAGGACGAGGCGGACCTGTACCTCGATGGGCCCTTCAACTTCCTCGGTCGTGAACACAAACTGCTGGTAGGCGCCAACTATTCGCGCTCCGAGTTTGCTTCGAACGGTGGTTACTTCTCCGACTTCCTGGGCGATGTCGACCTCAATGATCCGCAGGTGGATTTCCCATTTCCCGCGTTCCCTGATTCGGACAAACTGCCGACCAGCGTGGCCAACACCCGCTCCAAAGCGGTCTATGGCAACGTGCGCCTGAGCCTTGCGGACCCATTGACGCTGGTGCTTGGCGGGCGGGTGACCTGGCTCGATATGCACCGCAGCCAGCATCAACCCACTGCAGGTTCGCCGTCGGAAAAGGTCGGTGATAGCGTTTCGCAAAAGTTCACGCCGTTTTATGGCTTGATCTATGAACTCAACGACACCTACTCGCTGTACGGCAACTACGCCGGGGTGTTCCAGCCGCAGCCCATCAGCAACCTGGACATCAACAACAACATCATCAAGCCGCTTGAGGGCGAGCAGTACGAGCTGGGCATCAAGGGTGAGTTCCTCGACGGTGCTTTGAACGCGTCGCTGGCGGCGTTCCAGATCGAAGAAAAGAACCGTGCGGTGCCGGATATGAACGACCCGAATTCCCGGGCCATGGTCGCCAGCGGCAAGGCCAGAACCCGTGGTTTCGAAGCTGAATTGAGTGGGCAGTTGACGCCGGACTGGTTCCTGACCGCCAATTTCACCCACACCTACAAACGCTATGACAGCCCCAACGAACAGCTGCAGACTTACCTGCCGAAAAACATGTTGCGCGTCTGGACGCTCTACAAGTTGCCAGGCGAGCTGGAAAAATGGAGCGTGCAGGGCGGTGTCAGTGTCGTCAGCGAAACCTTCAACAAACTGGATGTGCCTTCGATCGACATGAACGGCACCAAACTGCGTCAGGGTGGTTATGCCTTGTACGATGCCGGTATCGGGTATCAGATCACGCCGAACCTGTCGGCTGACCTGCTTGGTACCAACCTGGCCGACAAGAAGTATTTCCAGCGTATCAACACCTTCCAGGACGGGAACATCTACGGTGACCCTCGGGCTGTGTCCATGACATTGCGCGCCAAGTTCTGATCGGGACGGCCTGAAACAAGCTCGGCATACTTCGGTATACCGGGCTTTTGTCGTTATCGGGCAGTTACATGAGTGGTCAAGGAGGGTGGGTGAGGCATCGATCTGTAAAACAGAACAAAAAGCCGCTGGATCGACAGCGAGCGGTGTGGCTGGTACTGGCTTTGTTGATCGGCTATCTGTTCATCTGGGCACTGACGACTCTGTCGGGGCTGAGTCTGTTGCAGCTGGGCCTGCAGCGAAGTGAAGCGGTGCTGATCAGTACGATGGCGGGTTTTGTGATCTACCCGTTGTTGGTGCTCTGGTTATTCTGCGCCCGACGCGCAAGGCGCAATGGCGTGCTGGTGGCTGGCGCATCGATGCTGTTGCTCGGGATGGTTCATTATCTGGTGGGAGGAACCTGATGTTCGACAGTGCTCGTCAGTCCATGCTGTGGCTGCACCGGTTCATCGGGGTCGGTTTTTCCGGGCTGTTATTGATTGCTTTTTTCATGGGCAGCCTGGCAGTGTATGACCGTGAGCTGGACAGCTGGATGCTGCCGCAAACCCGTCTGGCGCCTACCGATGCGCCGATATCCCTGGACCGGCGCGTGGTGCCTCATGTCGCGAGCTTGAGCGAGGGCAAACCGCTCATGCAGTGGTACGTCGAATTGCCCGATGCGCGTCGACCGCTGCTGCGTTTTCAAGCCTGGTCCCTTGAGGGCGATGGCTACAGTCGATTTCTCGCTCCGACGGGTGATCAGGTCTTGCCTGAAGCCGGCAGTCGCGGCGGTGATTTTTTCTATCGACTACATTACACCTTGAACATAACCACCTGGAGCGCCGGTGCCCGCTTGCTCGGTCTGGCGGCCATGTTGGGGTTGATGGCGTTGATTGTCGGCGTTTGCATCCATGCCCGACTGTTCCAGGATCTGTTTACCTTGCGCGTCGACAAGTCGCCAAGGCGCCTACTGGACCTTCATAACCTCACGGGGGTTTTCGCCCTGCCTTTTCATTTCGTCATCATGCTGACCGGCTTGCTGATTCTGTTCCCGCTGTATTTGCCTGCCAGCGTCCTGGCGGTGTATCAGCAGCAGGCCGATCAGTTCGGTGCCGAAGCCAGCGCGGCGTATCGCCGGGAAGCTTCAGGCAAGTCGGGGCTTCTGGCGTCGCTCGATCAGATGATGGAGCAAGCCCGATTGCGCTGGGGTAACGGCGAGCCTACGTTCGTCAGGGTCTGGCACCCGGGGGACGCCAATGCCTACGTTGAGATCAGTCGCTCTGCCGGTGACCGTCTAAGCAAGGATGAGCAGACCTTGTATTTCGACGGTGCCAGCGCCAGCCTGCTGCACGAATCTCGATTGCCTGCCGCCGCCGGGACCTTCAAGTTTCTGGCGGGTTTGCATGTCACACACTTTCAGCAGCCATGGTTGCGCGCCTTGTATTTTCTCGCCGGTTTGAGTGGTTGCGTGATGCTGGGCAGCGGTCTGCTGTACTGGCTGGAGAAGCGCCGCCTGCAAAGCGCCAATGGGCAGTGGGGCGTGGCGTCGATGACGCTGTTTACCAGCGCACTGATCACCGGGATGCCGCTGGCCACCTTGGCCATGCTTGTCGCCAATCGCTGGCTGCCGGTCGAACTGAGCGCGCGAGCCGATTGGGAAATTCAGGTGTTCTACGGAGCCTGGCTGTTGGCGATCGCGCATGCCGCGCAGGCTGTCTGGCGCTCGCCGCAACGGCGTGCGCCGTGGGCTATGCACTGTCTGGCGATCAGTGTGTTGGCGGTGCTGGCGGTGATCTCCAATGCCTGGAGCACCGGTGATCATCCATGGCAAGCCATCAAGCAGGGCTTCACGGCAGTGGCGGGGGTGGACCTGACGTTATTAGCGGTTGCGCTGCTTGCGGCAAGCATTGGCTGGCGTTTGCGTAGTCGCGCCGGCGTAGTGGTTGCGCTCGGTGAGGTGAAGAATGGCTGATGGATTGTCGAGCCTGATGGTGTTGATCTTGCAGGGGGTGGGGCTTGGCACGCTAGCGCTGAGTCAGATCGTTCATTGGCGCAAGGTCATGGTGGGTGAACCATTCCCCGGACCCCGAGCATTGCGCTGGGCTGCGCTACTGGCGTTGACCCTGGGGTTGGTGTTGAGCCAGGCCGTTATGGGTGTCGCCATGGGCACTGTCTTCTGGTTTTTGGCGCTGGTGCCTTGCAGCATGGTCGTGACGCTGCTGCTGTGCTGGCGTGGTTCGTGGCTACGCGGGTTGGGGCGCTTGTTCAGGGCTTGAGGCCTTGCGCAAGTTGGCAGGCCCCGGGTCATCCCCGGGGCCTGCTATTCAGCCAGCCACCGCTTTGGCGTAACGGCTCAAGATATTGGCCAGATCAGCCAGTATCGGGTTCAGGAACACCAGGTGAGCGGGGATGTTTGTGCCCCACAGTTCCTGTAGCCGAGCGCACAACAACACTGCCTTGAGCGAGCTGCCACCGGCTTCGAAGAAGTTTGCCTGCTCGTCCAGATCGGTGTGTTCAAGCACCTCCTGCAAGGCGTCGAAAACCTGCGTTCGGGCGTCCGCCAGAGGCTCGACCTGTGGCCGGTTCATCGGTTTTAGCTGCTGCAATAGCGTTTCGAAGGACGGCGATGTCTGGCCCAGGACGGTATCGAGCAAGGCGCGGAAATCTTCGCTCAACGCCACGATGCTGTCGTGCTCGAACAGATCGGTGCTGTAGGTGAACGTCGCGATCAGCCCTTGCTCACGCTCGCTGATGTCCAGCATCAGGTCAAAGAGGGTACTGCGCTTGCCATTGTCTTCCCTGACCGGCTCGATCCTCAAATCGCCAAACTCGGAGGAGGTAAGAATGCGTTCGCGATGCAGATCGAACATTACCTGGACCAACGGCGCGCTGTGTTGTTGAGCACTGGGCAGTGCTTGCAGCAGTTGTTCGAACGGTAGGTCCTGATTGGCGTGAGCCGTCAGCAGGTTGTCCCGGACCTGTTTGAGGACATTGTCGAATCCCGGGTTGCCCGCCAGGTCCGTACGCAAGGCCAGGGTATTGACGAAGAAACCGATCAAGCCCTCCAGCTCCTGGCGATGGCGATTGGCGATAGGAATGCCGATCCGTATGGCCTGCTGCGCGCTATGGCCGGCCAGCAGCACGTTGAACACGGCCAGCAGCGTCATGAACAGGGTCGCGCCCTGTTCCCGGCTGTAGGCGTGCAGTGCTTGCGTGATCTCCAGGCCCAGTTCGAAAGTGTATTCAGCACCCCGATGACTGGGCAGCGCCGGACGCGGCAACATGCAAGGCAGTTGCAAGAGTGTTCGGTCGGTGCCCAGGTGTTGCAGCCAGAAATCCAGTTGTGGCTTGAGCACGTCGTGATTGAGTTCACGGCGTTGCCATTGGGCGAAGTCCGCGTACTGCAAGGTTTGCCCGGTCAAGGGCGAAGGCTGTCCTTTGCTCAATGCGGTGTAGAGCTGGGTCAATTCACGGGTGAACACACGCATCGACCAGCCATCGAAGACGATGTGGTGCAAGGTCAGCCAAAGTACATGCTCCTGGGCAGACAGCCGAACCAGGCCTGCGCGGATCAAAGGCCCCTGCGCCAGATCGAACGGGTGGGCGGCCTGGGCCCGGAGTTCGGAGTGCAGGTGTTGATGCCGATCACTTTCGCCCAGATGACTCAGGTCAATCAATGGCAGCGTGAAACCCTGCGCTACGCTGATGCGCTGCACCGGTTGATTGTTTTCCAGTGTGAAAGTGGTGCGCAGAGCATCATGGCGTTGCAGCAGTAGCGCAAAACTGCGCTCCAGTGCCAACACGTCCAGGTCGCCGTGCAGGCGCACCGATTCGGGCACGTTGTAAGTGGTACTTCCCGGGTGCAGGCGATCGAACAGCCAGAGCCGTTCCTGGGCGTACGACATCGCCGTTGAAGGCTGGCGGTGTTGGGCCGTGATGGGCGGCAACGTCGAGGCATCGGCCTTTGGCAGCGCCTGGTCAATGAATTCACCCAACGTCGGATGCTGGAAGAGGGCACGTACCGGCACTTCCAGCCCCAGGCTGCTGCGCAGTCGCGACACCAGTCGGGTCGCGGTCAGGGAATGGCCGCCCAGTTCGAAAAAGTTATCGTCCAGGCCGACACGCTCCACCCCCAGCACTTGCGTCCACAGTGCGGCCAGCAATTGCTCGCGTTCGTTGCGTGGCGCCCGGTAGCTGAGCTGGCGATCGCGAGCGGGGGCCGGTAATGCCTTGCGGTCCAGCTTGCCGTTAGGGGTCAAGGGAAATGCCGACAGCATCACATAGGCGTTTGGCAGCATGTAGTCCGGCAATTGCGTGCCCAGGTACTCGCGCAACGCGGTGGCGCCAGGGCATACCTCGCGCGCCACCAAATAAGCGACCAGCTCCGTATCGCCCACTTCGTTCGGGCGGGCGATGACGACGGCTTCCCGGATCCCGGGATGGCTCAGCAGGAGGGCTTCGATTTCCCCCAGTTCAATCCGGAAGCCGCGAATTTTCACCTGGTCGTCGACACGTCCGAGGAACTCGATGTCGCCATGGGGATTGACCCTGCCGATATCGCCGCTGCGATACCAACTGCTACCTTGGGGATCGAGCGGGTTGCTCAAGAAGCGCTCGGCGGTCAGGTCAGGTCGTCCCAGATAGCCCTGGGTAATGCCTGCGCCACTGAGGTAGATTTCACCTGCCACGCCGGCCGCCACCGGGCGCATCTGCTCGTCGAGTACGAACACCTGCATATTGGCGATGGCCTTGCCGATCGGCAGCACACCGTGTTCGTCGCCCCGGGCGCGATAGTAACTGCACCATACGGTGCCTTCGGTCGGACCGTACTCGTTGTATAGCTGGGCGTGCTTGCATTGCTCGCGATGATATCGGGCGAGGGCGGCCGGACAGGCTTCGCCGGCGACGATGGCGCAGCGCAGGCTGCCTAACTGGTCGGCTGCCTGCTCCAGTACCTGGGCGTAGAGCGATGGCAACATCAAAGTGTGGCTGATGCGCTGGGTTGCGATCAAGCGGCCCAAGGCCAATGCATCCTGTACCTGGTCGTCCTGCGGCAGGCACAGTCGACCGCCACGGCCAAGGGTCCAGAAAAGACCAGCCACCGAACTGTCGAACGCCAATCCGGACACCAGCAGGAAAGACTCCAGGGGCTCTTCGTAGGCCAGCTGGCGCGCCGATGTCGAATGCACGGCATTGCGATGAGTCACCATGACCCCTTTCGGGCGCCCCGTGGAGCCCGAGGTGAAAATCAGGTAGGCCAAGGTGTCGGCATCATTGATGGGGTCGGGACGCTGATCGAAGGCGCTGTCGCTACCCGGCAGGTCGAGCCACACCATTTCGTAGTTGCCCCTGGGCAAGCGCGTTTTCAGGCGAGTCAGGCTCAGCAGCAGTGGCGCCGCGGTCTGCTCGAGCATGTCGCTCAGGCGTTCGGCGGGATACGTCGGGTCCAGTGGCAAGTAAGCGCCGCCCGCTTTGAGAATGCCCAGGATGCCGACGAGGGCTTCACTGCAACGCTCGATGAACAACCCCACCGGCTGCCCGGCCGTCAAGCCCGCTTGGCGCAGTTGATGTGCCACCTGGTTGGCCTGGCGCTCCAGCGTTTGATAACTCAGGTGAACATCACCGTGTGTAACGGCGATGGCGTCAGGTTGTGCGTCGACCTGTTGCTCGAACAGATGGTGCAACAAGGTCGGGGCCGCCATCTGCGTAGCGGTCTGGTTCAAGGCCGCCAGCCAATCCTGATGAGCACGACTGATACCGTTGGCATCGCTCAACGGTTGCGAACTGGCAGCGCTGGCCTGCACGCACAGGGTCAGGTACTGATCGAGCAACAAACGGGCGGCGTCGATGTCCAGCGCCGAGGCGTCGAAGTGCAGGCGAAAATCAAACCCTTGCGCGTGTTCGGTGACGTCCAGCAGCAGTGCGTGCGGGCATTCTTCGCCTTCCAGTGCCTGTACCGTCCAGGCCGAGGGCGCGGGTTTGCGCAAGCGAAAGCCGAACGGCGTTTCTACCGATTGAGCGGGCCACGATTCTTGCCAGGTGTTGGCCTCGGTCAACAACGAGGAAAACTCACCGAGCAGGCCGGCCAGCGACTGATTGTCGTCGAAGGTCAGCAGCAGCGGCAGGCGCTTGACGTAGGGGCCCATCGCCGTTGCCGTGGCGCTGTTGCGGCCTTGATGTTCCCAGCCGAGCAGAACCTGAGGCTGACCCAGATGACGTCTGAGCAGCACCGCCCAGCACACGCCGAACAGATTCTGCGCCGGGGTATCAAGGCCGGCGAGGGCGCTGCTGAGTCGGTCTTGAAAGTCCGCGTCCAGAGTCTGTTCGACCTGGGTCATTTGCCGTTCGCCAGAGGTCGTGGCGCGCTGGAACGGATGCAGTACCGTTAGCAGTTCCGGCGCCTGTTGGCGCTGCCAGAAGGCGCGCCCGGCGTCGCTGTCGCTGCCGCTGGTGTATTCGAACTGCCACTCGGCGAAGTCGGCAAACTGGACGGCGTCTTCCGCCAGCTCACTGCCCAGATAAAGCGCTTGCCACTCCAACAGCAGGCGTTCCAGTGTGGTGACGTCAGCATTAGCGGCAGGCAGCGCGACCAGCAGGGTGGATGGCAGCAGGGCAATGGCCAGGACCGGTGGCGTGGCCTGGCTCAAGACGTCACGCAGTGCCGGTTTCAAGTCGCCGACAGAAGACTCGGGCGCAGTGATTTCCTGCCAGTCAATGTCGATGTGTTCGGCGATCACCTGCACCGGCAATTCCATGCCGGGCGCGGCCACCAGACGGGTGCGCAGAATTTCGTGGCGCTCCAGCACTTGCTCCAGGGCCGAGCGCAGGCGTGCGCTGTCGATAGCGTCAGGCAAGGCCAGGGTCAGGAACAGGACAGCGCTGCGATCAGTGGCGCGCGACCAGTACAGGTTTTGTTGCAGGGCGGGGCGAAAACCCTCTAAGGCATTGCTGGACATAGGATTGAGGCCTTGAAAAATAAGGGGCAAGTCAGGGACGTCGAACGGGCGAGCGGTTCAGGGCTTGAGCGCCACGTCTGTGCTGTTCAGTGCTTCGGCCATGGAGACCAGGATGCGTCTGGGGCCGTTGTATTCGTTGCGCGCATGCACCGAGAGCATGTTGTCGAGCAACAACACATCGCCGCGTTGCCAACTGAACTCGATCATGTTTTGCAGGTACACGGCGCGCAGATGCTCCAGCACCTCGGGCTCGATCGGGCTGCCGTCGCCATAAAAAGTGTTCTGCGGAAGATCGTCGGCATCGGCGAAGTCAGCCTGCAGTGCGTTACCGACGCTGGCCGGCAGCGTGCTGACGTGGAAAAACGTGGCATGGTTGAACCAGAGGATTTCGTCGGTGCGCGGATGACGGACCAACGCCGGGCCGACCTGGCGCGTGCGCAGGCGATTGTTGTCTTTCCATTGCGTCTGGATGCCGACACTGGCGCAGTAGGCCTCGACCTGCGCCCGGTCCTCGGTCTGAAACACGGTTTGCCAGGGCAGGCCAAAGCCGTCTCCGTAGTTGCGCACGTACATGATGCCCAGGCGGGCGAAGCGTTCGCGTACCTGCGGATCGATGCCACGGGTAATGGCGCGGGTATCGCCGATCGGCGTTTCACCACGCCATTGCGGGGCGACGTCGCACCACAGGAAAATCTTCAACGGGAACACCGGTGAGTAAGAGTGTTCATTGTGCGGGAAAATGCGCTGGTCTTGCGGGTAGTCGGTGGAGGTGTAGATGTTCAGGCGTGGATCGACCTGCGTCCTCGGCGAGGCCCTGAATTTGTACTCCAGCGCACCGCCCGACAACGAGCTGATGCATTGGTCGAAGGCCGTGGCATTGTCGACCTGGAAATTACGAAACAGCAATGCGCCGTGTTCCAGGAGTTTGCGCTCGATCAGTTCCCGTTGCCGCTGCGCCCAGGCGATCAGGTTGACACCGGGGCTGGCGGGTTCGCACAGCAATGTGTAGTTCTGACCGTCATTGAGCGGCTTGAATGTGACCAGTGCGTCTTCATCCAGGCGAATCGGCTTGCGGCGCATGCCGCCCAAGGTAGGTGTCGCGGGACCATTCATGTCTTATCCCTCCATAGAGTCAGTGGTAAATCGAGTACGCCGACGTGCGCTGCCCAACCGTGCCAGGCTCTGCTCGTTGCGTGCGCTCAGATGCTTCATGCGTTGTTCATGTGTTTGCCGTTTCAGGTCCTGGGCGAGGTCGTCGATCAGTCGCTCCGGGTCCGTGACGACGTGCTCCAGCAGCGTGCTGAAGGCATTGGCGAAAGCCTCGGCCGTTGTCGCGTCGAACAAGTCGGTGCTGTATTTGAGGGTGCAGGCCAGGGCGCCCCGGTCTTCTTCCACGGTGAGGTGCAGGTCCAGTTGTGACTGGCCGTGCTCGATGCGCTCGGGCAGAACTTCCAGCCCCGGCATTTGCAGCACGCTTGCCGGTTGGTTCTGCAGCACCAGCTTGACCTGGAACAACGGGTTGTAAGCGAGGCTGCGCGGCGGGTTGAGCGCTTCAACCAGCTTGTTGAAAGGCAACTCCTGATGTTTGAAGGCGTCCAGTACCTGGGGGCGCAGGCGCTGGATCAGCCCGCTGAACGTCGGGTTGCCGGTCAGATCGCCACGCAGGGCCAACTGATTGATGAAAAAGCCGATAAGCCCTTCGGTTTCCGCGCGGTTGCGGTTGGCTACGTCGGTGCCGATCACCGGATACTGGCGACCGCTTTGGGCATACAGGCACACCTGCAAAGCCCCCAGCAAGCCGATGAACAAGGTCGCCCCGTTGGTCAGGCAAAGCTGTTTCAGGGCTTGGGTGGTGGGCTCGCCAATCTGGAACGACCAGCGTGCACCTTGTCCGCTCATGGCCGCCGGGCGCGGCCTGTCACTGAGCAGGTCCAGCGGCGGCTGAGGTTCGCCAAGCGCCTGCTTCCAGTAGCCAAGCTGACGCTCAAGCATCGGCTCATCCAGGTATCGCTGTTGCCAGGCTGCATAGTCGCAGTACTGGATGGGCAATGGCGCCAGCGTTGGAGTTTCACCACTCAGGGCGGTGCGATAGAGGTGAGTCAATTCGCTCACCAGCAGGCCCATGGACCAACCGTCGGAAACGATATGGTGCAGCACCAGCAACAGCAGGTGCTCATTGTCCCGCAGCTTGATCACATGCAAACGCAGCAACGGAGCCTGGCGCAGATCGATAGGGCGTGTCGCCAGGTCGATTAACAACCGTCGTGCCGCGTTTTCGGATGCTTCGACAGGCAGGGCACTGAGGTCATGCAATGGCATCGGCAGATCGATATCTGCCTGCACTTGAACGAAGAGTTCCGCGTCCCGTTCGTGGAAGCTGCTGCGCAATGCTTCATGGCGCTGCACCAACCCCCGGAATGCCTGATGCAACGCGTCGATCTCCAGGTGACCGCGCAAGCGCGCCGCGCTGGGAATGTGGTACGCCGCGCTCTCGGGTTGCATGGCCTGCACCAGCCACATTCCCTGTTGTGCATGGGACAGCAACTGCCGGCCATGAGACGGGACAGGGGCGGGCCCTATTGGTTGCTCGCTGCTGGCCTCGGCCCTGGACAGCGCAAGCGCCAGTTGCGCGATGGTCGGTGCTTCGAAAAGCGCCCGCAGGGGCAGTTCGATGTTCAGCGTCAGGCGAATTCGCGTGACCAGTTGAGCGGCCAGCAACGAGTGCCCACCCAGGGCGAAAAAGTTGTCGTGCAGGTCTATGGATTCCAGCCCGAGTACTTCTTGCCAGAGCATCAGCAACTGCTTCTCCTGCGGGGTATCGGGCCCTCGCACCTGTGTGGCTTGCAGCGAATAATCGGGGGCCGGCAGCGCCGCTCTGTTGAGCTTGCCACCCGGGGTCAACGGTATGTGCTCAAGGGAGACGAAGGCGGACGGCACCATGTAGTCAGGCAAGTGTTCGGCAATGTGTTCGCGCAAGGCGGTGGGTGCCAAGGGTTCTGCCTGGTAAACCACATAGGCGACCAGGCGACGATCGCCAGGCCGGTCCTCACGCACGATCACCAAGGCCTGGCGTACCTCTGGATGACTCTGCAAGCGTGATTCGATCTCGCCCAATTCAATACGAAAGCCCCGCAGCTTGACCTGTTGGTCGATCCGGCCGAGGTATTCGTAGGTGCCGTTGGGCAAGCGCCGCACCCGATCACCGGTGCGGTACAGGCGGCTGCCCGGCGGGCCGAACGGGTCGGGGCAGAAGCGTTCGGCAGTCAGCCCCGGAACGTCGTGATAACCGCGGGACAACAATGAGCCGCCAATGCACAGCTCCCCGGGCACACCGGCAGGCGCGAGGTTGTCATCGCGGTCGAGCAGGTAATAGGCGCGGCCGTGCAAGGGGGCGCCGATCGGCATTTGCAGTGGCAAGTGTTCACTGGCCAGCAGTTCGGTGCAGTCCTGAATACTCGACACCACGGTGATCTCCGTGGGGCCGTAGATGTTCAGCAGCCGGACATGACTCAGCCCGGCCTTGCGCCAGGCGTTGAGCCCTTCGGGAGGCATGGCTTCGCCACCGACGCTGACCAGACGCAGGGTACCGTAGGCGGTGGCCGGATCCAGGGCGAAATCCTGGGCCAGTTGGTACCAATAGGCGGTGGTCAGGCAGGCTGCCACGGTGATGCCATGGCGATACAGTCGGGCGAGGAATTCGCGGCTGTCCCATAACTCGGGGCCGCGCACGACCAGGCTGGCGCCGCATACCAGTGGAGGAAACAGCTGATCGACGAAACCATCGAAGTTGAACGTGGAGAACTGCAACACCCGATCTTCGGCGCTGACACCGTAATAGGTGCGAGCGACTTCGGTATAACCGGCCAGGGAACGGTGAGTGACCGCGACGCCCTTGGGCTTGCCCGTGGAGCCGGAGGTGTAGATGACATAGGCCAGTTGTTCGCGATGCACGGTCCGGCCCGCCATGACGGGTTGAAGTCCAGGCATTGGCGGGAGTGCGCGGACGTCCAGGCACGGCCGTTGATAAGGCTTGACCGCCGGCGCTGTGGACGCGTCGACCAACACCAGGCGAATGTCGGCATCGTCGATCATGTGAGCCAGGCGTTCGGCTGGAAATTGTGGGTCCAGCGGCACAAAGGCAAGCCCTGCTTTCAATGTGCCGAACACTGCCGCGATGATGTCCAGCCCCCGGGGCAGGCACAGCCCGATGCGCGCTTCCGGTGGCAGGTCGAGCGCCAGCAGATGTTGGGCAATATGGTCAGCCCGACGTTGCAGTTCGGCGTAGGTCCAAGTCTGGTCATCGTGGATCAGCGCCAGGCTGTCCGGGGTTTTCGACGCTTGCGCCGCCAGTCGCAGATGGACCATTTCGGGCAGTGGCGAAAGCGGCAATGAAGCCTGGCACTGAGCCAACAGACGCTGCTCGGCTTCGGCATCGCGTATCGGCAGATGACCGATCATGCCGTCGGGAGCCTGTACCAAGCCCTGCAAAAGGGCGCTGTAAGCCCGACCATGGTTGACGATGCTGTCATGTTCGAATAGATCGCCATTGTAGGTGAAGCACACCTCAAGCCGGTCGCTGCGCTCCGACACGTTGAGCACCAGGTCCAGTTGCGCGGTCATCTGCTGGCGTTCGATTTCCTCGATCTCAAGTCCTGGCAGTTGCAGGCGACGCGGCGCGTGATCGTCGAGCAGGTTGAACATCACCTGAAACAAGGGGGGGTGGGAAAGATGGCGTTCAGGTTCGAGTGCCTGGACCAGTCGCTCGAAGGGCAGCTGCTGATGTTCCAGGGCACTGCGTCGCACGTTGTTGACGTCGTCCATCACCTCATTGAAGGTGCGTCGGCCGTTGAGTTCGCAGCGCATGACCAGGGTGTTGATGAAGCAGCCGATCAACCCTTCGGTTTCCACACGTGTGCGGTTGGCCACTGGCACGCCGACACGCAGGTCGGTCTGGCCGCTTAGGCGATACAGCAGAACGTTGAAGGCGCTCAACAAAACCGTGAACAATGTGGTGCCGCGCGCTTTCGCAAGCTCTCGCAAACCTTCGGTCAATGTCGGGTCGACGCTGAGATAATGGCGGGCGCCACGACCGCTTGAATGTTTCTGGCGAGGACGGTCGGTCGGCAGTTCCAGCAGGGGTTGTTCCCCCGCCAGATGTTCGCGCCAATAGTTCAGTTCCGAAGCCAGTGCGCTGTCACTCAGGCAGGTCTGTTGCCACAACGCATAGTCGGCATATTGGACCGGCAACGCGGGCAGTTGCGCCTCAATGCCTTCCAGGGCGGCGCTGTAGAACGCGCTCAGTTCCTTGACCAGGATCCCCAGGGACCAGCCGTCAGCGACGATATGTTGTGCGGTCAGGATCAGCACATGCTCGTCGTCGCCGAGTTTTACCAGCAGGCAGCGCAGTGGCGCCTGTTGCAGGTCGAAGGTGCGGTTGGTTTCGCTATCGATCAGGTGTTGCAGGCGTGATTCGCGATCGCTGTCGGGTTCATCTGAAAGATCGATCAGCGGCAGCGCCAATGGCAACTGCTCGTGAATGATCTGATGCGCCTTGCCCTCGGCTTCGTGAAACGTGCTGCGCAAAATCCCATGCCGTGCCACCAGTTGATCGAAGCCGTGTTGCAAGGCGCCGAAGTTGAGTGCACCACGCAAGCGCAATGCGGCTGGCATGTTGTAGGCGCTGCTGTCGGGGTCGAGACGGTGGAGAAACCACAGGCGCTGCTGGGCCCAGGACAGCGGGCGCGGCCCCTCGTCAGGAGACGGGACAATCGGCAAGCGATTGAGTTGTATGCCTTGTGCCGCCAGTGCCGCGGCAAACGCTTCGCGTTTGTGGGGCGTGAGCCTGGCGATGCGTTCTGCCAGTTGATTCGGGTTGATTTCCATAGCGTGATTGCGTCCTGGGGTCATCAGACAGAAGGGCTGGCGGACTTGGCGCGTGCCTGCAAGGCGGCGCGTTCCTCGGGCGACATCGCGGCCAGGGTGCGGCGCAGCTCGGCGATTTTCAGCAGTCGCCCCGGATGGCTTTCCTGGGTGCGCAACGCCTGCGCCAATGTCGCGATGCTCGGGTTGTCGAACACCAGCCCCGGCGGTACTTCCAGTTGCAACAGGCTGCGCAGGCGCGTGCAGAGTTTGATGACCATCAAGGAATGGCCGCCCAGATCGAACAGGCTGTCGGTGATGCTCAGGCTGTCGCGCTCCAGCAGTTCCTGGTAAAGATCTGCCAGCAGGGCTTCGAGCGCATCCCTTGGCGCGAGCTCGACTCGGCGCTCAGTCAGGCTATCGGGTGTGGGCAGTGCGGCGTAATTGACCTTACCGTTGGCCAGGCGCGGCAACGCCTGCACGCGCAGCACTTGCGAAGGGGTCAGGTAGTCGGGCAACGACGTGCGCAACTCGGCGAGCAAGTCAGCGCTTTCACGGTTGCTGACGGCGTAGGCCAGTAACTTGCCGCCCGTGAAATGCACCACTGCCTGACTGACGCCGGCCAGCTTCAGGAGGGCCGCCTCCAATTCACCGGGTTCGACGCGAAAGCCGCGAACCTTGATCTGCTGGTCGCTGCGGCCCGCCAGGTGCAAGCGCCCGTTGGGCGACAGCCGTGCCAGGTCTCCCGTGCGATACAGGCGTTGGCCGGGGTTGAATGGATCGTCGATAAACGCATCAGACGCTCGATTCAGATAACCACGGCTGACTTGCGCGCCACCCAGATACACCTCACCCAGGGCACCCAGCGGCGCGGGTTGCAGACCTGCCGGGGTCTGCTCGAGGACATAGGCGCGGGTGTTTGCCAGTGCCTGTTCCAGGGCCAGCGGTGCAGTGCTTTCGAACTCCTGGCTGAGACTGAACAGTACGCCGACCGTGGTTTCGGTCGGGCCGTAGTGATTGTGTACCCGGCTATTGGGGGCCACTTGCTGGATGCGTTGGCGCAGTGAGCCCGGGCAAGGTTCGCCACCCAATATCACGACATCCGGCAAGACACTGGCCTGGTCTTCGAGCAGAGCCGCCAGGTGTGACGGAACGATTTTCAGGCAGTCGATACGTTGATCGCGAACATAACGCGCGAATGCGCTGGCATCGCGGCTGGCTTCGTCACTGGCCAGCACCATGCAGGCACCGTTCCATAGCGCGCCGTACAGCGTGGTATTGCCCAGGTCCGCAGCCACCGAGGAAATCAGCGCGAAGCGTTTGCAATGGGCCAGGTCCAGTGCTTCGCTGACCGCCGCGGTGTAGTTGAGCAAATGACCGTGTTCGATGATCACGCCCTTGGGTTCACCGCTGGTGCCAGAGGTATAGAGCAGATAAGCCGCGTCGTTGAGCGAGATGTTATCTGTCGAAGGCACAGCGACAATCGCCGAATCTTGCAGTTCGCAGATGCTCACTCCCTGGGCAGAGCCGATGAGCAGTTGCGGCTGCGCATCGCCGAGGATTTTTTCCAGGCGAGCGGCCGGCCAGGTCGGGTCCAGAGGGATGTAGGCAGCACCGGCTCGCAGCACCGCGAACAGACCCAGCAGCAAGTCCGCCGAGCGTGGCAGCAGCAAGGCCACTTTCGACTCACGGCCAATACCTCGTGCGCACAAGGCGCCGGCCAACTGCTCGACTTGTTCGTGCAGTTGTCGATAGCTCAAGGTTTGGCTGTCGACCTGCAAGGCCGGTGCATCCGGCGTGTTGTGCGCCCAGTGGAGCAGTCGCTGAGGCAGTGTCCGGGAACCGAAGTCGCGGCTGGGGCCGCACAACTGGAGTTGGCGGGCCCGATGCTCGGCGTTGCTCAGCGGCAACTCGAGCATGGCGCGGGTGTTCAGCCCTTCGGGCAAGGCACGTAGCAGGCAGCTGTATTGCTCCAACAAGCATTGCAGCGCTTCGTCGCCATAGTGCGCGCCGGGCGCCTGGACGCTGACTGTCAGCCCCGGACCGTGCTCATCCAGCACGACTTGCAGCGCCAGCTCGAAGCATGAGTCGACACCGGGCAGCGTATCGACATGCCAGCGCAGGCCTGCGTTGTCGATGTCCTGGCAGTGGCTTGCCAGGTTGAAACCGACTTTGCGATGGCGGGTATGGGCCGGGTCGGCGACGCTCCAGTATTCCTGTTGTTGAGTGTGTTCGTTGAGTTGACTGGCCAGGCTTTGCAGCCACTGGTCGAACGTGCCGTTCAGGTCGGGTTTGAGCACCAGCGGCAGGATTTTTTCATAGACACCGATTCCGTTGGCCAGGGTGTCGTAGTCGACGCGGCAATCTTGTTGCCAGCCGGCGGTGTACACCGAATGCCCGCCAACACGTGCCAACAGTAACCACCACGCCGCTTGCAGCACGGTCCCCAGCGGTTGCTGGCATTGATCGGCGAGTTGCTGCAGCGCGTGATGCAATTCGACGGGCAGGCGTTGACTCACCATCGGGAGGCTACGCTGCCCCATCGGCTCGTGACGCGACCCCAGGTGCATCGGTGGCGTGTCCGCAAGTTTCAGCGCGGCCCAGTAGGCGCGACCATTCAGGGCTTCGTCATCGGCATCAAGGTCGTTGCGCCATTCCACGTACTGCGAGTACTGGAACGCTTCCTCCTGCACGGTAGCGGGGCGTGCGTAGAGTTCGGCCAATTCACTGAACAGATTTTGCAGGCTGAGCCGGTCGCAGGCACAGGCAGCGACCAGCAGGTCCAGGCGCCATTGGGCCGGTGCCAACTGACGCAAGATGCCGCGAACCAGGCAACCGCTTTCAATGGCAAACGGCGCTTCAAGCAGCGCAGCGCTTTGCTGTTGCTGCTCGGTGTCGGACAAACCAGCCTCCAGAACGTGCCATTGCAGCGCAGGCGCCACGACGTGCTGGCGCAGGCTTCGATACAGGCTCGAAGGACGCAGCGCCGTGCGCAGGCTGGTATGGCGCTCGATCACTTGCAGCAACGTTTCATGCAGCTGCCCTGGGTGCAGCGGGCCTTCAAGGGTCATGCCCAGATGCACGGACGGGCGGTTGCTTTGCAAGGCGACGGACTGCTCCGCACTGAGGGGCAGATCGTGGTTCGCTTCCTGGTTATTGCTCATGGTAGGGCTCAATCCTGCAGTTCCATTGCGTTGTTGTAATTGGCCAGGCGAGCCGGCTCATGCAGATCCCCCATGGCGACGACAATTTTTCGCGGCCCCTCAAAGGGGTCACGGGCGTGAGCGGCCAGCAAGTTATCGAGCATGATCACATCGCCCTGTTGCCAGTCGAAACGCACCGCGCATTCTTCGTAGAGCCGACCTATCAGCGACATCGTTTCGTGGTCGATGGGGCTGCCATCACCGAAATACACCTGGCGCGGCATACGTTCCTGACCGACCATTCGCAGCAAGTCTTCGCGTACCTGAGGGTCCAGGCAAAAGGTGTGGTGCAGTTGAATCTGATTGAAGAAGCTGCGCTCGCCACTCAGCGGGTGGTGGATCACCGCCGGGCAACGGGTGCGGGTTTGCAGCTCATCATTGGCCAGCCAGTGGAACTCGGTACCGCTGGACCGGCACTGGGCCTCAACCTCGTCGCGATCTTCGGTCTTGAAGAATTCCCGCCAGTTGACATCAAGGCGCTCGGTGAACGTACGCACATAAAGCAACCCTTTGCTTTCGAACCTTTCGGCCAGGGCTGTCGGCAAGCGACGGAACAATTCGCGACAGTCAACGATGGGCGTCGCACCACCCACAGGCGAAGGTTGTTCACAGAAGAACCATTGTTTGCGTGGAGAGCGGGGCAGGTGCGAGCTCTCGTTGTGGAACAGGATCATCTCCCGCTCGGGATAAGGCGTGGAACGGTAGATATTACGTCCACCTTCCTTCTTCGGCAGGTCGCCATAGCCACCGAACAGACCGGGATGGATGGCCTCGGCGAAGGCTTCGAAGGCCTTGGCGTCGTCCAGGGCAAAGCCGCGAAACAGCAGGCCGGCGTGCTGGCACAGCAGCGTATCGATCAGGTCCCGGGAGCTTTGCGCCCATCCCACCGGATCCAGGTCCGGCACACAGGGTTCGATCATCAAGGGGAATTCCCGTCCCGGCAGCAGCGCGGCGGTCCGGATCAGCGGCTTGGGCGTTGTGGCGCGGGCCGGCATCTTTTTCAACTTGTCGAGTTTGCTCGATGGCGAGGGCGAATTAGCCAAGGCAGATGACTCCACAGAGGGCAATGTAATGGTGAAATGAGTGAGGGGGGCAAGGGGCTGCTCGACGACTTGTTGCAGCAGACTCAGCCAGGCACGGATCAAGGTCTCGATACGTTCGCCCTTGAACAGTGCGCGGGCGTAGACCCAGTCGCCGCGCATGACATCGCCCTGGCGCTCAAGGAACAGCGCCATGTCGAACTTGCTGGTGCGTTCCGCCGGGGGTTGCTGGTGCACTTCCAGACCGGGGATGGAAAATTCAGCCTGGGGCGTGTTCTGCAGGACGAACAGGGCTTGCACCAAGGGGTTGCGGCTGCGTTCGCGGGGCACTTGCAAAGCTTCGACAATACGATCGAACGGCAGCGCCTGATGCTCGAAGGCTTGCAGGCAGGTGTCGCGGGTACGGCCCAGGAAATCGCTGAAGCGCTCGTTGCTCATTCGACGCGAGCGCAGCGGCAGGACGTTGACGAAGAAGCCGATCAAACCTTCAAGGCTGGCGTCGTCGCGACCGGCGACGTCAGTGCCCAGTAACAGCTCATCGTTGCCAGTCAAGTGATGCAGCAGCAATTCGAAGGTGCTGAGCAGGACCATATACAGGGTGACCCCTTCAGCCAGGGCCAGTGCATCGAGGCGTGCCAGCAGTGGCGCGGGTATTTCCAGGGCTTTGGCTGCGCCCCGTGCATCGGCCTGGGCCGGGCGCGGCCAATCTGTGGGTAGCGCGAGTACGTGTGGTGCACCGCGTAGCTGTTCCTGCCAGAAGGTCACTTCGTTATCGAGGCTTGGACCTTGCAGGCACTCACGCTGCCAGTGCGCATAGTCTGCGTATTGCACCGGCAATGAAGCCAGTTGCGGGGCTTTGCCGGCCTGGAGCGCGGTATAGACATGACTGAGCTCATTGATCAGTACGCCGACCGACCAGCCGTCAGCGACCATATGATGCAAGCCCAGGAACAACAGGTGCTGATGCTCGTCGAGCTTGAGTACCCGCGCGCGGATTAAGGGCGCCTGTGCCAGGTCGAAGGGGCGTCGCAGATTGTCCAGGCTTTCCTGATCGGCCACGGCCGGGCGCTGCCCGGCATCGAGATGCGAGACATCGCGCAGTGGCACGTCCATTCCAAGGTGCGTCGCGATCAAGGACACCGGTTCGCCGTCGATGTCCGAATAGGCCGTCCGCAGGACCTCATGACGATTTAGCAGGGCATTGAAAGTAGCGCGCAGGACGTTCATGTCCAGCGCACCTTGCAGGCTGAGGGTGGCGGCCATGTTGTAGGCCGCTGATGGCCCGTGCAGGCGATCGATCATCCACAGACGATGTTGGCTCAGGGACAGAGGCATGTGCATCTGGCGCTCGACGGGGCGCAACACTGGCGCGCTGGCGGCGGCGTTGACCGGTTGTGCCGACAGGACGTCCAGGCACTGCGCCTGTTGCCACAGCAACGGCGCGTCGAAAACACTGCGCAGCGCCAGCTCCAGGCCACAACGTTGGCGAATGCGGGCGATCAGGCGGGTAGCCAGGAGTGAGTGCCCACCGGCTTCAAAGAAATGACTGTTGCGTCCCAGTGTCTGGGGCGGCAGCAGCGCCGCCCATAGTTCGGCCAGCAAGTGTTCGTTGGCGCTGCTCGGGGGATCGACCTCGATGCTGTCCAGTGTGGGGGGCGGCAGGGCCTTGCGATCGATTTTGCCGTTGGCGTTCTGTGGCCAGCTGTCCATCTGCACCCACAGGGAGGGCACCATGTAAGCGGGTAAACCGTCGCGGACGAACTGGGCCAGCGCGGCATCAGTGAGTGCGTGCCCGTGACGACCCTGCCAATAGCCCACCAGCATCTCGCTGCTGCCCAATCGTTGCAGGCTCACCATGGCGCGAAGGATGTCTGGGTGACGCTCCAGATGCGCTTCGATTTCTCCCGGTTCGATGCGGAAGCCTCGCAGTTTGAGCTGGAAATCCTTGCGTCCGAAATACTGCAACACGCCGTCGTCACCCCAGCGCGCCAGATCGCCGCTCAGGTAAAGACGACTGCCTGCCTTGCCGAACGGGTTGGGAATGAAGCTGGCGGCGGTGCGCGAGGGGTCCGCCAAATAGCCGCGACTGACGCCGATGCCGCCGATGGCCAGTTCGCCGACCACGCCTTTGGGCAGCGGTTGAAGGTCGTGGCCCAGAACGTACAGTTCGGCATTGGCGGTGGGCCGGCCGATCGCCACACTGGTGCCCTGATCGGGCGCATTGCGCAATGGCTGGAAGGCCACGTCATCCGAACACTCGGCTGGACCATAGGCGTTCATCAATGGAATGTGTGGGTAATGGCTGAACCATTGCTGGGTGGTTGCCACCGGCAGCGCTTCACCGGTGGGCAGCACCCAGCGCAGATCCGGCAATGACACCGGCTGGTCGGCCTGGCTTTCCAGCATCGCCTGTAACAACGCCGGTACCGGCTCAAACAGGCTGACGTGGCGCGTGCGCAGGACCTGGAGCAGTGCCTGGGGATCACGTACGACGCTGTCACTGATGATCTCCACGCAAGCGCCGAACAGCGGTGCGGTGAGGGCTTGCCAGACAGAAATATCAAAACAGGCCGGTGCGGTCTGGGCGATCACATCGTTCTGGTTCAGACCCAGCGGTTCCAGCTTGGCCAACATATTGTTGAGCATGCCGGCGCGAGTGACCATCACGCCCTTGGGCTGACCGGTGGAGCCGGAGGTGAACAGCACGTAGGCCAGTTGATCCTGACGTGCCGGTTGTTGCGGCAGACGTCCAACGGTACTCATTTCCACCAGGTCGTGCGGCAGGGCGTGTTTGCCCTGATAGACCGAAGCCAGGCGCTCTGCGTACTCGGGTGTGCAGATCACCATCGGCTGCTCAAGCCGCGCCAGCACCTGTTGCCAGCGCGCCGGGGGTTGAGAGGGTTCCAGCGCCAGCCAGGCACAGCCTGCGCGCAAGGTCGCGACCATCAGGCATAACCAGTCGATGCCCCGGTCGGCGAGCAAGGCGATCGGCTGGTCGGGTTGCGCACCCAATGCCTGGAGACCACGGGCCATGACTTCCGAGCGTTGCCAGAGTTGGGCATACGTCAGGGACTGATCGGCACAACGTGCGACCAATCGCTGAGGGTGGGCGGCCACCTGGGCGGCCACCCGTTGCTCCCAACTGTCTTCGAGGCTGTAATCGGCCCGATGGGTTCCCCAGTCAAGCAGGTGCGCGCGTTCGTCGGCGGTCATGATCGACAGCTGTTCGAGACGGGTGTCGGGCGCGGTATCCATGGCGATCAGGAGCCGGTGCAAATGATCGATCAGTGTCTGTAGCGATTCGACCGGCATGCGTCGGTTGTCGGCGCTGAAAAGCACCTCCAGGCGGCGTCCGGGCAGGGCTTCGACCGTAAGGCCGTAGCTGGTCTGCTCAAGGTTATCCATGACCTTGAGCGTCAGTTCACCGGATTGCAGTTGCCGCTCACTGAGGGCCGGCAGATTCTGGAATACCAGCAGCGTGTCGAACAGTCCGGCGCCTCGTGAGTGCTGCTGGAGGATTTCGGCCAGCGGCGTTTGCTCATGTTCGCGCATTGCGACGCTGATTGCCTGGACCTGATGCAGGTAGTCGCCCAAGGTCAACCCGGAGTCAACCTGCAAACGCAACGGCAGTGTGTTGATGAAGACGCCGAGCATCTGCCCGGCATCTGGCAGGTCACCCGGCCGCCCGCTGCTGGTGACACCGAACATGACGTCAGGCTGGTTGTTATAACGCGCCAGCAGCAAACCCCAGGCTGCCTGTACCAGCGTGTTGAGGGTGACTCGGGTGTTTTTCCCGAGGTTGTTCAACGCTGTGGTTTGCGCTTCGCTCAGTTGCAGATTGCGGGTGTAGTAAACCGCCGTTGCCGCGCTTTCCGTAGCGTTCAGGACGGGCAGGGACCCTGCGCCTTCGAAGCTTGCCAGGCGCTGCTGCCAGTAGTTCTGGCTCTGGGCTTGCGGTTGCGCAGCGAGCCAGTCGATATAGTCGCGGTAGGGTGGCCGGGTGTTGACCGCAATGCCGTTGTAACGGGCAAGTATCTCTTCCATCAACATCACCGAACTCCAGCCATCGGCGATCAGGTGATGGCGGCTCCAGACCAGCCATGTACGTTGCTCGTCGAGGTGGATCAGCGCGATGCGTTGCAAGGGCGGGCGCTGCGGATCGAAACCCAGCGCACGGTCAGCCTGGCAGTAATCGGCCATGGCTTGCTGGCGTTGGGTCTCATCGAGTGTGCTCCAGTCCAGTAGTTGTACCGGCAAGTGCAGGTCGCGATAGATCCCTTGCAGGGGTTCCTCCAGGCCCTGCCAGAGGATCCCGGTGCGCATCAATGGATGCGCGGCGAAGGTATCGCGCCACGCGGCCAGATATCGCGCAGGCTCCAGCGGGCCTTGCAATTCGGCTTGCAGCTGGTTGACATAAACGCCATTGCCGCCCTCCAGCAGGCTGTGGAACAACAGCCCTTTTTGCAGCGGCGAAAGCGGATAGGCATCCTCCAGTTCGGTACCGGCCAGGGCGTCGAGCGCCTCGCGTTCGATAGAGCTAAGGGAGAAAACCGCCGGTGGATTTGCCGGTGCTTGAGGCGCCGCAGGTGCCACCGCCGGTTCGCGGCGACTGAGCAGGCTGGCCAGCGCTTCGATGCGCGGGTGGGCGAAAAGCTCTTTTGGACTGAATCGCAGGCCTTGCTTGCGTGCCTTTGCAATCAACTGCAGGGCAATGATCGAGTCCCCGCCAACGGCGAAGAAATCATCCTCGCGGCCAAGGTCGGTGCATTGCAGGACGTCACGCCACAGGGCAGTTAATTGCGCTTCCAACTGCTTGAGGGGTGAATCCAGCGTGGCAGCCAGTTGGGCAATGGTGGGGTGCGCGAAGAAATGTCTGGGGGTGAACTTGAGTTGTGCCTTGCGCGCGCCAGCGATCAATTGCAGGGCCAGGATCGAGTCGCCGCCCAAGGCGAAGAAGTCATCGTGGATCGACAGCGAGGACTTGCCGAGCAGGGCGCACCACAGTTCCATCAACAACGCCTCGACCGGATCGCGGGGGCCGATGTCCAGGGTGTTTTGTCGCTGACTCTGCTCCGGGGTGGGCAGGTTGTGTCGATCGACTTTACCGTTTGCCAGGCGTGGCAGTTCGGCCAGTTCGACATACAGGCTCGGTAACATCGGCTCAGGCAATTGCGCCACCAGTTGCCGGCGCAACTGTTCGCGATCCATCCCGGTGTCCGGCACCAAGTAGGCGATCAGTTTTGTGGCATCGTTGTCGCCCAATGTCCGGGCCACCACGACCGCCTCGCGCACGCCATCACAGGCCCTGAGGCATGCTTCGATTTCCCCTGGCTCAACGCGAAAGCCACGGATCTTCACTTGATCATCAATACGTCCAAGGAACTCTACGACGCCTGAAGGCAGCAGTCGCGCGCGGTCACCGGTGCGATAAAGGCGTTGACCCGAACCACTGAGCGGATTGGGGATGAACCGCTCGGCGGTGAGACCGGGTTGCCCCAGGTAACCATCGGCAACACCCGCGCCACCGATATAGAGCTCGCCGGCGCAGCCCAGTGGCATCGGGTCCAGGTAGCGATCGAGCACGTGAACGTTGACATTGGCCAGTGGCGCGCCAATCGGCGCAAAACCTGAAAAGGTATCGTCGGACTCGTTCACTGGTTGGGTCAGGCAACCGACGGTGGTTTCCGTGGGGCCGTAGTGGTTGACGATCCGGCAGCCCGGCGACAACGCTTGGAGGCGCTTTACCAGCGTCAGGTCCAGGCCTTCGCCGCCCAGCACCAGGCATTGGCGCGGTAGCAGGCGCTGTGGGTCGGCGACCGCGAGCAGGGCGTTGAGGTGCGAAGGTACGATCTTCAGGCAATCAACTGGCGCGGCGGCCAGGCTTTGCGCCAACTCTTCGGGGTCAGCGGCCAGTTGCTCATCGATCAGGCGCAGGGTTCGTCCGGTCAACAGCGCGCCAAACCAGGCGGTGTAGCCCAGGTCCGCGGCCACGCTGGCCAAGGCTGTCAGGCTGGCGTCTTCGCTCAGTGCCAGACTTTGCATCACCCCGTCGACGTAGTGAATCAGGTTGCCCTGGGTCACGCGCACGGCTTTTGGCGTGCCTGTGGAGCCTGAGGTGTAAATCAGGTAGGCCAGTTGTTGAGGGTGGGCAGGCGCGGCATTCATGGGTGCGACGCCTGTGCCTTGGGCCAGGCAGCGCACGGTTTGATCGGGGCCGATCAGTACGCTGGCAGCGCTGTTATCGAGCAACTGCTGACGTCGTGACTCAGGCAATGCCGGGTCCAGACACAGATACGCCGCGCCCAGTTTCCAGCTGGCCAGCATGGCCGTCATCAGTGTGCGGCCCCGGGGCAGGACCAAGGCGACGATTTGGCCTGGGCCTGTTCCGGCGCTACGCAGCTGTTGTGCCAATGCTTCGGCCGCTTGGTCGAGCTGGGCGTAAGTGAGCGAGCCGTTGGCATCGCTCAGGGCGGTTCGATCACAATGCGTGCGAACCTGGTGTTCGAACGCTTCGACAGCGGTTGCAAAGGCAGGCTGGCTGTTCAACCCCAGACAGCGCGATGCTGTTGAGGGCGGACAGGCCGGCAGGTCGCTGACCCGCGCCTCGGGCATCTGCTGAGCCTCGCCGGCAAACCAGACGAAATCTTCGGCCAGACGGGTGATACGCTGCACGTCGAACAGATCGGTGCGATAGCGCCATTGCGCCAGCAATTGGACACCGTCGTCCTGCCAGCGCAGATTGAGGTCATTGGCCGCGCCGCGTTGGGTGAACAGATGCTCTTGCACGCTGTATTCGCCGAACTGCTCGTCGCGACGGCTGGGCATGTACGTCAGCATGCAGCGAAACAACGGGCCGTTGCCGACGTCTTCCTGCATACGCACCGCTGGATAACGGCGATGACGCAAGCCTTCACGCATTTGCTGCGCGATGTCGCGCAAACAATCGGTCAGGGTCGGGTTGTGCTCGAAACGGGCGCGTAGCGGCAGGCTGTTGAGCGTAAAGCCCATCAGGTTTTTGTATTTGGCTTTGTGCCGGTCCATGGTCGGCGTACCGATCAGGAAGTCGTCCTGATCGCTGCAGCGATGCATGAACACCTGAAACAGCCCGGCCAGTAACACAAACAGGCTGACATTGTGAGTATCGGCCATTGTTCGCAGATGGCTGCTCTGGGACTTACTGAGCAGTAATTCGAATTCGTCGCCTTCGTAGTCTGGGGTGCGCGGGCGAGGGCGGTCCGGTGTCAACTCCAGGGCTGCAGGGAACCCGCTGAGTTGCGCCTGCCAGTAACTGGCCAAGGACGCGAGCTTGCTGTCTTCCAGCAACTCACGGTGATCGTTCAACCATTCGAAATACAGGCCTGGTTCTGGCAAGACCAGCGGTTCGCCAGTGACTTGGGCATGGTAGGCGGCGAAGGTCAGCTTGAGCATCCATTCAACGCTCAGGAAGTCGCCGCTGATGTGGTGCGCCGCCATGCATAAATAAAGTCGACCTTGATTGCGCAGCAGCCGCAAGCGACAGATGTTTGCCGATGCGAGGTCGAACGGCTGGTCGGCATGATGCTCGATCCACGCCTTGACCCCTGCCGCATCGAGGTCGTCGAGGTGCTCCCAGGTTGCACTGACCCGGATCTGTTCGGGACGCAACATCCACAGTTGCCCATCCACTTCCCGATAGCCGCAATGCAACGTTTCGCAGTGTTCGACGACGCGTGTGAAGGCCGCGCACAGTGTTGCGGCGTCCAGGTCCGCCCGCAGCTCGCGAGCGGCAACCATGTTGTAGGCATGACTGGCCGGGTTGAGTTGGTGAAACTGCCATAGAGCCTGCTGACCGGGACTGGCCAGGTGTAAGGGGGTGGACGTCATGTCAGTTTTGCTCCTGGGCAGGTTCGGCCATGGCGACGATCACTTGTCGGGGCCCTTTGAAGCTGGCGCGCCCATGGGCGACCAGCATGTTGTCGAGCATCAGGACGTCGCCTTTTTCCCAAGGGAAATAAACGCTGTTTTCGGCCAACACCCCACGAATTTCCTCCAGTGCACTTTCTTCCAGCTCAGTACCGTCGCCGTAATAGACATTGCGGGGCAGATCGAGCGGGTCATCATCGACAACCGCCATGAGGCTTTCACGAATCGCCGGCGCAAGATTGGAGACGTGGAACAAGTGCGCCTGGTTGAACCAGACCCACGCCTGGGTTTTCGGATGACGGGCAACGGCCTGGCATATCTGGCGGGTGCGCAGTTCGCCATCGTCTTTCCATTCGAATGCAATGCGATTGGCCCGGCAGTAGGCCTCGGCCACCGCAGGGTCCTCAGTGTTGAAGGCCTGCTCCCAGGACAAGTCCAGGCCGTTGCCATAATTGCGCACGTACATCAGGCGTTTATCACTGAAGCGCTGGCGTAAGGCGGGATCGAGCTGCTGGAAGATGCGACGACTGTCGGCAATAGGTGTTTCGCCACCCTCGACACTGGGCTGGACGCAATGGAACCAGATCTTCAGAGGCCATTGCAGGGTGTAGGACTGCTCATTGTGCAGGGGGATGGTTTGATGGGCGGGGTATTCGGTAGAAGTGTAGACACCTTGCTTGATCGCTTTACGAGGTGTCGAGCCGAATTCGTAATTGAGTAACTCATGGCCAAAACCGCGAGCCAGATCTTGAAAGGCATGTTCCCCGAGAACGTCGAACCCGCGCAGAAGCAGGGCGCCGGCCTTGTGCAATTGATCCTCAACCAACGCGTGAAGCTCGCCCAGGCACGGGCGTGTGCGCTCGAGCGGTTCAACCAGCAGTGGCAACGTTTTGTGCACCAGAAGTGGGCGCACGGATAACCCTGTTGCGTGCTCGACTTCCCGTCCCATGCGCTTGCTCCTTCTATTCGGTCATGTGTCAAAACGCCACTTTGCAGTGCGTTTTCTTGAGGCGAGAAATACTATCCGATACTACTGACAGTTGTTAATAATATTTATTAACATTCGCATTATTGTTTTTTGGCTGCCAGAATCATCCGCTCTCGCAGTCGTCAGGTTTCACTGGATAACCCTCATACAAGGAACTGGGAATGAGTTGGGACAATGCTGAAAGCGGTTTTATCGTGGTGGTCAATCACGAGGAGCAGTATTCGATCTGGCCGGATTACAAGGCGCTACCCGAGGGCTGGCGTGCGGCCGGCCAGCAAGGCAACAAGGCGCAATGCCTGGCCTGGATCGAGGAGCAATGGACGGACATGCGTCCGCTCAGTTTGCGTATGGCCCTGCAAGCCACCCCACAGCGCTGAACGCTCGCCTATAAGGACATTCGTATGGAAAGTCTTCACCGCTGGACTGACTCCGGCTCGATTTTTACCCTCGAACATTTCCGCCAGCAGCCACCGCGTGAGTTCAAGCCGGACGACCTGCTTGAACGCCAGGCCGTTCGCGAATCCAATGCCCGCTCTTATCCAAGACGTATTCCGTTGGCCCTTAAAGAAGCCCATGGACTCTATGTGCTCGACACGCGCGGCCAGGTGTTCATGGATTGTCTGGCCGGGGCCGGAACGCTGGCGCTCGGTCACAACCATCCGGTGACCATCGATGCAATGCGAGCAACGCTCGATTCCGGCTTGCCCTTACACACACTCGACCTGACCACCCCCGTCAAGGATGCGTTTGTCGAGGCCCTGTTCGCGGCATTGCCGCCGGCGTTCGCTGCGCAAGCACGCATTCAATTCTGTGGGCCGACGGGGGCTGACGGGATTGAAGCGGCCCTCAAGCTCGCGAAGATCGCGACGGGTCGCAAGGGCATCTTCTGCTTCTCCGGTGGTTATCACGGTATGACCCAAGGTGCATTGAGCCTGATGGGCAATCTGGGGCCCAAGCAATTGCCCGGCTCGCTGATGGCCGACGTGCAAGTGTTGCCCTATCCCTATGACTACCGCTGCCCATTCAATATTGGCGGCGAGGCGAGTATCGATGTAGGGCTGAGTTACATCGAGCAATTGTTGACGGACCCCGAATCCGGAGTCCTTCCACCCGCTGCGGTTGTGGTGGAGGTGGTACAAGGGGAAGGCGGCGTGATTCCAGCGCCGGCTCGCTGGCTTCAAGGGGTGCGCAAGCTGACCCAGCAGCATGGTGTCGCGTTGATCATCGATGAAGTCCAGACCGGATTAGGCCGTACCGGACGCATGTTCGCGTTTGAACATGCCGGGATCGAACCCGACATCCTGGTCCTCTCCAAAGCCATCGGCGGTGGTCTTCCGTTGTCGGTCATGGTTTACCGTGAAGCCTTGGACCTCTGGAAACCGGGGGCCCACGCAGGTACTTTCCGCGGCAACCAGATGGCCATGGCCGCGGGTACGGCAACATTGCGCTATATCCAGGAACAAGGCCTCGCGTCCCACGCCGAGGCCATGGGCGAGCGCTTGATGACTCAGCTTCGGCAGATTCAGCGTGATTACCCGTGCATCGGGCAGGTTCGCGGACGTGGCCTGATGGTGGGTGTCGAAGTCGTCTCGACGGCAGCTCAAGGCGCGCGCGTGGCACCGGCCGACGGCGTGATGGCAAAGGCCATTCAACAGCAATGCCTGCGAGAGGGCGTCATTATTGAACTGGGTGGGCGCCACGGGGCTGTCGTACGGTTCTTGCCGCCGTTAACAATCCAGGCTGCAGAGATTGATCTGCTGGTAGAGAAGTTTCAGTTCGCGTTGGGTAAGGCATGCCTTGATTCGGAGCTTAGGGGCTGAGCCAGACCCATCACGGCGGATTTTCTCAGAAGGCCCGCGCAAAAGGCGAGTGGCTGGTCAAGCTTCCGGACGTCTTCTCGACCAAGGGCGCAATGGCTATTGGCACGGCTGTCTGTACTGGCGCTGGAACATGGAGGTCTCACCTGCCGCAGGAACCTGGGCTGCAAAATCTTCCGTAACAACAGGGAGGAGTGGGCCGGTTTCAGTGCTAGAGTCTCGCCCTTCCAGGGTGAGGGTACATCATGCGGTTGATGCTAACGGTTTTGACCATGGCGCTGCTGACAGGGTGCGCGACTGTCAACGAAAGCTCCAGCTATGGGCACATGTGCGGCCTCCATCCTTACTGCGGCGTTACTGTCGATATGGAGATCATCAAAGGCGCGACGGACGACAACGCTGGGGCCATGAGTGCCCTGGCTCCGTTTGCGGTCATTGACCTGCCGTTCAGTTTCGTCGCCGATACGCTGATCCTGCCGTACACGATTTTTCATATGAAGAATGTCGACGAGTAGCGCTGGCTGATCACGACCATCAGAACTGCTGCGAGCCTGATGGGATTGCACCAGGGCCTGGGTGAAGAGCTGATGCTACGCTGATCGGAGCTGAGCTTCGATCGCTCCCTTATCGATGACCGACCAGACCTCGCGGATCCTGCCGTCCTCGAACGCGTAGAAGACATTTTCGGCGAAGGAGATGGGTGCCCCATTCACCGCAAGGCCCAGGAATTCCCCTGCCGGCGTGCAATTGAAGGCCAGGCGAGCTGCCAACTTGGGTGGATCGACCACCAGGAGTGCAATTGCAAAGCGCAAGTCGGGGATAGCGCGATAATCTGCTTCCAGCATGCTTCGATAGCCGTGCAACCCTAATGGCCTTGCGTTGTGAACCACATCCGGGTGCACAAAATGGCCTAGGTTTTCCCAGTCCTGTGCATTCAGGCAGGCGATGTAGTCGCTATAAAGATCGGCAAGGTTCGGGCTCATGGGGCTGATTCTCCTCTTCATGTCTGTTCTTGCCTTTGCGATCCTAGGTCCTATTGTCATGTCTCATCAAGAAAGTGAGCAGAACAGAAAGTCGCATAACCGAAACTGGTGCCGGTGAAGAAGAGCATTTCGGCACTCTTATCGAGCGTTTCGGCACAGTAGCCACGCTTTGTTCAACCTAGACTCGAGCTTCATTCTAAAACTCAGATGGAGCCGCGATGAACATCAGATCAGTCCTGCCTGCACTTTCCATGGCAGTAGCATTCAGTGGATATGCCGCCGACTTCTCGCTCACCAGCCAGGATATTGCTGACAACCGCCCGCTGACCAAGCGCGAGGTATTCCAAGGTTTCGGCTGCGAAGGTGGCAACACTTCTCCTGAGCTTTCCTGGGCAAACGCTCCCGCAGGTACCAGAAGCTATGCGATCACGGTCTATGATCCCGATGCACCGACCGGTAGCGGTTGGTGGCATTGGACGGTGGTTAACCTGCCGACTTCTACCAATAGCTTGCCAAGAGGAGTGGGAGCGAACCTGCCTGCAGGTGCAGTACAAGGGCGAACCGATTATGGCCGGCCGGGATTTGGTGGGGCTTGCCCACCTGTAGGAGATAAACCCCATCGATATCAATTCACCGTATGGGCATTGAAAGTAGATAAGCTACCACTCGACAGTGAGGCCAGTGGTGCCTTGGTTGGCTACATGCTCAATGCCAACGCCCTTGCCAAAGCGACCATTACTCCAACTTACGGACGTTAAGAACGATGCGCCCTTGTGACGGCATACAGCACCGGGAAAACATTATCGATGCGTGCGTCATCCGGGCGCGACAGCCGCTGACCTTGCCAAGGGTGTCGGTGTTCGTGACCACCTTGTGTCGAGTGAGGCAAGGGGAAAAACTGTTGCAATGGGATGATCGGGAGATGCGCGCCGGGCCGCAACATCTGATTCTGATGCCGGCCGGACGCGAGCTGGGTTTCTCGAACTTTCCCGGACTTCACGGTCACTACATTGCCGATGCGGTAACCTTTCCCGTCTCGATACTGCGTAACTTCAGCGCCCGGTATAGCCAGCAGATCACGAGTCGTCATGGTGCACTAAAGACTGATCTATGCGTCCCTCCGGACAGGCATACCACACAGGCGTGGGATCAATTGTTGGCCTCTATCCATGCGAACTCCCCGGAGGCATTACGTGCTCTCTATGGGGAAGCGGTTCTTCTGAGTCTGTGCCTTGGTGGCCAGGTCGGACCTCTGCTGATGGGGCGCAACGATCCAATTCGCGAACGTGTGCAGCAGATCGTGATGGGCAGCCCGGAGAAAGACTGGACGGTCGCGGGCATTGCACAACGCCTGAACCTGGGTGAGTCGACGTTGCGTCGCCAGCTGGCGAATGAGGGAGACAGTTTCAGGAATATCCTGGAGAGCGTTCGACTGGCGACGGCGTTGCAAGGACTGCAAACAACGTCTCGCCCTATTGGAGAAATTGCCGCGGCCTGCGGTTACGCCTCGGCCTCACGTTTTGCGGTGCGCTTTCGCTCACACTATGGTCTGTCGCCACGTGAATTGCGGGCAGGGATCTAAGCCTGAAACGTTGCGCTACGATCAGGGCCTTCCTTTGAAGGCACCAGGCATCCATGCGGCGTCGAAAAAAGAGTGACGTATCAACTTCCCCCATGACGATGTGCCAGTAGCCCAGGGACTTGGCTCCAGGTGATATTGAATCGCGCCAGATACTTTCGAATTCGATCGGAATCGTTGCTTGATGCCTTGGCTGATCGGCTCTGTGAAAAGAGTTTGCGACCGGCATCCGCCTGGCTTGCCGCTGTGCTGCAGACCTTCAGGACCGATTCCAGTTGAAGGCGATCAAACAGGTCGATCTCAAGGCCGGCTTTTGCCAAGTGTTCGGACAATGGGGCCAAGGCGGTCGGTATCCGCCAATCCGCGCGCAGTCGTTCCAGCTCGTCCTCCACCAGCGTCATGTCGATGCGGCCGCTGTCGGCCAGTGTGGCCATGCGAGTGATCGACGCAGAGAGTTGCCGGAAGTTGCCTGGCCAGGCGGCATCCCTGGCGGTGGCGAATGCCAGGTATCGACGCCGGGCTTCGGTGTTGAAGCGAACCATATGGCCGTTATCCCGGGCATGGCGCTGCAATTCGAAATCGATGTTTGGCTCGATGTCCTCGCTCCGATTGGCCAGTCCGGGTAGCACAAAAGTCCAGATGTTGATCCTGGCCAGCAGGTCTTCGCGGAACAGACCTTCAACAACGCGCGCGTGCAGGTCCCGATTGGTGCCCGCGATCAGCGTGAAGTCAGACTCGACCTGCTTGTCGGAGCCCATCGGCAAGAACTTCTTTTCCTCGATCGCTTTCAGGAGCATCGCTTGCTCGTCGAGCGGCAGTTCTCCGATCTCGTCGAGGAACAGGACGCCCTTGTGGGCCGAGCGCAGCAAGCCGTCGCGCGCCTGTTGGGCGCCGGTGAAGGCGCCTTTCGTATGTCCGAACAACGTCGACATGGCGGTATCGCCGCGCAACGTGGCGCAGTTCACCTCGACGAACGGACCTTCGACCTGATGACGACCCCGTTTCAGCTCGTAGATCTGCCGCGCGAGAAAGGACTTGCCTGCCCCGGTAGGGCCGCTGATCAGGATCGGTGCCCGGGATCGCACGGCGACCCGTTCGAGCTGTTCTATCGTCCGGTTGAACGCCGCGTTGCGGGTCGCAATACCGGACTTGAGCAGTTCGGTGCCTTCCAGGCGCTCGGCTTGGAATCGCTTGGCGATCTGGTCGTAGCGCTGGAGATCGAGGTCGGTGATGACGTGTTTGCCAGACGGGCCCGCATCAGCATCCCGCAAGCCAGTTGGCTGCGTCTGGATCAGCCTGGCAGGGATGTGCCGGGACTCGGCCAGCAGGAACCAGACGATTTGCTGGACATGGGTGCCCGTCGTGATGTGAACGAGATAATCCTCATCCTCCGTATCAAACGGGTAGTCAGCCGCGAAGTCATGCAGTGCGGCGTAGACCTCTTCGAAGTCCCAGGGGTTTCGCATCGCCATGGTATGCAGGCGAACCTCGGTCTCCGGCGAGACTTGGGCGATATCAGCCGCTATTTTCAGAGCGAGATCGATGTCCCAGCGCGCTTCGCCGTGAATCAGTTCCAGGCGATCGATCACCAGGTCGGGCTGCTGGCACAGCGAAAGGGTAGGGCGCCATTTGTTCCAGCGCTGCTCCCCCTTGCCGACGCGGTCGAGCTTTGACCCAAGAATCCCGATGGCGACTGTCTTTTTGTCCTGCATTGCTGAATATCTCAAAAGATAGCGAACGATAATTGAGTATAGTTTTTCGGCCTGTCAGTGAACAGTGCCGACCTGTGAGGACTAACGGCATTACGCTTAAAGTCATTTAATATCAATTGGATAGTAAAAATATGACCCGCCAACCGTAGAATTGGCATGCCGCTCGCTATAGAGCTCCCAAACAGAAATCACAGGAGCGAAAAAACAATGACCACTCAAACCTTCGAGCTGCTTGAAGTCGAAAACGGCAAGCCCATCAAGATGTGGACCCGGGGTGTCCCGGTTGAGCCAGAGGCCAGGCAGCAACTGATGAACACTGCGCAGATGCCGTTCGTGTTCAAGCACATGGCGGTCATGCCCGACGTTCATTTGGGAAAGGGCTCGACGATCGGGAGCGTGATTCCCACCAAGGGTGCGGTCATTCCCGCTGCCGTCGGGGTCGACCTCGGTTGCGGGATGTCGGCGGTCCGCACCTCGCTGCGCGCCAGCGACCTTCCCGATCATCTGTTCGGCCTGCGCTCTGCAATCGAGAAGGCTGTCCCGCACGGGCGCACCTCGGGGCGTAGCGGCCGGGACAAAGGGGCCTGGGAAACCGCACCGGCGATTGTCGACCAGGCCTGGTCGGCGCTTGAGGGGCGTTTCGACCTCATTACCCAAAAGCACCCCAGCCTTGAAAAGTCCAACAACCACAAACACCTCGGGACTCTGGGCACAGGCAACCACTTCGTCGAGGTGTGCCTGGACGAAGCCGACCATGTATGGGTGATGTTGCACACCGGTTCCCGCGGCGTAGGCAACGCGATCGGTAGCTATTTCATCGAGAAGGCCCGTGAGGAAATGCGCAAGCATATGGTGAACCTGCCTGACCGGGACCTGGCCTACCTGCGGGAAGGAACGTCCAGCTTCGATGACTACGTTGAGGCTGTCGAGTGGGCCCAGGATTTCGCCAAGCAGAACCGCGCGGTCATGATGTTGGCAGTGCTGGACGCCGTGCGGTCGGTCATCACCAAGCCCTTTGAGTCGCGGCTGATCGCCGTCGACTGTCACCACAACTACGTGGAGCGGGGCACCTACTTTGGGGAGGATATTCTTCTCACCCGTAAAGGCGCCGTCTCTGCGCAGAAGGGGCAGATGGGGATTATTCCCGGGTCGATGGGCGCAAAGAGTTTCATCGTGCGAGGCCTGGGGAACGAGGAAGCCTTTTGCAGTTGTTCACACGGTGCGGGTCGGGTGATGAGCCGTACCAAGGCGAAGGCGGTGTTTACCGTTGAGGACCAGGTGCGGGCGACCGCCCATGTCGAGTGCCGGAAGGATGCGGCGGTCATCGACGAGATCCCGATGGCCTACAAGGACATTGATGCGGTCATGGCGGCCCAGCGCGATCTGGTTGAAGTGGTCCATACCTTGCGCCAAGTCGTATGCGTGAAGGGGTGAGTGGATGGGCCAGGATCTGATTCTCATCGACGGCACCGACGGAGGAGGGCAGGTGCTTCGTACTGCCCTCAGCCTTTCCATGATCACCGGCCGGGCATTCCGGATGACAGGTATACGCGGCAAGCGCTCCCGTCCCGGTCTGTTGCGCCAGCACCTGACCGCAGTACGAGCGGCGGCTGAGATTTGCGGCGCTAGAATCCTTGGAGCGGAACTCAATTCGACCGCTATCGAATTCCGTCCCGGGACCGTAAAGGCAGGGGATTATTCATTCGCGATCGGCACGGCGGGCAGCACGATACTGGTATTGCAGACCCTGTTGCCGGCGCTGTTGCAGGCAACGGGACCGAGTACCGTCCGGATTACCGGCGGAACTCATAATCCGGCGGCTCCGCCTTTCGATTTCATAGAACAGGCGTGGCTGCCATTGATACGGCGTATGGGGGCACAGCTGGAATTGTCGCTGCTGCGTCATGGTTTTGTCCCCTGCGGAGGTGGCGTGATCGAAGCGACCATTCGACCATCGACGCTTGAACCATTGGTGCTGGACGGCGAGCGGGAACCCGTCACCATCGTTTCGGCTGAAGCGCTGGTTTCGGGCATTCCTGTCTCGATCGGGAATCGCGAACTCGATCGACTCTCGGCAAGGTTGAAGATTGAACGACGCGACCTGTCGGTTACTGATCTGGGTGACCAGGCGGGCCCCGGCAATGTGGTATCGATCACTGCCACCAGAGCCGGCGTTACCGAGGTGTTCGCGAGCATTGGGCAAGAGCGCGTACGCGCAGAGCAAGTCGCTGACGTGGCGATAGACGAGTTCACGGCGTGGGCCCAGTCAAACACAGCGGTTGGCAATCGCCTGGCGGATCAGTTGATGTTGCCGATGGCCATTGCCGGCGCTGGAAAACTGACAACGGAGCGTTTGAGCAATCACATCCGAACGAACGCAGCGGTGATCCAGCAGTTCATCGCTATTGATGTGCGCCTCACTCAACTTTCCGCTCAAGGAAACGTTGTTGTTGAGCTTCATGCTCGCCAATTGTCAGGACATGACAGCAATGGAGGCTAAGCGTATGGCTGGTGACGATAATCACTGGGAGATGAGCCAAAATGCCGTTTGAACGCTCGGGAGAAATGACTGAAATCCTTGAAGCCGCTCGATAAAGCGATGCTCATGATCTTGGTATCGCTTTGCTTGATCTGCTCTGCGCAATGCTGCAGGCGTCGTTCGAGGATGTAGCGGCTCACCGTCATATCACCTTGTGAAAATGTGCGATGCAGGTTGCGTAGCGAAACCCCCAGCATCGAGGCAAGGTACTCGGGCGTCAGGTTCTCTTGCATCAGATGGCGGTCGATGAGGGCCTTGGCCTTGAGCAATGTAGCGGTGTCGGCCCGGGGTGAGGTGGGTTGGCCGCCGGCATTGCCTATGGCTGGACGCAGCAGGGTGATGATCGCCTCCAGCGTTGCCCGGGTCTCTGGTTCTGACATGCCGGGATTGCCGATCAGTTGTTGCAACAGCAGGCCGCTCATGCGTCCTATCGGCGACGCTGCGTCGATACGATGGTTGATCTGCAACTGATGTTCCCGGAAGCGCTGGAGCACGGATTTACGTGGCAGGATCACCGAAACCTGGTCGCTCCAGCCCTCGAATCGAAAGTCGCAGGGCTGGCTTACATCCAGCAGTACCAGGTCACCACGGCGCAGGACGGTTTGCGTACCGGGCTGGCAGGCGATCGCCTGCCCATCCAGCTGCATGACCAGGAAGAAAAAATCCTTGTCGTCCTGGCGAATGTCGCGCTGTGATCGATGTACCTGGCGGCAATTGCTGATGATCCGCGCGCCTTTGACCAAGCTGTGTTCATCATCCACGGGGGTTACGGCACCGCGGAACTCTTCGATACCGCTTTGCAGGGGCGGCTCTACATGAAATGTCCCGCAGTTGGCCGAGAGGTCTCCATGCCAGGCCTCGAAGCCTTGGTGACCCAGGAACAGATTGGTCGGGTGACAGGCGGTATTCATCGGCTACCTCTTGCCAGTCACGCTGGCGTTATTATTCTGGATGGGGCAACGAACTTCGATATTCATAACATATTAACTAAATTTCAATCTGTCTTGGACCAGCGGTGGCGCTCATGACCATCTGCTTGCATTCTGGGTCATGGCCGGTTGGCCGGCGACAGGCGTTTAATGAAGGCTCAACACTCAAACGTGCGGAGTCCTTTCGTGGACAACAACAATAACAATCAGCATCTGCAAAAGACCTTGCGCTGGACAGATGCCTTCGCGTTATCAATGGCCGTCTCCGGCTCAATTTTCGCCTCCTTCGGTTTCGCACTGGGCGTGCTGGGGCCTGTGTACGCGCTACTACTGTGGGTGGGCTCGGCGGCCATCGGCGCCTGTCAGAACTGGATTTTTCTCGAAGTCTCGTCGATGTTTCCCGACAAGCCGGGCGGCATCGCAATGATCGCCACCGAAGGCTGGCGCCAGCGCTGCAAGCTTGTCGGCCCCTTGGCCTCATTCGGCTACTGGCTGGGCTGGTCAGCCGTGCTGTCGATCGTCAGTGTCAGTGCGGGCTCGCTGATCCAGGCGCAATGGTTCGCCGGGCAGGATTGGTCATTCTCTGCCGGGCCTCTTACTGTGGGATTGCCTCAGCTGATAGGCGCCGGCCTGTTGTTGATCTTCTGGCAGTTCAATCGACTGGGCGTCCATATGGCCGCCAGCGCCTCCAAATACATGGGCTTGCTGCTGTTGATCCCGATTCTGGTGTTGGCAGTGGCTCCGCTGTTGGGAGATAGCTGGAGTTTCGAGCACTTTCGCAATGCGCTGGTCGAGCCTGGGGATTTTGGTTGGGGTGGTCTGCGCACGGCCATGGTCTGGTTGTTCCTGGTCAGTTGGAGCGCCTACGGCACCGAGATGTGCGCGGCCTTCGGCCCCGAATATCGCAGCCAACGTGACATGCGTCTGGCCCTGCTCACCTCGGGTGGCTATACCGTTGCCGTCTTCGCTGCGGTCGCATTCGGCCTGGGTGGCATGGTCGACAGCGAGGCCGCGATGAGCAATCCCAGTGGCTTCTACATTGATGCGTTCAACGCGATGCTGGGTACTGGCTATAGCAGCTTCTTCGTCGCCACGCTGCTGGTGGGGTTGTTCATGGGGCTGAACGCGGCCTTGGCGGACGGTTCACGGGCGCTCTACGGCATGGCGCTGGAGGGCCTGACTGTTCGTCAGCTGGGCGTGCTCAACAAACATCAGGTGCCTGGGCGGTGCATGACCGTGGCCGTCGTGCTGAATCTGGGCATGATCTTCCTGCTGTCTTCTCCGCTGGCCATGCTGGTAACCGCCAACATTGGCTATCTGGTCGCTATTTTCTTCGCGCTCTCGGGGTTCCTGCTCTTGCGTCGGGATGCGCCCGAGATGCCTCGCCCGGTCAGATTGGGCAAGGGCTGGGTGCCTATTGCCTGGCTACTGACCCTCTTCACCGGCGCAGTGGTGTTGGTCGGAACGGCCTCGGCGGAATTGGCCGGTTATGGCGGGCTGAAGGAGGTGCTCAGCGGAATCGGCATCTTGCTGCTGTCCCTGGTGCTCTATGCCATTCGCCAACTGCAGGATCGCGCTGCCAATCGCAACGTCGTTTCACAATGATCGCCCGCATAACAATAAGGTGAAGGCTCATGCTGTCCGTTGAAAATCCTACGACCTATTACACCGCCACGCGCAAGTATGACCTCAAGTTTCCAGACCTGGAGCAGGACCTGGAAGCAGAAGTGCTAGTCATCGGCGGAGGATTCTCTGGCGTGAACACCGCGCTGGAACTGGCGGAGCGGGGAGTGACCGACATCGTGCTGCTGGAGGCCCGTTACCTGGGGTTCGGTGGTTCCGGGCGTAACGGTGGGCATGTCATGGCCGGTATCGGTCACGACCTGGAAAAAATCCGCAAAGACGTCGGTGAGTCCGGACTTCAAGCCATCTTTGAAATCAGCGACCTGGGTGCGACGATCATCAAGTCACGTATCGAGAAATACGCTATCGATGCGGATTTTCGCCACGGTTACGGCTACCTGGGTTTCAACAAGCGCCAAGGCAAGCTGCTGCGGACCTGGGAGAAGGAGTTCAAGCAACTGAGCCCGAATCAGGATATCGAATATCTGGAAGGTAGGGCGGTCAGGGATATCGTGGGTTCGGACGTCTACAGCTGCGCTCTCAAGCACATGGGCAACGGTCACATCCACTCGCTGAACATGCTGCTGGGTTCGGCCAAGGCGTTGGTTGGGCTGGGTGGGAAAATATACGAGAACACCCCGGTGCTGGAGGTGACCTACGGCGACACCATTACCGTGCGTACCGCCAAGGGTTCGGTCCGGGCCAGGAAGATCCTCTGGTCTTGTGGTGCTTTCCTGGATCGCCTGGAACCGCAGCTGCACAAGACCATGATCAGCACCTATGCCTTTCAACTGGTGACAGAGCCTTTGCCGACCTCGGTGATCGAGCAAATCAGCCCTATCCGGGGGGCCTTCAGCGATATTCGCCCGGTGATCGAATATTACCGGGTGACCAACGAGAATCGCTTGCTGTTCGGGTCGGCGACCCGGGTGCTGGAATACATCCCCAATGACCTGAAGGCCTGGAACCGCGGGTTGATGCTCAAGGTGTTTCCTTATCTGGAGCAAGTAAAGATCGACCTTGCCTGGGGTGGACCCATGGAGTGCACGGCCAATCTGTTTCCACAGATCGGCACGCTTGCGGGGCGTCCCAATGCCTACTTCGTCCAGGGCTATTCCGGCTTTGGCGTCACCCCCAGCCATGTGGTCAGCCAGGTGGTGGCTGATGGCATGACTCAGGGATCGAGGCACTGGGATGTCATGAGCGCGATTCCACGCACACGTATTGTCGGCAAGGACAACTGGCGCAACCTGATCTGCACCCTGGGCAAGGTCAGCCACCAGTTGGCCGGCTACACCAACGGCCGACGCTAAAGCACGGCCTGTTTCCCTGGCCCCTCAAGGGCCTTTCTCTACCCAATCGACCTTGAAAAGGACTCGACAATGACGACTGCTGCCTTGAATTCGGCGCTGCGATTGCGCCTGGACCTGCTCGAAGACCTATGGCGGCGTGATGACGCCGAGGGCATCACGCACGAGCTGTACACCGATGCGACCGAAATCACCGGTGCCGGAACCGACGCGCTCTACACCGGTAACGAGGCATTGACCGAGCTGCTGCGAGGGCTTGTTTCAGGCTCCGAGAGCGTCCAGATCCGCATTGATCGGCTGCACGCCCTGGGAGAGCTCGCGGCCTACACCTGGGTCACCTGGACCGTCCAGGTGTTCGATGGTGAACCGTTCCTGATGAAGAGTCTGTTTGTCTGGGAACTGACCGGCAAGGGATGGCGAATAGTGGCTGACATGTATGCCGAGGGTGAAATCCCGGCGTGATTCTCGGCCCGCATGCGGGCCGCTTCCAACTTTTGCGAGCGATCGACCAGATGCGAAAACAACAACTCAAGGCATCTCTGTCCCTGTTGTGGGTACTGTCTCCCTGGGCAGGAGCTGCAACGCTGTACCAAAGCGCGGACTCACAGATCAACGCCAAGCTGCAAGGCGCTGTGGGGGTATTCCATAGCGACGAAAGTTACGGGCAAACCGGCGTCAGGAAACCGGGCGGCAGCGACTGGCAGGAAGCCGTTTTGCAGTACGGGATGGATTTCAAGCATTCGACCCACAATTACGGCCAGCTTTATGGCGGGCTCGACTGGGTCAGTTCCGCCACGTTCGGCGATGGCGATGCAGCAGGCTGGACCCTCGGCGACGAACGCACCACCAAGCTTGAAAACGCCTATCTGGGTTGGAAGTCAGCGGCGTTGTTTCCGTTGCTTGGCCAGGATGGCCTCGATCTGTCCCTTGGACGCCAGACTGTCGTGATCGGTGACGGTTTCCTGATGTCCGGCGATGCGCTGAACCTTGGAAAAGGCTTGCTGGATGGCGAAGTCAATCGGGGCGGGGCGTATTACCTGACCGGTCGCAAAGCATTCGACCAGACAGCCATCGTGCGTTGGGGCGGTGATCGAGGCTGGCGTGGGGATCTGATGTGGCTCAAGTCGGATAATCCAGCGCAGGCCAAGCCCGAGTTGGCGGTCACAACCCTGGAGCATGTGAGCGACCCCGGTACGGTCGGGCTGACCCATATCAAGGTTATCGATACCGATGACAGGCTGGCTGAGCAGTTGTACCCCGAGCGTCGGGGTATGAAGCTCTCCAGCCTGAGGGCCCAGGGTAACGCGGGTGTTTCCAACTTGTTTCTTGCTGGCGAGCATGCCTGGGAAGACAAAGCGTCCGGGGATGAAAGTGCCTGGTACATGGAAGCCGGCTGGAGCTTTGCCGAACTCCCCGCAAAACCCGTCATCAACTACCGGTACAGTCGATTTTCCGAAGGCTACGACCCGCTGTTCTACGGCAACGGCCGTGCATTGGGTACCTGGTTCCAGGGTGAGGTGGCCGGCAATTATGCGGGCCCTTTCAACAGTAATGTGGCCGTGCAACATATCGGCATCAAGGCTGCCGTGAGCGATACGCTGAATATCGGCGCCTTGCTCTATAGCTTTGACACACTCGATACCCGGTTGGGCAACCGGGACGGCAGAGAGCTGGACCTCTACGCCGAATGGGCAATCGACGCGCATTGGGCACTCTTGCCCCTGGTAGGGATGTACAAGCCCGAACGCAGTGCCGAGGAAAACGGCAGTCAGTTGGGAGGAGCACAGAGGAACGTGTATGCCCAGTTGCTGCTGGCCTGGACGTTTTGATCATCAGTCCATTTCACGCTGATATCGGGTCCGGTCAAACTGACAACAGAGCATCCGAACCAACGCAGCGGTGATCCAGCAGTTCATCGCTATTGATGTGCGCCTCACTCAATTTTCCGATCAAGAAAACGTCTTCCTCTTTGGCGAGCCTTCATCGGTTCGCTTTTTTTTGCCTCCACAGGCGTCGTCACAAACCTCGCATCACTTCGCGAGTCGCAGCGCCCGCCCGATGCTGGCTAGCTTGATTTCGGTTTCCTGGTACTCGTCGGATGATCTGGACCCTTGGACGATTCCGCAGCCAGCGAACAAGTGACAATGTTTGGGGGTGAGCAGTGCGGAGCGCAGGGCCACCAGGAAGTCGCCATTACCCTGTGAGTCCAGCCAACCCACGGGAGCTGCGTACCAGCCTCGGTCGAAACCTTCGTTGCGGCGGATGAAGTCCAAGGCTGTCGTCCTCGGCAACCCTCCCACGGCTGGGGTGGGATGCAGGGCCTGGATGCCATCCAACAGGCTGTACTCTTCTTTGAGCCGGGCCTTCATTGGCGTGCTCAAGTGTTGCACGGTGGGCAATTTGAGCAGGCATGGGTGGGCTGCGGCTTGCAGGTCGGTGACTAGCGCGTTTAACCCTTGGGCGATGGTTTGTACTACCAGGTGGTGTTCGAGTCGTTCCTTTTTGTCTGCCAACAGACGCTCGCCTAAGGCTTGATCCTCATCGGGCGTGAGCCCCCGGCGAGTGCTACCGGCCAGTGCATGGGTGCTCAGGCAGCCGTCCTGGCTACTGAGCAGCCTTTCCGGAGTCGCCCCCATGAAACAACTGTCGCCGCGGTGCACCGCGAACAGATGCGATTGACTGCGCTGCTCATGCAGCCTGAGCATCACGGCACCGCTGTCGAAGGCCGCATCCAGCTGGTATTCAACATGCCGGGCCAATACGACTTTACTCAGCTCGCCGCCATCGATGGCGTGCAAGGCGTTGTCGACCTTGGCCTGCCACTGCGATGCCGGGAGTGCATTGCGTTCGATCACCCCGGGTGTCGATACAAGGGAGGGCAGGGCTCGGACCAGTTGTTGGTATGCGGCCAGACTGTCATGTGCCAGCGCGACGGGATCGCTGCCGGGTTCGACCCGCCGTTGACAGCGCAGCCAACGACCTCCGGCATCTTCGCTCACCAGCCAGTGAGCGAGGTGAAAACTGGCATCGGCGAACGCGGTCCAGTGCGGCGCGGTGGGCTGTTGCTCATCGAAGCGCATGCCGCCGAGGAGCAGCGGTGGGTTCGGCCCTTCGATCAATGCGTCGGCACAGAGCGTCGTCCATTGCCGGTTGATCTCGACCATGCGTTGGCTCCCCGAGGCCTCGGCTTGCCACTCGCAACCGAGGCCGAACAGCGTCAGGTCCGGCTGTCGTGAACACCAGAAAAAGCCTTGGCGATGAGCCGTATAGAGCCGCAAGGGATCCAGCGTCGGCGCTGGGCTGGAACTCACCGCCACGATTGGCCGCTGATTCATTTCCGCCAGTCGTCGAGCCTCCTGGAACAACGCAACCAGGCTGGAGAAATCTGGCGTTTTCATAGGACCTTGCTCTTTTTCTGCAGCCAATACGCAGTTTGTTCGGCGATGTACCAGTGAATGACCTGGTTGAACAAACCTTCAACGAACTCGCCGTCCAGCCCGACGTTTTCTGCCCATTGACGGCGCTGGGGCAACATCGCTGCGACACGCTCTGGAGCTGCGATACTGGCCTGGTCGGGCTTGAAGGCCGAAGCCGCCTTGACGTACCGCATGCGCAAGCCCAACGCGTCGACGATCCGTTGGTCAAGGGTATCGATGGCCTGGCGGATGTCTTCCAGGCCGCTGCAGTTTTCCGGGGTTTTCATGCCGAAGCTCCATGATGGTGGGCGAAGCGTTGCAACAGGTGGCTGATGACGTGTCGCGGCTGTTGCTTGAGATAGAAATGGTCGCCGTCGAACAGGCGGATATTCGGCGTGTGGCAGGTCAGGTCCGCCCAGGCCTGCGCCTGCCCGAGACTGACTTCCTCGTCACCCTCTGCCAGCAACACGTCGATGGGTGACGCCAGCGGTTGCAGCCGCTTGGGGCGCCAGGTTTCGATGGCTTGGTAGTCGCTGCGCAAGGTGGGCAGGAACAGCGTGCGCAGTTGTGGATCGGCCCACAGGCCGGCGGCATCCGCGTCCTGGCGCAGGATGTCGGCGATCAGCGTGGCGTCGTCCTGTCGGTGCAGGTCGCTGGCGGGTTGCCGGTGGGGCGGTGGGTGCGCCGATACGAAGACATGGGCGGCGCGGCGCCCGGCGGTTTCCAGGCGCAGGGCCACTTCATAGGCGATGGCCGCGCCCATGCTGTGGCCGAACAGCAGCGATGGCCTGGCGGGCAGCGCCATCAGCGCTTGAGCGACAGCGTCGGCCAGGGCACTGAGACAGGTGATGTGCGGCTCCTTGAAGCGCTCTTCACGGCCGGGATACTGCACCGCCAACAGGTCTATATCGCCGGGCAGGTGCGCCAGCCAGGGGCGAAAGAAGCTCGCGCTGCCACCGGCATGCGGCAGGCAGACCAGGCGTACCCTGGCCTGGGTGCCCTGGCGAAGGGCGCGCAGCCACAGATCGGCTTCGCCACTCATGACGCCATGACCTGCTCGGCCAGGGCCTTGCGATTGACTTTGCCCAGGCGGGTCAGCGGGAACTCGCTCAGGACCTGCAAGCGATCCGGCAGCTTGAAGGCGGCCAGGCCGCGCGCTCGCAGCCAGGCGTTGACCGAACCCAGTTCGATGGCTTCGTCCCGCACCAGCACACAGGCGCAACTGCGCTCGCCCAACAGTTCATCGCTCAGCGCCACCAGGGCGACATCGCGAATCTGCGGATGGCCCAGCAGCAGGTTCTCGATTTCCTCTACCGGGATTTTCTCGCCGCCCCGATTGATCACGTCCTTGGTCCGCCCTTCGACAATCAAGTGGCCTTGGGGCAGGCGTCGCACCAGGTCGCCGCTGCGGTAGAAACCGTCGGCGGTGAAGGCCCGCAAGTTCTGTTCGGCGGCGTTGTAGTAGCCGCGGATGGTGTAGGGGCCGCGCACCAGCAATTCGCCGATTTCACCGGGGGCCACCGGCACGTCATCGGCATCGACGATGCGGATCTCATCGTCGGCGGTCATCGGTACACCCTGAGTCTGGAAGACTCGGTCTTGCGGATCGTCCAGCGGTGTAAAGCACAACAAACCTTCGGCCATTCCGTAGACCTGTTGCAGACCGCAACCCAGCATCGGGCGAATGCGCGCGGCGATCTCGGCCTTGAGCCGGGCACCGCCGACCTGTAGCCATTGCAGGCTGCTCAAGTCGCTGGCGGTCCACTGCGCCATTTCCAGCCACAGCAACACCAGTGGCGGAATCAATGCGGTATGGGTGATCCGCTCGCGTTCGATCAATTCGAACGCTGTATCCGGGCTGGGCTCCGGTGAGAGCACCAGTGTCCCGCCAACGCTGAACACACCCAGCGCGCCAGGAGAGGCCAGGGGGAAGTTGTGGGCCACGGGCAGCGCCGCCAGGTAGCGGGTCTGGTCATCGAAGCCACAGGCGCGGGCAGCCAGCCGGGCATTGCAGGCATAGTCGTCGTGGGTGCGCGGAATCAGCTTCGGCAGGCCGGTGGTGCCGCCGGACAACAACAGCACCGCGACCTCCCGAGCACTCGGCGCAGGCAGCAGGCGCGGGACGGCGATGCAATCGTCCAGGGCGACGAACTCCTGCGCCGCGCCCACTACCCAGACATGCCGCAGGCTACGCGCCTGCTGGCGCAAGGTGCGCGCCAGTGGCCGGTAATCAAACCCCAGGTGTTGGTCGACAATGACGTAGGCGACCGCCTCGCTCAATTGCGCCAGGTGCAGCAGTTCGTGTTCCCGGTGCGCCGGCAAGGCGAATACCGGAATGGCCCCCAGGCGTAGCAGGGCGAATGTCAGGCTGAAGAACTCGGCGATATTGGGCAACTGCACCAGGACCCGCTCACCGGCAACGATGCCCATCCCGGCCAGGCCCGCCGCGAGCTGGTCGGCGCGTCGGTCGAGTTCGGCGTAGCTCCAGCGCCGGCGCCCGTCCACCAACGCTTCCTTGTCCGGGATCAGCTCCGCTTGCTGTCGCAGCAGGTGCCCCAGGGGCATGCCTTGCCAGTAGCCGCGGTCGCGATAGCGGCGGATGAAGTCTTCGGGCCAGTCGATGCATCCTTCAAGCATGGGATTCTCCTTGGGCGGCGGGGCAGCCCAGCAAGCGGGCGCCGTGCAGATTCAGTGGATGAGCGAGGCCGGCGATCTCAACCGCTTGTATGCCGGTTTGTTCGGCAGGCTGGATGCGCAACAACGGATCGTCGCCGGCCAACAGGTTGATGGCGGTGTGATCGGCGGGGTGTACGCCGAGGTGAATCGAGGCCAGGCCCGTGGCCCCATTGGGGTGGACCCTCTGCGCGGGATGCTGGTTGGGGCGATAGGGCGTCACTAGGAATGGCAAGTGATCGTGACGCGGGTACACAAAACGAAAACGGGTATGGCTGCCGTTTTCACACGTGCGACGCCAGTTCACCGTGCGGCCCATTTGCACGCCGCAGGCCGTCAGGCCCTTGAGCCTGGGCACCAGGGCCTGGTCGTCGCACAGCAGCGCCAGGTCGCAAAAGCCTTCGCCACTGGAGGCCCAACGCAGCATACGGCGCCCCGAGCCCCGGCCGGCCAGGCAGTCGATCGGCCATTTGAACAGCCAGGCGTGGCGCGGCGTTGTCAGCAGTTCGATGATCGGCCCCTGGCTGAACCAGATATGTGCGTGTTGCGCACGGGCCTGGGCGGTGGCGTAGTCGACCTGGAATCCGGCGGCGCGGAAATTCGTCACCGCCTGGTGCAAGTCACGGACCCAGATCAGCACGTGGCTGCAGGTCGAAGGAGACTGAGCGTTCAAAAGGACAAGGCTCCCAACAGTTGGGCGGTGTCGTCACCGCGAGGAGGTTGCACGGCGTCGACGCAGGCCTGGAGTTCGGCCAGGGGCAAGGCGCGAGGGATCGGTGGCTGGATCAGTTCGGGCATGCCGATGACAGTGTTCATCTCGCGCCAGGCCATCGACACTTCGGTAGCCCACATGCCGCTAAGCGGGCGTCGCGAGGGTTGCTCGATATCGCTGCACAGCGCATCGAGGCCGACGATCACCGCATCGGGCCAGACCTGGTTGAACACCTGGTGATAGCTGCCTGGCACCTGCCCATCGAGGATTGTCATTGGCGGTCCGGCCAGCCGTTCGCTGCCGGGGCCGGCCATGATCAGCCGGTCGGTGCTGTCTCGTGGTGCATGCAGGCGTGGGTTCCACAGCAGCGGCCCGTGGGTGTCGCCCAGGCTGAGTACGCCGGCTTCGCAACCCACTTCGATCCGGTGCAGGAGGAAGGAATGGTTGTCCGGGTCATGGGGGTGCACCTGGTTCTGGATGCGCAGGCTGATGGGCACTCCGTTGAAGCTGGCGTTCAGCCGGGTGAAGGGCTGTGCGCCGACCGGGGCCGCCGGCGCCGCGAACGTCCAGGGCCGCAGGCCGCCCGCCAGGCGCCCGAGGATATCCAGCAACGGATACGCCACCTGGCTGTTACAGCTGGCGTCGATGTAGACCAATCCCTGCTGTTCGCGCAGGTACTGGGCCACGGCGAGGAATCGGCGGATCGCCAGGATGTTCGGGTACAACGTATTGACTGCATACGCTGCCTGCCCCTGACGCGCGGCCTGCATGCACGTGGCGATTTCCCGATAGTGCACCGGGTGTTCCTGCAACACGTGGATGCCCCGGCGCAACAGGCTTTGGGCCAGCTCGCAGCCCGCGCCCCCGGTGGCCCCGGAACGTACTACTACACAGGCGATGTCGATGTCATCGGGTACCTGGTCAGCATCTTCATAGAGGGCTACGCCGTAATGTCGGGCGCAGGCCCGGGAGTACGCGTTACCCCGGGACAGAATGCCCGCCAGTTCATAGCGGTCCTGGGCGCGGGCCAGGGCTTGCAGGTAGATCCGGCCGAACGCGGTACCGGCGACGATCACCCGTTTACGTCCATCGAGCCGGTTCATGGATGGATCACCGGCAGGCCGCGGAGGGAGTGGGTTCCATGCAGGGGCAATATCATGTCAGGTCCTTGGCAGCACAATGTTGGGTCCAGAGGGTCAGCGATTCGCTGTCGGGCAAACGGTCGGGGAGTTCGATGTCCTGGGCGGGGTATTCGAGGTGGGCCGCCAGCGCTTCGCGGTTCAGGCGTTGTTCCGGCACTTGTGCGACGAACACCCGGTGACCCAGGCTGGCCAGTGGATGCCCGGCGGCGGGCAGGCTGCGGTTGCCCAGGAACCCGGTCCGGTTCAACACGGCTTGCCATTGCGCCAGGTCGAGGAAGGTGCTGCTGCTGAGCTGACGCTCGTCGCTGGCCTGGTTGAGCATGAAAGCCTGGGACGCCATGACCCAGAACTCCTCTTGCGTCGGCTCGCTGAACACCAGCCAGCCACCGGGTTTGAGCAGCGCCAGCAGGGTCGCGAGGGAGCGCTCTGTGTCGCGAGCGGCATTGAGTACACCACCGGCGACGATCAGGTCCCAGGTCTGGCTGCGATAGCCCTGGGCCAAGGCCGGGCGGTCGATGTCGAACAATCCGTGGCGGACCCACGGCCAGTTCTTCAAGCGTTCGGTGGCCTGTTCGCTGAAGTAGCGGGAGACGTCGGTGCACAGGTAATCCACCGAGGCATGGGTCAACGCCGGTAATACGGCCTGGGTGGTGGAGCCGGTGCCGGCGCCCACCTCAAGGATCCGCAACGGCACGTCAGTGGGTTGGCGCCTGGCCCAGGCGCCCACCCACTGTGCAACGGCTCGATGCTGGTACTGCGCGGCAAGGCTTTCCCGGTACAGCGCCGCCGCACGCTCGGTACGCCCCTCGGGAAACAGCAGGTGCACGGCCGCGCATTCGCCGCGCATCAACGCGCGCAGTTGACGAGCGTTGTCCCGGGCATAGTCGAGGGTTGCGCTGCCTCCGGTGTTGAAGACCCAGTCCCGGGCCAATCGCGTCCAGATGCCGTCCAGGGTTTCCTGGCTCCAGGCACTGGCGTCGCGCGTCGGATGCAGGTGCGTGGCGTCGCTGCGCAACAGGGCCTGCTGCTTGAGCACGTCGAGCCAGCGCACGATCAACGGTCGATGGCCCGGAGCGATACCGGCCCTGGCCAGGACATGATCGACATCGCCCAGGGGCATGGGTAGCAGACCGCAACTGTCCAGCCCGTTAAGCATCGATAACAGGGCGGCCTGGCCCAGCTCATTGCTCAGGCGCACGGCCTCGGTCAACCGTTGGGCTTCAAAGTGCCGGTCGAGGGCCTTTTCGGTGGCCTCCAGGTGATCCTCCACCACGTGTGTCGTTGCTGGGGGATGTGGCACCGCAAACAGCGTCTGGCCATGGAGCGCGACGGCGCTGACGGCGTGATGGTCGAGGGCGCGTTGGCGCAGATGTCCGTTGTCGACCTCCACGCTGTGCAGGTCCCGCCATTGACCCCGTTGCCGGGTGTAGCCCAGGACGATGCAGTCCAACTGGGCCGAGGCTCGACGGGCGAGCGAGCCATGCTCGGGTTTTGCGGCGGGCGTGACAAAGACCAACTGTTCCAGATGGCTCAGGTCGCTCAAGGGCAGTGCCGGGAAATCCAGCAATCGCTCGAGCTGTTCGACGGCCATCAGCACGGTCCGGGGCTGTTGGCGTTCCAGCACGGCCAACAGGCGTGCCGGAGCCAGGGCGTGATTGCCCAGGTCGGTGAAGGGCGGCAGCAGCCAGAGGTCCTGATCGTCGGGAAGGTCGACCAGCAAGGTGTCGATTTTCAGCTTCATCGTGATGTTCCTACGGCGTGAAACAGGCGTTGCCCGGCGGCTGCAACGGGGTGGTGATCGGCGGGCCATGCCGGAAGCCAGTCGAAACCGCTGGCATTCAAGGCGCCTCGCCATTGTTCCTGGCTGATAAACACCTCATCCGTCGGGCGTGGCGGCGCATGGGCAGCGGGTGACAGCAACAGGTGCATGAAGGTCAGCATGGCCGGGTTGTCGGCGATGGATTCACTGAACAGCAAGGACCCACCGTCCCGCAGGCAGGCCCGGATGTTTGTCAGGCTGCCGGGCAGATCCCGGGCGTTGTGCAACACGTTGCCGGCGATCACCAGATCGAAACGGTGGGCGTCGATGCCTTGTTCGTCGAAAGGGTGGTCCAGGTCGAGGAGGGCGAATGTCATCCCCGGTTCCAGCCGGAACCGGCGCTGGGCAGCGACAGTGAACAACGGACTGATGTCCGTGAAGCGATACTCCGCCGCTTGGCCATCCAGCGCTTTCAATACCGCGTCCGTGGTGCAACCGGCGCCGCCTCCGAGCTCCAGTATTCGCAACGCACCACCGCTGGCACGGACCTCGCAGACCCGTGCGGCCAACGCTTCATTGATCGCCGCCGTGAAATGGTTGCGCTGATAGGCGCCTAGCACCGCCACCGGTTCCGCAGCCTGGAACAACAAGGGCGCCAGGGCCATTTCATCGCGCAGCAGCCCGGGCAGGTTGGCGATCACCGTTGTGTGCAGGGGAGCCATGCAGGCGGGAAAACCGAGGGCGGCATACAGCCGTGGCAGTTCGCCAAGCGCCGCTCGGGGCGGGGTGCCGTGCCAGGCCAGGTCCTCGCCATCTTGAACGAGCAGACCGGCGCGGGACAACGCAGCCAGCCAGCGCCGTACAATCCATGCGTGGCGTGGTGCGGTACCCAGGGCCTGGTTGACGTCTGCGTGACCGCGCCTGGCCTGCAACGGCAGGGCCTGGGCATCCAGCAGCACCTGGGCCATGACCCCCAGGCTCAGGTGTTCGAGTTCCACGAGCGCGGTGTTCATAGGCTGCCTTCCTCGGCACGGAGCAAATGTTCGATTGGGGCGTGCACCACGTTCAGGGCGCTGATGGCCCCGGTGCATTGCAAGCGTTCGAAACTGATGACGGGCGGCAGCGCTTCGGCGGCGTAATGGCAGCCAGGGCCGATCTCGCCGTGCGCCACGCTGATCACCGTGGCGGCCGCCATCGCACCGGTCAGCGCGGCGTTGCCCGAGCCGCCGAGCATCACACTGCGGGTGGTCGCCTGGTCGTCGCGCCAGCCGTCGAGCTGCAGCAGCAGAGTGACGAAGGGGGCCTGGCCGCTGAGGTCCAACAGACTGGCTTGCCGTAGCCGCCGGGCCGCTTCGGCGCGGGGAAGCCCGTGGGCGAGGTCGAGCGCCTTGAGCACGTAGCCCTCGTTGATCACGTTGAACCACTGGCCGGTTTCCAGATGCAGATCCCTGGCCAGGCACTCGCCTTCCCGATTGAGATAAGGCAGCAATTGCACCAGGCCGGGGAAACCTGGCATGACCACATCCCGGCGCCGGGTCAGGGCTCGGCTGCGTCGTCCGTTGTGCCACGCCGCCAGCGGTTCACTGGAACCGTCCATCGCGCCTTGCAGGAAGTCATCGGCGGCCACCAGGGTGAACTGATCCCGCAGCCCGAAGTAGCTGTGCAGGCATTGGACGCGGGTGAACCCGCGTTTGGCCAGCCAGCGTGGCAACAGGCCCGTGAGACCGGGTTGCAGGCCGGCCCCGAGCACGGCGCAACGCGTCCGCCAGGGCGCTGGGTCGAGGCTGAGGTCACCGGCGGCATCGACGTAATGGGCGTCGGCCACCAGAGCCGCTTTCGCGCACCGATCGCCCATCTGCCAGGATGGCCCGGCGCAATTGAGCAGCACGTCGCTGCCATCGGTGAACCGCGTCATGGCCTGGCTATCGTTGAAGTCCACCGTCATCCATTGCAGGCGCGCGGCGGGCCATCGCTGCTGGAGGGTTGCCAGGCAACGGGCACCCTTGGCGGCGTCGCGGCCGCCCAGGCGCAACGTATCCAGGCCCAGGCCCAGCAGCGCTTGAACGCTGGCCAACCCGACGTCGCCACTGGCGCCCAACACGGCGGTCAGCATGGTTGGACCTGCGGCTTAAGCCGCCAGCCGCCGGCGCGCTGACGATCGCGCCAGAACCCGGCATAGCGACCGTTTGCATCCAGCAACTGGCGATGGGTGCCGGACTCCACCAGGCGCCCCTCATCCAGGACCAGGATCTGATCGGCGGCCATGATGGTGGGTAAGCGATGAGCGATCACCAGCACCGTCGAGCTGTGCATCAGGGTGCGAATGGCCGTCTGTACATAGGCTTCGTTCTGTGGATCGAGGGCGGCGGTCGCCTCGTCGAGCACGACGATGGGCGCGCGCTTGAGCAGCGCCCTGGCCAGGGACACGCGCTGGCGTTCGCCACCGGACAATGCCGCGCCACCTTCACCCACCGGGGTCGCCCAGCCCTGAGGCAGGCGCGCGACAATTTCGTCGACACCGGCCAGGCGGGCCGCGTGCGCCATTTGCGGGGCGCTGGCGTCCGGGTTGCCTACGCGGATGTTGGCCTCGAGGCTGTCGTCGAACAGGTAGACGTCCTGCATCACCAGCGCCATCTGGGCCATCAACGCTTCGTTGGACAGTTCGCGCACATCCACGCCACCGACCTTGACGCTGCCGCCGGTGACATCGAAGAAGCGCATCAGCAACCGGGTCACGGTGGTCTTGCCCGAACCCGAAGCTCCGACAATGGCGGTCATCGAACGGGCCGGTACGTGAAAGCTCAGGTCTTGTAGAACCGACGGGCCGCCGGGGTAGGCGAAGCTCACCCGGTCGAAGGCCAGGCTGCCGTGGGCCACCAGGGGTTGGCTGGCGGCCGGTTCCGGCAATGGCGACTCCCGCAGGATATCCACCAGTTGCCGCAGGTCGTTGCCGGCCATGCGCAGCAAGCCGCTACGGGCCGCGGCTTCGGCGAGCGGGCCGACGAACCTGGCCGCCAGGGCCAGCAGCGCCACCAACTGGAGCGGGTCGAGCTCACCACGCACTGCCAGGGTAATGCCGACGCCTACCAGCAGCGCGAACGCCATCTGCACGCTCAAGCCACCGGCCAGCAACCGGGGAAACGTTTGGGACAGCATCGAACCGCCGGCCTGCTGCTGCATGCGATTGGCCGCCTGCAACGGTTCGTATCCATTCTGGGTCCGGCCAAAGGCCCGCAGCACCTGCTGGTAGCGAGCGAACTCCACGACCCGGTTACCGGCCAGGGTGGCGGCGGCCTCCACGCGCTCGTCGTTGTTGCCGATAGCGGTGGCCGACCAGTGATGCGTGATGTAGATGAGCGGCGCGCAAAGCACCGCCGTCAGGCCAAGGCGCCAGTCGAAGACAAACAGGGTCAGTGCCACCGTGGCCGGCACGACCACGCCGGACACCACCGGCCCCAGGTAATGGGCAAACAGTCCGGTGACCATCAAGGTGCCGCTGGTGGCGCTGCGGGACAGACGGCCGACTTTTTCCGAATTGAACCAGCCCAGGGGCAGGCGCGCCAGGTGCTGACCGAGACGATCATGCAGGGTGGTCAGCACCACCAGCGCCAGGGCAAAACCCTTCATTGCCTGATGGTAATGGGCGAAGCAGGCCAGGGCCGCCATGACCGCCAGGCCCGCCAGCCAGGCCAAGGCAGTGGGCAGGTCCGCGACGAACAGCGCATGCAGGATCGGCACCAGCAGCGCCACGGCCAGGCCTTGCAGCACGGCGCTGGTCACGAGCCAGACCAGATAGCGGTACAGGCGTGCGGCGTGGGCCGGGCCCAGTAAGGTGACGAGGCTACGGATCACAGGGACATCTCCAGGTCGGGGGCGGTGGTCTCGGTGCTGGCGCGCCACAGTCGGGCATAGGCGCCATTGGCCTGCAGCAGGTGTTCATGGTGGCCGCTTTCCAGGACCCGGCCCTGGTCGAGGACGACAATCCGGTCGGCCCCACTGATGCTTGCCAGACGATGGGCAATCACCAGCACCGTGCGGCCCTGGGCCACGGCCGACAGGGCGTCCTGGATCAGCGCTTCGGACTCGGGGTCGGCGTGGGCGGTCGCTTCGTCGAGGATCAGCACCGGTGTGTCGGCCAGCAGGGTGCGGGCGATGGACAGCCGTTGCGCTTCACCGCCGGAAAACATCGCATCCTCACCGATGACCGACTGATAGCCACGGGGCAGGGCCAGGATGCGTTGATGGATCTGTGCCGACCGGGCCGCGGCATGCAGGGCTTCTTCGCTGGCCTGGGGACGACCCAGGCGCAGGTTGTCGGCCACCGTTGCGTGGACGAGCTGGGCATCCTGCAGCACGAACCCAACGTGTCGGTACAGCTGGCTCGGCTCGATCTGGCGCACATCGACACCCCCCACGAGTACGCGGCCGGCATCGACGTCGTGAAAGCGCGGCACCAGCTTGGCCAGGGTCGATTTGCCGGCGCCGGAAGCCCCGACCAGGGCCGTGACCGTCCCGGCGGGGCAATGCAGCGAGATGTCGTCGAGAATCCGGTGGGCGGGGTCGTAGCCGAACTGAACGTGCTCGAAGGTCACGTCGCTGCCTTCGGGCTGAGCGCAGACCCCGGGCGCAGGGAGCTCGGGCACGTTGAGCAGGGCTTCGATCCGCCCGGCAGCGGCCATGGCGGTGCGTTGGGCGGTGAGGCTCTGGTTGATGACCAGCAGCGACTGCGGAATCACCACCGCCACCAAGGTTTCGGCGAACAACTGCAATGGCGTGATCCAGCCTCGCTCCAGCAGCAGGCTGCCCACCGCCAGGCTGACCAGCAGAATCACCGGCACGCTCAGGGCCATGGAGGAAAAGGCTTCCAGGCGCAGCAACGGACGCACCCAGCCAGCGTACTGCTCGCTGAACTGGTCGACGGCCTGTCGATAGCTGCGATGGGCCTGGCCGACCCGGCCGAATGCCTTGACCACGGCGATGCCATGCACGAATTCCACGATGGCGGCGCTGACCCGGGTCATGCTCTTGTCCAGCAACTGCATCTTGTCGCCGAAACCGCGCATCATCAGGGTGTACGCCAGCGCATAGATCGGCAGGGTCAGCACCGCCAGCAGCGCCAGACGCCAGTTCAGGCAGGCCAGCCACATCAGCCCGGCCAGGGGCGTGACGATGGCGGCGGTCTGCTCCACGGCATGGTGAGCGACCAGGTGGTGCAGATCCTCCAGGTCGTCCTGCACCATCTTGCGCACGGCACCGGAGGTCGTGTCGGTGTACCAGCCCAGAGGCACGCGCCCCAGTTTGCGGACCATGGCCTCCCGCAGGCTGGCCTGCAACCGGTGATCCGCCAGGTGGGTCAGCCAAAGGGCCACGCCGCTGGCCATCCAGCCCAGGCTCAGCGCCAGCACCACCAGCGTCGCCCAGCGCCATAGCGCCTGGCTGTCGGTCGTACCCGCCAGCAGCAGCCGGCTCAGCTCGGTCAGCCCGATAAAGGGCACCAGGTTGACCAGCGCGCCGACAGCGGCAAACAGTACACCGAGGCGGATCAGGCGCTTGACCGGGCGTTTGAGAGTTTCCAGCGCACTAGTCATGAGTTTTTCCGTAGGGCCTCAAGCAGGTGCGCGGTAACGGTGTGCACGTGGGGTGGTTCGATCACGCTGAAGTGGTTGCCCGGCACGTCGATCAAGGTGAACTGCCCCAGGCACGCGTCCTCCCAGAACGGCGCGGCCAGATGGCCGACGCCGCCGGTGATGCCGAACGACTGCTGTTCCAGGCAACGCAGGTAGGTCATGTTGCCGAGGAACGGTGCTGGGTCGAACCGCGCCGCTCGCATGCTGTGGCGGCATACGCGGAACAGGGTCGGGACCAGCTCGGGGCCGATGGGCACCCCGGCCTGACCGGCGGCCTGGCGCGCGTATTCGGCCAGGCGTTCTTCCTGGCTGCGGGCCGACTGCTTCTGCACGGCCAGCGCCAACGCCTCCAACCCCGGGTCGCCGCCCAGGGTCGCCATGGCGCCGGCGGGGACACGACGATTGTCACGGGCCATCAGCAGTTCGATGGCGCGGTACACGTCGTAATCCTCGATGTGTTCGCCGAACACGGTCTTCACCGGATCGAGGTTGAGGTTGGGCACGAAGATCGCCTCATAAGCCAGCTCTTCGTCGGTATCGATGAACATCGGAATGCTGTCGATCAGGCTCAGGTCCACCACCTCGAGGCCGCGCTCGAGCAAGCGTCGGGCAACTTCTGTGGCGAGCAGGCCACCCAGGCAATAGCCGATCAGCTGAAAGCGCTGGTGCCCGTCGGCGATGAGGCGTTCGGTGTAATCCTGGGCCACGCGCTCGATCAGTTGCTTGGGTTCCAGCGCCAGGTATTGCGCGGTATCGGCCACGGCAAACCCGATCACCGGGCCGGCCTGCTGCGCGGCCAGGGAGCGGCCCAGGTGCTGGAAGTAGTCCAGGGTGCCCAGGGCGGCATGGAACATCACCCGTATCGGGCCCGTGTCGCCACCACCGAACGGCACGACCAGGGCGTTGCTGGTGGTCGAGCGTTGGGACTGGCCGGGGTTGCTCGTGGCGGTGGACGCCGCTTCGCCATGGTCGAGCAGGCGCACCAGCGCCGCGACGTTGGGTTCGTTGAACATCTGACGTAGCAGGGTGTCGTAGGCGAGGCCTTGAGCCTGGGGCAGTTGCTCGCGCAGTTGGCCCGCCACCCGAGCCAGGATCAGCGAGTCGGCGCCCTTCTCGTAGAAATTGTCCTCGGCGCCAATCCGCGCCAACCCCAGGGCGTCGGCCCAGAGCCGACACAGTTCGGCGGTCATCGGATCTGTCGGGACTTCGTCATCGGCGCCGTTGGACAGGGCATCGTCGGTCGGGCGCCATTGGGCCAGGGTCTTGCGGTCGACCTTGCCGTTGGCGGTCAATGGCAACCGGTCGAGCACCTGCAGGTGCGCCGGCAGCATGTATTCCGGCAGGCGTTGCGCCAGGGTACGGCGCAGGCCATCGACACTCAGGCGCTGCATACCGCCCTTGAAGCGCGCGGCGAAGACCTGCATGCCGAGGTTGGCCAGTGGATGATCGGCCTGGGGCAGGGCAAGCGGGCATTGTCCGCCATGCGCCTTGACCCGTGCCTGCCAGGTTTGCGCGCTACTCAGGCCGCTGTGGCCGTGATCGTGGTCGTTGCCCACCGGTGTCATCATGAAGCCCTGGGTCAACAGGATCGGCGGCCACTCGCCGGTGGGTTCGCTGAACACCAGCCAGCCGCCGGGACTCAGCAATTCGATGATCTGGCCCAAGGCCTTGTCGATGTCCTTGACGCTGTTGAGCATGCCCGCGCACAAGACGATATCGACGCTGTTGCTGGCCAGTCCCTGGGGGCGAATCGGCTGGTCGATGTCCAGCAATCCATAACGGACCCAGGGTTGTCTGGCGAAGCGCTGCCGCGCCGCCGGCAGGAAAAACGCGGTGATGTCGGTGAACAGGTAATCCACGTCCAGCCCGTCGAGCAGCCCGATCACCGGTGCGCTGGTGGCGCCGGTACCGGCACCGATCTCCAGGATGCGCAGGGGGCCGTCACCGTCGAAATGAGTGGCCAGGCGATTGATCAGCGCCGCGATGCTGTGGTTGTTGTAGCGCGAGATGGCATCGCCGCCGTACAGCTGCAGCGCCAGATCCTGCTGGCCACGGGGGAACAGCAGGTCGAACGGATTGATTTCGCCCTTGAGCAGTTGCGGCAACTGACGGACATGCTCGAGCTGGTAGTCGAGCAGCGCCTGGCTGCAGAGTCCCGCGGCAACGGCCTGTTCGACACGCCCCCATACCAGCACCGGTTCCACCGGCGTGGTCGACAGGCGATAGCGCGATTGATCCTGTTGCAGCCACCCGGCGTCACACAAGGCGCCCAGCCAGCGGCGCAGCAGCCAATGATGACGCGGATCCACCTGCAAGGCCTGAAGAATCGTCGATGCATCGGCTTCAGCCTGATCGGCGCTGAACAATCCGGCCTTGAGCATCACCTCCAGCATGGCGCTCAATGCCGCCGTGCCGAGATCGGACTGGTATTGGCGCACCTGCTCGGCCTCGAAGGTGCCGGCCTGGCTGTCCGCGTAGCGGTTCACTGCCTTGAGCAAGGCTGTGTCGTCCACTGGCCGGGACTCGCCGCCTTGCGCCGCCGTGACGAAGGCTATCAGGCTACGCTCTCCCTGGGCGTCACCCGCCACCAGGCTGACAGCGCTGTCGACTCCCGGAAGGGCGAGCATTGCCGCGTCGATTTCCCCCAGCTCGATCCGATGCCCACGAATTTTCACCTGGCCGTCTTCACGACCGAGGAATTCAAGCTCGCCCCCCGGCAGGTAGCGGCCCCGATCGCCGGTGCGATACAGGCGCTGACCGTCGAGTGGATGAGCGAAGAAACGCTGGTCGCTCAGGACCTGGTCGCCCAGGTAGCCGAGAGCCAGGCCCATGCCCGTGATGTACAGGTCGCCCGGTACCCAGGTCGGGACATCGCGCCACTGGCTGTCGAGCACGCGGAAACCCTGGTTGGCCAGGGGCAAGCCATAGGGAATGCTGCGCCAGGCCGGATCGATGGCGCCGATAGGATGCACGTTGGACCAGATCGACGCCTCCGTGGCCCCACCCAGGCTCACCAGCGCCAGGTCGGGAAGCAACCGGCCCAGTTGTGGCGGCAGGTTGAGCGGGATCCAGTCGCCGGACAGCAGGGCCAGACGCAAGCTGTCCAGTGGCCGGGGCTCGGCTTGCAGGTAGTGGGCGAGCATGTGCAGTTGCGCGGGAACGGAGTTCCACAGGGTCACTTGGTGACGCTGCACCTGTTCGGCCCAGTGGGACGGGTCGGCACCGCGTGCCGGGTCGGGCAATACCAGGGTGCCGCCGACAGCCAGGGGACCGAACAGGTCATACACCGACAGGTCGAAACTCAGCTGTGCCAGGCCCAGTGCCCGGTCGCCGGCGCCGACCTGGAAGCGTCGATTGATGTCTTGCACGGTATTGAGTGCCGCGCGGTGACTGATCATCACCCCCTTGGGGTCGCCGGTGGAACCTGAGGTGTAGATCACGTAGGCGAGGTCGTCGGGGTTGCCGGTGACCGGTTCGAAGGTGGCCGCCGCGGGTGGAAGCCGGTCCACCGAGTGCCAGCGCAGCGCTTCGGGCAACCCGGTGTGGGGCAGCGCATGGGACAGGCCCAGCACATGACGCACCTGGGCGTTGGCCAACACCCGGTCGCGGCGGGCGGCCGGGGCGCTGCTGTCGAGTGGCAGGTAGGCGGCGCCCGCCAGCAACACACCGTAGGCCGCTACCACCTGCCCGGCGCCCTTGGGCATGAGAATCGCCACCGGTTCTTGCGAACGGCAGCCGGCTTCGCGCAGGGTGGCCGCGACGTCCAGTGCGCGGCGGGCGAGCTCGGCGTAAGTCAGGCTCCCTTCGGCATCGATCACGGCGAGTGCGTCTGGACGTTGTCGTGCCATGACCAGCAGGTTGTCGTGCAATCGACCTTCGGGAATAGGCGCGGCCGTGGCATTGGCCGCCAGGCGCTCGCGCTGTTGCCAGGCCGGCAGGGGCACCTGCACCGGATGTATCCAGGCGGCGGGATCGCTGGCCAGGTGTTGCAGCTCTGTCGAGAACGCCAGCAGCATGTCGTCGATCAAACCGTCGGGGAACACACCCTGGCGCACGTCCCAATGAATGTGCAGGCCGTGGCTGTCATCCATCACTTGGCAGTCCAGCGTGACTTGCGGGGTCTGGGTAATGCCATGGCCCACTTGGCGCTGGCTGGCGGCGGGCAGCTCGATGGCCAGGCCAATGGCACTGGTGAAGACCACCGGCATGGCCGCCGCTTCCCGGCCACGCCGACGGCCGATTTCGCGCATCACTTGAATCCCGGAGAACAGCCGATGTTCGAGGTCGGCGAACAGTTGGCTTCCCAACTGGCGCGCCTGCGCCGTGAAATCCAGGCCGGTCGGGTCATTGACCTGCAACAGGCTGACTGAGGTGAAATCCCCCACCAGCCGGTCGACCTGCGGGTGCAGGGGCAGGCGGTTGAGCAGGGTCAGGTTGAGGCTGAAAGCCGGTTGTTGGCTCCAGCGCTGCAGGACGCCGACGTAGGCGGCGAGTACCACGATCGAAGGCGTCAGGCCGTGGTCGCTGGCGGCACTTTTTAAAGCTGTCCATTGCTGACGGTCGAGCCGCGCCCGGTGTCGGCGGAAACACGGTGTGGTGCTGTCCTCGGTCGCCAGGGGCGCGGGCAATTGTGGCGCGGCGGGCAATTCGTCGACCCGGTTCAGCCAATACGCACGGTCGCGCTGGTGGCGACTTCCTTCCAGCAACCGGCGCTCGGCCAGCAGGTAGTCACGAAAGCTGATGTCCAGCGGCGGCAAAGGCGTGTCGGGGTCTTGCAGCAGTTGCTCCAGTTCGTTGAACAGCAATTGCGCGCTGGCCCAGTCGGCGATCAGCGAGTCCATGGAGAAATGCAGGGTGTCACCGCTGTCGCTGCGACTCAGGCGCAGCTCGAACAGGGGCCATTGCTCGGTGGGGTAGAGCTTCTGCTCCATGGCCTGACGGATCTGCCGTACGGTCTGTTGCCGCGCATCGTCGGTGGCGGCTCGCAAATCCTGCACCGCCACCCGGTAGGGAGGAACATCGGCCAGCACCCGTTGCGAGCCTTCGCTGGCGATCACCGCGCGGAGCATGTCGTGGCGGGCGATCAGGCGGTTCCAGGCCTGCTCCACCCGCTGCGGGTCAAGCCGCGGCCAGCTCAGTTCCAGGTAACCGTGACAAGCGACATTGCCGTAGCCGAAAGATGATTGGCGGCCCAGCAAATAGGCATTTTGCACGTCGGTCAGAGGGAAGGGCACGTGGCGGCTGCCTGCATCGGCGACGACCTGGGCGCGTTCCTGGGTGTGCAGCAGCTCCAGGATCTGTTGCTTGTGGGTGCGCAATTGCTCCAGGCGGGTGGCATCGAGCAGGCCTTGGGGCGCGCGGAATTTCAATTGTCCGTCCTGGGGCCAGAGTTCGACGCCCAGGGACTTGAGTTCGCTTAACAGTTTGGCGGCGGGCATGGGTACGGCTCCTGGAAAATAGCGAGGTCCTGAAGGCATCAGATGACGCCTTCTTCAACGGTGTCTGGGTTGGGTTGGCATTCGAGGGTTTGCGCCACTTCCAGCAATGTGGCGGCACCGAACAACTGGCCCATGGGGATTTCCACGCCGAGGCGGGTGCGCAGCATTTCGAGGAAGCGCGTGGCCAACAGGCTGTCGCCGCCCAGACGGAAAAAGTTGTCGTGGCGCGATACGCTGGGCACGTTGAGTAGCTGTTGCCAGAGCTCGGCGATCAGCTGTTCGCCTTCGCTCAGGGGCTGCTCGTCCAGGTCCGGGGTTGGCTGGGCGATGGCCTCCAGGGCGGCCAGCAGGGCGCGGCGATCGACCTTGCCATTGCTGCTCAAGGGCAGGCGATCCAGCACCTGCAGTTGTTCCGGGCGCATGTAGGCTGGCAGGCATTGTTCGAGGTGTGCCGCCAGTGCCTGCGCGGGGACGGTGGCCGTGACGGCAGCCATCAACCGGTTCTGCCCCGTGACCAACGCCACGGCCATGCTGACGGCGGGATGGCGGACCAGGGCGGCTTCGATCTCCCCCAGCTCGATGCGGTGTCCGCGGATCTTGACCTGGCTGTCTGCGCGGCCCAGGAATTCCAGCAGGCCATCGGGGTGATAACGCCCCAGGTCGCCGGTGCGGTACCAGCCATCGACAAAGCGTTCGGCACTGAGCTGCGGCGCGTGGCGATACCCGCGTGCAACCCCTGCGCCGCCGATCCACAGCTCCCCCGTGACCCAGTCCGGGCAATCCCGGCCCAGGACATCAACCACCCGATAGGCCTGGTTGCCCAGGGGCAGGCCGTAGGGAATCGAGCGCCAGCCGGGCAAGGCCTCGCGCACTTCGAAATGGTTGGACCAGATGGCCGCCTCGGTAGCGCCGCCCAGGGCGATGAAACGGCATGCCGGCGCCTGTTGTGCCAGGCGGGCGGGGAGGTCGAGTCCGATCCAGTCCCCCGACAGCAAGGCCACCCGCAGCGCCAGCGGCCGGCGGTCATGGACGTTGGCTTCGAGCAGCATGTCGAGCAAGGCCGGCACGCTGTTCCACAGGGTTACGCCATGGTGCTGGAGCGCCTTGAGCCAGGCTCGCGCATCACGGCGTTGATGTTCGTCGATCAACACCAGGGCGGCCCCCACCGACAGCAGGCCGAACAGGTCGTATACCGAGAGATCGAAGTCCAGCGCCGACAAGGCCAGGCCACGATCCGTTGCCTGGACGCCGTAGCGACGATTGATGTCGGCCACGGTGTTCATCGCTGCCCGGTGGGTGATTTCCACGCCCTTGGGTTGGCCGGTGGAGCCTGAGGTATAGATCACATAGGCCAGGGCGTCGGGCGCTACCGGTAGCGGGGCCGGAAGCGGTTCGGCTTCCAGCGCCCGGGCGGGCTTGAGATACCTGACCTCCGGCAGCAGCGGGTCGTGTTCGGCGATTATCAGCATCACCCCGGCCTGTTGCACGATGCGCTGGCAGCGTTGCAACGGTTGATCGACCCCTATCGGCAAGTAGGCCGCGCCCGCCGCCAGGACGCCCAGGACACTGGCGACCTGATGCGCGCCCTTGACCAGGGACACTCCCACCAAATCTCCGGGCATGACGCCAGCGTCCACCAGACTGCGGGCAATCCGCAGGGCGCGGTCGGCCAGTTCGCCATAACTCAGCGTGCCGTCCTCGTCCCACAGCAGGGCAGTATTCCGTGGCGCCTGGCGGGCCTGCTGGAAGAAGCCCTGATGCAGGGTCGGGTCGCCAGGTACGCCGGCGCCCGGCGCGTTGATCCGCGCCCTTCGCTCAGCCTGGGCCAGCGGCAGCAGGTCCGGTGGCGCACTGTCCCATGGTTGTTCGGCCAGCCAGTTCAAGCTGTACAGGTAGGCATCGAACATGGCTTCGACCATGCCTTCGGGAAACAGGCCAACCACCCGGTCCCAGTTCAGCGCGATGCCGCCATCGGCTTCCACCACCTGATGGTCGAGCCACACCTGCGGTGTCTGGGTCAGGCCGAACACCTGATGGGCAAAGGGGCCGTCCTGTGGCGCGGCGGTGCCGTCGGGCACGCCCAGGGCGCTGGTGAATACCACTGGCATGCTCGCTTGTTGCTCGCCGTTGCCCCGGGCCAGTTGGCGCAGCAGGCCCACGGAGCCCAGGCTGCGATGCTCCAGGGCTTCGCCCAGGGTCTGTTGGGTACGGCGCGCCCGGTCGAGCCAACGCTCGCCCGTTCGAGGGGTGTAGCCAAGCAGGGTCAGGGAGGTGAAGTCGCCCATCACCTGATCGATTTGAGGATGCAGCGGGCGGCGGTCGAACAGCGTCAGGTTCAGGCTCAGATCCGGACGGGCGCTCCAGCGACTGAGCGTTTCGGCGAAGGCGCAGAGCAGCACGGCCGAGGCTGTCAGGCCATGCTGCTGGGCCTTGGTCAGTATCGCTCCCCAAGCCTGGGCATCGATCTGTCCTTGCAGGCGTTCGAAACGGGGACGACCAAGGCTGGCTGGGTCGACTGCGAGCGGCAGTTGCGGGTGCGGCGGCAGTTCGGGCAAGCGTTCCTGCCAGAAACGTTGTGCCGCTTCCAGTTCGGCCGGCTCCGGGGCGGATTGCAGTTGGTAGTCGCGAAACGACAGTTGCAGCGGCGCCAGTTGCAGCGTCGGGTCGCGGTACAAGGCGTCGAGTTCGGCGTAGAGACTCAGGATGCTCAGGGCATCGAGGATCAGGTTGTCCAGGCTGATGGCCAAGCGTGTATGCCGGCCATGGACCAGGGCCTGCACGTCGAACAACGGCCACTGTGCCGGATCGAATACCCGGTGGGCACAGTGCTCGCGCAGCTCGTCAAGGCGGCTGTAGGCCTGGCCGATTGTGAACCTCGGCACTTCTTCGAGGATGCGTGCCTGGCCGTGCCGGTCGAACACGGCGCGAAGCATTTCATGGCGCTCGATCAGCCGCTCCAGTGCACATTGCAGGCGGGGCAGGTCCAGGTCCTCGACCTCATACTCGCGGTAGAAGTGGCAACTCACGCCTCCCAGTACCAGGCTTGGGTCGCGGCCCAACCAATAGGCCTGCTGCACTTCGGTCGTGGGGAAGGGTTCGTAGCGCTGCGACAGGTCCGCCACGATGTTGCGCCGGGTCACGGCCTCGGCATCTTGATGCAGGCTGGCGCAGAACCGGGCCAGCACCGGGTTGGCGAAGATCTCTGCCACCCGGGCGCCCCCCAGGCCTTGTTCGGCCAGCAGGCGCACCAGGCGGGTAGCGCTCAGGGAGTCGCCGCCCAGGGAAAAGAAGTTGTGTTCCCGACAGACCTCACCGCAGCCCAGCAAGGCCTGCCAAGCCCGCGCCACCTGTCGTTCAATGGGACCGCAGGGGGGCGACAGGTCACGGCGGGGACTCGGATCTTGCGCGGCCAGCCACTCGAGCAAGGCTTTGCGGTCGACCTTGCCATTGGCCGTCAAGGGCCATTGCGCGCAACCCAGTATCCGCTCCGGAATCATATAGGCGGGCAGACGCTCGGCCAGGTGCCCCGGCAAGCCTGGCAGATCGACGGAGGCCGGCTCCGCAGGGCCGTCATGCAAGCGCACCACGGCCGCCAGGCGTTGGCCGTCGAGCATAACCGTGGCTTGCTCGATCCCAGGCCAGGCCACCAGCGCGTTCTCGATTTCCCCGGCTTCGATGCGATAGCCTCGCAGCTTGAGCTGGAAGTCGCTGCGTCCGAGGAATTCGACGTTGCCGTCCGGATGGTAGCGTGCGCTGTCGCCGGTACGGTACCAGCGCAGGCCTTGATACTCGACGAAACGCTCGGCGGTGCGCAGCGGGTCGCCACGGTAGCCCAGGGCAACACCGGCGCCACCGATCCAGAGTTCGCCAGCGACCCAATCCGGGCAGTCGTGGCCATGACGGTCGACAATCCGCAGGCTGACGTTATCCAGGGGCTTGCCATATGGCAGGCAGTGCCAGTGCAGCGGCTGGCCGGGCACCACTTCGTAGAGCGTCGAGTGGATGGCGGTTTCGGTGGCGCCGCCCAGGGCCATGAAGCGACAGCCCGGGGCCTGGGCCCACAGCCGCGGCGCCAGGTCCGGGGCCACTTTGTCGCCACCCAATAGCACGGCGCGCAGGGGCAGGTCGGCGGCGTGGCTGGGTGCACAACTGAGCAGCATGTCCAACAGCGCCGGCACGCAATTGAGCACGCTGGCGCGGTGCTGCAACGCCAGTTCGCGCCAGCGTTCGGCATCGCGCTGGGCCTGGGATTCGACGCAGATCACCGCGGCGCCCGTGGAGAGGGCCGCAAACAGGTCGAATACTGACAAGTCGAACTCCAGCGCCGACAGCGCGAGGATCCGATCATGGGGGTTCAGGTCCAAGCGTCGCTGCAGGTCTTGCAGGGTATTGGCCGCCGCGAGATGGCTGATTTCCACGCCTTTTGGCTCCCCCGTGGAGCCGGAGGTGTAGAGGATGTAGGCCAGGTCACTGATTTTACCGGGGCGCGGTGCGCGCAGGGCTTCGCCATCATCGGGCAATGCGCTGAGCAGCAACCGGGCGTCGGACGAGTCGACGATCTTCTGCCGACGGGCCGGGGGTTGATCGAAGCCGATGGGCAGGTACGTGGCGCTGCACGCCAGGACGCCCAATACCGCGATGACCTGTTCCGGTCCTTTGGGCAGCTGGATGGCGACGACGTCCCCCCGCTTGACCCCCTGGCGCTCGAGATAGCCCGCCAGTTGCAGGGCACGCTCGGCCAGGGTGCCGTAGCTCATGGCCTGGTTGCCATAAAGCAAGGCGGGCGCCTCGGGAGCCGTTTGGGCCAGTTGGAAAAAGTCATCGTGCAGGCGTTTCACCGGCAGGGGCGCGGGCCGGCCTTGTGACTGTTGTCGCACGGCGAGATGGCTGGGCGGCGTCAGCGCCGGGGGCAACTGCTGCCAGGCCGAAGGCTCAACGCAAAGACGTTGCAGCAGCCCGGTGTAGGCGTCGAACAAACCATCCAGTACACCATCGGCGAATAGCCCTTCCCGGGCGTCGAGGTTGACCAGTATGCCGCCGTCCAGCTCGGTGACCTGCGCGTCGAGCCACACTTGCGGGCCCTGGGAGATGATCCAGGCCGGTCGGCCGAAACTGTCCTGCACGCCTTCGGCGAACAGTTCCCCCAGGCCCAGGGCACTGGTGTACACCACGGGCGCCAGGACGGGTTCGCCCTGTTGTCGGGACAGCTCGCGCAGCACTTCCAGGCCGGAAAACGCGCTGTGGGCGGCATCTTCATGAAAGCGCTGTTGCAGGGCCCGGGCCCGCACGGCAAAAGTACCGGCTTGCGTACCATCCCAGGCCAGCAGGATCGATGAAGTGAAGTCGCCCACCAGACGGTCGACATCGGCATGCAGGGGGGCACGGTTGAACAGCGGCAGGTTCAGCAACAGTTCGGGCGTTTCGCACCAGGCGCCCAGGGCTTCGCAGAATACGGCTGCCAGGGCCATGGCGGGGGTCAGGGTATTTTCCCGGGCATGACGTTCGAAGGCCTGGCGCTGCGAAGGCGACAGCCAATGGTGACGACGCCTTACCTGGCAATCGTCGCTGCAGTGAGCCTTGATCGGCAGGCGCGGGGCGCCGGGAAGCTGTTCCAGGCGTTGCAGCCAGTAGTCGCGGTCCTGTTGATGGCGCGCTCGCTGCTCAGGCTGTGCATGTTCCTGGCGACGCTGGGCCAGGTAGCGAGCAAAGCTGTAGTCGAGCGGTGGCAAGGGTTGCTGGCGATACAAAAGCACCAGGTCGCCCAGCAAGGTGCGCAGGCTCAGGGCGTCGGCGGCGAGCATGTCGAGGTTCAGGTGCAAGCGGGTACCAGCTGGGCGCAGGGCATCGGGCAGCAGCGACAATTGGATGTCCAGCACCTCGCCCTGCTCGACGGCCAACCGGCGGTGGGACAGTTCCGCGCGCAAGGCCAGCAGCCGTTGTTGCGCCTGTTCGACATCGGTCTGGCGCAGGTCATGGACCTTGAGGCCTGGCCAGGGGCTCTGCGCGAGGATCTGCTGGCGGCCATCTTCGCCGAACTGGGCACGCAGCATGGCGTGACGTTCAAACAGTGCGCGAACGGCGGCTTGCAACCGGACCGGATCGACGTCGTTGCCATCGAATTCGTTATAGAAGTGCGCGGCCACGTCGCCCAACTGTTGACCGGGAGCGCGACCGATCCAATAAGCGTGCTGCATCGGTGCCAGTTCGAAGGGCAGGTGTTCGTCCACGCCGGGCGGAGTGTCGTCGATGGATTCCGGCTGGGCGGTGTCGAGCCTGGCCAACCATGCGGACAGCCGGGGATCGGCGACCAGGTCGGCGAAACGCGCCGGCAGGCCCTGGCGTTGCCATTGACCGGCCAGGCGGATCAGCGTGACCGAATCCAGCCCCCATTCGATCAGGTTGGCTTCGAGCGGGATCTGTTCAGCGGGCAGGCCCAGGGCCTGGGACAGGGACTGACGTAGCAGTGTTGCGGTTGAGGTGCTGGGAGTGGCCATGGCTCAACGTCTTCTCATAGCTATTGTCCGGGCCGGGGTTGGCCCAGGCGTGGGGGCAGCAAGTGCATGGCCGAGATGCTAGTCATTCTCATTTTCGCGACTACCCGGATCGAATCGTTTTAGCCCCGGATCCATTTACCCCCTGCATGCTTGAACAATGCCGGCGCGGGGGCGGGCGGCAGAGAGCGGCGCGATACGGTTGGAAAATGACTTGAATCGGGTAGAGCCCGATCGACGGCCTGACTACCGTCGCTCGCTGCGCTTTCCAGGGCGCAGGTTTCCCCTCCCACATAAGCGTCGTCCGGTCAGACTCGGCTCACCCCGCGATCCCGGTACTGGCGCGCCGTCCACGGAGTTGCAGATGCCAGTCGATTCGGGTTTACAAGTGCGCGGGTTACGCAAGCGCTACAGCAATGGTGTCCAGGCGCTGGACGGTGTGGACCTGAGGGTCGGTCCCGGGATGTATGGGTTGCTGGGCCCCAACGGGGCCGGCAAGAGCAGCCTGATGCGCACACTGGCGACCCTGCAGCAGCCGGACGCCGGCAGTATTCACCTGGATGGCGTGGACGTGCTGACCGACTCCAATCATCTGCGTCGACGCCTGGGCTATCTGCCGCAGCAGTTGGGCGCGTATCCGGGCGTCAGCGCGCGGGATCTGCTGGATCGTTTTGCCTGGCTGAAGGGCCGTACCCAGGCACGCCAGCGTCGGGAGGAAGTCGAGGCTCTGCTGGACAAGGTCAACCTGCAAGAAGCAGCGCACCGAGCCGTGGCCACGTATTCAGGCGGCATGTTGCGCCGGTTCGGAATCGCCATGGCCCTGGTGGGTTCGCCGCGGCTATTGATTGTCGACGAACCCACGGCGGGATTGGACCCGGCGGAGCGCAATCGCTTTCATCGGGTGCTGGCGGATGTCGCCGCCCAGTCCATTGTCTTGCTGTCGACCCATATCGTCGAGGACGTCGAGAACCTGTGCAGCCGCTTGGCGGTACTGGCCGGCGGGCGGATCATTGTCGAAGGCCGTCCGGCGGATCTGCTCGCGGCCGAGCAGGGTCGGCTGTGGGAGGCTTCGTTTGGCCGAGGCGAAACCTTGCCCGAGGCGCTGCATGTGGCGGCCAGCCCTGACGGCAGTCGTGTCATCGTGCATGGCGAACGCCCTGTCGACCCGCGTTTCACGCCCCGGGCGCCGCGCCTGGAAGACATCTATTACCTGGCCCTGGCCCAGGCCGGTGAGGCGCTCGACGCATGAGTACGTTCGCTCTGCTGATGCGCGAGGCCTGGGTGGAAGTGCGCGCCGGGCTGCGCAGCGGCATCCCTTTGCTGGTGTTTCTCGGTCTGACCGGCTATCTGCTGATGTCGCTGACCAACGCGGATTACGTACAGAAAATGGGCGCCAGCGACATCGCCCGCAATGCGCCGAGCCTGATCTACCTGATGTCGTGCGGGTGCATGTTCTTCCTGTTTTTTGCCTGGGCCTGGGTCTTTGCCCAGCCGGCGCTCAGGGATCGCAAGGCGCAACTGGAGGAGGTCCTGCTGGCCTTGCCGCTGTCATTACCGACCCTGTTATGGGGCCGGTTCATCGGCGCTGCCGTGGTCGGCGGGTTGCTTGCCAGTTCGTTGATTGTCGGGTTTCTGGTCAGCCCTGTACTGGGCTGGCTGGGTTGGGTGCCGATGGCGAGCATCGGGGCGCCGGCGTGGCCGGCCCTGGGTTTTGCCTGGGTGGCCTTGCTGTTGCCGGTGAGCACCGGTATCGGTGCCCTGTATTACCTGCTGGCCTTGCGCAGTCGAGGCCTGGCCGCGCCCTTTGGCCTGGCCACGGTATTGATGCTGTTGTGGATGTTCGCCGTGGTGGTGCTCAAGGGTGGGCATATCAACCCGCTGTTGGCCGCGAGCCTCGATCCGTCGTTGTTCACCTTTGCCCAGGCCCAGGTGGAAACCTGGACCGCTGCTCAAAAATCCCAGTCCTTACTGGCATTGACACCGGGATTCTGGCTCAACAGGGGCCTGTGGTGCGCAGTGCCGTTGCTGCTGCTCGCCGGGGTGCTGGCCCGAATCAGTCGTCAGGGTCTGATGGGGCGTCGCGGCGGTGCGTTGCTGGCGGAACCGCCAATGCGTCTGGCCCCCACCGTTCGTTTGCCGGGGGCGTTAGCAGCCTCTCATTGGTCGGTGGCTTTGTGGCGTGAGACCCGCTGGCAATTGCGGCAGATAGCCGCCCGCAAGATCTGGTGGGTGGCGCTTGGCTTGTTGCTGGTAATGGGGATGCTCAGTGGCTTTGTTCACGTGGTCTGGCATGCCCGGGGAGCGATGGTGCCCCGTGCGGATCTGATCCTGCCGCTGCTGTCCAGTGCCTTGTTCCTGGTGATTGCGTTCATCATCGCGGCGCTGGTGGGGCTGGTGAGCCGGCGTGATGACGTGGAAGGGCTGGATGCGATGTTGCAGGCGACCCCCGCACCGGTGTGGTTGCGCCTGCTGGGGCGTGCGGCCTGCGTAACAATCACCACGTTGATGCTGGCCCTGGTGCCCGGCCTGGCCAGCCTGCTGATCAGCGCCATCACCGCGCCTGGCAGCATGGCGCCGGGTTTTGTGCTGATCTATCAGGGGTTGGTCTTCGCGCCGCCCCTCTTGGAGTTGGCGATGTTGACGGTGCTGGTTCATGCACTGATTCGTCGCGCCGGCCTGGCGTACGCCACTTCGATGCTGCTGACGTTTTTCCTGGTGCTCAACCACGAGCTCGGCCTGGTCAGCTATCCGCCGTATGAAATGGCGATCCCCGGCCATGTGGCCCTGTCTGGCCTCACGGGCTGGGCGCCCTGGTTGCCCTTTCTCACGACCTTGGCGAGCTGGAAACTGGCCGGATGCCTGGTGATGGTGGCGATCGCTGCATTGTTCTTGCCTCGCGGGCCGCAACGGCGGCGTTTGATGGATATGCGTCAACACCTGATGGGGGTGCCCGGAGTCCTGCTGGCGTTGGGGGCCACAGGCATGCTCGGCAGCGGCGTGATGTTGCACCGTCAGTTGGTGGAGCGTGGCGATTACCAGTCCGCCGTGCAGGCGCGTGCCGAGCGCGCGGCCTGGGAACAGCGCTGGCTGGCCGGCGCCGGAGCCTGGCAGGTAGCGGGCGGCCGTCTGCGATTGAGGGTCGATCGTTCGAACCGACGGATCGAGGGGCATTGGGCCCTGGACGGGGTGACCGCTGCCAAGGGGCATCTGGATGCAGAATTGCCTCCCGGCACACAGGTCACCACCGTCAGTGTCATGGGCCGTCCGGTGACCTTTGAACAGGCAACGGATCACCTGCGAGTGCCGTTGAACGAGTGTGCGGTGGCTGGCTGCAGCGTGGAGCTGAACTGGACCCTGGACGCCATCGGATGGCCTGGCGAAGGCGAAGGCTTCTGGCTAGGCCCCCACGGTGTCTGGCTGGAGGCACGCCGAGTCATGCCACGCCTGGGCGTCGACAGTGAACGCGGGTTGCGGGCACCGGTACAACGCAGCGAAGCCGGGTTATCGTCCGAGGCGCCGATGCTGCCAGCCGGTTCGGCCGTTGCGGCGTACGCCATGGCTCCTGCGGGCACCTGGCACTGGCTGATCGAGACCGACACTCAGTCCATCAGTGCCAGCAGCCAGGGTCCCCTGGACTTTGCCTATACGTGGACAACGAAAGCGTCCGTGCAAGCCCTTCGGGGCATGCAGGTGCTGACAGATGCTGGCCGTTTGCACACCGCTGGCGAGGTGCGCGAAGACCTGGATGCCATGGCCGCTTGTGTGGCAAGGCGCCTGGGCAGCTGCCCCAAGGTCGACCAGGTGAGTCAGTGGCCGACCGGCATGGGCCCGAGTCGCTTGAGCAATGGTCATCTGCTGCTGGGGCAGACGCCCGATTGGGATGTGGCAGAGACGGGCGTCGGACGTTGGACGCGGCGCAGCCATATCGCCGAGCTGCTGGCGCGCCAAGTGTTGATCGATGCAAGTGACCTGCGCCAGGCGCCGGGCTACCTGTTGCTCAGCCAGGGCATCGCCGGAGCCATCGGCTTGCTATGCGTGGGTGACGTCGATGGTCCGCAAGCCCGGTCGACGCTGGTCAAGCTCAAGGCCGAAGACTTGACCCGGGCATTGGGTGGCGACGGTGAGCCCATCGGCACCCTGGCCGAGGCCCGTGAACAGAGCTGGGCGGCGTCTTATGCGCCCTTGGTCAGCCTGGAATGGGTGGCCGGCCAGAGCCCCGAACAGCTGACGGCGTTGACCGCCGGGATCCGAGCCGGCCAGGGATGGCCCTCTGCGATACGCGGCCTGCTGGGCCCGCCTTCCGATCAAGCGGTCACCGGAGCGCTCGAGCGCTGGGGGAAGCCGCAATGAATTCTATCCATCCCTTATTCCTGGAACTGTCTCATGCCGCCTGAATCTTCTCTCAAGCCGTTACGTCGTCCCGTCGGCTGGCAGGTCAATGTACTGACTCAAACCATGGCTCTGACCCTGTCCAGCCAAATGTGCACCGCTTATGCCACAGACTACCAGCCGGCCACTGTAGCGCCGCAAACCATCGAGTTGGCGCCGCTGACCGTCAGCGCCCGGCTCACTCAGGAAAGTGCCTTGGACATTCCCTTTGGCCTTTCGGTGATCGATGGGCAAGCACTGGAAACGCGTCGGCTGCGATCCCTTGAAGACGCGCTGCGTGCCACGCCAGGGGTGGATGTCAACTCCTGGGGCGGCGCCAACGATGCCAACGTGCGTATCCGTGGTGTCGGTTCTCTCAACCAGATGAGCATGGACGACGGTTCCGTGGTGCTGAATGTCGACGGTGTGCCGATGTCGGTGCGCAATGCCGCGATGGCGACCCTGGACGTACAGCAAGTCGAAGTCCTCAAGGGACCCCAAGGCACGTTGTTCGGACGTAACAGCGAGGCGGGGGCGATCAACGTCACCACCCGCAAACCCACTCGCGAGGTGGAAGGTTACGTACGCGGCGAAGTCGGCAATCAGGGCCAGTTCATGACCGAGGGCGCGGTGGGAGGTCCATTGACAGCCACTCTGGCCGGGCGCATCGCGGTGAGGCGCAGCGGTTTTGACAATTGGGTCGATGATCAACAGGACGGCGACCCGATGACCAGGCCTCGGGACCTTGCCTGGCGGGGCAGCCTGCTTTGGGACAACGACCAGGACACCACCGGGCTGCTGACCGCCGAACGCCAACGTGCCGACCAATACGCTGGCCTGGAGATGCTCCGGCCCTTTGGCGATCGCCCGACCCTGGATTACACCCCTGGGGTGTTCGATGACAACCGCAAGACCAACGAGCGCTATTCCCTTGAACTCAACCACGACCTGGCGCAGGCGCGGATCACCTCCATCAGTGCGTATACCAGCACCGACTTCAACGCGGTCAAGGGCTACGATCGCAACATTACCCGCGAGCTGTACGGCACCCCGTTCGAATACCTGATCGAAGACTCGGCCCGCGAGCAGGTGTGGAGCCAGGACCTGCGCCTGGGCTCGCTGGCAGATGACGAGGTGTTCTGGGTGACCGGCGTCAACCTATCGCGGTCCGAACGCAGTTTCGATTCCGACAACTTTACCAACGGCGCACAGCAGCGGCGCGACTTCAGCACCAACAGTTATGCCGGCTATGGAGAGATCACTTTTCCGATTGCCGAAGATTGGAAACTCACCACCGGCCTGCGCCACACTTGGGATCGCAAGACCTATGGCGCGAATTATTCCAGCGCGGGTAGCCAGGTCGGCGACAACCGCAGCCTGCGGGACAACTACAGCACCGGACGGGTGGCGCTGTCCTATGCGCTGACGCCGCAGACCAACCTGTACGCGGTTCTGTCGCGGGGCTATAAATCCGCCGGTTTCAACGATTACGCCACGTCAGTCAAAGACAGTGAAGCGTACAAGGCGGCCAAGGTGAACGCCGCCGAGGTGGGCTTCAAGCATGAAAGTGACGAGGGGGGCTTCAACCTGGAAGGGGCGTTGTTCATCACCCGCGTCCAGGATGACCATTTGCTGGGGTACGACTTCAACACCCTGGCCGTCAGCGCGGTGAATGCCGACACGCGCAGCAAGGGCGCCGAGTTGTCGAGCACCTGGCACGTGACCGACGAGCTGACCCTGGGCAGCGCGGTGAGCTACACCAATGCGGTGGTGACGTCCGATGCGCCGGGTGTGTCCGGTGGTGATGTGGCCGCCGGCAGTCGGGTACCGGATGTCCCATTATGGAGTGGGAATTTCAGCGTTGCCTGGCAGAAGGAGATAGGTGAGTTCCTGGGGTTGCCGGCGCCGCGGCTCAATACGTTGCTCAACTATAGGGTGCAGAAAAATCGCCCGGCTGACGCCCAGAACCACTATGACCTCAAAGGCTACGCCAAGCTTGATCTGCATCTGGGTCTGCAGAGCGGTGATTCTGAGGTGTACCTGTGGGGCGATAACTTGCTGGATGCGCGCTATGACCTGTATGGCTCGTATTCCACTGATCAGGTGCTGACCGGGATGCCCGGCAGAGGCCGGTCGGCGGGAGTGGGGTACAGCTATTCATTCTGAAGACGCTAGGAGAGGGCAGGGTCAAGCTGCCCCCTGCGAAGCTCAGAATTGATAGGTGTAGCCGACGCCCAGGGTGCGGCGTCGTGCCGGTGCACCGTAGGCAACTGGGGCACTGTAGAAACCGTAGGTGTCGTAGGTCTGGTTCAGCAGGTTGTCGGCAAAGGCGTAGATTTCGCCGAACTTGCCTTCCAGGCCCGTGCGCAGGTCGAGCTTCTCGTAGTTGTCCAGGTTGAAATGGTTCTGCGGGTCGGCGGCCCGTTCCCCCACCAGACGGTAATTGAGGCTGGTGTTGAGGGTGGTATCCCCCAGGCTGGCGACGCTGCCCAACGGGTGTTTCCAGGTGGCGCTGAAGTTGCCGCTCCAGCGCGGTACATCCGGGGTGCTGTTACCGGCTGCGACATCGCCTGCCTGAATGCCACTGACCGAGCTGGTGATCTTCGCATCCAGGTAGGTGACGCTGGCGGACAACGTCAGCGTCTCGTCGAAGTGCCAGGTGCCTTCCAGTTCGGCGCCACGGGTACGGGTGTCGGCGTTGAAGGCATTGGTGGCGAAGGTCGCGGCGTTGTAGCCCAACAAGTGATCATCGTGGACGCGGGTATAGAACAATGCGCCGTTGAGACTGCGACTGCGGTCATCGGCTTCGCTTTTGAAGCCCAGTTCGACGGTTCTGCTGGACGCGGCCTTGTAGGGCACGCTGTCAGTGGTTTGCGCGGCATAGTCGTTGAAACCACCGGACTTGTAGCCTCGGGCCAGTTGCACGTAGAGATTGGTTTGCGAGGTCACGGCGTAACTCAGGGCCACGCGGCCGGTGCCGTAATTGTCCGTCAGCTTGCGCGAATCCTCGATGGCACTGGCCCCGGTAAAGTATTGGCCATTGTAGGTCTTGCGGTCCCAGGAATGGCGGTAGCCGGTGGTCAATTTCAAACGTTCAGTCAGCGGGAAGGTAATCTCGCCGTAACCGGCGTAGGTGTTGGTCGTGAAGTCCCGCAGCTTGGCGCTGGAAGTGCCGTAGGTATCGCGTGGGGTGTCGTAGCTGCGCTCGTTGCGGCTGGCAGTCAGGCCCGTGACCCAGAATACATCGGCGTCGGGCAATGAACCCAGGTGCAAGTCCTGGCTCCAGCTGCGTTCGAAAGATTTATCCACCGCCCAGTATTCGCTCGGGGTGCCATAGAGCGCGCCCATCAGCTTGCTGTCGTAGGCAACCAGGCCTTCGAAGTCGACGATGGAGGTGGCCGTGGTGGAGGTCAGTCGGCTGTTTGCGAAGTCATGATCGACCTTGATCGCGTAGCGCTCGGTGGTCTTGTAGTTGTCATCAAACAAACCGGAGGTCAAGTCCAGCTCGGGGTCGCTGCCGTATGGACGCAACATCAGAACGTTGGCGGCACGTTCGGTTTGTTGCCGCTCGGCACTGAACAGCGCCTGGGTGTCATCGTTGAGGTCCCAGAGCACGCTGGCCCGGTAGGCTTCGTTGCGCGGCCTGGTGATGGGGCGGTTGGTCTGCTCATTGTCGATCCAGCTGTCGTAGCCGGCGCGGCGTACCGCCAGGCGGCCGCTGAGCTGTTCACTGATGGGACCGCCCACCGCACCTTCAGTGAGGAACTGGCCTTGTTGACCGACTTCAGCGCGCACATAGCCTGCCAATTCTCGCGTCGGTTGGCGGGTGGTGATGTTGACCGCGCCGGCCTGGCCAATGGCACCGGACAGCGTGCCTTGCGGTCCCTTGAGCACTTCGATGCGGTCGATGTCTAGGGTTTCGAAACCCAGGCTGCGGGATGAAACCGGCGCACCGTCGACGTTGAAGGCCACCGAACTGTCGTCCATCGACATCTGGTACAGCGACCCGACGCCCCGGATCATCACATTGAAATCATTCGGGCCGCCGGATGAATTGACACTGACGCCGGACGTATTGCGCAGCGCGCTTTCCAGCGTGTCGAGACGCTGGGTCCGCAGTTGTTCGCCCTCGATGACATTCAGGCTGATGGGCACTTCCTTGGGATCTTCCTGCTCCATCCGGGCAGTCACCATCGAGGCCGGCAGCTGCATGGGCTCACTGGTGGCGGCGAACACCGGATTGGCCAATGTCCAACCGATCATTGTTGTTATAGTATAACGCTTGTTGGAGGTTCGACGGATCGCCGTCGGATGATGCCGAGTGGACATGATGGAACCTTGACTGAGGAATTCTCGTTTATCGCGCGTTGCGGGGTGGCAACGGCCGTCTGGCGGAGCAACTGCATCCGAACAAATGATAGTGATTATCAATTGCGTGTAACCACCCCAATGTGATCTGATTCGAACCGGATCCGGTCATCAAGGAGATTCAAGATGTCAGCCGTTTATGAGGGGGCAAGGGACTCAATGCCGATCTCGCGCATTACCGCAAATGGGTTCGGGGACGAGTTCGGTCCGGGCACTCAATGCCGCGTGATCCGAGTGATGTTGCAGGAGGGGCTGGACGTCGTGCGCTGGCAAAGCACGTTCGAACAGCCGATGGAAATGCCTCTGCACGATGATAGCGAGCGCATTCATTTCAGCTTTACCAACGTGCTCAAGGGCAAGGCGACCTGTAGTTTTCATGACGGACGCCGCCAGCGGCGCTACGCCATCGACGAAGGCTCGGGCAATATCAGTTTCGGTCGCTGCCATCACGGCTTTTATCACCAGCACGGTGAGATCGATAACGTCACTGTCATGATTCGTCCCGAGCTGTTGTCGCAGTGGGAGCTGGAGATCGATCCGACGTTGCACAAGGCGCTGAACTGCGACCACTGTTTTCTCGAAGGTCATCGCAGCGTCGAAATGAGTGCGACGGCGCATATGCTTGGCAGCGCGATGGAGCAGGGCTCCAATGCGTCCGCTTTGCCAGCTCGCAGCAGCCTTTGGCTGTACGGGCAGAGCGTGACCTTGGTCAGCCTGTTTCTGGAGGCGCGCAGGGATGTGGGCTGTACCTGTCGCATCAGCCACACCGACCGTCGACGTCTGGTACGGGCGCGAGACCGCTTGCTCGAAGACTTGGGCAAAGCCCCCAGCCTGTCGGAGCTGGCCCGGGAAGCGGGGATGAGTCAACCCAAACTGACCCGGGGGTTCCGTCAATTGTTCTTGAACAGTGTCTATGGCGTGTTCCAGCAGGCGCGCATGACCCAGGCCCGCAACCGGTTATTGACCGGTAATGAGTCAGTGATGCGTATCGCCTCGGACTTGGGTTATGCCAATGCCAGTCATTTCGCCACGGCGTTTCGTAAGCAATTCGGGATCAACCCGTCGATTCTCAAGAATGGCGGGCGAAGCCGATCATTCGGTACCGGTGCGTCCTGAATTTATGCGGAGCGCAGACAACTGCCGTTCCCACCGTGTTCTGGCCAACCGCTCATTTCCCTCAGCCACGTCGAGGAATGTACCGGTAACAAAGGAGGCCTCCGCGCTGGCCAGCCATAGAATGGCCTGAGCACGCCTGGGGGGTTCCTTCAATCCGGGGTCATGAGAACCGTATATGAAGGCGCAGTTTTGTGACTGAATTGTATTTTGGTCATTGCTTGTCACCCCATGGGGGGACAGGTAAGCTGGCGCCATGAATCAATCATCTTTCCCTTCGCGCAATGTCCGTGGTCCTGTCGACCATGAAATCCGAGCCCAGATTGTCGCAGCGGCGAATGAGCATTTCAGTCGCTATGGCTATGGCAAAACCACGGTCTCGGATCTGGCCAAGGCCATTGGTTTTTCCAAGGCCTACATCTACAAGTTCTTCGATTCGAAACAGGCGATCGGCGAAGCCATTTGCAGCAATTGCCTGGAGACGATCGTCGCGGCGGTGGATGAAGCTGTCAGCGTAGAGTCCATCACCCCTACCGAGCGCTTTCGCCGCTTGGTGAAGACCGCGGTCGTCACCGGTGTCAGCCTGTTCTTCAACGACCGAAAGCTCTATGACCTTGCGGCATCCGCGGCGTCAGAGAGCTGGCCTTGCGCCCAGTTCTACGAAGCCAGCATTCAGGCATTCGTGCGGCAGATCGTTTCTGATGGGCGTGAGCTGGGTGAGTTCGAACGCAAGACCCCCCTGGATGAAACGGTCAATGCAATCTATCTGGCGTTGCGCCCGTACATCAACCCGCTGCTGTTGCAATACAGCCTCGATGGCGTCGAAGACGCGTCCACGAGCATCGCCAATCTGATCCTGCGTAGCCTCATGCCTTGAGTAGCGGCCAGTGACTCTTGCTGCCGCGTCCCATCACGACATATTTCGCGTCCATTTGATAAAAGCAGGATAAACGCCGTGTTCCCCTGCGAGGAATCGTCATCATGGATTGTGACCATTGACTAAATTGGTTACTCGGTAGAGAGTGTGTCTCTCGATAATCCCTACCAGAGGAACCGCTATGTCGAACGCTAAAGTTGTCCTTGTCACCGGTGTGTCATCGGGCATTGGACGCGCCACTGCGCAATTGTTTGTCAGGCAAGGTTGCCAGGTGTTTGGCAGCGTACGCAGCATTACCCAATCGGCCCCGTTGCCAGGTGTCGAACTTGTCGAGATGGACGTTCGCGACGACGCTTCTGTTCAGCGCGCAATCGAGACGGTGATCGTTCAGGCCAAGCGCATTGATGTGCTGATCAATAACGCGGGCGGATCGTTGGTAGGCTCGGTAGAAGAAACCTCGATCGCCGAAGCCCAATCGTTGTTCGATACCAACGTGTGGGGTGCCCTGCGTACGGCACAAGCGGTACTGCCGCATATGCGTGAGCAGCGTTCGGGAAGAATCGTCAACGTCAGCTCGGTACTGGGTTTTCTTCCTGCGCCGTACATGGGCCTCTACTCGGCATCCAAGCACGCTATAGAGGGGATGTCCGAGACGCTGGATCATGAGGTGCGCAAGTTTGGCGTCCGCGTGGTGTTGGTCGAGCCGTCATTCACCAGGACCAACCTGGATCTCAATGCGCCGCAAACGACTGGCAGAATTCCGGCCTATGAAAAAGACCGCGATACAGTGACTCGCGCGATCATTAAAAGTGTCCAGGGCGCACCAGGCCCCGATGGTGTGGCGGCGACGATTGTCGAGGCTGCCTTGGGCGCGTGGAAAATGCGCCGCACGCCTAAAGGCGAGGCCTCTCTTCTGCGCAAACTGCGCCGTTTCATGCCGGCGGGCCCTGTCGACTCCAGCTTGAGAAAAACATTTGGCCTGAGTTGAACGCATGCCTGCGAGCAGTGACGACCGTAGGGAAGGATTGGTTGGTGAAAACCCAGGCGTAGCCAGGTTCTGGTTGTGCCGCTTGAGACCGTGCTTAGCCATGACGGTCTCATTTGCAGGGACATGCAATCAGCGTGTAGCCACGGGTTGGGTTTCAACAGGCTGCCAACCGCCACCGAGCGCCCGGAACGCCGCGACTGCTGCGCGTGCCGACTCTGTCTGGGCCTGAGCCCTGGCGTCGGAGGCCTGCAACATTGTTTCATCGGCGTGCAGCACATCGATCAGGCTGGCCGAGCCTTTCTGGTAGGCGATGAAGGACGACTGCCGGGCACTGGTCAAGGCGATTTCACCTCCGGTCAACGCCGATGCCTGTGCCTCGCGATTGACCAGCGCGGAAAATGCGTTCTCGACGTCTTCGGTGGCTCTCAGCACTGACTGGCGATAGGCAGCCAGCGCTTCGGCTTCCTGTCCTTTCGCCTGGTCGATCTGCGCGTTGATACGGCCGAAATCGAAAAGCCTCCAGCGCAACCCCAGGATCCCCGAGGCCTGGCTGGCCCCACTGGAGAACAGGTTGCCGCTGGAAACGGCTGTCGCGCTGCCAATCAAGGCGCTGAGTGAAAACTTTGGATAGTACTCGCTGATCGCCACCCCGATGCGTGCATTGGATGCCGCCAGTCTACGCTCGGCCACGATGAGGTCCGGCCGGCGGCGCAGCAGATCGGCCGGCGTTCCAGCCGAGGTAATCTGTGGCGCCTGAGGAATCGCCCCCGACGCGGTCAATTGAGCTCGGTGGGTGCCGGGCGGGGTGCCGAGGATGACGTCCAGTGCGTTCATTGCCGCATCCAGACCGGTGTTGAGGACCGGCACTGTCGCTTGAACCTGGGCAAGCGCCCCCTCGGTCTGGCGAACCTGAAATTCGGCGGCAAGTCCTTTGCTGTGGAGCAGCTGTACTTTCTCCAGCAAGTCCTGTTGCGTTTTGACCTGTCGATTGGCAATGACCAGTCGGGCCTGTAAGCCGCGCAGGGTGATATAGATATCCGCTGTCTGCGCGGCGACGGCCAGGCGCGTTGCGGTGAAACCTGCTTCGGACGCCTGGTATTCAGCCAGCTCCGCCTCGCGGCCTCGACGCAGGCCGCCGAACACATCCACCTCCCAGCTTGCGCCGAGGTTCAGTTCATAGAGATTGCCATGGCGATCATAGCCAGGCGTCGAGTTGAGCACTTGGCCCAGTGGCGTTTCGACTGACTGATAAGCGCGTGCGGCTTGTCCGCTGACGTTGCCCGACGGCAACAGGGCTGCGGTCGCCGCGCCAAGTCCCGCACGTGCCTGGGTGACCCGTGCGGACGCTTGGGCCAGGTCGAGATTCTGCGCAAGCGCCTTGGCGATGAAGTCACTCAGCAAAGGATCACCGAAGCCTTCCCACCAGCCGGCAAAGTTCGCCGGGCGGGCTGCCGTTCTTTGTTGAACGGCGGATTGAGCCTGATAACGGTCCGCCAGCGGAGCGTCCGGACGCTGATAGTCAGGGCCCACCGCGCATCCCGCCATCAGGCCGGAGTTCACAAGCAGAGCAAGCGTACGGAGGGAAGGCATGGCGACTCCTGATTTAGCCAATACAATGCGTGACCATATTACCAATTGGTCACTCGTTGTCAATCCAGGTTCCGGGGGCTAAGCTGGAAAAATGACCAGACACATACATGCACCCCAGATACGTGGGCCGTCAGACCATAGTGTCCGTGATCAAGTCGTGGAGGCCGCCACCCTGCACTTTGGCCACTATGGATATGAAAAGACGACCGTGTCTGACATCGCCAAGGCCATTGGCTTCTCCAAGGCCTATATCTATAAATTTTTCGATTCCAAGCAGGCAATCGGAGAGGTGATCTGTACGAATCGTCTCGTCATGCTCATGGGGATTATGGATTCAGCGATCGCGGATGCGCCGACGGCTTCTGAGAAGCTGGAGCGTCTGTTCCGGGCGTTGGCGGAGGCGGGCAGCGACTTGTTCTTTCATGATCGCAAGCTCTACGACATTGCCGCCACTGCCGCTCGCGAGCAGTGGCTTCCCGCGCAGGCGCATGACGAACGCTTGCGCCAGCTGATCCAACAAATCCTCCTGGAGGGGCGTGAGTCGGGGGAATTCGAGAGAAAAACCCCATTGGATGAAGCCGTCCAGGCGATCTATCTGGTCATGAGGCCTTATGCCAATCCCGTGCAATTGCAATACAACCTCGACACGGCGTCATCGGCCGCAGCGCTTCTGTCGACGCTGTTGTTGCGGAGTTTATCAACCCATTCATCCTGATATTTGTGACTATTGACATTATTGGTCACTAGACCGAAGATGCGTTCCTGTTCTGTAAATTGAGTAGAGAATCATGCTTCGGCTAAAACCTGTTGCCGTCTGCTTAATGCCTCTCGTCCTGGCGGCGTGCGGTAATTCATCGACCGCCGTCGACGCACGCACCCAGCCCCCTCTGGTAAGGGTCGCTGGCGTCGAGGACTCGGTCGACATCGCCCGTTCGTTCACTGGCGTTGTGGTCGCTCGGGTCCAGAGCGATCTCGGCTTTCGAGTGTCGGGGAAAGTACAGGAGCGTCTGGTGGATGCCGGCCAGACGGTCAAGCGTGGTCAGCCACTCATGCGCCTGGACCCGGTCGACCTTGGCCTGCAGGCGCGTGCGCAGCAACAGGCCGTGGCCGCTGCCCGGGCGCAAGCCAAGCAGACGGCGGATGACGAGGCTCGTAATCGGGAACTGGTGACGGCGGGGGCGATCTCGGCCTCTGCATACGACCAGGCAAAGGCCGCGGCTGACACGGCAAAGGCACAGCTCAGCGCTGCGCAGGCGCAGGCCGATGTGGCCAGCAATGCCATGGGCTATGCGACCCTGCTGGCCGACGCCGATGGCGTCGTGATGGACACCCTGGCCGAACCTGGCCAGGTCGTCAGTGCGGGACAGCTGGTGGTCAAGCTGGCACGCGCCGGTCAACGCGAAGCCAGCGTGAATCTGCCCGAAACGCTGCGCCCGGTCGTGGGCTCAGTGGCCCAGGCGACGTTGTACGGCAACGACAAGGCAACCACTGTTGCGAAGCTGCGGCTGCTTTCCGATGCCGCCGATCCGGTAACGCGCACCTTCGAGGCCAGGTACGTGCTGGGAGGCGCGCTGGCCAACGCGCCGCTCGGTTCCACCGTCACACTCAATATCGCCCAGGACAAGTTGCCGGGGCAGGCGCTGCGAGTGCCTGTCGCGGCTGTTTTCGACGCGGGTAAAGGCCCGGGTGTATGGGCGATTTCCGGCGAGCCGGCGAAAGTCTCGTGGCGTCCGGTTCAGGTCCTCGGTCTGGGCGATGACACGGCCACGGTCGTTGGCAACCTCAAGCAGGGCGAACAGATCGTGGCATTGGGCGCGCATTTGCTACACGACGGCGATGAGGTTCGGGTGGCGCAACAGGAACAGGTTGTCGCCAAGGGGAACCAGCCATGAGCGAGGGGCGTTTCAATCTCTCGGCGCTTGCGGTTCATGAGCGATCGATCACACTTTTCCTGATCGTTCTGATTACGGTTGCCGGTGTCCTGGCGTTCTTCGGTTTGGGGCGTGCGGAGGATCCTCCCTTCACCGTCAAGCAGATGACGATCATCTCTGCCTGGCCGGGGGCTACCGCGCAGGAGATGCAGGACCAGGTCGCCGAGCCGCTGGAAAAGCGCTTGCAGGAATTGAAGTGGTACGACCGCACTGAAACCTACACGCGGCCTGGGTTGGCGTTCACCATGGTGTCGCTGCTGGACACCACGCCGCCTGCAGAAGTACAGGAAGAGTTCTACCAGGCCCGCAAGAAAATCGCGGATGAAGCGAAGACCCTGCCGGCCGGTGTCATCGGACCGATGGTCAACGATGAGTTCTCGGACGTGACCTTTGCGCTGTTTGCATTGAAGGCCGAGGGCGAGCCGCAGCGCTTGCTCGCACGCGATGCCGAGTCGTTGCGCCAGCGCCTCCTGCATGTGCCGGGCGTGAAAAAGGTCAACATCATCGGCGAGCAGTCCGAGCGCATCTTCGTGTCGTTCTCCCATGATCGGCTGGCGACCCTTGGGCTTTCCCCCCAGGATATTTTTGCCGCGCTGAACAGTCAGAACGTGCTGACGCCCGCCGGCTCGATCGACACCAAGGGACCGCAGGTATTCGTGCGCCTGGATGGCGCGTTCGACAAGCTCGAGAAAATTCGCGATACGCCGATTGTGGTGCAGGGGCGGGCGCTGAAGCTCTCGGATGTTGCAACGGTGGAACGTGGCTACGAAGACCCGGCGACTTTCCTGGTCCGCAACAAAGGCGAGCCTGCCCTGTTGCTGGGTGTCGTGATGCGAGAAGGCTGGAACGGCCTGGATCTGGGCAAGGCGCTGGATGCCGAGACGGCCAGTATCAACGAAGGCATGCCGCTGGGCATGACGTTCACCAAGGTCACCGATCAGTCGGTGAATATCAGTTCGGCCGTCGACGAGTTCATGATCAAGTTCTTCGTCGCGCTGCTGGTGGTGATGCTGGTCTGCTTCCTCAGCATGGGCTGGCATGTGGGTGTAGTGGTGGCCGCGGCTGTGCCGTTGACCCTCGCTGTGGTGTTCATGGTGATGGCCGCCACCGGCAAGAACTTCGACCGCATCACCCTTGGGTCACTGATCCTGGCGTTGGGCCTGCTGGTGGACGACGCCATCATCGCCATCGAAATGATGATGGTCAAAATGGAGGAGGGTTACGACCGGATCAAGGCCTCGGCCTATGCCTGGAGCCATACCGCCGCCCCCATGCTCGCCGGTACGCTGGTGACGGCCGTCGGCTTCATGCCCAACGGCTTCGCGCATTCAACCGCGGGCGAGTACACCAGCAATATGTTCTGGATCGTCGGCATTGCCCTGATCGCCTCCTGGGTGGTCGCGGTGGTGTTCACGCCTTATCTGGGTGTGAAGCTGTTGCCGCACGTCAAGAAAGTCGAGGGTGGCCACGCGGCCATCTATGACACACCTCACTACAATCGTTTTCGCCGGTTGCTGACACGGGTCATCGCTCGCAAATGGCTGGTGGCCGGAGCGGTGATTGGCTTTTTTGTCATAGCCATCCTCGGCATGGGCCTGGTCAAGAAGCAGTTTTTCCCCGCCTCTGATCGTCCCGAAGTACTGATCGAAGTGCAGATGCCTTACGGCACCTCTATCGAACAGACCAGCGCGACGACGGCCAGCATTGAAGCCTGGCTGCAAAAGCAGGACGAAGCGAAAATCGTCACCTCCTATATCGGACAGGGTTCACCGCGTTTCTACCTGGCGATGGCGCCGGAGCTACCCGATCCGTCGTTCGCCAAGATGGTAGTGCTGACAGGCAGCCAGGAGGAGCGCGAAACCCTCAAGCACCGTCTTCGCCAGGCGGTGGCTGATGGACTTGCGCCTGAAGCCCGTGTGCGGGTTACCCAACTGGTGTTCGGTCCGTATTCACCCTTTCCTGTCGCTTACCGGGTGATGGGCCCGGATCCCGCCAGGTTGCGTGAGATTGCCGGCCGGGTCGAGGCTGTCATGCGCGCAAGTCCCCTGATGAGGACCGTCAACACCGACTGGGACACACGCATACCGACACTGCATTTCTCATTGGACCAGAACCGCTTGCAGGCGGTTGGGCTGACGTCCAGTGCGGTCGGCCAGCAATTGCAGTTCCTGCTGTCGGGGATCCCGATCACGTTTGTGCGTGAAGACATTCGTTCCGTGCAAGTGGTGGGGCGCGCAGCGGGGGATATCCGCCTCGATCCGGCAAAAATCCAGGGCTTCACGCTGGTGGGCGCGGCCGGACAACGTGTTCCGCTGTCGCAGATTGGCAGCGTCGAGGTGCGCATGGAAGATCCGATTCTGCGCCGTCGTGACCGTACACCCACCATCACGGTACGCGGAGACATTGCCGAGGATCTGCAGCCGCCGGATGTTTCCACGAAAATCCTGGACGAGCTGCAGCCGATCATCAGCACGCTGCCGGCCGGATACCGCATCGAACAGGCCGGTTCGATCGAAGAGTCGGGAAAAGCCTCAAGGGCGATGTTGCCACTGTTCCCGATCATGATCGCCCTGACGCTGCTGATCATCATTCTGCAGGTCCGCTCAATGTCGGCGATGGTGATGGTGTTCCTCACCGCGCCGCTGGGATTGATTGGTGTGGTACCGACCCTGCTGATCTTCCATCAGCCGTTTGGCATCAACGCCCTGGTGGGCCTGATCGCGCTGTCGGGCATCCTGATGCGCAACACGCTGATCCTGATCGGGCAAATCGACCACAACCAGAAAGAAGGACTCGATCCATTCCATGCGGTTGTAGAGGCGACGGTGCAACGCGCCAGGCCAGTACTGCTCACGGCAATGGCCGCCATCCTGGCCTTTATCCCGCTGACTCATTCGGTGTTCTGGGGAACCCTGGCTTACACACTGATCGGCGGGACGTTCGGTGGAACGGTCATGACGCTGGTGTTCCTGCCGGCAATGTATGCCATCTGGTTCAAGATCCGTCCCGAAAAAGCAGCAAGAACCGAAGCATTGGCAGCCAACTGAACGTCGACTCAGAATCAAGAGGGTTTCATGATGAATTCCAATGATCAAACGCGAATCGTAGTCACAGGCGGCGGTATTGTCGGCCCCCTGGGATGCGGCATGGAAGAGGTCTGGCGCAGGTTGCTGGAAGGCCATTCGGGTATCCGCAGACTGCCAGATGAAATCGGTGAGGGCACGGGCGTCGCAGTGGCGGGGCAAGTGCCGACCCTGGAAGAAGATCCCGTCGCCGGTTATGCGCCCGAGCGAATCATTGCGCCCAAAGAGCGCAAGAAGATGGACCGCTTCATCGAATTCGCGCTCATGGCCGCCCATGAAGCGCTGGAACAGGCAGGCTGGCATCCCACGGATGAAGCGCAACAACAGCGGACCGCGACCATCATCGCTTCCGGGGTCGGCGGTTTCGGTGCGATTGCCGAAGCCGTACGGACCACGGATGCCCGTGGGCCACGCAGGTTATCGCCGTTCACCGCGCCGGCATTTCTCGCCAACATGGCCGCGGGTCATGTCTCTATCCTGAACGGTTTCAAGGGCCCGCTCGGCGCACCGGTGACGGCCTGTGCCGCCGGCGTACAAGCGATTGGCGATGCGGCGCGACTGATCAGGAGCGGTGAGGCCGATATCGCCATTTGCGGCGGCACCGAAGCGGCGATCGATCGGGTGACGCTCGGTTGCTTCGCTGCCGCCCGCGCGCTGTCCACCGGGTTCGCTGACCGACCGCAGGAGGCATCGCGTCCGTTCGATCGCGAGCGCGACGGGTTTGTCATGGCCGAAGGTGCAGGTTTGCTGGTGATCGAGTCGCTGGAGCACGCACTCGCCCGTGGCGCGACGCCGCTGGCGGAGCTGGTGGGCTACGGCACCAGCGCGGATGCCTATCACCTGACCGCAGGGCCGGAAGATGGGAGTGGGGCCCGGCGCGCCATGGAGCAAGCGTTGCGCCAGGCGGGTGTCAGTGCTGGCGAGGTACAGCACATCAACGCCCATGCGACTTCGACGCAGGTCGGCGACAAGGGCGAACTGGCGGCAATCAGGTCCGTGTTCGGCGGCCACTCAGGCGTGGCGATCAGCTCGACCAAGTCGGCCACGGGGCATTTGCTGGGAGCGGCGGGGGGCATTGAAGCGCTCTTCACGGTGCTGGCTTTGCGGGACCAGATCATTCCCCCGACGTTGAATCTCCTCAATCCCGACGAGGCCGCTGACGGTCTCGACCTGGTGGGCCTGGCGGCACGCAAGGCAACGATCACCTATGCGCTCTCGAATGGATTTGGCTTCGGCGGCGTCAATGCCAGCGTCCTGTTCCGTCGCTGGGAGTCGGCGTCGTGATCGCGAGGGGAATGTCTGCGTAGGTTTTCGTCGTGAGTATCGATTCCCATCGACCCGCAACCCGCCGTGGTCTGCGCGTGCTTTGGGCGCGCCAGACCGTGGCGATTTTTGCTTGAGGCCAAAAGAGCCGAGGCCCCTGTTTTCCCTGCAACACCTATCTGCGACCACCCTAGAGATCCAATAATGAAAAAAATGATCTTCAAGACTCCGCTTGGCCTTGCTGTCGCTCTGGCCTCTTCGCAACTGTTCGCCAGCGGCTTTGCGCTCAATGAACAAAGCATCAGTGGGATGGGCACCGGTTTTGCCGGTCGTTCCTCTTCCGCCGATGACGCGAGCACCGTTTTCGGTAACCCGGCGGGCATGTCTCGTTTGAAGAGAGAACAAGTCAGCGTGGGTGCTGCAACGCTGTTCGCCAAATCAGACATCAGCCAGACGCGCAGCACGTTCGGCGGCCAGCAAGACGGCGACATGGTGCCCGTGGTTACGGTGCCCATGGGTTATTACGTCAATCCCATCGATGAGCATTGGGCGTTCGGTGTCGGCTTCTATGCGCCGTTCGGCCTGATAACGGACTATGGCAGTGGGTTCGCCGGTCGTTACTTCACGAACAAAAGCGAGGTCAAGACGCTGACCTTCCAACCGACGGTCAGCTACGCCTTCAATGACAAGGTTTCGATCGGTTTTGGTCCGACGATCAACCGCATCAGCGGTGAGTTGTCGGCAATGGTCCTGAACCCCTTCAGTCCCGGTACCAATGACGGCAAACTCACCAGCAAGGGCGACGATACCGCCCTGGGTTTCAACGCCGGTATTCTGGTGCAGGCCACGGACAGCACCCGGGTGGGCGTCACCTACCATTCCAAGGTCAGTTATCACCTGGATAATGCCAAGACCAAAGTCACCGGAGGTGTCTTTTCCCTGCTGGGAGTCAGCGGCGAAAGTTACGATGCTTCGCTAGACGTGGACACGCCCGAGTCCGTGGACTTCTCAGTGACCCATCAACTCAATGACGATTGGACCCTGTACCTGGGCAGCACCTGGACACGTTGGAGCCGCTTCAAAGACATCACCATTGAGAACAGCGGATTGCCTCCGGCGCTGAGCGGCACGTTGAGCAGTGTCACTGAAGAAGAGAACTGGCACGACACCTGGGCGCACGCGATTGGCGCTTCGTACCAGCTCAATAAGCAATGGGTGCTGCGCACTGGTTTTTCGGTGGATCAGTCCCCCACCAACAACACCAACCGTTCGCCACGTATTCCAACAGGTGACCGCACAGTGGTCAGCTTGGGTGCCGGGTGGACGCCCGTGGACAATGTCACCGTCGACCTCGCTTACTCCTACCTGTGGGAAGAGAGTGTGAAGGTCAACGACGCTTCAGCCAGCCGGGGCGCCTACAGCTCCAAGTACAAGAACAGCGCCAGTGGTTTCGGTACTTCCATTACTTATAAGTTCTGAATCGCGAAGGGTGGAGCGCCTCTGCGAATGGAGCAGGGTTTCGAAGGTGCGGCGTTTACGTTTGCAGCCTTCGAGCCGCGCCGGGTCGTCGTTGAGTTCGACGACCCGCACACCGTGAAGATAATCGGCCATGGGTTGCCTGCGCTGTGTTTGAAGAACATGCACAGGCCACCTCGTTCGTGCTGAATCGGCGGCTCTGTAGGCAGAAGGGTTACAAGGTCCGACTCGGCCTCACGTTACAGGCTGGGTGCTAGCGCGGATCGACGTTATCCAACGCCCGATTTGCCAATAGCTCGCTCAACTCGATGACTTGCTGAATACCCAGCGCAACATGCCGCCGCGACCCCTCAAGGTCGAACGCCAGGTCGTTGATCATGGCGTTGGCCGAGGCCAGGCTTTCGCTGAGGTTGGCGAGCAGACTTTCAGTGTCGATGCCGTCGATGACGGTGAAGAGCTGACCCGGTGGTGGGGCGGTTTTGGCATCGGTGTCTTTCGGGTTCAGATAGAAATCCAGCGCCCGATCGGTGGCCTCTTGGACTTTCTTTGGATCGAGGCCGTTGGTGCTGGGGTCTGTTTGCGGAGGGTTGGGAGTTACTTTGAACATGATGACGCTCCTATGGGGAATGGGAGCCGCCAAGACCTGTCGCTAAACAGAATGGTGGCGACTGCACGCAGGTTAGCGAACCGGACATAGGCACCCGGTAGACCCGAAGGTCTCCTACATACAGCCGCCATAACGTAATTGCAGTTAGATCCCGCAACGAAGCATGGACGCTTATGTGCCTACGGTTCGGGTCGCTAAACCCGATCACTGATGAGCAGTGACGGAAACCAAGCTACCGGTACGGCCCGGGGCACACAATCGGGCGGATTCTGGCTTAGTTGTAGGCAAAGGCGCAAGGCGACGTAGCCTCGGGACTAGGGCTCGGTGTTACGGAAGTGTATGGCTAGAGGACTCGACCCGCCGGATAAAATGGATGTCCTTTTCCGGGGTTGTAGGCAAGCTCCGATAGTTGCGTAGGAGGAGCCCTTTACGGTGTTTTTTAATCGTAACTGCCTTGATGGCCAGTTCTTCACCGGGATATTTTCCTCAGGTGGCTGAAAATTCAGCGACCGGGATTGGTACCCGATGAGTCTGCCGAAGACGCAGCGTTCATACGTGATACCGACCGGCACACGTCTGGGCTGCGCATCATTTCACGGTGATGGGCAAGGCGGCATCAAGGGCGTGGTGATGAGCGTTACGCCCAAATCCGGGCTGGCCCTGTACGGGGCGAAACCATGACGGTCCAGAGGAGCACACGCCGCATTGACGCCGCGGTGATGGGCGCAGATACTTAACCCAATAGCGCCCGAACCTCTGGTGCTGGCTCAGTCCAGCACTATGTTCGGGCCTTCTTTTTTCTGGACAAAGGATGTCGCAGCCATTAGCTCCGCCAAAGCCGTTTCGATCCTATAGCGATCTGTGCACTCTGCTCACCAGTCGTGGTATGCAGATCCTCGATGTGCCCCGCGCCAAACGTAAACTCAGTCAGATTGGCTACTACCGCTTGAGCGGATTCTGGTATCCGTGCCGTGAATTCCTTCGTAATGCCAGGGGGGACGTGGTGCTGTGCGCCGCTGGTAAAAAACCACGACGTCAAAACGCGTTTACCCCAGGCACCCATTTCGATTCCGTTATTGAACTCTATCTGTTCGACAAAAAATTGCGCCAACTGATGCTGGATGCCATTGAGCGCGTTGAGGTGCACCTACGCTCGGCAATCGCTCACGAGGTGGGTTTTCACGACCCGCTGGCCTATCAAGACATCCGCTATATCAATCCTTCGCAAACCAGGAACTTCACAACCAAACAGGGTAAGCCGCGCAACATTTGGAACGACTGGTCAAAGCGTCAAGAAGAGCAAATTGCTCGTAGCCGCGAGGACAGTATCGAGTGGCATCGACAGCAGCGTAAAGCAATGCCCTTTTGGGTGATCGTCGAAGCATGGGACTTTGGAATAGCATCCAAGTACTACGAGATACTCAAAGATGGCCATCGGAACAGAATCTGCAAACGGTTTGGCCTCACTCACGCAAGAATTCTTAAAGAATGGCTTCAGGAGATCAGCATCCTACGCAACCGGTGTGCGCACCATAGCCGCATCTGGAACCAGGTTTCAGCCAATCCTGTACCCACTGTGCCAAACGATCCCTACTTCCAGGGGCTCGGCCTCGACTCGAATGCGACGAGCCGTCTTTATGGTCTGATCGCGGTACTCTGGTATCTGGTCAAAAACATCGGCGTCAACTCGAAATGGATCCATCAGGTGGCGGATGTCATCGACGTTAAACCCACGTTGCCTGGCTGCTCGTTTGCGGCGCTGGGTTTTACTGATGAAACCGGATTCCCTCGGGGTCTGTTCGGGATATGACTGTGCTTATGCCATGGATAGGTATTGTCGTTGAGTTCGATGACCCGCACACCATGAAGATAGTCGGCCATAGGTTGCCTGTGCAGTGTTTGAAAGGACTCTGCACAGGCTGCTTCGCCCGTGCCGGTTGGGCGAGTCGGCGGCTCTGTAGGCTGGGGGGCTACAAGATCCGACTCGGGCTTACATTACAGGCTGGGTGCTAGCGCGGATCGACGTTATCCAACGCCCGATTTGCCAACAGCTCGCTCAACTCGATGACTTGCTGAATACCCAGCGCAACATGCCGCCGCGACCCCTCAAGGTCGAACGCCAGGTCGTTGATCATGGCGTTGGCCGAGGCCAGGCTCTCGCTGAGGTTGGCGAGCAGACTTTCGGTGTCGATGCCGTCGATGACGGTGAAGAGCTGACCCGGTGGTGGGTCGGTTTTGGCGTCGGTTTCTTTCGGGTTCAGATAGAAATCCAGCGCCCGATCGGTCGCCTCTTGGACTTTCTTTGGATCGAGGCCGTTGGCGCTGGGGTCTGCTTGCGGAGGCTTGGGAGTTACTTTGAACATAGTTGTGACTCTAAGAGGTAGTGGAGCCGCCTTGTCTCGCTGCTAAACGAAAAAGGGTGGCGGCTGTACGCGGGTTAGCAGACCGGACCTCTTAACCGGCAGACCCGAAGGTCTCCCGCGCACAACCACCATTACATAATGAGCGGGCACTGAGCCTGCCGGCATATGTGTGGCACTGTGCGTCAAAGGTTCTGGGCTGCTAAACCCGATCGCTGATTTTCAGCGACTCGGAGACAATAGAACCCGGGCCCATGGCGCACAAGCGGGCGGATTCTGGCTTAGTTGTAGGCAAAGGCGCAAGGCGACGTAGCCTCGGGACTAGGGCTCGGTGTTACGGGGTGTGTATGTTGTAGGACGCGATGCCTACCGTCATTAGAACCAGGGACACCCCCTTGTTGATTGAGTCTTGCCAGCCACCCGTCACGGTGGCACAGGTCGATGGTCGTGGAATGGGGGAAATCGGGCGCAACCGGCCGAGCACGAATGGCCTGAACGTAATCCAGCAGCTCTCCTGATCGTTCGGTCGTGAGGTCGTTGGTCGTGCTGAGACCACCTCGTCTCGATGACGCTCGCGTAACCAGCTCAGGCGGTGGATCTGAGCTTCCTGCCAAAGTTGCTTGATGGTCGCCAGTGGTCCTTCAAAAAACGTGGCTGGTCGACGTCGAAGACTGAAAAGTCGATGCCTTACCGCGACCGCGTGCTCTCTTGTCAGCTTTGGGCCATGCGATTGGCAGCAATCGGCCCAGAGTGTGTCAAAACCGCTTGTTAGCGGCTTCTACTCTAGTGTTTTTTCCTACTCAGCCCAGGTCAGACATCAGTTGCTCAGATTCAGTATAAGATTTCGGAAATCAGCAGGTACGCCGACAACGTGGGCTAGATGCTAGAAATCTGGGGGTTGGATGATTGCAAGCAACGTTTCATATCTTTGTCCGGTTTGTGGATACCCCGGGCTTGAAGAGCCTCCATACGATGAGGTTGGCTGCTCTTCTTTTGGCATGTGCCCGTCCTGCGGTACGCAGTTTGGCTATGATGACGCAACATCTGCTCATGCTGATTTGCGGAAATTATGGATCTCTAAAGGAATGCTTTGGTGGAGCAAAGCTCAAGCGTCGCCGAGTGGTTGGGACCCGGTAAGGCAACTACAGGCGGTTGAAAAACGCATCAATATCTGAACAGAACACCGCTCTAGCCCTGCTATGATTTCTGAGGGTTTCATCGCAGGGATCGCCCATGAAGCGCTTTATCCAAGGTGAACATCGAGGCCAAGAAACCTTCCTTCCCGCGAGCCTCGACGATTACGTCACGGATGCCAATCCGGTGCGCGTAGTCGACGCCTTTGTCGACGAACTCGACCTGGTCAAACTGGGTTTCGAAGGCGCCATACCGGCTGATACTGGCCGGCCGGCTTACCATCCCGCGATCCTGCTGAAAATCTACATCTACGGCTATCTGAACCGCATTCCATCGAGTCGGCGTCTTGAACGAGAAGCCCAACGCAACGTCGAGCTGATGTGGCTGACTGGACGTTTGATGCCCGATTTCAAGACCATCGCCAACTTCCGAAAAGACAACAGCAAGGCCATCCGAGGTGTCTGCCGCCAGTTCGTGGTGCTGTGCCAGCAGCTAGGACTGTTCGAAGAAAATCTGGTCGCCATCGACGGCAGTAAATTCAAGGCCGTCAATAACCGCGACCGCAATTTCACCAGCGCCAAGCTGAAACGGCGGATGGAAGAAATTGAATCAAGTATCAATCGGTACCTGACTGCGCTCGACGAAACCGATCGGCAAGAACCCTCGGTCGCTCAGCCCAAGGCTGCTCGTCTGCAAGAGAAAATCGACAAACTCAAAGCTCAGATGAAAGAGTTGCAGGTCATTGAAACTCAGCTCAACGAATCACCGGATAAACAGGTCTCACTGACCGATCCAGACGCCCGTTCCATGATGACGCGCGGCACTGGAATCGTCGGTTACAACGTGCAGACAGCGGTCGATACCCAGCACCATTTGATCGTTGCGCATGAGGTAACCAACGTCGGTTCCGACCGCGATCTACTCAGCTCGATGGCCAAGCAGGCCCGCGAGGCGATGGCGTCAGATACGTTGTCGGTAGTGGCTGACCGAGGTTACTTCAAAAGCGAACAAATCCTGGCTTGTCACGATGCAGGCATCACCGCCTATGTGCCCAAGCCGATGACCTCTGGAGCCAAGGCTGACGGGCGTTTCAATAACGATGCCTTCATCTATGACGCGGCAAAAAGCGAATACATTTGTCCCGCTGGAGAGGCGTTGATCTGGCGCTTTTCCAGCGTTGAAAAAGGCCTGACGCTGCACCGTTACTGGAGTTCTAATTGCCAGGGATGCGTGCTGAAATCGAAGTGCACACCGAGCAAGCAATGGCGAGTTCGGCGATGGGAGCATGAAGCCGTATTGGAGGAAATGCAGAACAGGCTGAGCAACGCGCCGGACATGATGCGAGTCCGCAAGCGTACGGTCGAGCATCCCTTCGGGACACTCAAACAATGGATGGGCGCCACACATTTCCTGACACGAAAGCTGAACGGAGTAAGTGCGGAGATGAGCTTGAATGTCCTCGCCTACAACTTGAAACGAGCAATGAAAATTCTCGGTACCAGCAGTTTAATGAAGGCGCTGTCGGCCTGAAGAGGTCTGTATTTTGGCCACCCAGCAAGGTAGAAGCGGCGCGAGGGGCTCCCAGACCCTCGTGATGATCCGCAGGACTTGTTGTGAGCAATTACTCAGCTAACAACCGTCAGCGCTGCGCGCCGACAGTGCATCAGTGCGTTTTTACACACTCTGGGCCACAAGCAGACGTTCAAATAGTGTACGACTCACTCCAAGAGTGTATTGATGTCGGAAGAAAACACAAAAAACAGGGGGAAACTCATGGACAAGAACGATTCACCACGTGGTGCAGAACTCGCGAAAGTAATACGCTCCGGCTCCATAGGAGACGCAGCCAAGGAATATGTCGAGCTCGGGATAGATGCCTTGCTCGCCTCTGATGCTGCCAAATCAATCCCGGTCGTCAGCAGCATAGCGGGTATCTTCAGCGCGACATTGTCTATCAGGGATCACGTTTTTGGCGGCAAGCTTCTCCGTTTTCTTAGCCAGCTTTCCGAAATTTCAGAAAGCAAGCGAAACGAGATGCTGCGCAAGCTTGGAGAAAACGACAAATTCGCTGGGAGAGTAGGTGAGACGATAATCGAAATCCTGGAAAGGATGGAGAGCGTGAAAAAGCCGGAGCTGGCAGCAAAATGTTTTGCGGCTTATGCCAGTGAAGACATTTCGTTTGAAGAGCTTAGCCGCATCTTATTTGCTCTTGAGCGCATTCCGTCCTTTGACATCGACAAAATAGGCAAATTTTCCAGGGCGAAAATCGAAGATGCGGTCGAAATGGATGAGTCTGTTCTGCTTGTATTTGTGAACGCCGGTCTAGGAATGAACAATGGCGGCTTTGATGGTGGTGCCATTCTCCCGACCAAACTCTGCCAGCTTTTTCTGAAGGCCGGCTTGGTAGCATAGTCACGTGGCCGAAATCAGTCGCTTATGAATTACCACTTTCGACCAAAAGCAGTCATCGAGTGACTACGAAATTAGGCGAGGTAAAGAGGACGAATTTATTTACCGAGGCAGCGGAAACTATGAATCTGTCCCCTGTTTTGCTTCTCAGGTTTCGGAGTTGTGAAGAAGAAAAACGAGGCTGCCCAAAGGTATATCTGTCTTCTGAATGTCATCCGCTACGGTAAACGGATCGTGCAGACGTTGCCTGCCTCCACGAATACACATCAGATTTTGTAAGGTGGTTTCGATTCTGCCCCCCGTCGGTGTTTCAATAACGAGTGCCACGCTCGAACGTACCGGGTGCGGAAAGTCATGAGGGATGCCAGGGCAAATCACGCAACCGACACCATTGACTTCAAAAATTTCTTCAACTTCGCAGATCAAATGCATGCAATGGAGACCTAAGCGAGGGGTACGTTTATCTAATCTATCCTTCGATTGGCCGATTCAGGGCTTTTAGATCTTCAGCCTTCGGCCTAAGCTGCCCTTCGCGCGTGTCGGCGGGCGGCGCCTATTGGGCACGCACTTTAATATAACAAGGCAACCAAGGCTCCTGCTCGATTGCTGCAACGTCTCCCTCGGCCAATAGCCAGTAGTGCGCGGTTGATCGGTGCCAGTTCATGCACCAGTGCGGCGAAGCCGGTCCAGAACGCTTGCGGGGCCAGGCCGGTTCCGGGCAGCACGTCGTAATCAACGAAGCGTTGCAGAACGGGGCCCACCTTCAGGCCTTGGCAGTTGACGAAATCAGTCACTGGGATCTCTCCATCACTCGGGTTTCCAACGAGCGCAGACCGCCCACTTCAGTTCAGGCAATGCGCGCCGGCTCTGGCGACTTGCGCGTCCTGCTCGGCCTTGACCCCGGACACGCCCACGGCGCCAATCACCTGGCCGTCGACAATGATCGGCACGCCACCCTCCAGGGACGTCAGCAGCGGCGCGGACAGGAAGGCCTGGCGTCCACCGTTGACCATCTCTTCATAACCTTTTGAATCGCGCCGGCCGAGGGCCGATGTGCGGGCTTTTTCAGTGGCGATGTAGGCCCCGATGGGCGCGCAGCCATCGAGGCGTTCCAGGGCCAGTGGGTGACCGCCATCATCGACCACCACGATGGCGACGGCCCACTGGTTGCTGATCGCTTCATCGCGGGCGGCCGAGAGGATCTGGCTGACTTCGTTCTGGCCGAGTACGGCTTTGCTTCTCATGGGCGACTCCAGGGGACGGTTAAGGCAATGCGGCTTCGACCCACTCGATCCAGTGCCGGACCGGGGTCCGGCCCGCACCGTCGAGATGGGACTGGCAGCCGATATTGGCGGTGACAATCACGTCGGGACGCCCGCTTTCCAGGGCGTTGAGTCTGTTGTCGCGCAGTTGTCGGGACAGTTCGGGTTGGGTGATCGAATAGGTGCCCGCCGAGCCGCAGCACAGGTGGCCGTCGGGTACCGGCGTGAGGTTGAAGCCCAGTTTCGTCAGCACCGCCTCAACGGCACCGCCCAATTTCTGCGCGTGCTGCAAGGTGCAGGGGCAGTGGAAGGCCAGGCGCTGGTCGCTATGGATGCTCAGTTTTTCCAGCGGTTCTTCGCGCAGCACTTCAACCAGGTCCTTGGCCAGGGCGCTGACCTTTTTTGCCTTCTCGGCGTAGGCCGGGTCGCTGCCCAGCAAGTGCCCGTAGTCCTTGATGAACGCGCCGCAACCGCTGGCGGTCTGCACGATGGCTTCGGCACCGCTTTCGATGCCCGGCCACCACGCATCAATGTTGCGACGCGCACGTTCCAGGCCCACCGCCTGGGCGTCCAGGTGATAGTCCACGGCGCCGCAGCAGCCGGCTTCGACAACGGGCGTCACGCTGATCCCCAATCGATCCAGGACCCGGGCGGCGGCCGCGTTGGTATTGGGCGACAGGCTCGGTTGCACGCAACCTTCGAGCATGAGCACCTGTCGGGCATGGCGGGTCACCGGTCGCGGTTTGGCGGCAGGCACCTGGCGAGGCACCTTGCCGCGCAGGGTGTCGGGCAACCACGGGCGAAACATCCGGCCGCCGCGGAGCAGTCCCTTGAACACGCCCGGGTTGGGCACGACCGCCCGCAACCCTTCGCGCAACAGGCGCTGGCCGAGAGGCCGTTCGACCGTCGCATCGACCACGGCGCGGCCAATGTCCAGCAAGTTGTGGTAGTCAACCCCCGAAGGGCAGGTGGTTTCGCAATTGCGGCACGACAGGCATCGATCCAGATGCTGCTGGGTCTTCGCCGTGGCCGGGTTGCCTTCAAGTACTTGCTTGATCAGGTAGATGCGCCCCCGCGGGCCATCCAGTTCGTCGCCGAGCAATTGGTAGGTCGGGCAGGTGGCGTTGCAGAAGCCACAGTGCACGCAGGTGCGCAGGATGCTTTCGGCTTCTTCGGCGCGGGGCAGTTGGCGGGCCTCTTCACTCAAGGTGGTCTGCATGGTTCAAAGCTCCGCGTAGAGGCGACCGGGGTTGAAGATGCCCTGTGGGTCGAGTCGTTGCTTCAGGTTCCGGTGGTAACGCATCAGTGCGTCGGGCAGCGGTTGGAACGGGCTGTCGATCAGACCATGGCTGTAACAGGTCACATGGCCGCCGACGCCTGCGACGATCCGGCGAATGAACGCGGCTTCGGCGCCGGACTTGAGCCAGCGCTGGGCCCCGCCCCAGTCGATCAGTTGCCTGCCGGGCAAGGGCAGCCACGGTGTGTTGTGCGGCACGGACAGGCGCCACAGCGGCAGGTTCTCGTCGAAGAAACTCAAGCGATGTTCGTTGAGATCCTCCCAATACGAAGCGTCCAGCATTTCACCGCCCAGTCGATCGTGGGCCGCCGCCACCGAACCTTCGCCACCTTCGAGCCGCAGATGCAGGCGTTGACCATCGTGGCAGGCAGCACTGATCGGCAGCGGCTGTTGGCCCCATTCCGCCAGGCGCAGCAAGGCGCGATCGCTGTCCATTTCCAGGCTGATGCTCAAGGCTTGCCGAGGTTTGGGCAGGACTTTGAGCGACACGTCGGTGATCAGCCCAAGGGTGCCGAAGCTACCGGCCATCAGGCGCGACAGGTCGTAACCGGCAACATTCTTCATGACTTCGCCACCGAAGCGCAGGCGCTTGCCCTGGCCGGTGATGACCCGCGCACCGAGGACGAAGTCCCGTACGGAACCTACCCACGGGCGGCGCGGGCCGGAGAGTCCGCTGGCAATCATGCCGCCCACCGTCGCGTCGCCGAAGGAGGGCGGTTCGCAAGGCAGCATCTGCTGCGAGGCGCTCAGCACATCGGACAGTTCCTGCAGGGGCGTACCGCAACGCACGGTCACCACCAGTTCCGTCGGGTCGTAGCTGACGATGCCCCGGTGGGCGCGGGTGTCGAGGCGCTCGCCGGTGACTGAACGACCCAGGAAGGCTTTGCTGTTACCACCGTGGATCCACAGCGGCGTGGCGTTCTTCAGGGCCTGGTTGACCTGTTCGAGCAATGCGTCGCCAGCGTCCCTATCGAGTGCGCTGTTCATCAGAAGCGCTCCAGTTCAGGGAAGGGCAACTGCCCCAGGTGCACGTGCATGGCGCCAAACTCGGCGCAGCGGTGCAGCGTCGGAATGTTCTTGCCGGGGTTGAGCAGGCCGCTCGGATCGAAGGCGGCTTTGACGGCATGGAACACGGTCAATTCGTCGCTGTTGAATTGCGCGCACATCTGATTGATTTTCTCGCGGCCCACCCCGTGTTCACCGGTGATGCTGCCGCCGACTTTCACGCACAGCTCGAGGATCTTGCCCCCCAGGGCTTCGGCGCGATCGAGTTCGCCCGGTTGGTTGGCATCGAACAGGATCAGCGGGTGCATGTTGCCGTCGCCGGCATGGAATACGTTGGCGACCCGCAGGCCGTACTCGGCCGACAAGGCGGCGATGGCCTGCAACACGCCGGGCAACTCCCGGCGCGGGATGGTCCCGTCCATGCAGTAATAGTCCGGCGAGAGGCGGCCCACCGCAGGAAACGCATTCTTGCGCCCGGCCCAGAACCGCACGCGTTCGGCCTCGTCACGGGCCTGGCGCACTTCGGTGGCGCCGGCCTGCTCCAGCACCTGGCGCACCCGGTCGCAGTCATCATGGACGTCGGCTTCCACACCATCGAGCTCACACAACAGAATGGCCTCGGCCTCCACCGGGTAACCGGCGTGGATGAAGTCTTCGGCGGCGCGGATGGCCAGGTTGTCCATCATCTCCAAACCGCCGGGAATGATGCCCGCCGCGATGATGTCACCCACCGCGCGGCCGGCCTTTTCGACCGAGTCGAACGCCGCCAGCAACACCTTCGCGGTCTGGGGTTTGGGAAGCAGCTTGACCGTGACTTCGGTAATCACCCCGAGCATACCCTCGGAGCCGGTGAACAATGCCAGCAGGTCCAGGCCCGGTGAATCGAGCGCATTGCTGCCCAGGGTCAGGTGCTCGCCTTCGACGGTGAGGATGTCGACCTTGAGCAGGTTGTGCACGGTCAGACCATATTTGAGGCAATGCACGCCGCCGGCATTTTCCGCAACGTTGCCGCCGATGGAGCAGGCGATTTGCGAGGACGGATCCGGCGCGTAGTACAAGCCAAACGGCGCGGCCGCCTGGGAGATCGCCAGGTTGCGCACCCCGGGCTGGACCCGTGCGGTGCGGGCGGCCGGGTCGATCTGCAAAATGTTGTTGAAGCGCGCCATCACCAGCAGCACACCCTTCTCCAGCGGCAGCGCACCGCCGGACAAACCAGTCCCGGCCCCCCGGGCGACAACAGGCACTTGCAGTTCGTGACACAGCGCCAGCACGCCCTGGACCTCGTCGAGATGACGGGGCAGCACCACCAGCAGGGGGGTGGTTCGATAGGCGGAAAGCCCATCGCACTCGTAGGGCATGAGTTCTTCGCGCTGGTGCAGGATCTCGAGCTCCGGTAATCGCGCCTGCAAGGCTTGCAGCAGCGTGGCTTTATCCACGGCAGGCAGGACACCATCAACGCGTTCATCGTAGAGAATGTTCATAGTTGGCCGGCGACACTCGGTTGTTTTTATTTGAGGTCAGGTTTCCCATGCAGCTGACTTGCATCATTGGTCCGAGGCGATCTACTGTCTACGCATTGTTGAGGTGGTCGAACCAGTTTGTAACGGGCTGTTTTTCTGAAGCTCTTAATAATCCTTCTAAAAACAATGAATTGGGATGATCGGTAAGCATGCTTGAGGCGCATGGCTTGGCTGGTCATACCAGTTGGAGGTTTCAATGGCCGACACCCAGAACCGTCGCAACCTGCAAGTGGCCGATGTGGTGTGCGAGCGCATCGAGCGCCTGATCGTGGACGGTGTACTCAAAACCGGGCAGTTGTTGCCGTCGGAGCGTCGGCTGACGGAAAAACTCGGTGTTTCACGCACGGCGCTGCGCGAGGGGCTGAAGCTGCTGCACGCCCGCGGGATCATCAAGACCGAGCAGGGCAAGGGCTCGTTTGTCGCCGACCTGTCGGGCAATGGCGCCGCCTCACCGTTGATGCACCTGTTCAGCTCACAACCCCGCACGCTTTACGATCTGTTCGAGGTCCGCAGCCTGCTCGAAGGCGAGTCCGCACGGTTGGCGGCCCTGCGCGGCACGGAGGCCGATTTTGTCTTGATCGCCCGCAGCTACGAAGCGTTGCTCGATGCCCATGCACGCTCGTTGGAGCCCAGCGAACACGCCCGGCTCGATCATGCGTTTCACCTGGCAATCTGCGAGGCATCGCATAACCCGGTACTGGTGCAGACCTTGCGCTCGCTGACGGACCTGCTGCTCACCACAGTGTTCGCCTCGGTCAACAACCTCTATCACCGTGAACCGCAGAAGCGTCAAATCGATCGCCAGCATGCACGGCTCTATAACGCCGTGACCGGACGGCTTCCCGAGCAGGCGCGCAAGGCCGCCGTTGCGCATATCCAGAGCATCTGCGACAACCTCAAGGAAATCGAAAGCGAAGAGCAACGCCTGGTGCGTGCTACGTTGCGACTTGAGGGATGGGCATGATTCAGCGTCCGAAACTGCGCCAATCCCTTGTGGGAGCGAGCCTGCTCGCGATAGCGGTGGGTCAGCTTGAATGGAGATTGAATGTGCCGCCGCCATCGCGAGCAGGCTCGCTCCCACCTTGTCCGCGTTGAACACGATACCTGTGTCCGACACTCGGGTCATGGACTCCATCAACGCGAGGCCATGACCGTACCCGAATCACGAACGCCGCAACGTCTCGATGGTCTCGATCAGGGCGTCATAGGACACCGGCTTGCCGAGGTGTTGATCGAACCCCGCCGCGTGGGACTTCTGAATATCGTCATGGGTGCCGTAGCCGGTGAGGGCGATGGCCGGTACGTTTTTCGCCAGCGGTAGCTGGCGCAATGCACTGATCAGTTGATGGCCGTTCATGACCGGCATGCCGAGGTCGGAAATGATCAGGTCGAAACGCTGGGATTCCGCCGCCTTCAGTGCCTCCAGCGGCTGGTCGAAGGCCAGGACCTGGGCATCTTCCATCTCCAGCAGCATCTTCATGGTTTCCAGCACTTGCGGCGAATCATCCACCAACAGGATGTTCAAACCATCGAGTTTGCCTGATGCTGATTCAACCGCCGCTATCGGAACGGTTTTGCTCTCCGGGGCGGCCAGGGGCAGGCAGATGCTGAAGGTGCAGCCGGCGCCGAGCCCTGCGGATGTCACCTGGACGGTGCCGTGCTGCGCCTCGGTCAGCTGTCGCACCAGGGACAGCCCGATGCCCAGGCCTTCGCGCTGATGGTGGACCTGTTGCTTTTCCGCCTGGCCGAACATGTCAAAGACGTGTTCGAGGTTTTCCACGGCAATACCGGCGCCGGTGTCCTTGATATCGATCCGCGCCATCTGATCCTGGCGACGGGCGATCAGTTGAATATGTCCCGTGGGTGGGGTGAATTTCAGCGCGTTATTGACCAGGTTCCAGATAATCTGGTCAACCCGGGTCGGGTCGGCGTGGACGATCAGCGGTGCGTCTGGCAGTTGCAGGTCGACCTGGGTCTGGTGTTGTTCGTTGACCACCACGGTGTAGATGTCCCGCAGGACCTCGACCAGGTCGATCCGGGTCGGTTGCAGCTTGAGTTTTCCGGTGCGTACACGGGCGACGTCCAGCAGGTCATCGATGATACGGGCCTGGCTGTTGACCGCATCGCGAATGGTCTCCACGGCTTTGGCCGCCGAGCTGGAGGTGCGGGTGATCGGTAAACGACGCAGCATTTCGGCGTTGAGCTGGATCAGGTTCAGCGGATGCTTGAGCTCATGGGACATGACCGCAAAGAACTCGTCCTTCAGGGAAATGGTGTTGCGCGATTGTTTCAGTTCCTGGGTCTGTTTCTCGTGTTCCTGCTGGTGCCCCGTCAAGTCGCGGGCGATTTTCACGTAGCCTTGCAGGTGGTCACCGCTGAGCAGGGTGACCTCGCCGCTGCAATAGAAAAGGCTACCGTCCTTGCGCTTGTGCCAGCGCTCATCTTCTGCGCGACCGTGGGCACGGGCGGTCCTCAACTCAGCTTCTGGCGCACCTTTGGCGCGATCGTCTTCGGAGAAAATGAACTCGTAGGAAGCGCCCTCGGCTTCCGCTTTCCTGTAGCCGAAAATCAGCTCGGCGCCTTTGTTCCAGTGGGTGATCACGCCTTCTTCGTCTAGGATGATGATCGCGTAGTCATGGGTACTTTCCGCTACCAGGCGCATGCGCTCTTCGCCCAGGCGCAGCTCCTCTTCGGCGGCGCGGCGGGTGGTGATGTCGATGAAGGTCAGTACCGTGCCGTCGATATGGTCTTCGCTGGAGCGATAGGGCAGCAACCGGGCGATATACCAGCGCTTGTCACTGTTGCTGCTGACTTCGCGCTCGATCATGTTCAGGGTCTCGAACACTTGCGCCGCATCGTCGGCCAGGTCGGCGTAGTCCAGGCGATGGGTGATGTCGAGCAGTGACCGGCCGGTGTCCACCGGCAGCATGTTGAAGATCTCCGTGGCGCGGGGCGTGAACCAGCGGATACGCATGCTCCGGTCGACAAACACCGTGGCGATGTCGGTCGAGGCGATCAGGTTGGTCAGGTAGTCGTTGACCTTGTCGGTTTCTTCTACTTTGGTCTTGAGCTCGAAATTGACCGTCAGCAATTCCTCATTGATCGACTGCAACTCCTCCTTGCTGGTCTCCAGCTCTTCGGTGGCCGAACGCAGTTCTTCGTTGATGGCCTGCATTTCCTCGTTGGAGGCCTTGAGTTCTTCGTTGGAGACCTCCGACTGCTCGATCGTATCCTGCAGGTGCAGCTTGGTGCGTTGCAGTTCGCGTTCGAGATTGGATAACACCTGGCTTTCAGTCTGCACCTGGGCCATGGCCGCTTCTGCGGAGTCAATGTCACTTTCCTCGAAGATCACCAACAGGTAATCGCTCTCTGACTGCTCGTCCTTGTAGGGCTGGACGATCATATCGATCCGTAGCAGCCGATCTTCCCGCTTGATCGACACATCCCGAGACTTGACCGCCAGGCCGCTCTGCTGCACCTGGAACAAGGTGGTCCGGATTTCCAGGCGCAGCACCGGCAGGATCAATGTCAGCAAGTTACGCGACAATTCGCCGCCGACGTGCCGCAGGAAGCGTCCGGCGCCTTCACTCATGTGCAGGATGTCGGCATTGGTGTCGACGATCATGCTCGGTGGCGCGGCGCGCTCGATGGCGCGCCGGTGGATGTCCGCGAACGATAGCTTGGGCTGCACGTGGTTCTTCAACTCGGGAAGCGTGTTGCCGTGGCTGCTGCTGCGGATGTAGCCACCCCGGGGCATGGTGGGGATGCGCCGGCTGTTCGGGCTTCCGCTCTTGGCACGGAAAATCCGGTTGCGCTTGTCCACCGGGGTGAACAACTCGTGGCAGGCATCGGCGCTCTCGGAAGAACCGAGAAAGAGGAAGCCACCGGGGCGAAGCGCGAAGTGGAACATCTGCAGGATTTCGCGCTGCACTTCCCGATCCAGATAGATCAGCAAGTTGCGGCAGACAATCAGGTCGATCTGCGAGAACGGTGGGTCCGCCAGCAAGCTGTGCTTGGCAAACAGCACCTTCTCACGGATTTCCTTGCGAATTCGATAGTGATCGTCCTCCTTCACGAAGTACTGGCGCAGGCGTGTCGGTGGCACGTCGGTGACAATGGCCTGGGAATAACGACCCGCCCGCCCCAGGCTGATTGCGCGCTCGTCGATATCGGTGGCGAACAGCTGCAACTGGGCTTTGCTGCCTTTGATCTGCAACTGATCATCGAGCAGCATCGCCAGGCTGTAGACTTCCTCTCCGGTGGAACAGCCCGCCGACCAGACGCGCAGCTCCTCATGTTCCGGGCGCGGCGTGTTCAAGGCCGCGACCAATTGCGGCAGCACGTCGCGTTCCAGCGCTTCGAAGGCCTCACGGTCGCGAAAAAAGTTGGTGACGCCAATCAGCATGTCGCCCAGCAGTGCCTTCGGCTCCTCCGGGTTGCTTTGCAGATACTGGAGGTAGGCCGCCAGGTCGGGTTGGGCGGTGACTTGCATCCGCCGTTCGATCCGACGCAGCACCGTAGCGCGCTTATAGTGCTTGAAATCATGACCGGTGCTGGTGCGCAGATGGGTCAGGATGTCGTGCAGACGTTGCTCGGCGATGACCGCTTCCTGCTCTGTGGCGGGTGCCAGGCTCTTCAGCTCAGGATCATTGGCGATGGGGAGCGTGATCGCTTGAGAATTACGCCACAGTTCGAGGATTTTCTGTGGCATGTCCACCACCGGCAGCACCAGGTCGACCATGCGCGTATCGATGGCGGCGCGAGGCATACCGTCGAACTCGGCGTCTTCCGGCGACTGAGCCAGGGTAACGCCACCCTGTTCCTTGATCCGTGACAGCCCCACGGCGCCGTCCGAGCCGCTGCCCGACAGCACCACACAAAAGGCTCGCTCGCGGTGAACGTCGGCGAGGTCGCGGAAGAACAGGTCAATGGCGCAGTGCCGATCGAGGGTGGAAATCGCGGGACTGATATTCAGGTAGCCGTCGTTCATCGCCAATTGCTGCGCTGGCGAAATGACATAAACGTGGTTCTTTTCAATGGGCACGGTCTGCGTGACCTGCACAACCGGCATCCTGGTCGATTGCTGGATGATTTGGTCGGCAATGCTTTGATGATCAGGCGACAGGTGCAGGACAATCACGAAGGCCATGCCGGTTTCCTGTGGCATGTTCTCGAAGAACAGCTTAATCGCCTGCAAACCGCCCGCGGACGCGCCAATCCCGACGACGCCGAACTCCAGGTGCGAGGCGGTTTTATTCAACTGTGATGGCGTTGTCATGGGACTTCTCTTGATAAAGCGACGACCTGACGCCGCACACATCGGATGTTCGCCTCGACCAGGCGAAGGGTGAAGCGGTGGAATGCTGCACCAAACGATCATTGTACGCTATGTGATGGATTGGTCTCTGAAGGGGGGCTGCATCGGTGGAGAGTGTCTGTTTGACACACAGCGTTGTCGGCCAAAACCTGAACAGTGGTTTCAAGAACAACCCCCACCCACTCAGTGCGGCGTGCCCGCAGCGGCTGCTTGCGTGAGGCAATACGGGCGCTCTGGCGCTGGAGCATGGGCGGCTTGGGCGTCTTGGGGAAACGCGAATAGCGAATGGGGCGAATCACTCGCATCATTTAAATGCGACGAATCAATCGCATTTTGATCCTCTACCGACGGAAACAATCATGATCACCTTGACCACAAAACCCCTGGCAACCCTGATCGAACGCCTCTACACCCAGGCCAGCGCGGCCACCAGCCCGGTGCTGGACACGGTGCCAAGCGAAGAACGCGAGCGCCTGATGCGCAGCAAGACCGAATACCTCGAACTCTACGGGATGCTCAAGGACTTGTGGCTGCCGGTCTCCCGCGACACCGGCAAGCTGCTGTACATGCTTGCACGCAGCGCAAAGGCCAGGGCCATCGTCGAATTCGGCACTTCGTTCGGCTTGTCTACCCTGCACCTGGCGGCGGCGCTGCGGGACAATGGCGGCGGTGTGCTGATCGGCAGTGAATTCGAACCCTCGAAAGTCGCCCTGGCGCGTCGCCACTTCGTTGAAGGCGGGGTCGACGACCTGGTGGACATCCGCGAAGGCGATGCACTGGTTACCCTGGCCACCAACCTCCCGGAGGCGGTCGACCTGCTCCTGCTCGATGGCGCCAAGGCGCTCTACGGCGACGTGTTGGGCCTGGTTGAAAAGCACCTGCGCCCAGGCGCCCTGGTGGTGGCGGACAACACCGATTACTGCCCTGGATACCTGGCTTACGTGCGTTCGCCGCAGAGTGGTTACCTCTCAGTGCCTTTTGCGGATGACATTGAAGTGTCGATGCGCCTGGGGTGATACAGGCCTCTTGAGAGGCTAGCGGGATCGGTGGGGTTGTTCACCCACCGACCGGTCAACCCTGTCTTGCTGCGGCCGCTTCATTCACCACCTCATCCCACGCCGGCGTTGCGGGAAACAGCTCAAGCAGAAAGGCAATGAAGGCTTTCACGTTAGGGCTACCGCGACGGCTTTCCGGCCACAAGGCGGTGATGGAGAAGCGTTCCGCGGTGAACTGGGGGAGGATTGGAATCAGTTCTCCGCGGCGCACATAGGGCGCAGCCACGTAGTGCGGCGTGATACCGATGCCTCCTCCGGCCGCCATGATGGCCGCGACCGCGTCGCTGACATCCACGGTGAATGCAGCGTCGGGATTCCACTCAAGTTGTTTGTCGCCGGCCTGAAAGGGCCAGCGCAGACTTTGCCCGGTACTCTGGTAGCGAAAGTTCACGCACTCGTGTTCCGCAAGTTCTTCAGCGGTTGTCGGCATGCCTTTGCGTTGGAGGTACCGGGGCGAGGCAAACGCGCCGATTCGATGAGGTCCCAGGGGGCGCGAAACCAGGCGTGAATCGGTGAGGTTCCCCACGCGAATGGCGACGTCGATTCCTTGCTCGATGATGTCGGAATACTGATCGCCGAGCCGCAGGTCGATTGCCAGTTTGGGGTATTGCTCACGGAACCTGGGCAACGCAGGCGCCAGGATGTTCACGCCGATGGGGAGGGACGCCGTGACTTTCAAGACACCAGAAGGCTCGGCGCGGGACGCGACGGCGGCCTGGTCGATTTCTTCGACCTCTCGCAGGATTCGCAACGCCCGTTCGTAAAGATCCCGTCCTTCCGGCGTGAGGGTCAGGGAGCGCGTCGTGCGGGTGAACAACATCAGTCCGAAGTGCTCCTCGAGCCGCTGCACGCTCTTGCTGACGGCGGAGGGGGACACCGAGAGCGCCCGCGCCGCAGCGGTATAGCTGCCCAGGGAAGCGGCGCGCGCGAATGCGATAAGCCCGGTAAGACGGTCTAAACCAATTTGTGCCTTCATGGCACTAGTAAAGCGACTTCCGCCCCAATTATCAATCCTCGCTCACGACCTTACGCTTGCTCCATCACACGCCATCCTGGCGCTCACTGGAGACTCGATATGACCATCACCCCTGTCCTTGCATCCAATCTCACGGGCCGTACGGTCGTCCTCTTCGGCGGTACGTCGGGCATCGGCCTGGCCGCCGCGATACAGGCGAAGGCGGCCGGCGCCAAGGTCGTGGTCATCGGCTCGAATGCGGCCCGTGCCGAGCAGGCGGCGAAGGAACACGACCTGGATGGATGGCGCGCGGCCGACGTGACCCGCCGTGAGGCGGTCGAAGCTGCATTGGCGGACATTCCTGTGGTCGATCACCTGGTGCTGCTCGCCGGTACGTTCGTCACCGGAACCATCCTGACCGCTGACGTCGATCATCTGCGCCGGGCGTTCGACGAGCGTATCTGGGCGTCCATCAACACGATCCGTACCCTGGGTGACAGGTTATCCAAGGCAGGATCGATCACCTTCATCTCGGGTGCGCTCGCTGATCGACCCAATGCCCATGGCACTGCCGTCATCGGGGCGGCATCGGCCGCCATGGAGTCGCTGGCCCGTGGCCTGGCCCTGGAGTTGGCGCCGATTCGGGTGAACACCCTGTCACCCGGCCCGATCGACACCCCGATCTTCAGCAAGGCATTGGGCGAAGGCCGCGACGCCTACGTGGCCGTCCTGGAACAGGCTTTGCCGTTGCATCGCCTTGGCACACCGGAGGAAGCCGGTGCTGCAACGGTGTTCTTGATGACCAACACGTTCATGAACGGTGCCGTGCTCAACGTTGATGGCGGTGTTCGACTGGTCTGACCCTGATGGGGCGAGCGGATGCGCCTCGGTAGAACGACAGGATGGCGAGCGCCTGCACGGCGACGACGGCGGTCACGACGGCGGCGATGGCTTGATTCGGATGGCTGAAGGCAGCGCGCACGAGGCCGAAGAACGCAGGGGCGAAGGCGTAGGAGCCCTGGCTGATCGCGACCATCAGCGCGATGACCCTGGCGGTGTGTTCACGGCTGAACTCGGTCTGTGCGATCAGCGGCGGCAAGGAAGTAGCGTTGCCGATGCCCGAGCCGATCAGCACCATCGCCGTCCAGGCCACGGACGGGTGCCGGTCCAGGCCGAGGAGCATCAGAGTCCCAACCATCTGGATGGCATAACCGAGGCAGGCCAGCAGCCTGCGGTTGATGCCTTGGGTCATCAGGCGCGCGGCGATGTAGCGTCCACCCATGGCACTGGCGGTGGCCAGGCCCATGGCAAGCGAGGCGTCGTGGGCTCCCATGCGTCCCGCCAGGATCGAGTATAGGTGCGCAATCAGGCCGATCTGGGCGAACAGTCCCAGGGACATGCCAGTTGCCAGTGTGCGGAAATTTGCCACCTTGAGCGTCTGCATGGCGGTCCACGGCGCGGCGCCGGTGGCAGGTATCACGGGGTCGGGTTGGTCGGCATCGTCAGGATGCTGTCCCAGGCTTCGCGGGCTCTTGTTGAACACCAGAAAGGCGAAGGTCCCGATGATCAGCACGGCCGCGAGGCTGATCAGCAGCGCCGCCGTGGCGAAGCCAAAACCCTCGATCAGCCATACCCACAGCGGCGAAAAGACCACGCCGCCCATGCTTGCGCCGTTGTAGGCCTTGCCCAGGGCCTTGGGTCTTTCCTTGACGTACCACGGCGCGATGAGGGTATTGACGGCTGCCGCCCCCAAGGTCACCCAGCCGACACCCGAGCACACGGCACCGGCATACAGCACCCATAGCTGGCTGGCCTGGGCCCAGATATTCACGCCGATACCCAGGACAATGCTGCCCAGCAGGATGATGGTTGGAATGCCGAAGCGGGCGTAGAACCTAGGCAAGTTGGCGATGATGATCGTGCCGCTGAGAAAGTGCAGGGTGACGGCCGTCGACACCTGGGCGATGGGCCAGCCTGTGCGCTCCATGACCGCCTGCATATAGATCGGCGGTCCATAAAAGCCGACTCCCCAACCGATCATCGCCAAGATGAACGTGCAGGCCAGTACGGTTTTTCCAAAAAAACGGGTGTGTTTCATCGCCATTCCTCCGTGTTGGCCCTCGAGATTATGTTCTCGACAGGGCTGTCACTTCGAGGCGCGTCGAATTATGGATGCTGGACAGGCCGAGCGGTGACGGGAGGGATATCGTTTGTGCCAGCGTCGGCTCCAGGGACATGCGGCTACATTCCCATGACTGTTCCAAACAGGACAGCCGTTACAGAATCTCCGAGGCCGTTCTAAAGGGAATGTTCACACGTACACATACCCCCTGTCCGGGCGCACTGTCGATAGTGAGCGTTCCACCGAGCATGTGTCCTCGCTCGCGCATGCCCAGTATTCCAAGCGTGCGCTTGGACAGTCGATCCGGATCGAAGCCCATGCCGTTGTCTCTCACCTCGATCAGGAGGCATTCGACGTTGTTTTGCAGGTGGAGATCCACCCGGCTCGCTTGCGCATGACGAGCGACATTGGTCAAAGACTCCTGAATCACTCGGAAAACCGCGGTGGCGCGTTCGTCATCCAGCTCCAATCGAACATCCGAAGCACTGAGCTGACAGTGAATGCCCGTGTTGCGTGAAAACTCGGAGACGAGCCATTCGAGCGCCGAAGTCAGTCCCATGTCCAGCGCAGAAGGACGCAGGCTGGTCGCAACGTTGCGTACGACCTGAATGATGTCGTCGATTCGGTTCATTAGCGTTTGGACTCGTTCCACCAACTGCGGCTGCTCGTTGCCGAATTGCAGGCGTAGCAACGAAACACCCATGCGCAGGGCCGTGAGTTGCTGCCCAAGTTCATCGTGAATTTCCCTGGCAATGCGCTTGCGCTCCTCCTCTCGCGTGGTCTCGCGATAGCTGGACAGTTGACGCAGTTGCGCGTGGGACTGTTTGAGTCGTTCCTCTGTCGCGCGCATGGCACTGACGTCACGCCCGACAGCGAGAACAGTGACGAGTACGCCATGTTTATCACGTTCAGGCACCAGGCGAACCTGATAGCAGGCCGTCTGGGCGCCTTGTTTGATCGGGACATCCAGCGACAGCTCTTCTTCGGTTGCTCTGTCGGCACGAATGATCGCTTCAAGCCTGTCTTGAAGATACTTCGCCGGCTCCAAACCAGACGATACTTCGCAAGGGGTCTTGCCAAGCAACACATCCAGAGAACGGCCAAGCACTGCTTGCGTCGCCGGGTTGGCATATTGGAACCGGCATTGCAGATCGAAGCGGGCAATCACATCCGGTGTGTTTTCAACCAACGCGCGAAATTCCTGCTCCCGGGCATGGATGACACGTTCCGCGTGCTTGCGCTCGGTGATGTCTCGGGCGATACCGACAACTCTCTGGAGGCGCCCACACGCGGCGCGCACAGGAATCAATGTGGTATGAAAGGTCCGACGCCCGGTGGGCAAATCAACCTCATCCTCCTCATCGAGCGGAGCGTCCTTCTCGACACAGCGTTGAAACTTTGCGATAGCGGCGGCGACTGCCTGTGGCGGCAACGTTTGCTCGACCATACTTCCGAGCAGCTCGGCCCGGCCTACCCCGACGGCGTGCTCAAAGGCAGGGTTGACCTCGATGTAACGCAAGCCTGTATCTGTTATCTCGAGTAGAAATATCGGATCCAGGGAGTTGTCGAAAATGTCCCGGTAACGTTGCTCACTCTCCAGCAGTCGCTTTTCGGCCCGTTCGCGCGCGATGGCCAGGACAGCCAGATGACGGGCCTGGCGGGTACTGTCGCGTACCTTGAGCTGGAGGTGCTCATGGGCGTCCTGCACCCTATCGGCCATGGTGGCAAAGGCGCGGGCCAGCTCGCCTATTTCATCCGACGATTGGGCCGGTAGCTGCTCAGGGCGCAGGCGCTCCTTGCCCGTACCGAGCAGTTGAGTCGCCTGGACCAACCGGAACAGCGGAAGGGCGACCTGCTTTTGCAGTATGGAGCGCAGAATCAGTATCTCGACCAGCAGAGTCAGCAACCCAAGCACTACCACGATGATCAGGTTATCGGTAATGGCCGGTGTCATCAGGGTCCGTGGGTAATGGACCGCGAGCGCCCAGGGGGTATCGGGAATGAGGCCCACGGCGACGATGTCATCCGGTGTCTGGATTATCCGGGCGTGCCCGGGCACCAGCGCAGGAACGGCCTCGATCAACGGGTAATACTCAGTCATCTTGAGGGACCGGATGGAAGCATGGCCCGCGCTACGTTCAACTTGCTCCATGGTGCTTGGATGGTAGATCAGCGTGCCTTCGTCGTCGGCGATGAACAGCGTGCTGTACGCGCCCTGCATCGCAGGCTTGGCAGTGCGCACCATCAGGTCACCCAACAGTACATCGACGCAGGCCAGGATCTGGTGCTTGCCGAAGCTATCGACGACATCGGGCGTGGCGATGGTCGTCATCCAGGCCTTGTTGGAATAATCCCAGTACATCCGCGTAAACAGCGTGTCGCTTCCCGGTGAAGAAAACCCGCGCTCATAGAATTCATAGGTTTCGAGCTTGAGCGCATCCGGCCCCGCGTAGCTGAATACCTTGGCGATATCGGCGTCTTGATAGATGGGGAAACCTTTTTCAGGCACCACACCGTAAAAATTGAAAAGTCGGCCCTGACTGCTGGAGCCGTATTTGTAGGACAGAAGATAAGACAGGGCAAACCGCGCCCGGGTATCGTCGTCGGGCGTGATGTCCGGTGCGTAGGTCGCTGACATTCCGGCAAAGCGACGCCCGTCAGGCAACGGCTGGCCTTCGAACAACAGCGGACGCTGTGTATAGGAGCCGTCTTCGTGGCGATAGAAAATCTGTTGAAAGTCGTCCACCAGTTTGGATTTCATGCCGGGTAGAACCAGGGTTGCCTTGAACTCCTTCAGGAAGTTGCGTTGCAGATCCTTGATCTCCCGGAACGGCAAGGATTCGCGTTGCAAAGTCTGCTCGGTAGCCAGGAGCAATTGCTCGGTCACGTCCCGCTCGATCATCGTGGAGTTGACATAGTAGGAAATCACCCCCGCGCTCAGCGACACCAGGCCGACACGCAATGTGGCGAGACGCAGGGCTCGCGTAGCGAGTGAGCTTCTATGAGATGCGACTCCGGGGGTGTCTTGTGTCATCTACCGATTTCCTTTGCCCCGTCTCTCAGACAGCGGCATTTGACCAGATCGAGCCCGCCGCCAGGTCGTGCATGGGAGGCCGCATCGTTCAATGGCACGTCGAACAGTGTCGTAGAGGGCACTCGTGACTGCCTGCCCCGATACGACTCGTCCAGTTCATCGAGCGCACCTGGATACTTGTCCGTTTTCTTTAGAGGGATATCGGCACCAAATTCATTTGCTGAAAGTTATCTATCATCAAGCGGTCCCCGACGTCTGGTCTGTACCTGACGGGCCTACCACTGGCCAGGCAACGTCCGCGAGCTGGAAATCCATTGTGGCGAGGGGATTCATCCCCGCTGGGCTGCGCAGCAGCCCCAAAGCCCCGCGACTCGGTATACCAGGCGGATTGAGTTGCCTGTGTTGGGGCTGCTTTGCAGCCCAGCGGGGATGAATCCCCTCGCCACGGGTTCATCTACTTGCTTAAGTGAGCAGCATCATGGTCAGGGGCGAGCGTTCAGCGGGATATGGATGCGATGCCGCGCCGGATTGAAGGCTTGTGAGAACGTTTCCCGGAGTGGGTTGTAATCATTCACTTAAAACTTACCCGGTCCACTGTGGCGAGGGGATTCATCCCCGCTGGGCTGCACAGCAGCCCCAAAGCCCCGCGACTCGGTATATCAGGCGGATTGAGTTGCCTGTGTTGGGGCTGCTACGCAGCCCAGCGGGGATGAATCCCCTCGCCACAGGTTCATCTACTTGCTTAAGTGAGCAGCATTATGATCAGGGATGAGTGTTCAACGGGATAGGGATGCGATGCCGCGTCGGATTGAAGGCTTGTGCGAACGTTTCCCGGAGTGGGTTGTAATCATTCACTTAAAACTTGCCCGGTCCACTGTGGCGAGGGGATTCATCCCCGCTGGGCTGCGAAGCAGCCCCAAAGCCCCGCGACTCGGTATATCAGGCGGATTGAGTTGCCTGTGTTGGGGCTGCTTTGCAGCCCAGCGGGGATGAATCCCCTCGCCACAGGTTCATCTACTTGCTTAAGTGAGCAGCATCATGGTCAGGGACGAGCGTTCAACGGGATAGGGATGCGATGCCGCGCCGGATTGAAGGCTTGTGCGAACGTTTCCCGGAGTGTGTTGTAATCATTCACTTAAAACTTGCCCGGTCCACTGTGGCGAGGGGATTCATCCCCGCTGGGCTGCGCAGCAGCCCCAAAGCCCCGCGACTCGGTATATCAGGCGGATTGAGTCGCCTGTGTTGGGGCTGCTTTGCAGCCCAGCGGGGATGAATCCCCTCGCCACGGGTTCATCTACTTGCTTAAGTGAGCAGCATCATGGTCAGGGGCGAGCGTTCAACGGGATAGGGATGCGATGCCGCGCCGGATTGAAGGCTTGTGAGAACGTTTCCCGGAGTGGGTTGTAATCATTCACTTAAAACTTGCCCGGTCCACTGTGGCGAGGGGATTCATCCCCGCTGGGCTGCGCAGCAGCCCCAAAGCCCCGCGACTCGGTATATCAGGCGGATTGAGTTGCCTGTGTTGGGGCTGCTTTGCAGCCCAGCGGGGATGAATCCCCTCGCCACGGGTTCATCTACTTGCTTAAGTGAGCGGCATCATGGTCAGGGATGAGCGTTCAACGGGATAGGATGCAATGCCGCGCCGGAGCGAAGGCTGGCGCGGTCTGCAGTTTTTCCCGTGGATTATTTACATTTCAAGGCCTGGGAAATCGCCTCGCCCAACTCGCTGACGTAGGGTGCTCTCATCATCGTGTGGTGTTCTCCGGGTACCAGGGTGACGTGTAAGTGCTCACCATGGAAGGCGCGCCAGCCCAGGGTGGTGTCGGGGCGCGGTTCGTCCTGGGCGATGAACAGCGAGACTTTGACCGCCGTGCTCGGGCTGACATGGGTATCCATGGCTTGATAGATCGAGTAGGCCACCGCCAGGTGAGTTCGCAGCAGCGCGGTGTCGATATCCTTTCCCAACTCCGGCAGCAGGTTATTGCTCAAGACCGATATCAGCATGGGTTCGATTTCGTGGGTGGCGGCCAGTTCTTGAAGGGACGCTTCCAGGGCGGGTTCCATCCGTCCTTTCACCAACACCAGCAAGAATTGTGCTTCGCTGATGGGCCTATTGGGCGCTGTCTCTTGTATGTTGGAGTCGATGATGCCAAGGAACTCTATCGTTTCTCCGAGGGCGATGGCCTGATGAGCCATTTCGTGGGCAATCAAACCGCCTGCCGACCAACCGGCGATTCGATAAGGTCCTTGCGGTTGCACTTCGCGGATAGCCGTCAGGTAGTTGGCCGCAATGTCCGGTATGGTGTTCAGCGTTTTCTCTCCAGCGAAGAAACCATTGGCCGCAATACCGTAGACCGGTATCTCGGCATTCAGCCAGGGCGCCAAGTCCCTTGCATATTGCACTTCACCACCTGCCGGATGCACCAGGAACAAGGGGCGCTGGCTACCGTTGCGGCGGATCGGTACCACGTTACTTCGGGTAGCCGTGCGCGATTGCGGCGCCAGTGCTTGCGCAAATCCAGCAACGGTAGGTTCCACGAACAAATCTCGCAGGGCGATGGTCTTGTCCAGTACCTTTTGCAGCCTCGATATCATCTGCACCGCCAACAGCGAGTGCCCTCCAAGCTCGAAAAAGTGGTCATGACGACCCACCAGCTCAACACCCAGCAGTTCCTGCCAGATCTCGGCGATGGCCTGTTCGGTGCCATTTAGGGGCGCTTGGTATTCGCGACTGATCAGGGCCGACTGGTCGGGAGCCGGCAACGCTTTGCGGTCCAGTTTGCCGTTGGAGGTCAGCGGTAGAGACGCGAGACGGACGTAAGCGGCGGGCACCATGTAACTGGGCATCCGGGCCAGCAAATGCTCGCGCAGCTCGTCGAGGCTGACTTCGGCATCTGCGGTGAAATAGGCCACCAGACGCTTGTCGCCCGGTACGTCTTCCCGGGGCATCACTGCCGCTTCTTCTACTGCCTCGTGTCGGGCGAGTTCGGCTTCGATCTCCCCCAGCTCGATGCGGAAGCCCCGGATCTTCACCTGATCGTCATTACGCCCCCGGTATTCGAGGCTACCGTCGACAGACCAGCGCACCAAGTCGCCGGTACGGTACAGGCGGGCACCCTGATTCGGGCTGAACGGGTCGGCAATGAAGCGTTCTTCATTCAGCTCGGGGCGATTCAAATACCCCCGCGCCACGCCCGCACCCCCGACATACAACTCACCGACCACGCCCATGGGCACAGGCTGGCGCCGGGCGTCCAGCACATAGGTCTGCAAATCCGGAATGCGTACGCCGATGGGGCTGACACCCGTCTGCTGCGCATCCTCGACCTGCAAGGGATAATAGGTCACGTGCACCGTGGTTTCGGTGATGCCATACATGTTGACCAGTTGCGTGCCGGCGTTGGCCGGTTTTGCGTACCACGGCTTGAGCATCCCTGGGTCCAGGGCTTCGCCGCCGAAAATCACCTGGCGCAGGGAGTGCGTCTGCTGGCTTTCGTCTTGCGCGGCGATCAGTTGGCGGAAGGCGCTAGGGGTCTGGTTGAGCACCGTAACACCGGCATCGCAGATCAGGGCGTAGCAGGCCTGTGGTGAACGGGTGACTGTCTGCGGCACGATCAACAGCTGTCCGCCATGGACCAGAGCGCCCCAGATTTCCCAGACCGAGAAGTCGAAGGCGAAGGAATGGAACAATGCCCAGACATCGGTCGGGTTGAAATCGAACCACGCCTGGGTGGCCGAAAACAGGCGTGCCACGTTGCGGTGTTCGACTTGCACGCCCTTGGGCAGGCCGGTGGAGCCGGAGGTGTAGATCACGTAGGCCAGGTGGGCTGGGGTCAGCTCCGGTACCTGGGGATTGAAGACGGAATGCTGCTGCGGCATCGTGTCGTCGAGGTTGATGATTGGTACCGACGCGTCCGCCAACCGCTCACGGGTGGCTTCTTGAACCAACACGGCCACCGGTTCGCTGTCTTCCAACAGAAGCGCCAGGCGCTCGGCGGGGTAGGCCGGATCAAGCGGCACGTAGCCGGCACCCGCCTTCAAAATGGCGAGCAGACCGATGATCATTTCGGGCCCGCGTTCGACGCAGATCGCCACGCGGGAGTCCGGTTTGACCCCGCTGTCACGCAAGTGATGCGCCAGCTGGTTAGCGCGCTGGTTCAGCTCACGGTAGCTCAGGCGGACGTCGCCATGCAGCACTGCCATCGCTTCCGGCGTGCGCTGCACCTGTTCCTCGAACAACCCGTGAATGGTCTGCTCCAGCGGATACCCGGCGTCGGTGGCGTTGAACGCCACCAGCAGTTGCTCGCGCTCCGCCGCCGGCAGGATCGGCAAGGCGTTGAGCGCGGATGACGGTGCGTCTTCCAGGGCCGTGACCAGGCTTTCCAGCGCAGTCTGCACGTAGCCGGCGATCCGTTCCGCCCCGGTATTGGCCGGGCAGGTGAGGGTGAAGGTAAAGCCCTGGCCCTCATCGTCCACGTTCAACGCCAGCGGATAATTGGTCCGTTCCGTGGCTTTGAACCGCTCGATATCGATCCAGGCACCGAGCCCCTCGGCGGTACCCGATGCGTCGGTGTGGCGGTAATTGAGCAAGGCGCTGAACAGCGGTGCCGGTGCCGCGACGCCGCTGCAACGCTGAGCCAGTACCAGGGACGCATGTTCATGCCCGAGCAGCGCGGTCAGGCGAGCGTGGGTTGTCTGCACGCCGTTGCGGACATCCTGGCTGCCCAGGTCGACCCGCATTGGCAAGGTATTGATGAACATGCCCAAGGCACGGTCGGCACCGTCACCGCCTTGCATGCGCCCCATCAATACGGTGCCGAAGACAACGGTATCCTGGCCGGTGACCTTGCCCAGCACCTGGGCCCAGGCCAGATGCACCAGGCTGGCCGCACTGACGCCGGACTGTCGGGCCTGGACGCGCAAGCGGCGGCTCAAGGCGCTGTCAACGCGTTGATGGGCTTCCTCGATCTCACCGCCATCGCCCTGCACATCATGCAGGTCGAAGGGCAGGGTGGGTTCGTTGATGTCGCCGAGCATGTCGCGGAAGAAGGCTTCATGGTCTTCGCGGCTGACGCCCAGGCGGGCCTGGGCCACATAGTTGCGGTACGGCACCGAGGCTGGCAGGCAATGTTCCTGGCCGAGCATGCAGGCGTCGATCTCGTGGGCAAGCACAGGCAACGAAGTGGCATCGTGGATCAGGTGATGGAACACCAGCAGCGCTACCCAGCGGTCAGCGAGTGGATCATGGGCATAGGCGATATGCAGCATTGGCGCCTGGCGAATGTCCACCCGATCATGACTATGCAGCTGCGCGATGATATCGGGGGTGGCGGGGTCGAGACGGAACTCCTCCACAATCAGCCCGGCCTGGCGCCAGACCACCTGGACAGGTTGGTCCAGGCCTTCCCAGAAGAGGCTGGTGCGCAAGATGTCGTGGCGAGCAATCACCGCCTGCAAGGCCTCGGCAAAATGTTGCACGCGTTCCCGGCTGTCAAAGCTGAACAGCACATTTCGCCGGTATGGGTCATCCTCGGGGGCCATGAGATGGTGATAGAGGATGCCTTCCTGCAGCGGCGCCAGGGCGTAGATGTCCTGCACATTGGCCACGCCGCCCGGGACGCTGGAGACGATACGGTCGATGGCGTTCTGGTCCAGGTCCGCCAGTGGCAGCATGTCCGGGGTGATGCGTGCGCAGTGCTCGGGGATCAAGTTGGCTGGCACCAGGACTTCCGTGCCGCCACCGACGGCAGCGGCCAGGGCCGCGAGGGTTGGCTGGCTGAACAGTACGCGTACGTCGGCACTCAGGCCGATCTGGCGCATATGCTCAATCAACTTCACGGCCAACAGCGAGTGACCGCCCAGTTCGAAGAAGTGGTCGTGACGACCCACCTGATCGACCTTGAGTACCTCGGCCCACAAGCGGGCCAGGGTTTCTTCGGTCTCGCCGATTGGCGCAACGTATTCGCAGCGACTGAACGCGCGGTGATCCGGTGCGGGCAGCGCACGACGGTCCAACTTGCCGTTGGCGGTCAATGGCAGCCTGTCGAGTTGCACGTAGGCCGCAGGAACCATGTAGTCCGGTAGTTGCGCCGACAAGTGGGCGCGCAAGCTCTGGGTATCCACCGTCTGGTCTGCTTGCAGGGTGTAATAGCCCACCAGTTGCGGGTTACCGGTGTCGTCTTTGACCACCAACACCGCTGCTTCACGCACGCTGTCATGCCCCCCCAGACGCGTTTCGATTTCCCCCGGTTCGACACGGAAACCTCGGATCTTGACTTGATCGTCGTTTCGGCCCAGGAATTCGATCGTGCCCTGCGACGACCAGCGCACCAGGTCGCCGGTGCGGTACAGACGTGCATCCTGGTTGTCGCTGAACGGGTCGGCGATGAATTTTTCAGCCGTCAGTTCAGGCTGGTTCAGGTAACCCTTGGCCACGCCATCGCCACCGATGTACAGCTCACCCGCCACACCGACCGCTACTGGTTGCTGATGACGGTCCAGCACATAGACGCGAGTGTTGCCGACAGGTCGACCAATCGGGACGCTGCCCTCGTTCACAGAAGTGATTTCATATGTCGTGGTGAAGGTCGTGGCTTCGGTTGGGCCGTAGCCATTGAGCAAATGCCGGGGTGCACCGCTTTTCAGCACGCGCCTGATCACGGCCGGGTCCAGTACATCGCCACCCACGATCAGGTAACGCAACTGCTGGAATACTTCAGTCAAACCATCGGCGTATTGATGGAACAACCCCGCTGTCATCCACAGCATGCTGACCGCTTGTTCGCGCAGCAGGTTGCAGAATCGCTCTTGCGACAGCAGCACATCCTGCTCGACCACCACCACGCACCCGCCGTTGAGCAACGGAGCCCAGACCTCCAGGGTGCTGGCGTCGAACGCAGGGTTGGACGCAAACGCCACGCGATCCAGGGCGTTGAAGTCGGCGTAACCGTTGTTGATCACCAGGCGGGTGATCGCCCGGTGTGGCACCAGCACACCTTTCGGCGTACCGGTGGAGCCCGAGGTGTACATGATGTAAGCGATGGCTTCGCCAGATAGCGGCAGGTGCGGCTCGCTGTTCGATCCATCAAGGGCCAGGATGTCAAGATCGACACGCCGGGCTCCGGATATGTCCATTGCAGTGCTGTGGGTCAGGACGATAGCCGCCTGGCTGTCCTGAACCATGAAATGCAGGCGTTCGGCGGGCGCGTTGACGTCCAGCGGTACATAGATCGCCGCGCACTTGAGTATCGCCAATTGGCTGATCACCAGCCCCAGGGAGCGCTCCAGCAGGATCGCCACCCGATCGCCCGGCTGTACGCCCAGGCCAATCAGATGATGGGCGAGACGATTGGCGCGTTGATTCAGCTCGCGATAAGTCACGGCCTGGTCATCGTCAATTGCGGCCACGGCGTCTGGCTGAGCCTCGGCTTGCGTTTCGAACAGGCCATGGACGGTCTTGTCGTGGGGGTAACGACGTTGTGTGACGTTGAAGTTCACCAGCAGTTGTTGACGCTCGATATGAGGCAGAATCTCCAGCGCGTCGAGGGCAGTCTGTGGGGCCTGTTCCAGCGCGTCGGCCAGGCTGCTCAATGCTGTCTGCGTGTAGCCGCACACACGTTGAGCGCCAATGTGCTCTGCCACCAGAACACTCAGAGTAAAGCCGTCGCCCTGGTCGTTGATGTTCAGGGTCAGCGGGTAGTTGGTGCGCTGGTCGCCATTGAGGGTTTCGATGCCGCGCCACGCCTGGAGGGCTTCGTTGGTTGCTACGCTGGCCCAACTGTGCCGGTAGTTGAGCAAGGCACTGAACAACGGCGCAGGCGCAGCGACCCCGCTGCAGCGTTGGGCCAGGGCCAGTGAGGCATGTTCGTGACCCAGCAATGCCGTCAGTTGCCTGTGCGTGGCCTGGACCCCAGCGCGAACGCCTTGGGTCGCCAGGTTGACGCGTAAGGGCAGGGTATTGATGAACATGCCGACGGCACGGTCGGCGCCTTTGCCGCCCTGCATCCGCCCCATCAGTACCGTGCCAAACACGACGTCGTCCTTGCCGGTGACCTTGCTCAGCACCTGCGCCCAGGCCAAATGAAAGAGGCTGGCGGTACTGACACCCAGTTCACGCGCCAACCTGCGCAAACGCTGGCTCAAACCCGGGTCCAGCGCCAGCATGGCTTCTTCGATACCTTGCCCGTCGCCCCGCACATCGTGCAGACCGAACGGCAGCGTCGGTTCATCGATGTCGGCCAGCATCTCGCTGAAAAAGGCAGCGTGCGCTTCAGCGCGCATCCCCAGACGTGCCTGCGCCACATAGTCGCGATACGGTACCGCCTCGCGCAGTTGCTGCGTGTTGCCCAGCAAGTAGGCCTGCATTTCGTGCTGTACCACCTCCAACGCCGTATGGTCGAGGGCAATGTGGTGAAACAGCAGGATCGCCACCCAACGCTGATTGGCCACATCTTGCATAAATGCCAGGCGCATCAGCGGTGCCTGGGTGATGTCCAGGCGATAATGACGAGTATCGAAACGGGCGCGCAGCTGCTCGGCAATATCGTCCTGCGACGCCAGGGCAACCTCTTCCAGCACAAGCTGCGCTTCACGCCAGACCACTTGTACCGGCCCATCCAGACCTTCCCAGAGAACAGCCGTGCGCAAAATGTCATGCCGGCCGATCACGCCTTGCAGAGCCTGCGCGAAGGCGTCGAGTCGCTGGCGGTCCTCGAAGGCGAACAGGGCCTGTTGCACATAGGGATCACGCTGCTGTGCAGCAAGATAGTGGTACAGAATGCCCTCCTGCAACGGGGCCAGGGCGTAGATGTCCTGCACATTGCCGACACCGCCCGGCACGCTGGACACGATACGGTCGATGGCGTCCTGGTCCAGGTCCGCCAGTGGCAGCATGTCCGGAGTGATGCGTTCGCAGTTCAGGGTAATCAGGTTGGCTGGTACCACGATTTCCGTGCCACTGCCCACGGCTCCGGCCAGGGCGGCCAGGGTTGGCTGGCTGAACAGTACACGCACGTCGGCACTCAGGCCGATCTGGCGCATACGCTCGATCAATTTCACGGCCAGCAGCGAATGCCCACCCAGTTCGAAGAAATGGTCATGACGACCTACTGAGTCGATACCCAATAAATCTTCCCAGATCCGAGCCAGGGCGATCTCGACGTCATGCTGCGGTGCTTCGTAAACGCGGCTGACCGACGACGATTGACCCGGCGCGGGCAGGGCCTTGCGATCCAGCTTGCCATTAGGGGTCAGCGGTAGGGCGGCAAGCTGTACGTAGGCGGCCGGGATCATGTATTCCGGCAGTTGCGCCTGTAAATGGACACGCAGGGTTTCGATGTCCGCGACCTCGCTTTCCACTGCTCGCGTGTAATAAGCCACCAGGCGTTTGTCACCCGGTACGTCTTCGCGTGCCATGACGAGGGCTTCTTTCACCGTTTCGTGTTGGACGAGTCTGGCTTCGATTTCGCCCAGTTCGATCCGCAAGCCACGGATCTTCACTTGGTCGTCGTTTCGTCCCAGGAACTCGATATTGCCATCGGGCAGGTAGCGGCCCAGGTCGCCGGTCTTGTACATCCGGGCTCCGGGGGCTTGGCTGAATGGATCGTCCAGGAAGCGCTCGGCGGTCAGTTGCGTCAGGTTCAAGTACCCCCGTGCGACTTGAACGCCAGCGATGTAAACCTCTCCCGCCACCCCCAAGGGGACCGGCTGTTGATAGGCATCGAGCAGGTAGAGACGGGTATTGGCGATCGGTTTGCCGATCGGCGTACTGTCTGGCGTGTCGGGGCCTGAGCAGTCCCATGCGGTGACATCGACGGCCGCTTCGGTCGGGCCGTACAGGTTGTGCAGCGCGGTGTCGGGCAATTGCGCCTTGAAACGGCGAACCAGATGGCCCGGCAACGCCTCACCGCTGCACAGCACGCGCCGCAGGTCAGCGAAGCCCTGGCTGTCGCCATGTTCCAGGAAGACCTCAAGCATCGAGGGCACGAAGTGCAGCAAGGTAATGCGTTGCTCGCGCATTACGTGAGCCAGGTAGGCCGGATCCTGATGGCCACCCGGTCGCGCCAGGTGCAACTGCGCACCGGCCAGCAGCGGCAGGAAAAACTCCCACACCGACACGTCGAAGCCATACGGGGTCTTTTGCAGGACCCGGTCGGTTTCGTTCACCGCGTAGTGGTTTTGCGCCCAAAGAAGGCGGTTGACCACGCCACGGTGTTCGTTCATCACGCCTTTCGGCAGGCCTGTCGAGCCGGAGGTGTAGAGCACGTAGGCCAAGTGGGTTGGCTCAAGGCCCAGGGTCGTGGGCCGTGGGTTGCCGGTTGGATAGTGCGCCCGTTGGGCATCGTGGTTGTCGAGCAGCAGCACCGGCAAATGCGATGGTGCCACGAAGTCGAGCAGTACCTGCGCCGTGAGCAGGGCCACGGGAGCACTGTCATCGAGCATGTAGTACTGACGGGAAGCGGGCAGGTCTGGATCGATGGGCATATAAGCGCCGCCGGCCTTCAGGATGGCCAGCAGTGCGACAACCATGTCCGTGCTGCGGTGCAGACGCACGGCCACCCGATCATCCGGGCCGATGCCCGTTCAATCAACTGGTGCGCCAGCTGGTTGGCTTTATGGTTCAGTTCGGCGTAAGTGAGCACCTTGCCGTTGTGATCGCTGACGGCACAGGCGTCAGGTTGGCGTTCTGCCTGTTGCTCGAAGAGTGTGTGGATGAGTGCTTCTTGAGGGTATAAGCGCTCGGTGGCGTTGAAGTCGACAATCAGCTGATTGCGCTCCTGCTCCGGCAGGATCGGCAGGCTGTGCAAAGGCGCCAGGGGTGAATGCTCAAGGGCTTCCACCAGGCTGGTCAGTGCCGTCTGCATGTAGGCGCAGACGCGTTGCGCGTCGATGTCGACCACGGCTTGGACGTTGAGCATGAAGTCCTCGCCCAGGTCGTCCACGTTCAACATCAACGGGTAATTGCTGCGCTCCTCTCCGCCCAGGGTTTGAATGCCGGTCCATGCGGCATTGGCTTCCGGGTTCGAGGCTTCGCCGCCACTGTGTCGGTAGTTGAGCAAGACGCTGAACAGCGGCAGTTCGCCAGATACGCCGCTGCAACGTTGAGCCAGTACCAGGGACGCATGTTCATGTCCGAGCAGCGCGGTCAGGCGGGCGTGGGTTTTCTGCACGCCGTTGCGGACACCTTGGCTGCCCAGGTCGACCCGCAGCGGCAGGGTATTGATGAACATGCCCAAGGCACGGTCGGCACCGTCACCGCCTTGCATGCGCCCCATCAACACGGTGCCGAAGACAACGGTATCCTGGCCGGTGACCTTGCCCAGCACCTGGGCCCAGGCCAGGTGGCAGAGGCTGGCTGCACTGACCCCCAGGCTGCGAGCCTGATAGCGCAGACGTCGGGCCAGTTCGGTATCGACGTGCTGGTGCACCTCGTCGATCTCACCGCCATCGCCCTGTACATCGTGCAGGTCGAAGGGCAGGGTGGGCTCGTCGATGTCGCCGAGCATGTCGCGGAAGAAGGCTTCATGGTCTTCGCGGCTGACGCCCAGGCGGGCTTGGGCCACGTAGTTGCGGTACGGCACCGAGGCCGGCAGCTCCTTGCCTTTGCCCGACATAAGGGCCCGCATGTCGTCACGCATCACTTGCAGGGCCGTGTGGTCGAGCACCAGGTGATGACACAGCAGCAGCGAGACGATGCGCCGGTGGGGGGCATCGTAGGCGCTGATCAGCCGCATCAACGGTGCTTGGGTCAGGTCCAGTCGAGAGTGCCGAGGGTCATGGCGTTGCTGCAATTGCAGGGAAATATCGCCCTGCATCGGGTCAAGGTCGAGGGTTTCCATGCTCAGGGCGGCTTGGTGCCAAACCACCTGAACAGGTTCCTCCAGACCCTCCCAGAGCAAGGCGGTGCGAAGAATGTCATGGCGCTGGATCAACTGTTGCAGCGCCTGGCTGAAAGCCTCCAGACAGGCTTGATCCTGCAAGGCAAACACCGATTTCAGGACATAGGGGTCGCCCCGCTCAGCGGCAAGGTGGTGATAAAGAATACCCTCCTGCAGTGGCGCCAAGGCGTAGATATCCTGCACGTTGGCCACGCCGCCCGGCACCTTGGACACGATACGGTCGATGGCGTCCTGGTCCAGGTCCGCCAGCGGCAGCATGTCCGGGGTGATGCGTTCACAGTGCTCGGGGATCAGGTTGGTCGGTACCACGATCTCACTTCCACTGCCCACGGCCGCGGCCAGGGCCGCCAGGGTTGGTTGGCTGAACAGCACGCGCACATCGGCACTCAGGCCGACCTGGCGCATGCGTTCGATCAGGGTGACCGCCAGCAATGAGTGGCCGCCCAGTTCGAAGAAATGGTCATGACGACCCACCTGGTCGATGTCCAACAACTCCTGCCAGATCCTGGCAATGGCGATCTCGACCTCACCTTGAGGTGCCTCGTATTCGCGGCTGATCACCGACGACAGGTCCGGCACCGGCAGGGCCTTGCGGTCAAGTTTGCCGTTGGGGGTCAGAGGCAGTTCGTCGAGGTATACGTAGGCCACGGGGACCATGTATTCCGGTAGCTGCCCCTGCAGATGAATGCGCAGAGCCTCGATGTCCACCGCTTCTGACTGGGTGAAATAGGCGACCAGGCGTTTGTCGCCCGGTACATCCTCACGAGCCAGCACCACCGCTTCGTTCACCGCCTCGTGTTGGGCGAGCTTGACTTCGATCTCTCCCAGCTCGATGCGGAAACCGCGGATCTTCACCTGATCGTCGTTACGGCCGAGGTATTCGATGTTGCCGTCCGGCAGGTAGCGGCCGAGGTCGCCGGTCTTGTACATCCGGGCGTTTGCAGCGCTACTGAACGGATCCTTGAGGAAACGCTCTGCGGTCAGATCATCACGATTGAGATAACCGCGAGCGACCCCGGCGCCACCGATGTAGATTTCCCCTGGAACACCCAATGGCACGGGTTGTTTATGTTCATCCAGCAAATAGAACTGGGTGTTCGCCACCGGCTTACCGATGTGTGCGGCAAACCCGTCCTCGCGAGCCATGGACACCCAACTGGAATAGGTCGTGGTTTCCGAAGGCCCATAGAGATTGCATAGGCGCTTGACCGAAGTCTGTTCGAACAGCGTTTCCACCAGACTGCGCTTGAGCGCTTCACCGGCCACGTTCACCGTATCGACGCCATCACCCAGCCCACCGGACTCCAGCAGAGCCTTGAGCGCTGACGGCACGGTGTTGATCAAGGTGATGTCGTGCTCACCGTGTTGCAGTTCCAGTACATTAGTGACCACTTCAATGCTGCCGCCCGACGTCAGCGGTGCGAAGCATTCGTACACGGCCAAGTCGAAGTTCAGCGAGGTCGAGAACAGGGTTTTCGCCAGCACCGATGAATCGAACGATTGATGCGCCCAAATCAGGAAGTTCACCGTGTTGCGGTGTTCGATCATCACGCCTTTCGGCAGGCCGGTCGAACCGGAGGTGTAGATCACGTAGGCCAGGTGCGACGAGGTCAGGTCTGGAATCAGCGGGTTGACGACGGATTGATCCTGCAACGACTGACTGTCCAGATCGATCAACGGCACCGAAACGCCTGCCAGCAAGCCCAATGTTGTGCCTTGTGCCAGGACCGCAGTTGGAGCGCTGTCCTGCAGCATGTAGGCAATTCGTTCTGCAGGGTAAACCGGATCCAACGGCACATAGGCGCCGCCGGCTTTCAGGATCGCGAGCAGACCGACGATCATTTCAGGTCCGCGTTCGACACAGATCGCCACGCGGGCATCCGGCCCGACCCCGCAGTCACGCAAGTGATGCGCCAACTGGTTAGCGCGGCGGTTCAGCTCGCGGTAGCTCAGGCGTGCGTCGTCATGCACCACCGCGACGGCTTCCGGCGTGCGTTCGACCTGCGCTTCGAACAACCCATGGAGGGTCTGTTCCTGCGGGTAATCCAGTGCGGTGGCATTGAAGTCGACAATCAGCTGATTGCGCTCCTGCTCCGGCAGGATCGACAGGCTGTGCAAAGGCACTCGGGATGAGTGCTCAAGTGCTTCCACCAGGTTTTCCAGCGCCGTCTGCAGGTAGATGCAGACCCGATGCGCCTCCACCTGCCCGGCGACCAGAACGGTGAGCTTGAAGCCGTCACCCAAGTCATCGACGTTCAGGGTCAAGGGGTAGTTGGTGCGTTCTGTCCCGCCCAGCACGTCAATACCGTGCCAGGGATCGGGCACTTCAGCCGATGCGGTACCAGCCGTGCTGTGCCGGTAGTTAAGCAAGGCGCTGAACAACGGTGTCGAGGTCGCTACTCTACTGCAGCGCTGGGCCAGTGCCAGAGAAGCATGTTCATGCTCCAGCAAGGCGGTCAACCGTGCATGGGTCAACTTGACCCCGGCGTGAGCACCTTGATCAACCAGGTCGACCCGCAACGGCAGAGTGTTGATGAACATGCCCAGCGCGCGGTCGGCGCCGTCACCGCCTTGCAGGCGACCCATCAACACGGTGCCGAACACCACGTCATCCTTGCCGGACACCTGGGCCAGGACCTGTGCCCATGCCAAGTGATAAAGACTGGCGGCGCTGACGCCCAGTTGTCGGGCCTGCAAACGTAACCGGCGGTTCAGGTCATGGGCAATGACCTGTTCCGCTTCTTCGATGTGCGTCCCGTCACCTTGTACATCGTGCAAGCCGAACGGTAGCGTCGGCTCGTCAACATCACCCAGCATGTCGGTGAAAAATGCCTCGTGCTTTTCCCGGCTGGCACCCAGGCGGACCTGCGCCACGTAGTTGCGATACGGCACTGCCGGCGTCAACTGATCGTTGCGCCCCATCAGGTGTGCCTGCATCTCGTGCCGCACCACATCAAGGGCGGTATGGTCCAGCGCCATGTGATGGAATGACAGTACCGCCACCAGACGCCGATTGAGGACGTCCTGTGCGTAAGCCAGGCGCATCAATGGGGCTTGAGTCACGTCGAGGCGATGGTGACACGGGTCGAAACGCTGCATCAGTTGCTCGGTGATGGCGCCGGCCGCAGGGTCCAGATGAACCTCTTCAAGGTGCAGCGCGGCATGGCGCCAGACTACTTGTACAGGTTCACTCAGGCTTTCCCAGAGCACGGCGGTCCTGAGGATGTCATGCCGATCGATCACACTTTGCAGTGCGTCGGTAAACGCCCCCAGGCGCTGGTAATCCTCTATCCGGAACTGTGCCTGCAACACGTAGGGATCTCCCTGCTGTGCCGAAATGTGGTGATAGAGGATGCCTTGTTGCAACGGGGCCAGTGCATAGATGTCCTGCACGTTAGCGACACCGCCCGGCACGCTGGCCACGATACGGTCGATGGCGTCCTGGACCAGGTCCACCAGCGGCAGCATGTCCGGGGTGATGCGTTCACAGTGCTCGGAGATCAGGTTGGCCGGCACCACGATCTCGGTGCCGCCGCCCACGGCAGCGGCCAGGGTCGCGAGGGTTGGCTGGCTGAACAACACGCGCACGTCGGCACTCATGTTTTGTTGGCGCATGCGCTCGATCAGGGTGACAGCCAGCAATGAGTGACCGCCCAGTTCGAAGAAATGGTCATGACGACCCACCTGCTCAACACCCAGTAGCTCCTGCCAGATCCGGGCGATGGCGATCTCGACCTCACCTTGAGGTGCCGCGTAGTTGCGGCGGCTCACCGACGATAGGTCCGGTGCCGGCAGGGCCTTGCGATCCAGCTTGCTGTTAGGCGTCAGCGGCAGGGCGTCGAGCTGTACGTAGGCGGCCGGGACCATGTACTCCGGCAATTGCGCTAGCAGATGATTGCGCAGGGTTTCGATGCCCACCGCTTCCGATTGAGTGAAATAGGCCACCAGACGCTTGTCGCCCGGTACGTCTTCACGGGCCATCACCACCGCTTCCTTCACGGCCTCGTGTTGGGCGAGCTTGGCTTCGATCTCGCCCAGCTCGATACGGAAGCCACGGATCTTCACCTGATCGTCGTTTCGTCCCAGGAACTCGATGTTGCCATCAGCCAGCCAGCGGCCCAGGTCGCCGGTCTTGTACATCCGGGCCCCCGGAGCCTGGCTGAATGGATCATCCAGAAAACGCTCGGCGGTCAGGTCGTCACGGTTCAGGTAACCCCGCGCCACGCCGGCACCGCCGATATGGATTTCTCCCGGAACACCCAGCGGCACCGGTTGCTTGTGCGCATCCAGCAGATAGAACCGGGTATTCGCGACAGGCTTGCCGATGTGCGCGACGAAACCGTCTTTACGGTCCATGGAGACCCAGCTTGAATACGTCGTGGTTTCCGAAGGGCCGTAGAGGTTGCACAGGCGCTTGACGCTGGTCTGCTCGAACAGACGTTCCACCAGGTTGCGCTTGAGCGCTTCACCGGCGACGTTGACCGTGTGCACGTTTTCATTCAGACCACCGGACTCCAGCAGCGCCTGGAGCGCCGACGGCACGGTATTGATCAGCGTGACATCGTGGTCTTTTTGCTGAAGCTCCAGCACATTGGTGACCACTTCGATACTGCCGCCAGAGGTCAGTGGCGCGAAGCATTCGTAGACCGCCAGATCGAAGTTCAGCGAGGTGGAGAACAGGGTTCTTGCCAGCACCGTCGAATCGAACGATTGATGGGCCCAGGTCAGGAAGTTCACGGTGTTGCGGTGTTCGATCATCACGCCTTTAGGCAATCCGGTGGAACCGGAGGTGTAGATCACGTAGGCCAGGTGGGCCGAAGTCAGGTCCGGCACCCGCGGATTGTCGACGGATTGACCTTGCAGCGGCTGACTGTCCAGATCGATCAGCGGCACCGAGACGCCTGCCAGCAAGCCCAATGTCGCGCCTTGCGCCAGGACCGCAGCCGGTGCGCTGTCCCGCAGCATGTAGGCAATCCGATCTGCAGGGTAAGCTGGATCCAACGGCACATAGGCGCCGCCGGCTTTCAGGATCGCGAGCAGACCGACGATCATTTCAGGCCCGCGTTCGACGCAGATCGCCACACAAGAATCCGGCCCGACCCCGTTGCCACGCAAGTGATGCGCCAACTGGTTAGCGCGCTGGTTCAGCTCGCGGTAGCTCAGGCTGACGTCGTCATGCACCACCGCGACGGCTTCAGGCGTGCGTTCGACCTGCGCTTGGAACAACCCATGGAGGGTCTGTTCCTGCGGGTAATCCAGTGCGGTGGCGTTGAATTCCACCAGCAGCTTGTGCATTTCCTGCTGTGGCAGGATTGGCAAGGTGTTGAGCGCGGATGACGGTGCATCTTCCAGGGCCTTGATCAGGCTCTCGATTGCGGCGTGCATGTAGCCGCAGACGCGTCCGGCATCGATACCGTGGACCGCTTGCACGGTGATGCCGAACCCTTCGCCCAGGTCGTCCAGAGACAAGGTCAACGGATAGTTGGTGCGTTCTTCGGCGTGCACCGTTTCGATCCCGCGCCACGCTTCAAGGGTTTCGGCGGAGACCGATCCCACGGCGCTATGGCGATAGTTGAGCAATGCGCTGAACAGGGGCGTCGGTGCGGGCACGCTGCTGCAACGTTGGGCCAGTGCCAGTGACGCATGCTCATGCCCCAGCAAGGCGGTCAGCCGCGCATGAGTCAGGCTGACCCCCGAGCGTACATCGTGAGGTCCCAGGTTGACCCGCAGCGGCAAGGTGTTGATGAACATGCCCAAGGCACGGTCAGCACCTTCGCCGCCATTCATGCGGCCCATCAGTACGGTGCCGAAGACCACATCATCCTTGCCGGTGACCTTGCCCAGCACCTGGGCCCAGGCCAGATGATGCAGGCTGGCTGCGCTGACGCCCAACAGTCGGGCCTGGGTCCGCAAGCGCTTGCTCAGGGACGCATCCAGCGGCAGATGAACCTCTTCAACACCGCTGCCGTTGCCCTGCACATCGTGCAGGTCGAAGGGCAGGGTGGGCTCGTCGATGTCGCCAAGCATGGCGCGGAAGAAGGCTTCGTGCTCTGCGTCACTGCCTCCCAAACGTGCCTGGGCCACGTAGTTGCGATACGGCATGGGAACGGCCAGACCGTCGGTTTCGCCGAGCAAGTGTGCCTGCATATCGTGCCGAACCACTTCCATGGCGGTATGGTCCAGTGCCATGTGATGGAACAGCAGCGTGGCTACCAGGCATTGGTTGAGCACGTCTTGTGCGTAGACCAGGCGCATCAGCGGAGCCTGACCCAGGTCGAGGCGATAATGACGCGGATCAAACTGCTGCTGCAGTTGTTCTGCGATCGCACCTGAGGCCGGGTCGAGCATGACTTCTTCAAGGTGCAACGCTGCCTTGCGCATCACCACCTGCGCCGGTTCGCTCAGACCTTCCCAGAACAAGGCAGTCCTGAGGATGTCATGGCGGTCGATCACACTTTGCAGCGCGGTCACGAAGGCGTCCAGGCGCTCTGGACCGGCGATGTTGAATTGCGCCTGGAGCACGTAGGGGTCGCCTTCGTGCGCCGAGATGTGGTGGTACAAGATGCCTTGCTGCAACGGTGCCAGGGCGTAGATGTCCTGCACGTTGGACACGCCGCCCGGCACCTTGGACACGATACGGTCGATGGCGTCCTGGTCCAGGTCCGCCAGCGGCAGCATGTCCGGGGTAATGCGTGCGCAATGCTCGGGAATCAGGTTGGCCGGAACCTTGATCTCACTTCCACTGCCCACGGCCGCGGCCAGGGCCGCCAGGGTTGGTTGGCTGAACAGCACGCGCACGTCGGCACTCAGGCCGATCTGGCGCATACGCTCGATCAACTTCACGGCCAGCAGCGAGTGACCGCCCAGTTCGAAGAAATGGTCATGGCGGCCAACCTGTTGCAGTCCCAACAGGTCTTGCCAGATCTCGGCGATGGCCTGTTCGGTGCTACCTTGGGGCGCTTGGTATTCGCGACTGATCAAGGCTGACTGGTCGGGGGCCGGCAACGCTTTGCGGTCCAGCTTGCCGTTAGGCGTCAGTGGTAGAGCGTCAAGCTGTACGTAAGCGGCGGGCACCATGTAACTGGGCATCCGGGCCAGCAAATGTTCGCGCAGTTCGTCGAGGCTGACTTCGGTATCTGCGGTGAAATAGGCCACCAGACGCTTGTCACCCGGTACGTCTTCACGGGCCATCACTGCCGCGTCTTCTACTGCCTCGTGTCGGGCGAGTTCGGCTTCGATCTCTCCCAGTTCGATGCGGAAGCCACGGATCTTGACCTGATCGTCATTACGCCCCCGATATTCGAGGCTGCCATCGGCAGACCAGCGCGTCAGGTCGCCGGTTCGGTACAGCCGTGCACTCTTGTTGTCGCTGAACGGGTCAGCAATGAAGCGTTCTTCATTCAGTTCGGGGCGATTCAAATACCCCCGCGCCACGCCTGCACCCCCGACATACAACTCACCGACCACGCCCATGGGCACAGGCTGGCGTTGGGCGTCCAGCACATAGGTCTGCAAATCCGGGATGCGCACACCGATGGGGCTGACACCCGTCTGCTGCGCATCCTCGACCTGTAAGGGGTAATAGGTCACGTGCACCGTGGTTTCGGTAATGCCATACATGTTCACCAGTTGCGTGCCGGCGTTGGCCGGCTTTGCGTACCACGGCTTGAGCATCCCTGGGTCCAGGGCTTCGCCGCCGAAAATCACCTGACGCAGCGAATGCACCTGCTGGCTCTCGCCTTGCGCGGCGATCAACTGGCGAAACGCACTTGGGGTCTGATTGAGCACCGTAACACCGGCATCGCAGATCAGGGCATAGCAAGCCTGTGGCGAACGGGTGACTGGCTGCGGCACGATCAACAACTGTCCGCCATGGACCAGAGCACCCCAGATTTCCCAGACCGAGAAGTCGAAGGCAAAGGAATGGAACAATGCCCAGACATCGGTCGGGTTGAAATCGAACCACGCCTGGGTGGCTGAAAACAGGCGTGCCACGTTACGGTGTTCGACTTGCACGCCCTTGGGCAGGCCGGTGGAACCGGAGGTGTAGATCACGTAGGCCAGGTGCGCCGGGGTCAGCTCCGGCAGCTGTGGATTGAGGACGGGATAGTGCTGCAGCATCGCGTCGTCGAGGTTGATGATTGGTACCGCATCGGTGATCAGCACCTTCCGCGTGGCTTCTTGAACTAACACGGCCACCGGTTCGCTGTCGTCCAACAGAAACGCCAGGCGCTCGGCGGGGTAGGCCGGATCGAGCGGCACGTAGCCGGCACCCGCCTTCAGAATGGCGAGCAGACCTATGATCATTTCGGGCCCGCGTTCGACACAGATCGCCACCCGATCATCCGGGCCGATGCCCTGTTCGATCAACTGGTGCGCCAGTTGGTTGGCTTTATGGTTCAGTTCGGCGTAAGTGAGGATCTTGCCGTTATGATCGCTGACAGCGCAGGCGTCAGGTTGGCGTTCTGCCTGTTGCTCGAAGAGTGTGTGGATGAGTGCATCTTGAGGGTACAGGTCTTCAGTGGCGTTGAAGCCGACAATGAGCTGATGACGCTCCTGCTCCGGCAGGATCGACAGGCTGTGCAAGGGCGCCAGGGGTGAGTGTTCAAGTGCTTCCACCAGGCTTGCCAGTGCCGTCAGCATGTAATTGCAGACACGCTGCGCGCCGATGTCGACCACGACCTGAGCGTTGAGCATGAAGTCCTCGCCCAGGTCGTCCACGTTCAACGTCAACGGGTAGTTGCTGCGTTCCTCCCCGCCCAGGGGTTGAATGCCAGCCCATACGGCATCGGCTTCCGGATTCGAGGCTTCGCTGCCATTGTGTCGGTAGTTGAGCAAGGAACTGAACAGCGGCAGTTCGCCAGATACGCCGCTGCAGCGCTGGGCCAGGGCCAGTGATGCGTGTTCGTGAGCCAGCAATGCAGTCAGTTTTCCATGCGTGCTCTTGACGCCGGTGCGTACGCTTTGAGCCGCCAGGTTGACGCGCAATGGCAAAGTATTGATGAACATGCCGATGGCACGGTCGGTGCCTTCGCCGCCTTGCATCCGCCCCATCAATACGGTGCCAAAGACAACATCGCCCTTGCCGGTGATCTTGCCCAGTACCTGGGCCCAGGCCAGATGCACCAGGCTGGCCGCGCTGACGCCGGACTGTCGGGCCTGGACGCGCAAGCGGCGGCTCAAGGCGCTGTCAATGCGTTGATGGACTTCCTCGATCTCACCGCCATCGCCCTGCACATCGTGCAAGTCGAAGGGCAGGGTGGGCTCGTCGATGTCGCCGAGCATGTCGCGGAAGAAGGCTTCATGGTCTTCGCGGCTGACGCCCAGGCGGGCCTGGGCCACGTAGTTTCGGTACGGCACCGAGGCCGGCAGCTCCTTGCCTTTGCCCGACATAAGGGCCTGCATTTCGTCACGCATCACTTGCAGGGCCGTGTGGTCGAGCACCAGGTGATGGCACAACAGCAGCGAGACGATGCGCTGGTGGGGGGCATCGTAGGCGCTGACCAGCCGCATCAACGGTGCTTGGGTCAGGTCCAGTCGAGAGTGCCGAGGGTCATGGCGTTGCTGCAATTGCAGGGAAATATCGCCCTGCATCGGATCAAGGTCGAGGGTTTCCATGCTCAGGGCGGCTTGGCGCCAAACCACTTGCACGGGTTCGTCCAGGCCTTCCCAGAGCAGGGCGGTGCGAAGAATGTCATGGCGCTGGATCAACTGTTGCAGCGCCTGGCTGAAAGCCTCCAGACAGGCTTGATCCTGCAGGGCAAACACCGATTTCAGAACATAGGGATCGCCCCGTTCAGCGGCAAGGTGGTGGTAAAAAATGCCTTCCTGCAACGGTGCCAGGGCGTAGATATCCTGCACGTTGGCCACGCCGCCCGGCACCTTGGACACGATACGGTCGATGGCGTCCTGGTCCAGGTCCGCCAGTGGCAGCATGTCCGGGGTGATGCGTTCACAGTGCTCGGGGATCAGGTTGGTTGGTACCACGATCTCCGTGCCGCCACCCACGGCAGCGGCCAGGGCCTTCAAAGTTGGCTGACTGAACAGCACGCGCACATCGGCACTCAGACCAATCTGGCGCATGCGCTCGATCAACTTCACGGCCAACAACGAATGACCGCCCAATTCGAAGAAATGGTCATGACGTCCCACACGCTCGAGCTGGAGCAGGTCGGTCCAGATCTGCGCCAGAGCTGTTTCGGTTTCACCGACGGGGGCTTCGTATTCGCGGTTGATCACCGACGACAGGCCCGGTACCGGCAGGGCCTTGCGGTCCAGTTTTCCGTTGGAGGTCAATGGCCAGGCGCTGATCGTGACAAAGGCGCCGGGCAGCATGTGCTCGGCCAGGTTCTGCTGCAATTGGGCACGCAGGTCCGAAGCGCTCGGGACCGTGTCGTCCTGCGGAATGATATAGGCCACCAGGCGCTTGTCGCCGGGCACGTCTTCGCGGGCGACGGCCACGGCTTCGCGCACGCCGGTACAGGCTGCCAGTTGTGCCTCGATCTCGCCCAGCTCGATGCGGAAGCCACGGATCTTCACCTGATCGTCATTACGTCCCCGATATTCGAGGCTGCCATCGGCAGACCAGCGCACCAGGTCGCCGGTTCGGTACAGCCGTGCACCCTGATTCGGGCTGAACGGGTCGGCAATAAAGCGTTCTTCATTCAGCTCTGGGCGATTCAAGTAGCCTCGGGCCACGCCCGCACCCCCGACATACAACTCACCGACCACGCCCATAGGTACGGGCTGGCGCTGGGCGTCCAGCACATAGGTCTGCAAATCCGGAATGCGCACACCAATCGGACTGATACCCGTCTGCTGCGCATCCTCGGCCTGCAAGGGGTAATAGGTCACGTGCACCGTGGTTTCGGTAATGCCATACATGTTGACCAGTTGCGTGGCGGCGTTGGCCGGTTTTGCGTACCACGGCTTGAGCATCCCGGGGTCCAGGGCTTCGCCGCCGAAAATCACCTGGCGCAGCGAATGCGCCTGCTGGCTCTCGCCTTGCGCGGCGATCAGTTGGCGGAACGCACTTGGGGTCTGATTGAGCACTGTGACACCGGCATCGCAGATCAGGGTGTAGCAAGCCTGTGGCGAACGGGTGACTGGCTGCGGCACGATCAACAATTGTCCGCCGTGGACCAGAGCGCCCCATATTTCCCAGACCGAGAAATCGAAGGCGAAGGAATGGAACAATGCCCAGACATCGGTCGGGTTGAAGTCGAACCACGCCTGGGTGGCTGAAAACAGGCGTGCCACGTTACGGTGTTCGACTTGCACGCCCTTGGGCAGGCCGGTGGAACCGGAGGTATAAATCACGTAGGCCAGGTGCGCCGGGGTCAGCTCCGGCACCTGTGGATTGAGGACGGGATACCGCTGCAGCATCGCGTCGTCGAGGTTGATGATTGGTACCGACGCGTCCGCCAACCGCTCACGGGTGGCTTCTTGAACCAACACGGCCACCGGTTCGCTGTCGTCCAACAGAAACGCCAGGCGCTCGGCGGGGTAGGCCGGATCGAGCGGCACGTAGCCGGCACCCGCCTTCAGAATGGCGAGCAGACCGATGATCATTTCGGGCCCGCGTTCGACGCAGATCGCCACGCGGGAGTCCGGTTTGACCCCGCTGTCACGCAAGTGATGCGCCAGCTGGTTAGCGCGCTGGTTCAGCTCACGGTAGCTCAGGCGGACGTCGCCATGCACCACCGCAACCGCTTCCGGGGCGTGCTCGACCTGCGCTTCGAACAACCCATGGAGGGTCTGTTCCTGCGGGTAATCCAGTGCGGTGGCGTTGAACGCCACCAGCAGCTGCTCGCGCTCCGCCGCCGGCAGGATCGGCAAGGCGTTGAGCGCGGATGACGGTGCGTCTTCCAGGGCCGTGATCAGACTCTCCAGCGCTGTCTGTACGTAGTCGCAGACACGTTGCGCGCCGATGTCGACCACGGCTTGGACGTTGAGCATGAAGTCCTCGCCCAGGTCGTCCACGTTCAACGTCAATGGATAGTTGCTGCGCTCCTCCCCGCCCAGGGTTTGAATGCCGCTCCATACGGCATCGGTTTCCGGATTCGGGGTTTCGCTGCCACTGTGTCGGTAGTTGAGCAAGGCGCTGAACAGCGGCAGTTCGCCCGATACACCGCTGCAACGCTGAGCCAGTACCAGGGACGCATGTTCATGCCCGAGCAGCGCGGTCAGGCGAGCGTGGGTTGCCTGCACGCCGTTGCGGACACCCTGGCTGCCCAGGTCGACCCGCAGCGGCAGGGTATTGATGAACATGCCCAAGGCACGGTCGGCACCGTCACCGCCTTGCATGCGCCCCATCAATACGGTGCCGAAGACAACGGTATCCTGGCCGGTGACCTTGCCCAGCACCTGGGCCCAGGCCAGGTGGCAGAGGCTGGCTGCACTGACCCCCAGGCTGCGAGCCTGATAGCGCAGACGTCGGGCCAGTTCGGAATCGACGCGTTGATGCACCTCTTCGATCTCACCGCCGTCGCCCTGTACATCGTGCAGGTCGAAGGGCAGGGTGGGCTCGTCGATGTCGCCGAGCATGTCGCGGAAGAAGGCTTCATGGTCTTCGCGGCTGACGCCCAGGCGGGCCTGGGCCACGTAGTTGCGGTACGGCACCGAGGCCGGCAGCTCCTTGCCTTTGCCCGACATAAGGGCCTGCATTTCGTCGCGCATCACTTGCAGGGCCGTGTGGTCGAGCACCAGGTGATGGCACAGCAGCAGTGAGACGATGCGCTGGTGGGCGGCATCGTAGGCGCTGATCAGCCGCATCAACGGTGCTTGGGTCAGGTCCAGGCGAGAGTGCCGAGGGTCATGGCGTTGCTGCAATTGCAGGGAAATATCGCCCTGCATCGGGTCAAGGTCGAGGGTTTCCACGCTCAGGGCGGCTTGGCGCCAAACCACCTGAACAGGTTCCTCCAGGCCCTCCCAGAGCAGGGCGGTACGAAGAATGTCATGGCGCTGGATCAGCTGTTGCAGCGCCTGGCTGAAAGCCTCCAGATACGCTTGATCCTGCAAGGCAAACACCGATTTCAGGACATAGGGATCGCCCCGTTCAGCGGCAAGGTGGTGGTAAAGAATGCCTTCCTGCAACGGTGCCAGGGCGTAGATGTCCTGCACGTTACCGACACCGCCCGGCACGTTGGAGACGATACGGTCTATGGCGTCCTGGTCCAGATTCACCAGCGGCAGCATGTCCGGGGTGATGCGTTCGCAGTGCTCGGGGATCAGATTGGTCGGTACCACGATCTCCGTGCCGCCGCCCACGGCCGCGGCCAGGGCCGTCAAAGTCGGCTGGCTGAACAGCACGCGCACGTCGGCACTCAGGCCGATCTGGCGCATACGCTCGATCAACTTCACGGCCAGCAGCGAATGCCCACCCAGTTCGAAGAAATGGTCTTGACGTCCCACACGCTCGACCTGGAGCAGGTCGGTCCAGATCTGCGCCAGAACTGTTTCGGTTTCACCGACGGGGGCTTCGTATTCGCGACTGATCACTGACGAAAGATCCGGTGCCGGCAGGGCCTTGCGGTCCAATTTGCCGTTAGGCGTCAGCGGCAGGGCGTCGAGCTGAACGTAAGCGGCGGGGACCATGTGACTGGGCATCCAGGCCAGCAAATGCTCGCGCAATCCGTCGAGGTTTACTTCTTTGGCATCAGCGGTGAAGTACGCCACCAGACGCTTGTCACCCGGTACGTCTTCACGGGCCAGGACCACGGTTTCCTTGATGTTGGAAGCCTGGGCAAGCTTGGCTTCGATCTCCCCCAGTTCGATGCGGAAGCCACGGATCTTGACCTGATCGTCGTTTCGTCCCAGGAACTCGATATTGCCATCGGCCAGCCAGCGGCCCAGGTCGCCGGTCTTGTACATCCGGGCGTTTGCAGCGCTGCTGAACGGATCCTTGAGGAAGCGTTCAGCCGTCAGGTCATCACGGTTCAAATAGCCGCGAGCAACCCCGGCACCACCGATGTAGAGTTCCCCCGGTACGCCCAACGGCACGGGTTGTTTATGTTCATCCAGCAGATAGAACTGGGTGTTCGCCACCGGCTTGCCGATGTGCGCGGCAAAGCCGTCTTCGCGGGCCATCGAGACCCAACTCGAATAAGTGGTGGTTTCCGAGGGACCGTAGAGATTGCACAGGCGCTTGACCGAAGTCTGCTCGAACAGCGTTTCCACCAAGCTGCGCTTCAAAGCTTCACCGGCCACGTTGACCGTGTCGACACCTTCACCCAACCCACCAGATTCCAGCAACGCCTTGAGCGCCGACGGCACGGTGTTGATCAGGGTGACGTCGTGCTCGCCGTCTTGCAGTTCCAGCACATTAGCGACCACTTCAATGCTGCCGCCTGAAGTCAGCGGCGCGAAGCACTCGTAAACCGCGAGGTCGAAGTTCAGCGAAGTCGAGAACAGGGTTTTCGATAAAGTTTGAGCGTCAAAGGTGCGATGAGCCCAGGTCAGGAAATTCACCGTGTTGCGGTGCTCGATCATCACGCCTTTCGGCAAACCAGTCGAACCCGAGGTGTAGATCACATACGCCAGATGCGCAGAAGTCAGCTCAGGCACCAGCGGATTCAGGACGGATTCGTCCTGCCACTGCTCATTATCGAGATTGATCACCACCCTCGCAGCATCGGCCAACAGCTCGACCGTAGCGTCCTGGGCCAACACCGCCGCCGGAGCACTGTCTTCAAGCATGTAGGCAATTCGTTCCGCAGGGTAAGCCGGATCCAGCGGCACATAGGCGCCCCCGGCTTTCAGGATCGCGAGCAGACCGACGATCATTTCAGGCCCGCGTTCGACGCAGATCGCCACGCGGGAGTCCGGTTTGACCCCGTTGTCACGCAAGTGATGCGCCAACTGGTTAGCGCGGCGGTTCAGCTCGCGGTAGCTCAGGCAGACGTCGTCATGCACCACCGCGACGGCTTCAGGCGTGCGTTCGACCTGCGCTTCGAACAACCCATGGAGGGTCTGTTCCTGCGGGTAATCCAGTGCGGTGGCGTTGAATTCCACCAGCAGCTTGTGCATTTCCTGCTGTGGCAGGATCGGCAAGGTATTGAGCGCGGATGACGGTGCGTCTTCCAGGGCCTTGACCAGGCTTTCGATTGCCGCGTGCATGTAATCGCAAACACGCTGAGCGCCGATGTCGGCCACGACCTGAGCGTTGAGCATGAAGTCCTCACCCAGATCGTCCACGTTCAACATCAACGGGTAGTTGCTGCGCTCCTCCCCGCCCAGGGCTTGAATACCAGCCCACACGGCATCGGCTTCCGGACTCAAGACTTCGTCGTTACTGTGTCGATAGTTGAGCAAGGCGCTGAACAGAGGCCGCTCGCTGGATACACCACTGCAACGTTGAGCCAGGGATAGCGGTGCATGCTCATGCTTAAGCAATGTCGCCAGTTGTGCATGGGTGGCTTGAGCGCTGGCTTGAACTTCCTGATTGCCTACGTCGATGCGTATTGGCAGGGTGTTGATGAACATGCCCAAGGCACGGTCGGCACCGTCACCGCCTTGCATGCGCCCCATCAATACGGTGCCGAAGACAACGGTATCCTGGCCGGTGACCTTGCCCAGCACCTGGGCCCAGGCCAGGTGGCAGAGGCTGGCTGCACTGACCCCCAGGCTGCGAGCCTGATAGCGCAGACGTCGGGCCAGTTCGGAATCGACGCGTTGATGCACCTCTTCGATCTCACCGCCGTCGCCCTGTACATCGTGCAGGTCGAAGGGCAGGGTGGGCTCGTCGATGTCGCCGAGCATGTCGCGGAAGAAGGCTTCATGGTCTTCGCGGCTGACGCCCAGGCGGGCCTGGGCCACGTAGTTGCGGTACGGCACCGAGGCCGGCAGCTCCTTGCCTTTGCCCGACATAAGGGCCTGCATTTCGTCGCGCATCACTTGCAGGGCCGTGTGGTCGAGCACCAGGTGATGGCACAGCAGCAGTGAGACGATGCGCTGGTGGGCGGCATCGTAGGCGCTGATCAGCCGCATCAACGGTGCTTGGGTCAGGTCCAGGCGAGAGTGCCGAGGGTCATGGCGTTGCTGCAATTGCAGGGAAATATCGCCCTGCATCGGGTCAAGGTCGAGGGTTTCCACGCTCAGGGCGGCTTGGCGCCAAACCACCTGAACAGGTTCCTCCAGGCCCTCCCAGAGCAGGGCGGTACGAAGAATGTCATGGCGCTGGATCAGCTGTTGCAGCGCCTGGCTGAAAGCCTCCAGATACGCTTGATCCTGCAAGGCAAACACCGATTTCAGGACATAGGGATCGCCCCGTTCAGCGGCAAGGTGGTGGTAAAGAATGCCTTCCTGCAACGGTGCCAGGGCGTAGATGTCCTGCACGTTACCGACACCGCCCGGCACGTTGGAGACGATACGGTCTATGGCGTCCTGGTCCAGATTCACCAGCGGCAGCATGTCCGGGGTGATGCGTTCGCAGTGCTCGGGGATCAGATTGGTCGGTACCACGATCTCCGTGCCGCCGCCCACGGCCGCGGCCAGGGCCGTCAAAGTCGGCTGGCTGAACAGCACGCGCACGTCGGCACTCAGGCCGATCTGGCGCATACGCTCGATCAACTTCACGGCCAGCAGCGAATGCCCACCCAGTTCGAAGAAATGGTCTTGACGACCTACCTCGTCGATGCCCAGCAGTTCTTGCCAGATCTCGGCGATGGCCCGTTCGGTGGCACCTTGGGGCGCTTGGTATTCGCGACTGACCAGGGCCCACTGATCGGGAGCCGGCAAGGCCTTGCGGTCCAGTTTGCCGTTGGAGGTCAGCGGTAGAGACGCAAGACAGACGTAAGCGGCGGGCACCATATAGTCCGGCAGATGGGCTTGCAGATGGAGACGCAATACCTCGATGTCAAGCGTTTCGCCCGACAGCCGTGATGTGTAATACGCCACCAGGCGCTTTTCGCCCGACGCATCTTCCCTGGCCATCATCACCACTTCTTTCACTTCGTGGTGCTGGGCCAGACGGGCTTCGATCTCGCCCAATTCGATCCGCAAGCCACGGATCTTCACTTGGTCGTCGTTTCGTCCCAGGAACTCGATATTGCCATCGGGCAGGTAACGGCCCAGGTCGCCGGTCTTGTACATCCGGGCACCCGGGCCTTGGCTGAATGGATCGTCCAGGAAGCGCTCGGCGGTCAGTTGCGTCAGGTTCAAATACCCCCGCGCGACTTGAACGCCAGCGATGTAAACCTCTCCCGCCACCCCCAAGGGGACCGGCTGTTGATAGGCATCGAGCAGGTAGAGACGGGTATTGGCGATCGGTTTGCCGATCGGCGTACTGTCTGGCGTGTCGGGGCCTGAGCAGTCCCATGCGGTGACATCGACGGCCGCTTCGGTCGGGCCGTACAGGTTGTGCAGCGCGGTGTCGGGCAATTGCGCCTTGAAACGGCGAACCAGATGGCCCGGCAACGCCTCACCGCTGCACAGCACGCGCCGCAGGTCAGCGAAGCCCTGGCTGTCGCCATGTTCCAGGAAGACCTCAAGCATCGAGGGCACGAAGTGCAGCAAGGTAATGCGTTGCTCGCGCATTACGTGAGCCAGGTAGGCCGGATCCTGATGGCCACCCGGTCGCGCCAGGTGCAACTGCGCACCGGCCAGCAACGGCAGGAAAAACTCCCACACCGACACGTCGAAGCCATACGGGGTCTTTTGCAGGACCCGGTCGGTTTCGTTCACCGCGTAGTGGTTTTGCGCCCAAAGAAGGCGATTGACCACGCCACGGTGTTCGTTCATCACGCCTTTCGGCAGGCCTGTCGAACCGGAGGTGTAGAGCACGTAGGCCAAGTGGGTCGGCTCAAGGCCCAGGGTCGTGGGCCGTGGGTTGCCGGTTGGATGGTGCGTCCGTTGGGCATCGTGGTTGTCGAGCAGCAGCACCGGCAAATGCGATGGCGCCGCAAAGTCGAGCAGTGCCTGCGCCGTGAGCAGGGCCACGGGAGCACTGTCATCGAGCATGTAGTACTGACGGGAAGCGGGCAGGTCTGGATCGATGGGCATATAAGCGCCGCCGGCCTTCAGGATGGCCAGCAGTGCGACAACCATGTCCGTGCTGCGGTGCAGACGCACGGCCACCCGATCATCCGGGCCGATGCCCCGTTCGATCAACTGGTGCGCCAGCTGGTTGGCTTTATGGTTCAGTTCGGCGTAAGTGAGCACCTTGCCGTTGTGATCGCTGACGGCACAGGCGTCAGGTTGGCGTTCTGCCTGTTGCTCGAAGAGTGTGTGGATGAGTGCTTCTTGAGGGTATAAGCGCTCGGTGGCGTTGAAGTCGACAATCAGCTGATTGCGCTCCTGCTCCGGCAGGATCGGCAGGCTGTGCAAAGGCGCCAGGGGTGAATGCTCAAGGGCTTCCACCAGGCTGGTCAGTGCCGTCTGCATGTAGGCGCAGACGCGTTGCGCGTCGATGTCGACCACGGCTTGGACGTTGAGCATGAAGTCCTCGCCCAGGTCGTCCACGTTCAACATCAATGGGTAGTTGCTGCGCTCCTCTCCGCCCAGGGTTTGAATGCCGGTCCATGCGGCATTGGCTTCCGGGTTCGAGGCTTCGCCGCCACTGTGTCGATAGTTGAGCAAGGCGCTGAACAGCGGCAGTTCGCCAGATACGCCGCTGCAACGTTGAGCCAGGGATAGCGAGGCATGCTCATGCTTGAGCAGTGTCGATAACCGGGCATGAGTGGTATGAACGCTGGCCTGAGCCCCCTGATGACCGATGTCGATGCGTATCGGCAGGGTGTTGATGAACATGCCCAGCGCCCGGTCTGTCCCAGCGGAACCGCTCATGCGTCCCATCAACACAGTACCGAAGACAACGGTATCCCTACCGGTGACCTTGCCCAGCACCTGGGCCCAGGCCAGATGCACCAGGCTGGCCGCACTGACGCCGGACTGGCGGGCCTGTGCGCGCAGGCGGCGGCTCAAGGCGCTGTTAATGCGTTGATGGACTTCCTCGATCTCACCGCCATCGCCCTGCACATCGTGCAAGTCGAAGGGCAGGGTGGGCTCGTCGATGTCGCCGAGCATGTCGCGGAAGAAGGCTTCATGGTCTTCGCGGCTGACGCCCAGGCGGGCCTGGGCCACGTAGTTGCGGTACGGCACCGAGGCCGGCAGGCGGTGTTCCTGGCCGAGCATGCAGGCGTCGATCTCGTGGGCAAGCACGGGCAACGAAGTGGCATCGTGGATCAGGTGATGGAACGCCAGCAGCGCTACCCAGCGGTCAGCGAGTGGATCATGGGCATAGGCGATGCGCAGCATTGGCGCCTGGCGAATGTCCACCCGGTCATGACTATGCAGCTGCGCGATGATATCGGGGGTGGCGGGGTCGAGACGGAGTTCCTCCACAATCAGCCCGGCCTGGCGCCAGACCACCTGGACAGGTTGGTCCAGGCCTTCCCAGAGGAGGCTGGTGCGCAAGATGTCGTGGCGAGCAATCACCGCCTGCAAGGCCTTGGCAAAATGTTGCACGCGTTCCCGACTGTCAAAGCTGAACAGCACATTTCGCCGGTATGGGTCATCCTCGGGGGCCATGAGATGGTGGTAGAGGATGCCTTCCTGCAGTGGCGCCAGGGCGTAGATGTCCTGCACGTTGCTGATACCGCCCTGCACGCTGGCCACGATACGGTCGATGGCGTTCTGGTCCAGGTCCGCCAGCGGCAGCATGTCCGGGGTGATGTGTTTGCAATCCTCGGTAATCAGGTTGGCTGGCACCAGGACTTCCGTGCCGCCACCGACGGCAGCGGCCAGGGCCGCGAGGGTTGGCTGGCTGAACAGTACGCGCACGTCGGCACTCAGGCCGACCTGGCGCATCCGCTCGATCAACGTGACTGCCAGAAGCGAATGCCCGCCCAGTTCGAAGAACTGGTCATGGCGACCGACCTGTTGCAGGCCCAAAAGGTCTTGCCAGATCTGCGCCAGAGTGGTTTCGATTTCGCCTTGCGGTGCTTCGTAACCACGGATGATCAGTGCATCGTGTTCCGGCGCTGCCAAGGCCTTACGGTCGAGCTTGCCGTTGGGGTCAGCGGCAGTGTGTCGAGGTGTACGTAGGCCACCGGGACCATGTAGGCGGGCAACTGCGCTTGCAGGTGGCTGCGCAGGGCTTCGATGTCCACCGCTTGCGATTGAGTGAAGTAAGCCACCAGGCGTTTGTCGCCCGGCACGTCTTCACGGGCCTGCACCACCGCTTCTTTCACGGCCTCATGCTGGGCGAGTTTGGCTTCGATCTCGCCCAGTTCGATACGGAAACCGCGGATCTTCACCTGGTCGTCGTTGCGGCCCAGGAACTCGATATTGCCATCGGCCAGCCAGCGGCCCAGGTCGCCGGTCTTGTACATCCGGGCGTTTGCAACAGCGCTGAACGGGTCCTTGAGGAAACGTTCTACCGTCAAATCGTCGCGGTTCAGATAACCGCGAGCGACCCCGGCGCCACCGATGTAGATTTCCCCCGGTACACCCAATGGCACCGGTTGTTTGTGTTCATCCAGCAGATAGAACTGAGTGTTCGCCACCGGCTTGCCGATGTGCGCGACAAACCCATCTTCGCGAGCCATGGACACCCAACTGGAATAGGTCGTGGTTTCCGAAGGCCCATAGAGATTGCACAAGCGCTTGACCGAAGTCTGTTCGAACAGCGCTTCCACCAGACTGCGCTTGAGCGCTTCACCGGCCACGTTGACCGTGTCGACGCCATCACCCAGCCCACCGGATTCCAGCAACGCCTTGAGCGCCGACGGTACGGTGTTGATCAGGGTGATGTCGTGCTCGCCGTGTTGCAGTTCCAGCACATTAGTGACGACCTCGATGCTGCCGCCAGATGTCAATGGTGCAAAGCATTCGTACACGGCCAAGTCGAAGTTCAGCGAAGTCGAGAACAGCGTCTTCGACAAGGTTTGCGCATCGAACGAACGATGCGCCCAGGTCAGGAAGTTCACCGTGTTGCGGTGTTCGATCATCACGCCTTTAGGCAAACCGGTGGAGCCCGAGGTGTAGATCAGGTAGGCCAAGTGCGACGAGGTCAGTTCTGGCACCAACGGATTCAGGACGGATTCGTCCTGCCACAGCCCGCTACCGAGGTCGATCACTGGCATCGAGGCTTCTGCCAACAACCCGAGGGTTGCCTTCTGGGCCAGCACCACCGCCGGTGCGCTGTCCTCAAGCATGTAGGCAATCCGATCCGCCGGATAGGCCGGATCCAACGGCACATAACCGCCGCCGGCCTTGAGGATCGCCAGCAACCCCACCACCATGTCGATGCCACGCTCGACACAGATCGCCACCCGCGAATCCGACCGCACGCCCTGCCCGCGCAGGTAATGCGCCAACCGGTTGGCCCGTTCGTTCAACTCACGGTAGCTCAGACAAACGTCGCCATGCACCACCGCAACCGCTTCCGGCGTGCGTTCGACCTGCGCTTCGAACAACCCATGAAGGGTCTGTTCCTGTGGGTAATCCAGTGCGGTGGCGTTGAATTCCACCAGCAGTTTGTGCATTTCCTGCTGCGGCAGGATTGGCAAGGCGTTGAGCGCGGATGACGGTGCGTCTTCCAGGGCCGTGACCAGGCTTTCCAGCGCGGTCTGCACGTAACCGGCGATCCGTTTTGCCCCGGTATTGGCCGGGCAGGTGAGGGTGAAGGTGAAACCCTGGCCCTCATCGTCCACGTTCAACGCCAGCGGATAATTGGTCCGTTCCGTGGCTTTGAACCGCTCGATATCGATCCAGGCACCGAGCCCCTCGGCGGTACCCGATGCGTCGGTGTGGCGGTAATTGAGCAAGGCGCTGAACAGAGGCCGTTCGCTGGATACACCGCTGCAACGTTGAGCCAGGGATAGCGGTGCATGCTCATGCTTAAGCAATGTCGCCAGTTGTGCATGAGTGGCTTGAGCGCTGGCTTGAACTTCCTGATTGCCTGCGTCGATGCGTATCGGCAAGGTATTGATGAACATGCCCAAGGCACGGTCGGCACCGTCACCGCCTTGCATGCGCCCCATCAATACGGTGCCGAAGACAACGGTATCCTGGCCGGTGACCTTGCCCAGCACCTGGGCCCAGGCCAGGTGGCAGAGGCTGGCTGCACTGACCCCCAGGCTGCGAGCCTGATGGCGCAGACGTCGGGCCAGTTCGGTATCGACGCGTTGATGCACCTCTTCGATCTCACCGCCGTCGCCCTGTACATCGTGCAGGTCGAAGGGCAGGGTGGGTTCGTCGATGTCGCCGAGCATGTCGCGGAAGAAGGCTTCATGGTCTTCGCGGCTGACACCCAGGCGGGCTTGGGCCACGTAGTTGCGGTACGGCACCGGGGCCGGCAGGCGCTGTTCCTGGCCGAGCATGCAGGCGTCGATCTCGTGGGCAAGCACAGGCAACGAAGTGGCATCGTGGATCAGGTGATGGAACACCAGCAGCGCTACCCAGCGGTCAGCGAGTGGGTCATGGGCATAGGCGATGCGCAGCATGGGCGCCTGGCGAATGTCCACCCGGTCATGACTATGCAGCTGCGAGATGATATCGGGGGTGGCGGGGTCGAGACGGAACTCCTCCACAATCAGCCCGGCCTGGCGCCAGACCACCTGGACAGGTTGGTCCAGGCTTTCCCAGAAGAGGCTGGTGCGCAAGATGTCGTGGCGAGCAATCACCGCCTGCAAGGCCTCGGCAAAATGTTGCACGCGTTCCCGGCTGTCAAAGTTGAACAACACATTTCGCCGGTATGGGTCATCCTCGGGGGCCATGAGATGGTGATAGAGGATGCCTTCCTGCAGCGGCGCCAGGGCGTAGATGTCCTGCACGTTGCTGATACCGCCCGGCACGCTGGAGACGATACGGTCGATGGCGTTCTGGTCCAGGTCCGCCAGTGGCAGCATGTCCGGGGTGATGCGTGCGCAGTGCTCGGGGATCAAGTTGGCTGGCACCAGGACTTCCGTGCCGCCACCGACGGCAGCGGCCAGGGCCGCGAGGGTTGGCTGGCTGAACAGTACGCGTACGTCGGCACTCAGGCCGATCTGGCGCATATGCTCGATCAGCTTCACGGCCAGCAGAGAGTGCCCGCCCAATTCGAAGAAATGGTCATGGCGGCCAACCTGTTGCAGGCCCAGCAGGTCTTGCCAGATCTCGGCGATGGCCCGTTCGGTGCTACCTCGGGGCGCTTGGTATTCGCGGCTGATCAGGGCCAACTGGTCGGGAGCCGGCAAGGCCTTGCGGTCCAGCTTGCCGTTGGAGGTTAGCGGCAGGGCGTCGAGCTGTACGTAGGCGGCCGGGACCATGTACTCCGGCAATCGCGCTAGCAGATGATTGCGCAGGGTTTCGATGTCGACTGCTGCGTTCGGCGAATGTTGGGTGAAATACGCCACCAGGCGCTTGTCGCCCGGTACGTCTTCCCGGGCCAGGACCACGGTTTCCTTGATGCCTGGAGCCTGAGCGAGCTTGGCTTCGATTTCACCCAGTTCAATGCGGAAGCCACGGATCTTGACCTGATCGTCATTACGTCCCCGGTATTCGAGGCTGCCATCGGCAGACCAGCGCACCAGGTCGCCGGTACGGTACAGGCGGGCACCCTGATTTGGGCTGAACGGGTCGGCAATGAAGCGTTCTTCATTCAGCTCTGGGCGATTCAAGTAGCCCCGCGCTACGCCTGCACCCCCGACATACAACTCACCGACCACGTCCATGGGCACGGGCTGGCGCTGGGCGTCCAGCACATAGGTCTGCAGATCCGGAATACGCACACCAATCGAACTGATACCCGTCTGCTGCGCATCCTCGGCCTGCAAGGGGTAATAGGTCACGTGCACGGTGGTTTCGGTAATGCCATACATGTTGACCAGTTGCGTGCTGGCATTGGCTTCGCGGGCATACCACGGCTTGAGCATCCCGGGATCCAGGGCTTCGCCGCCGAAAATCACCTGGCGCAGGGAGTGCGTCTGCTGGCTTTCGTCTTGCGCGGCGATCAGTTGGCGGAAGGCGCTAGGGGTCTGGTTGAGCACCGTAACACCGGCATCGCAGATCAGGGCATAGCAGGCCTGTGGCGAACGGGTGACTGGCTGCGGCACGATCAACAACTGTCCGCCGTGGACCAGAGCGCCCCAGATTTCCCAGACCGAGAAGTCGAAGGCGAAGGAATGGAACAATGCCCAGACATCGGTCGGGTTGAAATCGAACCACGCCTGGGTGGCTGAAAACAGGCGTGCCACGTTGCGGTGTTCGACTTGCACGCCCTTGGGCAGGCCGGTGGAACCGGAGGTGTAGATCACGTAGGCCAGATGCGCCGGGGTCAGTTCTGGAACCAGCGGATTTTCGACGGATTGCTCCTGCAACGACTGACTGCCCAGATCAATCAACGGTACCGAAACGCCTGCCATCAAGGCCAATGCCGCGCCTTGGGCCAGGACCGCAGCCGGCGCACTGTCCTGCAGCATGTAGGCAATTCGTTCCGCAGGGTAAGCCGGATCCAGCGGCACATAACCGGCCCCCGCCTTCAGAATGGCGAGCAAGCCGACAATCATCTCCGGTCCGCGCTCGACGCAGATCGCCACCCGATCATCCGGGCCGATGCCCTGTTCGATCAACTGGTGTGCCAACTGGTTGGCTTTATGGTTCAGTTCGGCGTAAGTGAGGACCTTGCCGTTATGATCGCTGACAGCGCAGGCGTCAGGTTGGCGTTCTGCCTGTTGCTCGAAGAGTGTGTGGATGAGTACGTCTTGAGGGTACAAATGTTCAGTGGCGTTGAAGCCGACAATGAGCTGATGACGCTCCTGTTCCGGCAGGATCGACAGGCTGTGCAAGGGCGCCAGGGGTGAGTGCTCAAGTGCTTCCACCAGGCTTTCCAGTGCCGTCAGCATGTAATTGCAGACACGCTGCGCGCCGATGTCGACCACGACCTGAGCGTTGAGCATGAAGTCCTCGCCCAGGTCGTCCACGTTCAACGTCAACGGGTAGTTGCTGCGTTCCTCGACGTTCAATACTTGAATGCCAGCCCATAGGGCATCGGCTTCCGGATTCAAGGCTTCGCGGTCACTGTGTCGGTAGTTGAGCAAGCTGCTGAACAGCGGCAGCTCGCCAGATACACCGCTGCAACGTTGAGCCAGGGATAGTGAGGCATGCTCATGCTTGAGCAATGTCGATAACCGGGCATGAATGGCTTGAACGCTGGCCTGAGTCCCTTGATTGCCTACGTCGATGCGCATCGGCAAAGTGCTGATGAACATGCCCAGCGCCCGGTCTGTACCAACGGAGCCGCTCATGCGCCCCATGAGGACTGTGCCAAAGACAACAGCCTGCTGGCCGGTGACCTTGCCCAGCACCTGGGCCCAGGCCAGGTGGCAGAGGCTGGCTGCACTGACCCCCAGGCTGCGGGCCTGATGGCGCAGACGTCGGGCCAGTTCGGTATCGACGTACTGGTGCACCTCTTCGATCTCACCGCCGTCGCCCTGTACATCGTGCAGGTCGAAGGGCAGGGTGGGTTCGTCGATGTCGCCGAACATGTCGCGGAAGAAGGCTTCATGGTCTTCGCGGCTGACGCCCAGGCGGGCCTGGGCCACGTAGTTGCGGTACGGCACCGAGGCTGGCAGTTCCTTGCCTTTGCCCGACATAAGGGCCTGCATTTCGTCACGCATCACTTGCAGGGCCGTGTGGTCGAGCACCAGGTGATGACACAGCAGCAGCGAGACGATGCGCTGGTGGGCGGCATCATAGGCGCTGACCAGCCGCATCAACGGTGCTTGGGTCAGGTCCAGGCGGGAGTGCCGAGGGTCATGGCGCTGTTGCAGTTGCAGGGAAATATCGCCCTGCGCCGGGTCAAGGTCGAGGGTTTCCATGCTCAGGGCCGCTTGGCGCCAAACCACCTGAACAGGTTCCTCCAGGCCCTCCCATAACAGGGCGGTACGAAGAATGTCATGGCGCTGGATCAACTGTTGCAGCGCCTGGCTGAAAGCCTCCAGATACGCTTGATCTTGCAAGGCAAACACCGATTTCAGGACATAGGGATCGCCCCGCTCAGCGGCAAGGTGGTGATAAAGAATGCCTTCCTGCAACGGTGCCAGGGCGTAGATATCCTGCACGTTGGCCACGCCGCCCGGCACGCTGGAGACGATACGGTCGATGGAGTCCTGCTCCAGGTTCACCAGCGGCAGCATGTCCGGGGTGATGCGTTCGCAGTGCTCGGGAATCAGGTTGGCCGGCACCATGACTTCCGTGCCGCCGCCCACGGCAGCGGCCAGGGCCGCGAGAGTTGGTTGGCTGAATAGCACGCGCACGTCGGCACTCATGTTCTGTTGGCGCATACGCTCGATCAGCTTCACGGCCAGCAGCGAGTGACCGCCTAATTCAAAGAAATGGTCATGGCGGCCCACCTGATCGATGCCCAGCAGTTCCTGCCAGATCCGGGCAATGGCGATCTCGACCTCACCTTGAGGTGCCTCGTATTCGCGACTGATCACTGACGACAGGGCCGGTGCCGGCAGGGCCTTGCGGTCCAGCTTGCCGTTAGGCGTCAGTGGCAGGGCGTCGAGTTGTACGTAAGCGGCGGGCACCATGTAACTGGGCATTCGGGCCAGCAAATGTTCGCGCAGTTCGTCGAGGCTGACTTCTTTGGCATCAGCGGTGAAGTACGCCACCAGACGCTTGTCACCGGGTACGTCTTCACGGACTATCACTACCGCGTCGTTTACTGCCTCGTGTCGGGCGAGCTCCGCTTCGATCTCGCCCAGTTCGATGCGGAAGCCCCGGATCTTCACCTGATCGTCATTACGCCCCCGATATTCGAGGCTGCCATCGGCAGACCAACGCGCCAGGTCGCCGGTTCGGTACAGCCGTGCACTCTTGTTGTCGCTGAACGGGTCGGCAATGAAGCGTTCTTCATTCAGCTCTGGGCGATTCAAGTAGCCCCGCGCTACGCCTGCACCCCCGACATACAACTCACCGACCACGTCCATGGGCACGGGCTGGCGCTGGGCGTCCAGCACATAGGTCTGCAGATCCGGAATACGCACACCAATCGAACTGATACCCGTCTGCTGCGCATCCTCGGCCTGCAAGGGGTAATAGGTCACGTGCACGGTGGTTTCGGTAATGCCATACATGTTGACCAGTTGCGTGCTGGCATTGGCTTCGCGGGCATACCACGGCTTGAGCATCCCGGGATCCAGGGCTTCGCCGCCGAAAATCACCTGGCGCAGGGAGTGCGTCTGCTGGCTTTCGTCTTGCGCGGCGATCAGTTGGCGGAAGGCGCTAGGGGTCTGGTTGAGCACCGTAACACCGGCATCGCAGATCAGGGCATAGCAGGCCTGTGGCGAACGGGTGACTGGCTGCGGCACGATCAACAACTGTCCGCCGTGGACCAGAGCGCCCCAGATTTCCCAGACCGAGAAGTCGAAGGCGAAGGAATGGAACAATGCCCAGACATCGGTCGGGTTGAAATCGAACCACGCCTGGGTGGCTGAAAACAGGCGTGCCACGTTGCGGTGTTCGACTTGCACGCCCTTGGGCAGGCCGGTGGAACCGGAGGTGTAGATCACGTAGGCCAGATGCGCCGGGGTCAGTTCTGGAACCAGCGGATTTTCGACGGATTGCTCCTGCAACGACTGACTGCCCAGATCAATCAACGGTACCGAAACGCCTGCCATCAAGGCCAATGCCGCGCCTTGGGCCAGGACCGCAGCCGGCGCACTGTCCTGCAGCATGTAGGCAATTCGTTCCGCAGGGTAAGCCGGATCCAGCGGCACATAACCGGCCCCCGCCTTCAGAATGGCCAGCAAGCCGACAATCATCTCCGGTCCGCGCTCGACACAGATCGCCACCCGATCATCCGGGCCAATGCCCTGTTCGATCAACTGGTGTGCCAACTGGTTGGCTTTATGGTTCAGTTCGGCGTAAGTGAGGACCTTGCCGTTATGATCGCTGACAGCGCAGGCGTCAGGTTGGCGTTCTGCCTGTTGCTCGAAGAGTGTGTGGATGAGTACGTCTTGAGGGTACAAGTGTTCGGTGGCGTTGAATTCCACCAGCAGTTTGTGCATTCCTGCTGCCGGCAGGATCGGCAAGGCGTTGAGCGCGGATGACGGTGCGTCTTCCAGGGCCGTGACCAGGCTTTCCAGCGCGGTCTGCACGTAGCCGGCGATCCGTTTGCGCCCGGTATTGGCCGGGCAGGTGAGGGTGAAGGTGAACCCTCGCCCTCATCGTCCACGTTCAACGCCAGCGGATAATTGGTCCGTTCCGTGGCTTTGAACCGCTCGATATCGATCCAGGCACCGAGCCCCTCGGCGGTACTCGATGCGTCGGTGTGGCGGTAATTGAGCAAGGCGCTGAACAGAGGCCGTTCGCTGGATACACCGCTGCAACGTTGAGCCAGGGATAGCGGTGCATGCTCATGCTTAAGCAATGTCGCCAGTTGTGCATGAGTGGCTTGAGCGCTGGCTTGAACTTCCTGATTGCCTACGTCGATGCGTATCGGCAGGGTATTGATGAACATGCCCAACGCACGGTCGGCACCATCACCGCCTTGCAGGCGGCCCATCAACACGGTGCCGAAGACAACGGCTTGTTGGCCGGTGACCTTGCCCAGCACCTGGGCCCAGGCCAGGTGGTAGAGGCTGGCCGCACTGACCCCCAGGCTGCGGGCCTGATGGCGCAGGCGTCGGGCCAGTTCGGTATCGACGTGCTGGCGGGTCTCTTCGATCTCACCGCCATCGCCCTGCACATCGTGCAGGTCGAAGGGCAGGGTGGGCTCGTCGATGTCGCCGAGCATATCGCGGAAGAAGGCTTCATGGTCTTCGCGGCTGACGCCCAGGCGGGCCTGGGCCACGTAGTTGCGGTACGGCACCGGGGCCGGCAGGCAGTGTTCCTGGCCGAGCATGCAGGCGTCGATCTCGTGGGCGAGCACGGGCAACGAAGTGGCATCGTGGATCAGGTGATGGAACGCCAGCAGCGCTACCCAGCGGTCAGCGAGTGGATCATGGGCATAGGTGATGCGCAGCATTGGCGCCTGGCGAATGTCCACCCGGTCATGATTATGCAATTGCGCGGTGATATCGGGAGCGGTGGGGTCGAGACAGAGTTCCTCCACAATCAGCCCGGCCTGGCGCCAGACCACCTGGACAGGTTGGTCCAGGCCTTCCCAGAGGAGGCTGGTGCGCAAGATGTCGTGGCGAGCAATCACCGCCTGCAAGGCCTCGGCAAAATGTTGCACGCGTTCCCGGCTGTCAAAGTTGAACAACACAGTTCGCCGATACGGATCATCCTCGGGGGCCATGAGATGGTGGTAGAGGATGCCTTCCTGCAGCGGCGCCAGGGCGTAGATGTCCTGCACGTTGCTGATACCGCCCGGCACGCTGGCCACGATACGGTCGATGGCGTTCTGGTCCAGGTCCGCCAGCGGCAGCATGTCCGGGGTGATGTGTTCGCAGTGCTGGAGAATCAAGTTGGCCGGAACCTTGATCTCACTTCCACTACCCACGGTCGCGGCCAGGGCCGCGAGGGTGGGTTGGCTGAACAGCACGCGCACGTCGGCGCTCAGGCCGACCTGACGCATCCGTTCGATCAGGCTGACAGCCAGCAGGGAGTGGCCGCCGAGTTCGAAGAAGTGATCGTGACGACCGACGCGCTCGACCTTGAGCAGGTCTTGCCAGATCTGCGCCAGGGTGGTTTCGACTTCGCCCTGGGGGGCTTCGTAGCCACGGCTGATCAATGCTTCGTGGTCGGGTGCCGGCAGGGCCTTGCGGTCGAGCTTACCGTTGGGGGTCAGCGGCAGTGTGTCGAGGTGTACGTAGGCCACCGGGACCATGTAGGCCGGCAACTGCGCTTGTAGGTGGCTGCGCAGGGCTTCGATGCCCACTGCTTGCGATTGGGTGAAATAGGCGACCAGGCGTTTGTCACCCGGCACGTCTTCGCGGGCCTGCACCACCGCTTCTTTCACGGCCTCATGCTGGGCGAGCTTGGTTTCGATCTCGCCCAGTTCGATACGGAAACCGCGGATCTTCACCTGGTCGTCGTTACGGCCGAGGTATTCGATGTTGCCATCGGGCAGATAGCGACCCAAGTCGCCGGTTCTGTACATCCGGGCGTTCGCGGTACTGCTGAACGGATCCTTGAGGAAACGCTCTGCGGTCAGATCATCACGATTGAGGTAACCACGGGCGACACCCGCACCACCGATGTAGATTTCCCCCGGTACGCCCAACGGCACGGGTTGTTTATGTTCATCCAGCAAATAGAACTGAGTGTTCGCCACCGGCTTACCGATGTGCGCGGCAAACCCGTCTTCGCGGGCCATCGACACCCAACTGGAGTAAGTCGTGGTTTCCGAAGGGCCGTAAAGGTTGCACAGCCGCTTGACCTGGGTCTGCTCGAACAGCGTTTCCGCCAGACTGCGCTTGAGCGCTTCACCGGCCACGTTGACCGTGTCCACACCCTCGCCCAACCCACCGGACTCCAGCAATGCCTTGAGCGCCGACGGTACGGTGTTGATCAGGGTGATGTCGTGCTCGCCCTGTTGCAGTTCCAGCACATTAGTGACGACCTCGATGCTGCCTCCAGAAGTCAGCGGCGCGAAGCATTCATAGACCGCGAGATCGAAGTTCAGCGACGTGGAGAACAAGGTCTTCGACAGGGTTTGAGCCTCAAAGGAGCGATGCGCCCAGGTCAGGAAGTTCACCGTGTTGCGGTGTTCGATCATCACGCCTTTAGGCAAACCAGTGGAGCCCGAGGTGTAGATCACATAAGCCAAATGCGCAGAAGTCAGCTCAGGCACCAACGGATTCAGGACGGATTCGTCCTGCCACAGCCCGCTACCGAGGTCGATCACTGGCATCGCTGCATCGGCCAACAACCCAAGGGTCGCCGTCTGGGCCAAAACGACGGCCGGTGCACTATCCGCAAGCATGTAGGCAATCCGATCCGCCGGATAGGCCGGATCCAGCGGCACATAACCACCGCCGGCCTTGAGAATCGCCAGCAGGCCCACGACCATGTCGACACCGCGCTCGACACAGATCGCCACTCGCGAATCGGGCCGCACGCCCTGCCCGCGAAGGTAGTGCGCCAGTTGGTTGGCCCGTTCGTTCAGTTCGGCATAAGTCAGACGCTGATCGCCATGCAGCACCGCCAAAGCGTCCGGCGTGCGCGACGTCTGTTCCTCGAACAACCCGTGAATGTTCTGTTCCAGCGGGTAATCCAGTGCGGTGGCATTGAATTCCACCAGCAGTTTGTGCATTTCCTGCTGCGGCAGGATCGGCAAGGCGTTGAGCGCGGATGACGGTGCGTCTTCCAGGGCCGTAACCAGGCTTTTCAGCGCGGTCTGCACGTAGCCGGCGATCCGTTCCGCCCCCGTATTGGCCGGGCAGGTGAGGGTGAAGGTGAAACCCTCGCCCTCATCGTCCACGTTCAACGCCAGCGGATAATTGGTCCGTTCCGTGGCTTTGAACCGCTCAATATCGATCCAGGCACCGAGCCCCTCGGCGGTACCCGATGCGTTGGTGTGGCGGTAGTTGAGCAGGGCGCTGAACAGCGGTGCCGGGGCCGCGACGCCGCTGCAACGCTGAGCCAGTACCAGGGACGCATGTTCATGCCCGAGCAGCGCGGTCAGGCGAGCGTGGGTTACCTGTACGCCGTTGCGTACGCCTTGGCCGCCCAGGTCGACCCGCAGCGGCAGGGTATTGATGAACATGCCCAAGGCATGGTCGGCACCGTCACCGCCTTGCAGGCGGCCCATCAATACGGTGCCGAAGACAACGGTATCTCTACCGGTGACCTTGCCCAGCACCTGGGCCCAGGCCAGATGCACCAGGCTGGCTGCGCTGACGCCGGACTGTCGGGCCTGTGCGCGCAAGCGGCGGCTCAAGGCGCTGTTAATGCGTTGATGGACTTCCTCGATCTCACCGCCATCGCCCTGCACATCATGCAGGCCGAAGGGCAGGGTGGGGTCGTCGATGTCGCCGAGCATGTCGCGGAAGAAGGCTTCATGGTCTTCGCGGCTGACGCCCAGGCGGGCCTGGGCCACGTAGTTGCGGTACGGCACCGGGGCCGGCAGGTGGTGTTCCTGGCCGAGCATGCAGGCGTCGATCTCATGGGCAAGCACGGGCAACGAAGTGGCATCGTGGATCAGGTGATGGAACACCAGCAGCGCTACCCAGCGGTCAGCGAGTGGGTCATGGGCATAGGCGATGCGCAGCATTGGCGCCTGGCGAATGTCCACCCGGTCATGACTATGCAGCTGCGCGATGATATCGGGGGTGGCGGGGTCGAGACGGAACTCCTCCACAATCAGCTCGGCCTGGCGCCAGACCACCTGGACAGGTTGGTCCAGGCCTTCCCAGAAGAGGCTGGTGCGCAAGATGTCGTGGCGAGCAATCACCGCCTGCAAGGCCTCGGCAAAATGTTGCACGCGTTCCCGGCTGTCAAAGTTGAACAACACAGTTCGCCGATACGGATCATCCTCGGGGGCCATGAGATGGTGGTAGAGGATGCCTTCCTGCAGTGGCGCCAGGGCGTAGATGTCCTGCACATTGGCCACGCCGCCCGGGACGCTGGAGACGATACGGTCGATGGCGTCCTGGTCCAGGTCCGCCAGCGGTAGCATGTCCGGGGTGATGTGTTTGCAATCCTCGGGAATCAGGTTGGCTGGCACCAGGACTTCCGTGCCGCCACCGACGGCAGCGGCCAGGGCCGCGAGGGTTGGCTGGCTGAACAGTACGCGTACGTCGGCATTCAATTCCAACTGACGCATACGCTCAATCAACTTCACGGCCAGCAGCGAGTGACCGCCTAATTCAAAGAAATGGTCATGGCGGCCCACCTGCTCAACACCCAGCAGCTCCCGCCAGATCCGGGCAGTGGCGATCTCGACCTCACCTTGAGGCGCCACGTATTTACGGCTGATCACCGACGACAAGTCGGGTGCAGGCAAGGCCCTGTGGTCGAGTTTGCCGTTGAAGGTCAGCGGCAGGGCGTCGAGCTGTACGTAAGCGGCGGGGACCATGTGACTGGGCATCCGGGTCAGCAAATGCTCACGCAGTCCGTCGAGGTTTACTTCTTCGGCATCAGCGGTGAAGTAGGCCACCAGGCGCTTGTCACCGGGTACGTCTTCACGGACTATCACTGCCGCGTCTTTTACTGCCTCGTGTCGAGCAAGTTCGGCTTCGATCTCTCCCAGCTCGATGCGGAAACCACGGATCTTCACCTGATCGTCATTGCGCCCCTGGTATTCGAGGCTGCCATCGGCAGACCAGCGCACCAGGTCGCCGGTACGGTACAGCCGTGCACTCTTGTTGTCGCTGAACGGGTCGGCAATAAAGCGTTCTTCATTCAGCTCGGGGCGATTCAAATACCCCCGCGCCACGCCTGCACCCCCGACATACAACTCACCGACCACCCCCAGGGGCACAGGCTGGCGCTGGGCGTCCAGCACATAGGTCTGCAAATCCGGGATGCGCACACCGATGGGGCTGACACCCGTCTGCTGCGCATCCTCGACCTGTAAGGGGTAATAGGTCACGTGCACCGTGGTTTCGGTAATGCCATACATGTTCACCAGTTGCGTGCCGGCGTTGGCCGGCTTTGCGTACCACGGCTTGAGCATCCCTGGGTCCAGGGCTTCGCCGCCGAAAATCACCTGACGCAGCGAATGCACCTGCTGGCTCTCGCCTTGCGCGGCGATCAACTGGCGAAACGCACTTGGGGTCTGATTGAGCACCGTAACACCGGCATCGCAGATCAGGGCATAGCAAGCCTGTGGCGAACGGGTGACTGGCTGCGGCACGATCAACAACTGTCCGCCATGGACCAGAGCACCCCAGATTTCCCAGACCGAGAAGTCGAAGGCAAAGGAATGGAACAATGCCCAGACATCGGTCGGGTTGAAATCGAACCACGCCTGGGTGGCTGAAAACAGGCGTGCCACGTTACGGTGTTCGACTTGCACGCCCTTGGGCAGGCCGGTGGAACCGGAGGTGTAGATCACGTAGGCCAGGTGCGCCGGGGTCAGCTCCGGCAGCTGTGGATTGAGGACGGGATAGTGCTGCAGCATCGCGTCGTCGAGGTTGATGATTGGTACCGCATCGGTGATCAGCACCTTCCGCGTGGCTTCTTGAACTAACACGGCCACCGGTTCGCTGTCGTCCAACAGAAACGCCAGGCGCTCGGCGGGGTAGGTCGGATCAAGCGGCACGTAGCCAGCACCCGCCTTCAGAATGGCCAGCAAGCCGACAATCATCTCCGGCCCGCGCTCGACACAGATTGCCACCCGATCATCCGGACCGATGCCCTGTTCGATCAACTGGTGCGCCAGTTGGTTGGCTTTATGGTTCAGTTCGGCGTAAGTGAGGATCTTGCCGTTGTGATTGCTGACGGCGCAGGCGTCAGGTTGGCGTTCTGCCTGTTGCTCGAACAGTGTGTGGATGAGTGCGTCGTGGGGAAATAGCTGTTTGGGGGTATTGAATGCCTGCAACACATGTTGTCGTTCAGCCACTGGCATGATCGGAAAGTACGAAACTGCCGTGTTCTGGTGTTCGATCACTTGTCCGAGCATCGACATGATGCGTTTTTGAATCTGCTGGACTTCTTCCAGAGTGAAGAACGCGGTATTGAAGTTGAAGTCCAGATAAACGTCTTGGTTCGGGTGGTAGTCACAAACGGAGATCGCCAGTGGCAGGCGCTCATACCCGCTGTACTGGCGGAACGTTTCGGTCGGGCTGTCCCCAAATACCGCATCCGCATCGAGACTCTCAAACGACAGGGTCAGGTCAAACAACTGTCGACGGCCCGTCTGGTTTAGCTTCAAGGTCCGATTCAGTTCGGCTATCGGGAAGCGCTGATGCCGGTAGCCGCGGCGCAACTGGGCGGAAGTTGCCTGCATCAGGTCCAGAAACGAAGCTTGGAAGTCCACTTCCAGACGGATGGGGTTCAGGGAGGAAAACATGCCCACCGTGGTCTTCTGAAGAGCCGTTGTCCGGTTGTGGACCGGCATTCCGATCACGATGGAATCAACGCCGGTGGTACGGCAGAAGTAAGTGCTGACGATACTCATGAACACGTGGGTGAGTGACAGGCCCTGACCGTTTGCAAACAACGCAAGATCATTGAATAGCGTCCGGGAAATCATCATCTGGCTATGGGCGCTCGGTGCTACGACGCTGTCGGCAGCTGGGGCGCGCGGCAGTAGCAAGGGGGGCGGTAATTCGGTGTACAGCGCTTGCCAGAAAGCCTTGTCACGTTCGAAGCGAGTCGATTCCAGATAGGCCCGGTCCTCTGCGAGAAACGAGAGATAGGCGTGCCCTTCAGGGGGATTGTCATCACCCAGCAGCAGGTTGTTGTAAGCGGCTGCGACTGCATGAAGGATCAAATTGACACTGATGCCGTCACAAATCAGGTGATGGTAGCGATGCAGGCAGTAGTAACGATCTTCTGCGCAGCGGACGAGTCTGGCTTCCCATAGAACCTCGCCAAGCAGGTTGAACGGCTGACGGAAAGCCTCTTGCAGGTAAGCCTTCACGTCTTCCTCGGAGGCCTGCTCGCCAGAAAACTCGACAACGTTCAGCTTGGCTTTGACGTAAGGCAGTACGCGTTGCCTTACGCTCCCGGCCTCGACACTGAAACTCAAGCGCAGGGAATCATGGCGATCGACGATTAGCTGTAGCGCCTTCTCGAACCGTGGAAGATCCAGTTCACCCTTGATCTCGAGAACCATGCCAATGTTGTAGTAAGGCAGTTCGGGGTGCGTGATCTGATCGAACCAGATACCTTGCTGAGCGGATGCGAGCTCGAAGTGTGGACTTTCATTGTCGAACATTGGCAAGTCAGCGGAGGTCATGTTGGCGCCTGGATTGAAGTCAATTTGAGCTCGTCCACGGATTAGCGGTGACGAATGGTCGAAGAGTTGGAGCTCGATATGGGCACTGACGGATCCGTCAGTGAGGAGCCCCGAGAGCAAGAGCGGACGCTAGAGGGTTAGCTCGAAATTGGATGTCCCTGGAACTAGGGACAAATCAGGGATGTGTACGCTTGGCTGGCCGACATAGCTTGATCGAGAGGCGCGACAGGCCAGACAGATTGTGCTGCACACAACCCATAACAAAATTTTTTCTGCGATTGCGTGGCGTGAAAACGAGGCGGCTTCGCCTGCGATTCATGCGGTAATGGAAGACACGAAAACCGTGTCCCGTTAATAAGCCCGCACGCAGGAGAATTCCATGACCCAGCGTATTGCTTTCATCCATACCGTCGGTTTTCTGGTCGAGGAGTTCCGGGCGCGTATGCGTGCCGAGGTTCCCGCCGCCGACTGCTTCCATATCCTTAACGAAAGTCTGCTGCAGGACCTGTTGCGCGGCGCACCGCAGCCGCAGGTCTACCAGCGCGTGGTTGATCAGATTGTGCTGGCGGCGCAAGCGCAGCCCGACCTGATCGTCGTCACCTGTTCATCGACGTCTCCGGCTGTCGACATCGCGCGCAGCATCGTGGCGCAGCCGATCCTGAAGATCGACGACCCGATGGCCTCGGAAGCGGTGCGCCGTGGCGCGCGTATTGGCCTGCTTTGTACGGCGACCAGCACGGTGGAGCCGAGCAGCGCGCTATTGCACGCCCATGCCGCAGCGCAAGGGCGCGATATCACGATCAAGACGGTGCTGCGTCCCGACGCCTACCAGGCGCTGATGACGGGCGATCGGGCGCGGCATGACGAGATTCTCCTTGAAGCGGCCTGCGGGATTTCCAACGACATCGACGTGCTGGTGCTCGCCCAGGCATCGCTGGCGCATCTGCGCGACCTGCTCGCGGCAGAGTTGAAGTGCCCGGTATTGGCAAGCCCGTCGTTATTGATGGGGGAAATCGCCGGGCGCTGTGCCGAATGAGTCGATAAGGGTGACACTTGGAGGTCGTGGCAGATTGTGCTGCGCATACCCCTAAAACAAGTTTTTCTGCGATCTAATGCGATGAAAACGAAACAGCTCTGCAGGCGGTGCATGGCGTAATGATCACCATCAGGTTGTTGGAAAAACGGCCTGCATTGCCCGGCTTGATAACCCCATCCAGATGAGACTTTTGGCATGTCACCCTCGATAAAACGCATTCCCAGCGATGAAAAGCTTCCTTCCCATGCCGATGTGGTGATCATTGGCGGCGGGATCATCGGCGCGACTGCCGCCTATTTCCTGGCAAGACGGGGACTCTCGGTGGCGCTGGTCGAGAAGGGCTATGTCGGCGGCGAACAGTCGAGCCGCAACTGGGGTTGGTGCCGCCAGCAGAATCGCGACGCCCGCGAACTGCCTCTCTCTGGTATCGCCTTGCGGTTGTGGGATGAGCTCACGGCGCAGATTGGCACCGATCTCGGCTTTCGCCGCTGCGGCCTCAAGTACGCGACCGACAATGCCAAGCAGCTCGCCGAATGGGAAGCATGGCTGGATATCGCGCGTCAATTCGATATCAAGACGCAGATACTGAGCCCCGGGGAGGCCACCTCCGCGATCCCGGCTGTTGGTCGCCAATGGCTGGGCGGCGTGCATTCCGTCGATGACGGCAAGGCAGAGCCCGCGCTCGCGGCGCCGGGAATTGCCGAGGGCGCGCGTGCCCTTGGCGCCACCATCCACCAGGACTGCGCCGCCTACGGTCTCGATATCACCAACGGCGCGGTGACGGGGGTGATCACTGAAAAAGGCCTCATCCGCACCCAGGCCGTCCTCTGTGCCGCCGGCGCCTGGGCATCGGCGTTTTGTCGGCGCCACGGGTTGAACTTTCCCCAGGCGAGCGTGCGCCAGACCGCGCTGCGCACGCGTCCGGCGCCGAACCTCGGGGATGCGATCTACACGCCGGATTTCGCGCTCACTCGCCGTCTGGATGGCAGTTATACGATCGCTATCAGTGGCAAGGCACGGCTCGACCTCACGCCCCAGGGCCTGCGCCATGGGAAGGCTTTCCTGCCCATGTTCGTCAAGCGGTTGGCCGCCATGGAGTTCGGCATCGGCAAATCCTTTATCCATGGTCCCGAAGGGTTGGCAGGCTGGGGCGCGGATAAACCCCTGGCGTTCGAGCGCACCCGTGTCCTCGATCCCGAGGCCAGGCCCGAGGCTATTGCCGAGATCCTGAAGCGGGTCCGGACGCGCTTCCCGGCCCTGGCGAACATTGAAGTAGCTGAGACCTGGGGAGGGTACGTGGACTTCACTCCCGATGCCGTGCCAGTGATATCCGCCGTGGATGGGCTGTCAGGGTTCGTCCTGGCGGCGGGCTGTTCCGGGCATGGGTTCGGCCTGGGGCCGGGGATCGGTTATCTGGCCGCCGATCTGGTCGCCAACGATACCCCCTGTGTCGACCCCAAGCCCTACCGTCTCTCGCGCTTGACCGATGGCTCGAAAATGGATGTGGGCGCGATCTGATCCTTGAAGGCCATTCGATTCGAGTGGCCTTTTCATGCCTGGGGCTGTCCGGAACTCCCCGTGACTTGATCACTGATAAGCTGGGCCAGGATCCGCACCGGTTCGGTAAAGGTGTGTCGAGGTCGATGCACCAGTCCGATATCACGGTGAAATGTGTGGGGTCCAAGGTCGAGCGCACGGATACCTGCCGGCCATTCCCGATGGGACACGGTCTGCGGCACGAGCGCTACGCCTACGCCATTTTCCACCAGCTTGATGATGGCCTCCAGTTCATCCAGCTCACAGACTTCACGCAAGGTGAAGTGCATTTGCCGCAGGAAACGATCGACCTGCCTGCCGCCGAAGGACGACCGGTCGTACCGGACGAAGGGTTGGCTGGAGAGCAGTTCGGACCAGTCTTCTTCAGGCGCATCACGGGGCACGATCAGGCGATAGGGCTCGAGCGCCAGGGTTGTCCAGCGCAGATCGCTCTGGAGCGAGAAGGGCGGGCGAATGATGACCGCCATGTCGATTTCGCCGGCATCCACCAGGTTGACCAGCTCCATCGACAAGCCCGGGATGACCCGCGTCCGGCACTGTGGGCATTGTTGGTGGAAGCGGGCCAGCGCGTCGGGCAGATAGGAGCGCTGGACGGAAGCAATGGCGCCGATATTGACCAGGGTGCTGGCAGGCAGTCCCAGGGTGGCGGAGCCCAGGTTGTCGTAAAGGCGAAGCAGCTCTTGCGCTTGCAGGAGTATCTGGTGGCCCATCCGGTTGAGGTGGGCCGAACGGCCTTTCCTGTCGAAGATTTCGAAGCCCAGTTCGGCCTCCAGACGCTGGATCTGGGCGCTGACCGCTGCCTGAGTGAGACCAATCCTGTTTCCGGCAGCGGCGAACGTACCTTCCCGGGCCACGGCGACAAGTGTCTTGAGTTCTTTGATCATTCACAAATATTAGTTGTGCCTCTAAAAAATATATATTGATTTTTATTGATGATTTTCCGGCTTACGCTCCACTTTCATCCACAAATATCAATACCGGAGTGCTGATGAGCCTTTCGCCTTTCCACCTCGCAATCCCCGTCTACGACCTGGCAGCCGCACGATCCTTTTATGGTGAAGTCTTTGGCCTGGAAGAGGGACGTTCCAGCACCCGGTGGGTCGACTTCAATTTCTATGGCCACCAACTGGTCATTCATGAGCACCCCAAGACGCCATCGCAAGAGGACGGCCACAGCAATCCGGTCGATGGACACGACGTTCCCGTTCCGCATTTCGGCGTCATCCTGGGGTGGGAATCGTGGGAGGCGCTGGCGGAGCGCCTGAAGTCCTTTGGCACCGAGTTCGTGATCGAGCCCTACATCCGCTTCCAGGGGCAGGTGGGTGAGCAGGCCACCATGTTTCTGTTCGATCCATGCGGTAACGCTTTGGAGTTCAAGGCTTTCAAGGACATGAGCCAGATCTTCGCGAAATAACCATCACAGGGGCACAACGTTGTGCCCCCTGATATCTGCGCAACGAAAAACCCCCTGCGGGCGCTGGTGAGTTGAGTTTGCAAAAAGCTGCCGCCAATAATTTGGCATCCGTCTGTCTTGTTTTCTTTTGGATCCAATAAAAACGCTTGTTGTCTCCAAAATATTGACGATATCATTTAGCCATGCGAATGCAGTCGTTTGCCGTGATACGAGCCCGAATGCTTCTTACCCTCGCAGTGAAGGGCTTATGAATCGGACAAATGATATTGACAACCTGATGAGCAGGTTCGGAGAAAGTGCGGCCAGTTACATCGAGATGGAAAATTCCTTTAGTTACAAGGAATTGCCCGAATCTCCGATCATTGCCGCAGCTGCCGTTCCCGCAGACCCGGAAAAATCGACGGCGACTGTTCTGCCTCAGTCGGTCGAGATGCCGGACCCACTGCCTGCGACACTGGCGACGCCAGTTCATCCGCTGGACCGACGAGTCGAGCCAGTACTGGATGATCTGCTTGAGACCACGTCGGCCGGCGATGCCGTCTCCGAACCTGTTCCAGCCCCCGCCAATGCTTGTTCATTGCGTTCCCTGCTGGCTGAAGTCGCGCTTGAGCGCCAGGCCGAGGCGCGTGCGCAGAACGAGGAGGCGTTACGCCGGTCGATCCCGAACGGCTCTGTGGCGGTCACTCCGGCCCGGGTCATCGCGGTGGTGTCGCCAAAGGGTGGCGTAGGCAAAAGTACGCTCTGTGCGGCGCTGGCGGGCGCGCTGGGTGGCAAGGGGCGCAGGCTGGCCATCGATCTGGATCCGCAGAACGCTTTGCAATACCACCTGGGTGTCAGTCCGGATGTCGCAGGCATGGCCAGCGCCAGCCTGACCGGCGAGTGCTGGAACGGCTTGCTCCTCGATGGTATTGGCGGAACCCGCGTTCTGCCTTTCGGTCCGGTCTCCGGGCAGGAGCGTCGTGCGCTCGAGCGTTTCCTCGAGGATGACACTCACTGGCTGGCGCGGCAGTTGGCGCGCATGGATCTGGTGGCTGACGATGTGGTGATTCTCGACACCCCCCCTGGCCGCACCCTGTATCTGGAGCAGGTACTCGATGTCGCCGATCAGGTGATCGTCGTCATCACGCCGGACCCGGCCTCGTTCATGACACTGGACCCGATCGATCGATTGCTCGAAGGGCGTGCCCATCAGGCCTGGCGTCGTGACTGTCACTATGTCGTCAACCAGTTCGATGCCTCGCGCACGTTCTGCCAGGACATGCTCGAAGTGCTCAAGCGTCGCTTCGGCAAACAACTGATCGGTGTCCTGCCGCTCGATCACGCCATCAGCGAAGGCCTCGCCTTTGGCGTCAACCCACTACTGGAAGACGAAGACTCGTCTGCACGGCAGGAAGTCCTGGCCATTGCCGATGCGCTGAAGTCACCTGTCCGGACCTCTGCATTGGCAGGTAGTCGCGCATCATGAGTCAACCCAACGAGCAACATGAAGTACCGGGCCGCCTGCAACACTGGGTCCAAACCCTGGCCGACGGGTTCGAGAGCCTTTCCCATGGGGTTCGTCGAGCCTTGCAGATCGCTGTCCTGCTGGTCTCGATGCTATTGGCGCTGTTCATTATCACGGTGCCTTTCGATCTCTATTCACAATGCTATTTCGCCGCAGGCTGTTTTGTCGCCGCGCTGATACTGCGCAAACAATCCGGCCGGTTCCCGGTGGTGCTGTTGATCGGTCTGTCGCTGACGGCGTCGCTGCGCTACATGTACTGGCGGATCACCTCGACCCTGGGCTTTGACGACTGGCTCGACATACTGTTCGGTTATGGTCTGCTGGCGGCGGAGCTGTACGCGTTGGTCGTACTGATTTTCGGTTACCTGCAAACCGCCTGGCCGCTGCGGCGCCAACCGGTGCTGATGAGTACGCCGCCTTCGGAATGGCCGGTGGTGGACGTGTTCATTCCGACGTACAACGAAGCGCTGGATATCGTGAAGGTGACGATCTTCGCCGCCCAGGCGATCGACTGGCCGAAAGACAAACTGCGCGTGCACGTGCTCGACGATGGGCGTCGTGAAGATTTTCGGACCTTCTGCGACAGCATTGGCGTGAATTATCTGGCCCGTGACAACAATCGTCATGCCAAGGCCGGCAACCTCAATGAAGCCCTGAAAGTCACGGAAGGAGAGTTCGTCGCGATCTTCGACGCCGACCACGTACCGACCCGTTCTTTCCTGCAAATCTGCGTCGGCTGGTTCGTCAAGGATCCAAAACTGGCGATGCTGCAGACGCCGCACTTCTTCTTTTCGCCGGACCCGTTCGAGAAGAACCTCAATACGTTCCGCTCCGTCCCGAACGAAGGCGAGCTGTTCTATGGGCTGGTCCAGGACGGCAACGACTTGTGGAACGCGACGTTCTTCTGCGGTTCTTGCGCCGTGATGCGCCGTACCGCGCTGATGGAAGTGGGCGGCGTCGCGGTGGAAACCGTGACCGAGGATGCTCACACCGCCCTGAAGATGAACCGTGCCGGCTACAACACCGCCTACCTGGCCATCCCGCAGGCGGCAGGCCTGGCTACCGAAAGCCTTTCGCGCCATATCAGCCAGCGTATCCGTTGGGCACGCGGCATGGCGCAGATCTTCCGGACCGACAACCCGTTGATGGGCCGCGGCCTGAAGCTGGGGCAGCGGTTGTGCTACCTCAACGCCATGTTGCACTTCTTCTACGGCCTGCCGCGTCTCGCATTCCTGACGGCGCCCCTGGCCTATCTGTTTTTCGGGGCGCAGATTTTCCACGCCTCGGCACTGATGATCACCGCTTACGTGCTGCCGCACATCTTGCACGCCAGTCTGACCAACTCACGGATCCAGGGCCGTTTCCGGCACTCGTTCTGGAACGAGGTCTACGAGACGGTACTGGCCTGGTACATCATGGGACCGGTACTCATGGCCCTGGTGAACCCCAAGTTCGGCGGTTTCAACGTGACCGACAAGGGCGGGATCATCGACCGCAAGTTTTTCGAGTGGAAACTGGCGCGTCCCTACATTGTGTTGTTGACCCTCAACGTCGCGGGCATTGCCTTCGGCCTCTGGCAATTGTGCCAGGGCGAGGAGGGCGCGATGACCACGATCCTCATCAACATGGCCTGGACGCTCTACAACGTCGTCATTACCAGTGCGTCGGTGGCCGTGGCCAGTGAAACGCGCCAGGTACGCAGCGAGCCGCGGGTTGCCGCCGAACTGCCGGTGCGCATTGAGCTGGCGGATGGACGTACGTTCGACGGCATCACCCAGGACTTCTCGCAGAAGGGCCTTGGTTTCCGTCTGCCGGATGGCGTTGAAATCGCCCAGGGCGAGCGCCTGCGCATGACGTTGTTTCGCAACCAGCAGGCCAGTGTGTTTCCCGGCACCGTGATGTTCAGTCGCGGCACGCTCCTGGGGGCTCAGTTCGACCCGCTGAGCCTGCGTCAGCAAAGTGAACTGGTGCGCCTGACCTTCTCGCGCGCCGACACCTGGGCGTCGACCTGGGGCGGTCGACAGGTGGACACCCCCTTGGCTGCATTGCGCGACGTCGCTTTCATCGGCATGGGGGGTATCTACGAATTGTTCAAGGCCACCCTTGCCGAGCTGCGAAGATTCCTTTCTGCCCGCCGGCCGTCTTCCCAACCACTCGAAAACCTTATGGACAAGCAATGAGCGCTAAGCATTTTTCAGGCATTTTGGCTTCAACGTTGCTGGCTTTGAGTGGTGGTGCGGTATTTGCCGATACCGCACCGGCGGATGCAGGCAATGGCTACACCCTGACACTCAAGCAGTTGGGGCGCGCCTATCCGATGAACCTGCACGGTGTCGAAGCGACCGATAGCGTCAACTTTGACGTGCGGGCCGATCAGGTCGTGACCGGCGCGCATCTGACGCTGCAATACAGTTATTCGCCGGCGCTGCTGCCCGATCTGTCGCAGATCAACATTATAGTCAACGACGAAGTCGCCGCGAGTGTGCCGCTGCCCAAGGAGAACGCCGGCACGCTGCAAAAGCAGACGGTGGAGATTCCTCCGCAGTTGATCACCGAGTTCAATCGCTTGAGCGTGCAGTTCATCGGGCACTACACCATGAGCTGCGAGGATCCTCAGCACTCAAGCCTGTGGGCCAAGGTCAGCAGTGACTCTTCGCTGCAGATCCAGACCTCGCCGCTGGCCTTGCCGAACGATCTTTCGCTGATGCCCGTGCCGTTCTTTGACCGGCGCGATGCCCGCCCGCTGGATCTGCCGATCATCTTCAGTTCCGCGCCGGACAACGGCACCCTCGAGGCGGCGGGTGCGCTGTCGTCCTGGTTCGGTGCCCTGGCGAGCTATCGCGGGGCGGTCTTCCGCGCCCAACTCAATACACTACCCGCCCAGGGCAACGGTGTGATTGTGCTCAGCGGCGACGCGCCTGCGCAGATCGGCGGATTGTCGATTCCCGCGCCGAAAGGGCCGACCCTGAGCATCCTGACCAACCCGAACGACGCCAACGGCAAGTTGCTGGTGGTGGCGGGGCGCAACACCGAAGAACTCAAGCTGGCCGCCATCGCGCTGTCGGTCGGTGGCCAGGCGCTGTCGGGCAGCACGGTGGTCATCAACCAACTCGATATCCTCAAGCCGCGCAAGCCATACGATGCACCGAACTGGCTGCCCACCGATCGCCCGGTCAAGTTGGGTGAGCTGATCGCGAGCAAGCAACTGAACGTTTCCGGGTACAACCCCGGCGACATCACCGTACCGCTGAACTTCCCGCCGGATCTGTTCAACTGGCACCAGGACGGCGCGCCGCTGAACCTGAAGTATCGCTATACGCCGCAGCCCAAATCCGTCAATTCGTCGTTCATCGTCAGCTTCAACGATGGCCTGATCAAGTCCGAGACCCTGCCTTCGCTGGAGCGTCTGGACAAGAGCCTGTTGAGCGCGATCAAGGACGAGACCCTGGTGCGGGACATGCGCGTGTTGCTGCCGCTCAATTCCGTTGCACTGAAGTCGCGCCTGCAACTGCGCTACATGTACGACTACATCAAGGAAGGCGAATGCCGCGACATCATCATCGACAACATGCGCGGCAGCATCGACCCTGAGTCGACGCTGGACCTGACCGATTACGACCATTTCATGGCCATGCCCAACCTGGGGGTGTTCAAGGACGCCGGCTTCCCGTTCACCCGCATGGCTGACCTGTCGCAGACCGCGGTGGTGCTGCCGGACAACGCCGGCCTGGGTGACGTCAGCGCTTACCTGACCGTACTGGGCCGTTTCGGTGATTCCACCGGTTACCCCGCCACCGGCGTGACGGTCATCCAGGCCGCACAGGCGCCGGCTTTCGCCGACAAGGACCTGCTGGTGATGGCGTCCGGCGCCAACCAACCTTTGCTGACCCAGTGGGCGGACCGTCTACCGGCGGCCGGTACCGGTCAGCAGCAACGTTTCGAAGTGTCTGACCTGACTCTGCGTCTGCATGACTGGCTCAGTTCCGATCCTGAAGCGAACCTGCGCAGGAGCCGCCTGGCCATGGCGTTCTCCGGCGGTCAGCCAAACACGTACCTGACCGGTTTCGAATCGCCGCTCAAGAGTGGCCGCAGCGTCGTGGTCATTGCCGGGGGAGATGCTGCCGGTCTGGCCCAGGCCACTGAGGCATTGAGCCGTACGGACCAGGACGCCAGCGCCATTCAGGGCAGCCTGGTCGTCATCCGTGGCAAGACCATCGAGCCGCTGGTGGCTGACGAGCAGTATTTCGTCGGCAGCCTGTCGCCGGTCAAGTACGTGCAGTGGCTGATGTCGCGCCATGTGGGCTGGACGTTGCTGATGACGGCACTGGGTGTGCTGTTGCTGAGCGGCCTGGCCTATCTGGGGCTGCGTTCCAAAGCCAGGAAGCGACTGAGTGTCTGAGCGTGGCCGTGAGACCGTATCGATGAACGTGCGTCGCGCTCTATCCGGCGATTGGCTGCGCAGCACTGTCTGCGCGGTGCTGGCCAGCCTCGCGTCATTGACGTGCCTGTCGTCGTTCGCCACGGAGTCGGCGTGTGGGGCCCGGGATTGGCCGTTGTGGGAATCCTGGGCCACTCGCTACGTCCAGGACGATGGCCGGATGTTGTCTTCCAGCATGGAGGCCAACCACAGCACCTCGGAAGGGCAGTCCTACGGCATGCTCTTCGCGCTGATCGGTAACGACCAAGCGCGCTTCGAGCACCTGTGGACATGGACCCGCGCCAACCTGCTCGGCTCTGACCCCGCGACCCGCCTGCCGGGCTGGCTGTGGGGGCAGGGCCAGGAAGGGCAATGGCAGCTTCAGGATGCCAACTCGGCGTCCGATGCCGATCTGTGGATCGTCTACTCGCTGCTCGAGGCCGCGCGTCTGTGGCAGCGTCCCGAGTACCGTGTCGATGCGCTGCAGTTGCTCAAGACCATTGAGTCGAAACTGGTCGTCACGTTGCCGGGCCTCGGCAAAATGCTGCTGCCGGGCCCCGAAGGTTTCGTTCAACCGGACCACCTGTGGCGCCTCAACCCGAGCTATCTGCCTCGGCCATTGCTCCTGCGTCTGGCCAAGGAGCAGCCGAAGGGGCCGTGGAAAGAGATTGCGGACAACACCGTCAAGCTCATCCGCAGTGCCAGCCCCAAAGGCTATGTCGCGGATTGGGTGGGCTATCGCGGGACTTCCGCGCAGTCCGGCTTGTTTGTGATCGATCCGATCAAGGGCGGACTGGGCAGCTATGACGCGATCCGCGTTTACCTGTGGGCGGGGATGACACCCAAGACCGACCCAGCGAATCCAAAGCTTCTGGAAGCACTGGATGGTATGGCGCAAAGCACGGCGTCGACCGGTGTCCCGCCCGAAAAAGCCCAGGTGCTTTCCGCTGCGGTCGATGGCACGGGGCCGTTCGGCTATTCGGCTGCATTGGTGCCGTATTTCATCGCCAAGGGGCACCCCTGGTTGGCCGAGCAACAGCAACGTCGTGCCCAGGACGGTCTTGCGGCGGCATTCGCTAAAGGCAGCGACCAAGGTGCCGAACCCCTCTATTACAACGTCATGCTAAGCCTGTTCGGGTTGGGTTGGGCAGAGAAGCGTTACCAGTTCCGTGATGACGGAACGCTCACTTTGTCCTGGGAGACGTCATGCGCCCGCGCCGTTCCACGCTAGCTGTTGCAGTTTTCATTGCGCTGATCACCTCCGGTGCTCAGGCCGAAGGCACCGACATCCAGGCCCAACTGGTTGAACAGGGCCAGTACTGGCAAGCCCGCTCGAATGCGGCGCGCTCTGCCGAGATCTGGCAAAAGGTCCTGCGCCTGGATCCGAATCAGATCGATGCCCTCTATGGCATGGGATTGATCGGCGTCAAGCAGAACAAACCGCAACAGGCCCAGGAATACCTGGCGCGCCTGCAGGCGTTGTCGCCGCAGCCGTGGATGGCTCGCCAACTGGAGCAGGACATCGCGCTGGCCAGGCCGGACAACAAGGCACGGCTGGATGAGGCCCGTCGTCTGGTCGACGCGGGTGAGCGCGACAAGGCGACCGAGGTGTTTCGCCGGATGTTCAACGGCCTGACCCCGGAAGGCACGGTAGGGCGAGAGTATTACAACAACCTGGCCTTCAATTCCGACGGCTGGGCCGAAGCTCGCCAGGGCATGGAGCGCCTGCTGCGTGAAACCCCCGATGACGCGATCCTGGCGCTGTTCTATGGCAAGCAACTGATTCGTCACGAAGACAGTCGTGCCGAGGGCGCTCGGGTGCTCGCCAGGCTGACCAACCGCGTGGAAATCGCCGGCGATGCCGATGAAAGCTGGCGCCTGGCGCTGGTCTGGATTGGCCCGCCGACGGCGGCCCAGGTGCCGCTGTTCGAGGAGTTCCTGAAGGTTCACCCGGACGATCAGGACATCCGTGACCAGATGAACAAGGGGCAGCAAAAATCGGCCACCACCGCAGGTTCCACCTGGCGGCAGGACCCGTTGGTGGCGAGCGGGTTGCGTGCCTTGGAGAAAGGCGATCAGGCCGGCGCGGAAAAGGCCTTCCAGGCGCGCCTCAAGACCCGTCCGGATGATAGCGATGCCCTGGGCGGCCTGGGTGTGGTTCGTCAGCAACAGGGGCGTTTCCCGGAAGCCGAGCAACTGTTGAGCCGGGCGATCAGCACCGGTGGCAGTCGCTGGAAACCCGCATTGAACGGTGTTCGCTATTGGGCGCTGTTGCAACAGGGCCGCGACCTGCAGGCCAAAGGGCAGACCGCCAAGGCGACCGAAGCCGTCGCCCAGGCCATGCGCATGAATCCCAATGGCCTGGATGCTCGCCTCACCCTGGCCGATATCCAGGCCCAGGCCGGCCAGTTCGACAGCGCAGCCGCCCACTACCGCCAGGTACTGGCGAGCCAGCCTGGCAACCCGCAGGCCATACGCGGCCTGGTCAATGTGTTGTCGCAAACCGGGCAAGCCGACGAAGCCTTGAGTCTGCTGGACAGCCTGCCTGCCGCTGAACAGGCGAAGCTCGGCGACACCGGCCAGTTGCGTGCCTTGCGCTCCACCCAGATGGCCAGCGTGGCCGAGCAACGTGGCGATATCCGCAGTGCCCAGAATGCGCTGCTCGATGCAGTGAACAGCGATCCGGAGAATGTCTGGACGCGTTTCAGCCTCGCGCGCCTGTATCTCAAAACCGGCGAATCGAAAAAGGCCCGTGAGCTGATCGACGCCTTTCTCAAAAGTCACCCGGACAACGTCGATGCGCTGTACACCAGTGCCTTGCTGTCGGTGGAAATGGAGCAGTGGAAAGACGCCCAGGCCACCATCAACCGGATTCCCGTCGACCGCCGCAGCGCTGACATGAACGAGCTGGCGGATCGGGTCACGTTGACCACGCAGATCAATCTGGCGGCCGCCATGGCCAAGCGCGGGCAGCGTCAGGAAGCCCTGGCTTTGCTGGATCGCCTGCAACCGATGGCCGCTCGTAGCCCCGAGCGCACGGCGACCTTGGCGTCGGCCTATGTCGACGCCGGCGATGTCGAGCAGGCGCTGTCGATGATGCGTTCGTTGCTGACCCAAGGCAGCGCACCGTCGGCTGACTTGATGCTGCAATACGCCTCCTTGCTGCTCAAGACCGGCGACGATGCCCAGGTCAACTCGATCCTGAACAGCTTGCAGAACCAGCCGTTGAGCGTCGCGACCCGCAAGCGTTATGACGATGTGCTGTACCTCTACCGTATCCGTCAGGCTGACCGGTTGCGCGAGGGTGGTGACCTGGCCGCGGCCTACGACACCTTGGCGCCGGCGTTGGCCCAGCGTCCGGGCGATGTCGCCGCCACGTCGGCCCTGGCCAGGATGTACACCGCCAATGGCGACAACGCCAAGGCATTCGACCTGTACAAGCCTTTGCTCAAGCGCAACCCGAACGACCCGCTGGTGCTGTTGAACGCGGCCGATGCTGCCGTGCTCGCCCACGACAACGGCTATGCGGAAAAGGCGCTGGAGCAGTTCATGGCGTTGCAGAACTACGATCCGCAATCATTGACTGAAGTCGCGCGCATCTACCGGGCGATGGGCAACAGCGGCAAGGCGACTGAGGTATTGCGCAAAGCGGTTGCCATCGAGCAGACCGAGAAGCAACGCAGCCTGGCCGCCCAGCCTGGCGCGATGAATGTGGCGGCGAACCCATTCGCTGGCGGGACCGGGCAGCGTCGGCAGGTCTTGCGCGGTCCGGCGTCGGCCATTCCGCCGCCGGCGGAGGCCATTCTCAACGGCGGCGTCATGCTCGCCAGTGCCGAGGGTGTGCCTGCCGATGCCTACCCAGTCCAGCCTCGAAGTGGCAGGGGTACCACGGTCGCGCAGAGCAATCCCTTCAATGCCCAGCCGCAGCCCCGAACGGTACTGACCGTCGTCGACTCGACAAGCTCCGCCCAGCACGCGCTCAACGATATTCTTCAGGAACGCAGCGGTTACGTTGCACAAGGGTTGAGCGTTCGCAGCAACAACAGCGAATCGGGTCTGAGCAAACTGACTGACGTTGAAACGCCGTTCGAAGTGAACGTGCCGGCCGGCGACAACCGCGTGGCCGTGCGCATCACCCCCGTCGCGCTCACTGCCGGCAGTGTGAAGGGCGAGGCCGCCAGTCGTTTCGGCGGTGCCTCCAGCGCAACCTCCGGTATCGGTGCTCAACATGCCGAGGGCGTCGGCCTTGGGGTGGCGTACGAGCGTCCCGATGAAGGCATCAAGGCCGATGTCGGTACCACGCCGATAGGCTTCAAATACACGACAGCGGTGGGGGGCGTGAGTGTTGATCGTCCACTGAGCGATAACGGCAATCTCCGTTACCGCGTCGCTGCTTCGCGTCGCGCGGTCACCGACAGCCTGACGTCGTTTGCCGGCACCACCGACAAGCGTGACGGTGGATCGTGGGGCGGGGTGACCGCCAACGGTGTGCGTGGCGAAGTGAGCTACGACAACTCGCAGGTCGGTGCCTACGGTTATGGCTCCGTGCACGAACTGGTGGGCCACAATGTCGAGTCCAACACCCGGGGTGAACTCGGCGGTGGCGTCTATTGGTACCTGGACAACATGCAGGACCACTCGCTCACCGTTGGCCTGAGCGCCACTGCGCTGGGCTACGAGAACAACCAGGACTTCTTCACGTATGGGCATGGCGGCTACTTCAGCCCACAGAGCTATTTCGCCCTGGGCGTGCCGGTGACCTGGCAGCAGCGCACCGAGCGCTTTACCTATCAGGTCAAGAGTTCGGTGGGCATCCAGCACTTCCAGCAGGACGGCGCCGATTTCTTCCCAAGCGACAGTGACCGCCAGGCGGCCAACGACTCGCGCTACTCAGGCCAGAGCAAAACCGGCGTGGGCTACAGCCTGGCGGCAGCCGGCGAGTACAAGTTCGGTTCGCGCTTCTTTCTTGGCGCAACGATCGGCATGGACAACGCCAGCGACTATCAGCAATTCAATGGTGGCCTGTATGCGCGCTACATGTTCGAGGACATGACGGGCAGCCCGATGGCGCTACCGGTCAGCCCTTACCGCTCACCTTATTCGAACTGATTCCCGGAGATACCTATGCCAGCCTCTGCCCTTGCCGGCCTGACCCTTCTGGTGCTCGGCGAAAGCCATATGAGCCTTGCCGACCACCTGATGGAGCCGCTCAACGCTGATCTCTCCCGTCAGGGCGCGATTGTTCATTCCATCGGCGCCTGTGGCGCCAGCGCCGGCGACTGGTTGATCACCAAGAAGGTCGATTGCGGCGCCGAGCAAAAGGGCACCGCCAAGATCCAGATCAAGGGCCGTGACGCGACCACCACGCCTATCGCCGAGCTGATCGCCAAGGACAAGCCCGACCTGGTCGTACTGGTCATCGGCGATACCATGGCGTCCTACGACAAACCGGCGTTTCCCAAGGCCTGGGCGTGGCAGAGCGTGACCAGCCTGACCAAGGCCATCGCCGCCACCGGCACCAAATGTGCCTGGGTCGGCCCGGCGTGGGGCAAGGCGGGCGGCATGTACCAGAAAAACGATCCGCGAACCCAATTGATGTCGAAGTTCCTGGCCAGCAACGTCGCGCCTTGCACCTATATCGATTCGCTGACCTTCTCCAAGCCGGGCCAATGGGTCACCACGGACGGTCAGCATTTCACGGTGGCGGGTTACAAGGCCTGGGGCACTGCAATCGGCGATGCACTGGGCAAGCTGCCGCCTGAAGCGCTGAGCAGCAAAGGGGCGAAAAAATGAAAACCGCCAAGGTCCTGAGTGCTACCGCGCTGTTGCTGTCGAGCTTGAACGTCGTGGCGGCGGACATCCCGTTATACCCGACCGGCCCCGCCGAAGATGCGGCGTTCATTCGCTTCGTCAACGGCAGCGCCGAGCCGATGCAGGTCATTGCCCAGGAAGGCCAACCGCCGCTGAACCTGGACGCGACGCAGCCTGCTTCGCTGTTTTTCCCGGTCACGGCCAGCAGCGCCATCAAGGGTACCCTGGTCAGCGGCGAGCGGCGCCTGGCGCTGGACGTCAAAGCCGAGCCCGGCGAGTTCGCCACCGTGGTCGCGCTCCCCGACGGCAAGGGGCTCAGGCAAGTGACGGTGCATGACATTCCGGACGACTTCAACGGCCTCAAGGCCTCGCTGGGCTTCTTCAATCTGGACAGCAGCTGCGTCGATGCCAGCCTGCGCCCCGCAGGTCGCACCGCCGACCTGTTCAAAGGCGTGACCGAAGGCAACCTGCAACGCCGCTCGATCAACCCGGTGAAGCTCTCCGTGCAACTGGTCTGCGCCAATGCCAATGTCGGCCCTGCGCTGGATCTGGGTGAACTGAAGGCAGGCGAGCGCTACAGCGTTTTGCTGCTGCCGACCGCCACCGGACCTCGACTCCTGGCCGCCACGGACACGTTGTCCCACTGATCGGATTGCGCTGTCGCCATGGTTTTCGCCTCGCTCGAGTTCCTGACGCTGTTCCTGCCTGCCTTCCTGTTGATCTACGCCCTGGTTCCCCACGGCTGGCGTAACGGGGTGCTGCTGGCGGGCAGCTGGTTGTTCTACGGCTGGCTGAGCCCGCTGTTCCTGTCGTTGCATGTCGTGCTGACCATCGTCGCCTGGGTCGGCGGCCTGCTGGTCGACCGTTCCCGCGAGGACTCCCGTGGGCGCCTGCGGCTGCTGGTCGCGTTGATCGTGTTCAATACCGCCGTGCTGTGCTGGTACAAGTACGCGAACATCCTCGCCGGCACATGGAGCGAGCTGATGACCCACTACGGCGCGATGCCGCTCGAGTGGCAGAAGGTCGCGTTGCCGGCCGGGCTGTCGTTCATCGTGTTGCAGGCGATTTCGTATCTGGTGGATGTGCATCGCCACACGGTTCCGGTGGAGCGCAGTTTCCTCAACTACGCCACCTACATTTCCATGTTCGGTCACTCGATTGCCGGCCCCATCATTCGTTATGACTGGGTCCGCCGTGAGCTGGTGCAGCGCTGGTTCAACTGGCAGAACTTCACCTTGGGTGCCCGCCGCTTCATGGTCGGCATGTGCATGAAGGTGTTGGTGGCCGACACCCTGTCGCCGTTGGTGGACGTGGCCTTCCATCTGGAAAACCCCTCATTCGTCGACGCCTGGATCGGCTGCCTGGCGTACTCGCTGCAGCTGTTTTTCGACTTTGCCGGGTACAGCGCCATGGCGATCGGCCTGGGGCTGATGCTGGGTTTTCACTTCCCGGAAAACTTCAACCGGCCGTACCTTGCCAGCAGCATCCAGGATTTCTGGCGGCGCTGGCACTTGTCGCTGTCCAGTTGGTTGCGCGATTACCTGTACATCGGCCTGGGTGGTAACCGTCACGGCGTCTGGAAAACCTATCGCAACCTGTTCCTGACCATGGCCATTGCCGGGCTGTGGCATGGCGGTGACAGCTGGAACTACTTGTTGTGGGGTTCGGCCCATGGCGTGGCCTTGTGTGTCGACCGGGCCTGGTCGCGCTCGAACCTGCCTGCTGTCCCGCGTGTGTTGGCGCATGTGCTGACGCTGTTGTTCGTGTGCCTGGCGTGGACACTGTTCCGTGCCCCGGATTTCCACTCGGCCATGACCCTGTACGCCGGGCAGCTCGGCCTGCACGGATTTGCCCTGGGCGATGCGCTGGCGGTGACGTTGCGCCCGGTGCATGGCCTGGCGGCGGTGCTGGGCGTGGTGTGCGTGATCCTGCCGATCTGGCAGGCACGCTGTGAAAGACGACTGGCGGGCAACGCGCTGTTCGCGTTGGCTGTCGCCCTTTGGCCCGTAGCCGGTTTCCTGCTGTCGTTCGCTCTGATCGCCAGCCGTGAAGCCGTGCCTTTCCTGTACTTTCAGTTCTGATGACGACGCCAAAGAAGCCTGTGCCCAGCGCACCGCCGCCCCCCAGCGACCTGGTTACCCGAACCAGCAAAATCTCCGGCTATACACTGATCGGCTTGCTCGGTATCGGCTTGATTTCCTGTGGCTGGCTGTTGTTCAGCGGCAAGGTGCAAATGCTGCCGCCCAACCTGACCCGCGATGCGGTGGTGCATGGCGAGGTCACCCACCGTATTGCCAAGCAACTGTCCAACGCCTGGTTCCCGGAACAGGCCGCCAATCTGGAGCGCGCCGCCAGTTGGCTGCTGTTCCATGACACCGGGCCGCGGGTGCGTCCGGGTTGCCAGGGCTGGCTGTTCCTCACCGATGAGATGCGTATCAACCATCACGCCCGGGCCAACGCCGAGACCAAGGCGAAGGCAGTGATCGACGTCCAACGGCGACTGAACCAGCGCGGCATTCAATTGCTGGTGGCGGTGGTGCCGGACAAGAGCCGCATCGCCGCCGAGCAACTGTGTGGCCTGGATCGCCCGGCCGAACTGGCCCGGCGGGCGGAGGAGTGGACCGCGACACTGAATCAGGCAGGGGTATCGGCGCTGAACCTTGCACCCACATTGCAGCCGTTGGGTGCATCGGCTTACCTGCGTACCGACACACACTGGAGCGAGACCGGCTCCAATGCGGCGGCACGGGCGATTGCGCAACAGGTTCAGGCGATGGGTATTCACGCCACGCCACAAAAAACCTTTGCAACCCTCTCCAACGCGGCGGCCCTGCGTGCAGGTGACCTCGTGCACCTGGCCGGCATCGACTGGCTGCCGCTGAGCTGGCAACCCACCCCGGAAACCGTCGCGGCCACCCAAGTCAGCGAGCAGCCGCAAGCTGCCCAGGACGGCGGCGACAACCTCGACGATCTGTTTGGCGATGAAGGCCTGCCCAACGTCGCGCTGATTGGCACCTCGTTCTCGCGCAACTCCAATTTCGTGGGTTTCCTCCAGTTGGCACTGGGGGCCCCGGTCGGCAGTTTCGCCAAGGACGGTGGCGAGTTTTCCGGCGGTGCCAACCAGTACTTCAGCAACCCGGCTTTTCGGGATACGCCCCCCAAGCTGCTGATCTGGGAGATTCCCGAGCGTGACCTGCAGACGCCGTATGAGGTGATCGGGATGTTGAATGGGCAGGAGTGAGGCTCAATGCGAATGCCGTGGCTCACCGCTACGGGCAATCACCCGCAGATGCAAGGTGGCGGGTTCCAGGCAGCCTCCAGTGGAAAGCTGCCCCACCAGTTGCCGATAGAGTTCTTGCCAAGGTGTCTGCGAGGGAGGCATCTGCGGCACCCATTCGAGTCGGCGCCGCTCCATCTCGGCCTCGTCGATCAACAGGTTGACGGTGCGGGTGTTCAAGTCCACTTTCAGGCGATCGTTGGTCTTGAGCAACGCCAGACCACCGCCAACGGCGGCTTCCGGGGACATGTTGAGGATCGACGGGCTCGCGGAGGTGCCGCTCTGGCGCCCGTCGCCCAGGCACGGCAGCGAGTCGATGCCGCGTTTGATCAGGGCGGCCGGCGGGGCCATGTTCACCACTTCGGCACTGCCGGGATAGCCCACGGTGCCGGTACCGCGGACGACGAGGATACAGCGCTCGTCGATGTCCAGCGCCGGGTCGTCGATGCGTGCGTGATAGTCCTCCGGGCCTTCGAACACGATGGCCCGGGCTTCGAAACTGTTCTCGGCGCCGGGTTCGGACAGGTAGGTCTTGCGGAACGCCTCGCCCACCACCGACATCTTCATGATCGCGCTGTCGAAGAAGTTGCCACTGAGCACGATGAACCCGGCACGGTGCTTGAGTGGTGTGTCGAAGGGATGGATGACGTCGACGTCGCTGGTCCGGCTGTTGCCCACGATTTCGCCGATGGTTCGGCCGCTGACCGTGGCGCAGTCCGCGTGCAGGCGCCCGGCTTTTTGCAGTTCGTGCATGACCGAGGGTACGCCTCCAGCCCGGTGGAAGCTTTCGCCCAGGTACTTGCCCGCCGGCATGCAATTGACCAGCAGCGGTACGTCTTCGCCAATCCGTTGCCAATCATCCAGGCTCAATTCGACGCCCATGTGCCGGGCAATGGCTATCAGGTGCGGCGGGCAGTTGCTCGAAGCGCCCAACGCCGAAGCGACGGCGATGGCATTTTCAAAGGCCTGGCGGGTCATGATCTGCGAGGGACGAATGTCTTGTCGGACCAACTCGCAGATGCGCTTGCCCGTCGCATAGGCCATTTGTCCGCGCTCGCGGTAGGGCGCCGGAATGCTCGCGCAGCCCGGCAGCGACATGCCCAGGGCTTCGGCCAGGGCATTCATCGACAGGGCAGTGCCCATGGTGTTGCAGTGGCCTACCGACGGCGACGCCGCGGTGGTCATTTCCATGAAGCCTTCGTAGTCGATTTCACCGGCTGCCATCAGGTTGCGCGCATGCCAGAGTACGGTGCCTGAGCCGATCAGGTCGCCCTTGTAGTGACCGTCGAGCATCGGCCCGCCGGACAGGACGATGGCTGGCAGGTCGGTGGTTGCGGCCGCCATCAGGCAGGCCGGGGTCGTCTTGTCGCAACCGGTGGTGAGCACCACGCCGTCCAGGGGGTAGCCGTGGAGGATTTCCACCAGCCCCAGATAGGCCAGGTTGCGGTCCAGTGCCGCGGTGGGCCGACGCGATTGTTCGGCAATCGGATGTACCGGAAACTCCATGGGAATGCCGCCTGCATCGCGAATACCGGCCTTGACCCGTTGCGCCAGCTCCAGATGATGGCGGTTGCAGGGCGTCAGGTCGCTGCCGGTCTGGGCAATACCGATGATCGGGCGTCCCGATTGCAGCTCTTCGCGGGTCATCCCGTAATTCATGTAGCGCTCGACGTACAAGGCCGTCATGTCCGCGTGGGCCGGATCGTTGAACCATTGTTCGCTGCGCAGGCGTTTGGGCGTGTCACTCATGATTCTTGTCTCCCTTATCATTGGATGAATCGACAAACCGCACCGGTGTCAGCGTGCGAGCAATCCACGAGCGGCGAGATTACGCAACAGGGCGCTCAAGCCAAACGTCCAGGGTGCGGCTTCACAGCTGTAGGTCACGCGGTTGTGCAGGCTGCCGAGCAATGGGCTGCTGATCCGGACCCGGTCACCCGGTTTATGGGTGAAACCGCTGCCGACGGCGTCTCGGTCCTCGGTCGGGGCAAACAGGGTACCCAGGAACAGCAGGAACCCGTCCGGGTACTGGTGATTGGCGTTGAGTGTCTGGGCCGCCAAGTCCAGCGGATCCCGGCTGATCTGGCTCATGGAACTCGATCCCTGCATCCGGTAGCCGTCCTCGCCCTGGACGTCCAGGTCGACCACGCAGGCGCGCACATTGTCCAGGCTGAAGTGCTCATCGAACAGGCGGATGAAAGGGCCGATGGCACAGGACGCATTGTTGTCCTTGGCCTTGCTCAGCAACAACGCGCTGCGTCCTTCGAAGTCCCGCAGATTGACATCGTTGCCCAGGGTGGCGCCATGGACCTGGCCACGGCTGTTCACCGCCAGCACCACTTCAGGCTCGGGATTATTCCATTGGGAGCCGGGGTGGATACCGATGCGACTGCCGCTGCCCACGGCGGCGAGCACCGGCGCCTTGGTGAAGATTTCCGCGTCTGGGCCGATGCCGACTTCCAGGTACTGCGACCACATGCCTTGCTCGATCAGCAGGGCTTTCAGGCGCATGGCCTGTTCAGACCCCGGTACCACCGAGCGCAGGTTGTCGCCGATCACACTGCGCACGGTGGCTCGCACGGCATCGGCTTTTACCGGATCACCACCGGCCTGTTCCTCGATCACCCGCTCGATCATGCTGGCGGCGAAGGTCACGCCAGCGGCCTTGATCACTTGCAGATCCAGCGGTGGCAACAACGAAGGCTTGGAAAGATCGGCCTCAGGCCCCGTGTTGGCGAGCAGGGCTTCGACGCTGGCGATGAAGGTGCCTGGCGTTTGCCTCACGGTGGCCAATGGCGATTCCGTTTCCAGCAGGTCGCTCAAGGTTGCAAAGTGCTCCGACAAATCGAATACGCCATCGCTGCGCAACACGATCGGCGAGGGCCCGGCGATCCGCCCGGGCACCCAGGCACGGCCAATCAGGGTTCCCGTCAGGCCGTCGGCCGGCAATGTATTCTCGGGCGTAAGCAGTAGCGACATGGCAGTTCTTCCTGGTTCGTGATGCTTCCACGCTAGGGGGGGCAGACGATAAACTCCAATGAGATATATTCAGTAATCGATAACGAATGGTTATTGCAGGCCCGAGGAAATCTCCAATGTCAGATGTATCCTTTTCCAGCTTCTGCGGCTGGTTGAAATTTCGCCATCTGCTGCTGATCGATACCTTGGGCCGCACTTGCAACATGCACTTGGCGGCCCAGCAGATGAACCTCAGCCAGCCGGCCATCAGCAAGATGCTCAAGGAAATCGAGAGCCTGCTCGGCTTTGCCCTGTTCGAGCGGCGACCGCGCAGCATGCCGCCCACGGCGTTGGGCGAGCATGTGCTGCGGTATGCGCAGATCGCCTTGAATGACGCGCGTTCGTTCGTTGAGCAAATCAGCAGCCTGCGCGAGGGGGGCCATGGTTACCTCAAGGTCGGCGGGATTTTTGCCGCGACGGCGGTGGCCCTGCCCGAGGCGATTTTGCAGATCAAGCAGCGTTGGCCATTGCTGTCGATCGAGGTCGTGGAGCAAACCAGTAACCACCTGATGGAGATGCTCGAAGAGAAGAAGCTCGATCTGGCGGTGGCTCGTTTCACCGATCAAAGCCAACAGCAGCGTTATGACTTCCAGCCCCTGGCCCCAGAACCGTTTTGCATTGTGGTCAACAGCCACCATCCCCTGGCCGGTGCCGGGCCGACCTCCCTGCAGCAGTTGGTGGATCTGCCCTGGATTCTCTACCCGGTCGGCACGCCCATTCGCGCGCGTATGGAGCTGGCCTTCGCCGAGGCTGGGGTAGGCATGCCACGCAACACCATCGACACCATCTCCATGCAGACCTTCCTCCAGGTGCTGCAGCGGGGTCCGATGATCGGGATGCTGCCCAATGCCATGGTCGATCCATTGCTCGAGAGCGGCCAACTGAAAATCCTCGACACCCCGCTGCACCTGGTGCCCCAGGACTACGGCATTCTCACGCGCAGAGGCGAGCCGTTGATGGGCGCGGCGCTGGAGTTTGCGGAAATCCTCAAGGACCACGCCCGCCTGTGCGGTGATCCTGCTGTTGGAATACTGGGAAACGACGACTGATCCGATAACGGATCGTTATCGATTAATCAGAAAATGCCATTGGGAAAGAATCGTTTCGCGGTCGTAGAGTGAGCCCCCAGCTCCCATCCGATAAAAACAATCAGGCATGTCCACGTGCCCAGGGGTTATCACATGCAAACCGTCTCCGAGCATTTACCTGCCCAGGCGCAAACCGGTGAACTCGATTTCGAAGACCGGACCTACCGCAAAGTCATCTGGCGCATCCTTCCCATCCTGCTCCTGTGCTACATGGCGGCTTATCTTGACCGGGTGAACATCGGTTTCGCCAAGCTCGACATGCTCAACGAGCTGCAATTCAGCAATACCGTGTATGCCTTGGGCGCCAGTATGTTTTTCTGGGGCTATTTCATCTTCGAAGTGCCCAGCAACCTGCTGTTGCATCGCTTCGGCGCACGGTTCTGGATTGCCCGGATCATGCTCAGTTGGGCGGTGATCTCCATGGCGGTGGCCTACACGGTGCCGCTGGCGGGCTTCTTCCATATCGAATCGAGCACGATGTTCTACGTGCTGCGCTTCCTGTTGGGTGTCTGCGAAGCGGGCTTTTTTCCCGGCGTGATCCTGTACCTCAACTACTGGTTCCCGACCCATCGGCAAAGCCGCGTGATGTCCGGCTTCCTGTTGGCGTTGCCAGTCAGCCTGACGCTGGGCGGAATCCTCTCCGGTTGGCTGATGAACAGCATGCAAGGAGTGCAGGGGCTGTCCGGTTGGCAATGGATGCTGCTGATCGAAGGTATCCCTTCGATCATCATGACCTTCGTGGTGATTGTCTGCCTGGCCGATAACATCGATAAGGCAAAATGGCTCTCCGTTGCGGAGAAAAACCTGCTCAAGGCCAATCTGCAGACGGACAACCAGGGCAAGGCCAGCCGTTTGAGCGAGGTGTTTCTCAACCCTCGGGTGTGGTTGCTGGTGCTGATTCTGTTGACCTTCAACACAGGCTTCTATGGCCTGGCGTTCTGGATGCCCTCGATCATCAAGAGCACCGGGATCACCAACAGCTTGCACATCGGCTTGCTGACCGCGATTCCTTACTCGGTGGCCGTCGTGGCAATGTTGCTCAACGCGCGGCACTCCAACCGCACCGGCGAGCGGCGCCTGCACGCCGCCATTCCAGCCTTCATCGGCGGCGTCGGCCTGATCCTCAGTGCTTTCTTCGCCAACAACCTGGTGCTGTCCGTATTGTTCCTCAGCGTTGCCGCTTCGGGGATCCTCAGCCTGATGCCGATTTTCTGGACTCTGCCAGGGACGCTGTTGTCGGGCGTCGCGGCAGCCGCTGGCATCGGCATGATCAACGCCATCGGCAACCTGTCGGGTTTCACTGGCTCGATGATCACCGCGGTAGCGGAAACCCTCACGGGCAACATCAATAACGGCACCTATGTACTGGCCCTGTGTCTGTTGGTCAGTGGTGGACTGATCCTGGCCATCCCCACCTCGATGCTCGCCCGAACCCCCAAGGCCGCCGCCACGTCAGCAAAACTGGAGGCTGCTTGAATCTGCTCAACAAGCGCGTGTTGGTCACGGCCGCGGGGCAGGGCATCGGCATGGCCAGCGCCATTGCCTTCGCCCGGGCCGGTGCCGAGGTGTTCGCCAGTGATATCGATATTGGTGCGCTGGCGGGCATCGAGGGGGTCACTGCCATGACCCTGGACGTGACGTCTGCCGAGGCCATCGACACGGCTTGCGAGCGAATCGGTGGCCTGGACGTGCTGTTCAACTGTGCCGGTTACGTGCACAGCGGCAATCTTCTGGAATGCGACGAATCGGCCTGGGCGCGCTCGATAGACCTCAATGTCACGGCGATGTATCGGACCATCCGCGCATTCCTGCCGGGCATGCTGGCCCGTGGCGGCGGTTCGATCATCAACATGTCGTCGGTGGCGTCGAGCATCAAGGGCGTGCCGAACCGTTTCGCCTATGCGACCAGCAAGGCCGCCGTGATAGGCCTGACGAAGGCCGTCGCGATTGACTTTGTCGGCCAGGGCATTCGCTGCAACGCGATCTGTCCGGGTACGGTGGACTCGCCCTCGTTGCGCCAGCGCATTGCCGCCCAGGCCCTGCAACAGGGTGTCGATGAATTACAGATCTATCATCAGTTCCTTGAGCGCCAGCCCATGGGCCGTATCGGTAGCACCGAGGAGATCGCGCAGTTGGCGGTGTACCTGGGCAGCGATGCGTCGACCTACACCACCGGCGCTGTGCATGTCATCGACGGCGGCATGAGCCTCTGAGTCGTCTTTACGTTGGGTTTGAATGAGGAACATTCGATGAAACTGTTGCGTTACGGCGAAAAGGGCGCGGAAAAACCCGGCCTGTTGGATGCCGATAATCGGATCCGCGACCTGTCGGGGCATGTGCCGGACATCGCGGCAAATGTCCTGAGTCCGGAAGGGTTGGCAGCGCTGGCCGACCTCGACCCGAACAGCCTGCCGATCGTTGCCGGACAGCCACGGCTCGGTGCCTGTGTCGGGCACGTCGGCAAATTCATCTGCATTGGCCTGAACTACGCCGATCATGCGGCCGAGTCGAATATGGACGTGCCGAAGGAGCCGATCATCTTCGGCAAATGGACCAGTGCCATTTGCGGGCCGAACGACGACATCCAGATCCCCCGCGACTCGCTCAAGACCGACTGGGAAGTGGAGTTGGGCGTCGTCATCGGTAAGGGCGGACGCAACATCGATGAAGCGAATGCGATGGAACATGTCGCCGGCTATTGCGTCATCAACGACGTATCCGAGCGCGAGTGGCAGTTGGAGCGGGGCGGCACCTGGGACAAAGGCAAGGGTTTCGATACCTTCGGCCCCCTGGGGCCGTGGCTGGTCACCCGGGACGAAATCGGCGATCCCCACAACCTGGACCTATGGCTGGAAGTCGATGGGCATCGCTACCAGAACGGCAATACACGAACGCTGATCTTCAGCGTGCCGCAGCTGATCGCCTACCTGAGCCGCTGCATGAGCCTGCAGCCGGGGACGTGATCTCGACGGGAACACCCCCGGGGTCGGCTTGGGCATCAAGCCGCAACCGGTGTTCCTGCGCCCGGGGCAGACCGTGCGCCTGGGCATTACGGGGTTGGGGGAACAACGCCAGGTCACGGTTCGGGCGGATTGATCGGGCCGTTTGTTCGTGCGACTTGCTGCCAGTGATAACGGCCTGGACGGTAGCCTGGCTTAACTGACTGGCATGACCGCTGGCTGAACCTTGCGATGCACCCATCGCGCCTCGTCCTTGAGTTCAAGGACCTGCCAATGAATGTGCTCCAGCGAAGCGTTGTGGCTGACGCTGATCAGGATCGTCTGCGGCAGCGTCTGCTTGAGCAGCTGATAGCAACGCAGCTCGTTTGCCGCATCCAGTGCCGAGCTGCTCTCGTCGAGGAACAGCACCGTCGGGCGGGCCAGCAGGGCCCGGACGAACGCACAACGCTGCTGCTCGCCGACGCTGAGGGTCTGGGCCCAGTCTCGTTCTTCATCCAGTTGATCGCCCAGATGGAGCAGGCCAACCTGCTCCATCACCTGGCGCAGTGCCGCATCTTCTTCGCGCCGTGGCGGGTGGGGATACCAGAGCGCCTCGCGCAGACAGCCCAGCGGCAGGTAGGGCTTTTGCGACAGGGTCAGCGCCCGCTCCCGGTCATAGCGGCTGGTGCCACTGGCGTGGGGCCAAAGCCCGCTGATCGTGCGAAGCAAGGTTGATTTGCCATAGCCGGACGGCGCGCTGATCATCAGGCTGTCGCCGGGCTTGAGCGACAGGTTGAAGCCCTTGAGCAGTAGCCGGCCGCTCGGCAGCCAGACGTCCAGGTCCTTGATCTCGAGGCCGACGGCCTGCTGCTCGAGGCGGACCTCGGACTTGATTTCGAGGTGATCCAGGCGCTCCTGGAAACCGTTCAAACGGTCGATCACCGACTTCCATTCCGACAGTTCCGGAAACACGCTGACCAGGTAGGCGATGGCCGCGTGGACTTCGCCGAAGGCCGCGCTGATCTGCGTCAGGCGACCCAAGGGGAATGCGCCGGCGAAGAACTGCGGTGCCATGATGAACATGGGAATGACCGTGGCGCTGCGCAGGTAGAAGGTCGAGTAGCCCATGATCAGCTTCTGCTTCTTGACCAGCGCCCAGAAGTTTTCCAGCGCCGCCTCCAGGCGCTGGTTGAAGCGCTCGTTCTCCACCGTTTCGCCGCGGTATTGGGCCACCGAGTCGGCGTTTTCCCGCAGACGGATGAGGGCGAAGCGAAAATCCGCTTCGCGCCGTTGCTGCATGAAGTTGAGGCTTGGCAATGCGCGCCCGAGCCAGAACGCCAGGCCGGTACCCAGCAGGGCATATACCAGTGCGATCCACACCAGCAGCCCCGGAATGACCACCGACTGGTCGTCGAACGGCACGCTGACCAGGTTCGACGCCTGCCAGAGAATATTCAGGAAGGAGAACAGCGACACCACTGACGTCAACAATCCCAGGCTCAGCTTCAGCGACTTGACGATAAACAGGTCCACGTCTTCGGCGATTCGCTGGTCGGGGTTATCGACCTCGGTCTCGGTCAGTTTCAGCTTCTGGTAGCGCTGGCTGCCCAGCCATTGGTCGAGCATGTTCCGGGTGGCCCAGCGGCGCCAGCGTATGGTCAGTTTCTGCTGGAAGTGGAACGCGCCCACGGTGAACCCGGCCATGCCGACCTGCAGCAGGATGAATTGCAGGCTGCCGACGAGAAAACCGTGATAGTCGAGGGCCTGCAACGCGTTGTAGAAATGCAGGTTCCAGAAGTTGTTGAGAATGTTGATCCCCACCAGGCACAAGGTCATCAGCACGGTGCCCAACAACAGCAACAGGGCCGGGTATTTTTCCTCGGATGCCCAGAACGGCCGCGCGAGACGCCAGAAAGTGCGGAGTGTGTGCATGTGATCTTGGTAAGCCCGGTCGCTGACGACGTTGAGTTTGCAGATGAGGGAGGATAGGATCAGCAATGCTAATCGTTTGCATTAATTAGGGAAAGGGAGACCCGTCATCGAATTTCCAGAATGGCTCAATCAGGCCTGGCCGCCGATACAGCGGGTTATCCGGCAGGGTGCTGGTGATCAGCCTTCCATCGCGTTGAGCCGACTTTCCGACCCTGAGATCCTGCAACCGCTGCTGGCCCGCTTCGCCCTGCGTTATCCAGGGGTGAACCGCGCCGCCGTGGTGTCGCAGTGGTCGATGAACTACATGAGCGTTGTCCTGCCGGCGACCCTGGCCTGTGTGTTGACCCGGCAAGGCGTCATTGATTTCTGGGGCGAAGAGGCGGTGCTGTTGCACGATGACGGTCAGCCCTCGGCCCTGGGTCTGTCGGCCCGACTGCCGGCCTTGGGCCAGGATGAGCGCGCGGCCTACTGGTCGCGATTGATCCACGAGCACCTGGCACCGCTGTTCGCGACCCTGGCCGCCGCCGGTGGCCTGGCGCCGAAGATACTGTGGGGCAACATGGTTGCCATCTGGGATGGTGCGTTCGCGCGAATGGACCCCGACCTGTCCCGGGATGGGTTCGCCCAGGCGCACCAGTGGCTGGAGCCGGTCACGGTGAATGACGGGCGCCTGAAACTGCGGGGCCTGCAACGCATGGTCGAATCACCCGCGCCGCAGATTTGCCCGTGTTTGCCCTTGCGCCGGCATTGCTGCCTGCATTACCAACTGCACGAACCCGTCGAAGCCCAGCCGCCGGTGCTCTGCGAGTCCTGCCCGAAACTGCATCGCCTGCCCCTGGCGGAGCAGGTGAGTTACCTGCGTTACATCTATGAAGAGGCGTGAACCCCGCTAGCAGGGGAACGAACTGATGGGCCGGGCATTCCGTGGAACTGTACACCCGGTGAAGACTTTGCTGCGCGGCGTGGAGCCGAACTCATAGCTGGCCAGCGGTGCGCCGAAGCTGGCGGCGAAGCGCTTGAAGTCGATCGGGGTCTCCACGTTGAAGCCGCGAAACAGTACCCCGTCCACGGTGCTCAGCGCATGGAGCAGGCTGTCGTGCAGCGATGCGTCCAGATCGTGAATCGGCACATCCTCTTCTATCTTTTTCGACCTGTTACAAGGCCTGGAAGTGCTGCACCAAGCGCCTCCGTAGGACTTGTCTGTAGTGTTCTAGATCTTATACAGGACGACATAGAAGGTGCAAATGAGATGGATTATCAATACTGTTTATTTAACTTATTTTTTGGATTAGACTCCGCTCCGCTGGCACCAACAGCGTTCGGCCAGCTCAGAAAAACCAAAAATATCTGTCGCAGGGGTGCGGGGCTTGAATTTCAAGAAGAATACAATTGCGTTGGCTGTGGGGTCGGCAATCGGCCTTGGCAACTGTGCATGGGCGGCGGAAGAGTCCACTGTCGTGGAGATCGCTCCGATCACTGTGACGGGTGAGAAAATCAACCGTACGCTGGAGCAGACCCAGTCCAGTGTGGTGGTCGTTACTGAAGAAAAGCTGCGCGAGCATAACGACAAGAACCTGGTGGATCTGTTCGCTCGTACACCGGGTGTCTATAGCCAGGCCGACAATGAAACCTGGGGTATCCGTGGCGTGCCGGTGTCGGGTTTTGATGACCAGGGGCCGGCGACCATCAATGGACCTATCTCTGTGTATGTCGACGGTGCCGTGCAACCGAGTCGGGCGCTGACCTTAAGCCCGGTCCCGCTCTGGGATACCGAGCAGGTCGAAGTCTTCCTCGGCCCGCAATCCACTACCCAAGGCCGTAACTCTCTGGGCGGCGCAGTGGTGATCGAGACCAAGAAACCGACGTTCCAGCCCAGCTTCTCGGCGCAAACCAGTATGGGGAACTATGGTGAGCATGGGGCGGCCGTCGCAGGTGGTGGCGCGATTGTCGATGATAAGATCGCCGGCCGGATTGCCGTGGACTATACCGACGGCGATGGCTACATCCGCAACACCGCGCTCGATAAGGACGCCAACCCGCATCGCACCAGCAATGCCCGCGGCAAATTGCTGATTTTGCCCAATGATGACACTGACGTTTTGCTGACCTACGCCCATAGCGAACACCGCCAGGGTGACCGCTCGACGATGCGCGGCGCCGATGGCAAGCCCAGCTATTATGACATCTCGTCCGACACCGAGGCCTTCGATAATCTCAAACAGGACACCCTCAGCGCCAAGGTGGACTACCGTCTGAATGATGCCTGGACGCTGACGAGCGTGACCGCCAATACCAGCTCGGATTACAGTAATCGTCTGGACTTCGATCAGACCGCACTCAGTAATGACGTCATTCTGCGCAAGCACGAGGGTGATCTGTTCAGCCAGGAGCTGCGTCTGAATTACACCTCGGACACAGTGAAAAGTGTCGTCGGTACCTACTATGGGCATAACACGAACAAGTTCCATGATCGGTTACTGGCTACTGATCCCGTGGACAATGGCAGCGTCAAAGGTGAGACCAACATTGAGAACAAGGCGGTGTTCGGTGAAGTCAACTGGACGTTCGCTCCGCGCTGGACATTGATCACCGGCCTGCGCTACGACCACGAGACGAACGATACCGACGTCGAAGAAGATACCTTTTCCAGCGCAGCCCAAGTTAAAAAGTCGTTTGACGCTTTGCTGCCTAAACTCGGTATCGACTACGAACTGGCCACGGATCAATACCTCGGCTTCACTGTTCAAAAAGGCTATCGCGGCGGAGGCGTCAATGTACGCGCCGGTAGCGGTCACCAGGCCTATGACCCGGAATACACCACCAACTACGAGCTGTCTTACCGTGGTTCGTTCTTTGATAAGACGCTACGTACCCGCGCCAACCTGTATTACACCGACTGGAAGGACCAACAAGTCAGCGTGCGGCGCACCGGCAGTCAGTTCATTGATGTCTTCAACGCCGGTCGCAGTGACATCAAAGGCCTGGAGGCTTTCGTCGAGAAGGATGTCACCGAACAGCTGACGCTGAACATGGGTGGTTCCATCACCGATGGCAAGTACAAAGACTTCGTCACCGGTAGGGGGCAGGACATGAGCGGCGAATCGTTCCTTTCGTCGCCCAAGTACAAAATGTCGGTGGGCGGCGTATATCACTATGACGACCGCTTGATGTTCGGCACCGATGTTACCTATCAAAGCACTGCGCCTTCCGAATACGAGTTCGATGGCAGCGGCAAGGTCACCGGTGAGCGCCGGAGCGACAATTACGTACTGGTCAACTTCAACACCGAGTACAAGGTCACCAAGAACGTCGCCGTGTCCGCCTACGTGAAAAATGCGTTCGACAAGGAATACATCACCAACAACACCAGCGACGACGTCATCGACGTCGGCGCACCGCGCACGGTGGGCATGATCCTGCGCTACGACATGTAAGCCCAGGAGGCGTGGGAAGGCAGTCTTCCCGCGCCCGGTTTGCCGTGTCACGGATGTTCGGCTTCGAGCAGTCGGGCATCACCCCGGATGTCATCACCTTGTCCAAGGCCATCGGCGGTGGCCTGCCGCTGGCGGTGATGGTCTACAACGATTCGCTGGACACCTGGCAACCGGGTGCCCACGCCGGCACGTTCCGTGGCAATCAGCTAGCCATGGCGGCCGGCACGATCAACCAGCGCCGCGTTCGGCAAATTCCCAGGGCTTGCCGATATGGATGGCGAGCCCTGGGGAAGGGAGTCAGGCTTTTAATACCCGTACATTCTGAAAAGGACTATTCGCATGTACAAACCTTCAGTGTCTGCGTCTTGCGCCAAGCAAAAACATGGCGAGACAACGACCACTCAACACCCGCTCGAAGACGACCGTCACAACATCCGTGAGCTGCTGCGACATTACGGACTGCGCACCAGCCTGATCCGCCTCAAGGTCATCGATGCCCTGCTTGTTGCCGCCAGGGATGGACGCTCCATCACCGTGCGCGGGGTACACCATTACCTGGGGCTGTTTGCTGCCGAGTTGTCGCTCATCAGCGTGCGTGAAGTGCTCAGGCGCCTGTGTGAAGAGGGCGTCATCCTTTTTCAGCCTGACAAGAGCTACCGCTTTACCCGGGAGGCCAGCGCAATACTTGAACAGTGCTCGAGCCGCTGACCGGACCAGATCGTTAGGGTCCTTTCGATGCTTTCTTGACGTCAATACATAATTTTGTTAGGCGGTATCAAGCCCCCGACTTATGAGTCGATAGCCCTATGAGGTCCGACTGGTTTGTGTGGTTTCGTCGAGGGGTATGTCATGTTTAATAAAACGCTAAAAAGTGAATTGATGGCCAGGACAGCCGAGTTGGCAACCTACAAAGGATTGGTCGGCGCCTTGGAACGGTCGATGGCCGTTGTCGAGTTCAGCCCCGATGGCAAGGTGCTTCGGGCCAATGAGAATTTTCTCAGTACGATGGGTTATCGTGCGGACCAGCTGGCCGGTCTGTCCCATCGTGATTTCTGTACCCCCAAGCTGTCCGGCAGCGCCGAGTATCGCGAATTCTGGAACCAGTTGCGTGCCGGTCAATTCGTGTCCGGCACCTTTCAACGCGTCAGCGGACAAGGCCAGTACATTTGGCTGGAAGCCAGCTATAACCCTGTGCTGGATGAAAACGGCCGCGTAGCGAAGGTGGTCAAGTACGCGCTGGATGTGACTGCCAAAGTCGCGAGCGAGGCCGAGACCCGCGGCAGGCTGGCGGCGCTCGACCGGGCCATGGCGGTGATCGAGTTTGACCTGGGCGGCAACATCCTGACGGCAAACGATAACTTCCAGCAGGTCATGAACTACTCGCTGGCCGAGCTCAAGGGTAAGCACCACCGGATGTTTTGTGAGCCGGAACTGGTCAGCCGTTCGGAGTACAGCGATTTCTGGCGTCGTCTCAACGCCGGTGAGTTTTTCAGCGGCCAGTTCAAGCGTCTCGGCAAGCACGGCAAGGTGGTCTGGCTGGAGGCGAGCTACAACCCGGTCTACGACGCCGAAGGCAAGTTGAGCAAGATCGTCAAGTTCGCCACCGACATCACCGAGCGGGTGGAGAAGTTCGAGGAAGATTCACGAGGCGCGTCCCGTGCCTATCACATCTCCGCCGAGACCGAGAGGGTCGCCGAGCAGGGTGCCCAGGTGATCCACCAGACGGCCAAGGAAATGCGCCAGATCGCCGACAATATCGGTGCCTCCGCGCGTCTGGTCGGGCAACTGGGGGCTCGCTCGGAAGAAATCACGGCAATCGTCAATACCATTCGCGGCATTGCCGAGCAGACCAACCTGCTGGCCCTGAACGCCGCCATCGAGGCGGCGCGGGCCGGTGATCAGGGACGGGGGTTCGCAGTGGTGGCCGACGAAGTCAGGCAACTGGCCGGGCGTACCAGCCGTTCAACGTCGGAGATCGCGGAAATGATTGGCATGATCCTGTCCGAAACCCGTGATGCGGTCACCAGCATGAACGTGACCCATGAGGGTGCGCTACGCGGGGTGACTCTGGCCGACCAGGCCGGATCGGTCATCGTGCAGATCAGGACCGGCACCACGGATGCACTCGAAGCGGTGAGCATGTTTGCGTCCAAGCTCGATGAGTCCGATGTCATTCCCAAGACGGCTGTCGGCTGGGTCGGTTGAGACGGATCGGATCTCCAGGGTCAGCTTGGCCGCGGTACTCAGTAGCGGATCATCACCGATTTGAGCTCGGTGTAGTCATCGATGAAGGCGCCACCGAACTCCCGGCCGATCCCCGAGGCCTTGCTGCCACCGAACGGCACGGCCGGGTCGAGCAGGGTGTGCATGTTCACCCAGACGGTGCCGGCTTCGATAGCCGGCACCATGCGCAAGGCCTTGCTCAAGTCTTGGGTCCAGAGGCTGGCGCTCAAGCCGTAGGGGCTGTCGTTCATCAGGTCCAGCAGTTCTTCTTCGTCGTCGTAGGGTAAGAACGTCGCGATGGGGCCGAAGGTCTCTTCGTGGAGCAACGTGTCGTCACGACGGTTGGCGAGGATGATGGTCGGCTCGACATAGCAGCCCGGTCCCTCGATCAGTTTGCCGCCGTGGACGATGGTGTTGTTCTGCGCCCGGGCCTTGGCGAAGAATTCGCCGAGTTTGCGTTGGTGCGGTCGGTTGCTGACCGGGCCGAACTGGGTGCCTTCGTCCAGGGGTGAGCCGATTTTGAGCTGGCCCAGGCGCCGGGCCAGTTTGTCCATGATCGGCTCGATCTGCGAACGGTGGACGAAGAACCGTTCCGCCGCCGCGCAGATTTGTCCCGAGTGCAGGAAACCGGCTTCGATAATCCCGTTGACCGCCACGTCCGGATCCACGTCCGGCAGGAACCCCGCCGCGTTCTTGCCGCCCAGCTCCAGGGTGGCACGGGTCAGCCCGGCGCCCATGGCCGCCTGACCCACCGCGATGCCGGTCGGCACGGAACCGGTGAACGAAACCTTGTCGGTGCCCGGGTGCTCGATCAAGCCTTTACCCACCTGACCCCCACCGGTGAGCACGTTCAGGGCTCCCGCCGGCAGGCCGGCCTGCATAGCCAGTTCGGCGATGCGCAGGATGGTCAGCGGGGTGAACTCGCTGGGCTTGATGATGATGCTGCAGCCGGTCACCAGCGCCGAGGCGAGTTTCCAGATGGCGATCATGGTGGAGAAATTCCACGGCACGATGCCCACCACCACGCCCACCGGTTCGCGCAAGGTGAACGCGGTGTAGCGTTCACCGGCGAAGGAGGGCAGCGACGGGGTGATGGTCTGGCCGCCGATCTTGGTGGCCCAGCCGGCGTAATAGCGCAGGAAGTGAGCGGCCTGGTCGACTTCGAACGCGCGGGAAATGTGAATGATCTTGCCCGACTGGCAGGTTTCGATCTGCGCCAGTTCTTCGCGGTTCTGCTCCATCAGGTCAGCCAACTTGAGCAACACATGGCCCCGCACCGCCGGTGCCGTCTGGGACCACGCCTTGAAGCCGCGCCGGGACGATTCCACCGCTGCGTCGATATCGGCGGCAATGGCATCGCTGACCTGGGCGATGACCTGGCCGGTGGCGGGATTGATGACGTCCAGGGTCTGACCGCCTTGGCTTTCGACGTAGCGGCCGTCGATGAACAGCGCGTGACGCCGGCCGAGAAAGGCCTCGACCTGAGGCAGCAGGGCAATATCGCTCATGGGAGTTTCCTGATCGCGAACAAGGGAAAGCCCGAGGTTAATCGCTGGCGGACGGCCCGGCTTGACTGTGCCTGCCGTGGCGTATGTCTGTGCCTGCCAGGGTGGCGTTGGCAGCCAGGAGCAAAACCCATTGCAGCCAGGAACAAGCCAGCGTCGCCGGTTTGCGGTCAGATCAGCGTTTCGACTTGATGGGCAAAGGGGCGGGCGATGTTTCTCCAGACCAACAAACAGAAGCTGGCGTTGAGCGTCCAGGTGCAGCGGGCGCTGGCCGGTGAAAGCGACGACACACCCGTGCTCGACGCGTATCCACAGCTGCGGCCCTGCCTGGCCCGGCACGCTCGTCAGATGGCGGAAGCCACCGAGCGCTGTCGTCGCGTCGAAGAACTGTTGGACGAGCAAGTTACGCGAGGTCAGCAAGGCGAACGTGAGCTGGAGACGGTGCGCCAGCAACTGGCCCGGGCCGAGGAGCGCGAACGCGCACTGGAAATGCAGCTGGATGAACACCGTCAGCAATTGCAGCAGCAACGCCAGGAAGCGCAGATCTGGGAATTGTTGCAATCGACCCTGACCGAAGGCTGCTGGGACATCACGGTGGTCAATGGCGATCTCCAGCACCCGGCCAGCGGCATGCGTTTCTCCAGCCAGTTTCGCTCGCTGCTGGGCTATGGGCCGGACGAGCTGCCCGATGGCTGGGATGCCCAGGTGGGCATCACCCATCCGGACGACCTGCCGAAGATCATGGCGATTTTCGACCGGGAAATCCTCGGTTCCCAAGGCAGTGGCGAATACGTTTTCGAGTACCGCATGCGCCACAAAAGCCGGGACTACATCTGGTGCCGTGAGCGCGGGCGCGCGGTACGGGATGCCCATGGGCGGCTGGTCCGGGTCATTGGCGCGGTGCGTGACATCAGCGATGAGCGCTCGGCCCAATCCACCCACCAGCGCATGCTGGAGCAGAACCAGGTGACCTACGCCCAGATCGCCACGGTGGTGGGGGTGATCAAGGGAATCGCCGACCAGACCAACCTGCTGGCGTTGAACGCGGCGATCGAAGCCGCCAGGGCGGGTGAGGTCGGACGCGGCTTTTCCGTGGTGGCCGACGAGGTGCGCAAGCTGGCGGAGAGTACCCGCCAGGCGACGCACCAGATCCAGACAATGCTGCATCAGCACAAACAGTAAGCGGGTCGGGAGCTGCCGTCCTGGCCGCTCCCGATGCGTTCAGAACGGCACCGCCACCACCAGTTGGCTGTAAACGTTGGTGCCGTTGCCGCCCACCTGATTACCGCCGTTGCTGTCGTCCTTTTCCGGCTTGTACAAGCCCACCAGCGGCGTGACGATCAGGTGCTCGTTCAGCGCCCATTCCACGTACAGGTCCAGCTCACGGCCGTCGAGGTTCAATGCCTGGCGGGTATGCAGGGTCTTGTAGTCGAAGAGCAGCGCGCCGAGGGTCACCGTTTCCGTCGGCTTGAGCTTGAGGCCGGCGTGCTGGATGGCGGTATTGCTGTTGAACGGACCGGAATAGTTGGCGGCCACCTCGCCTTGGAACCAAGTGCCGTAGCCACGGCTCAGGCCGTTGAACATCGAGTCCCAGTTCTGCGAGTAGCGGCTGTAGCGATAGGTCAGATCGGGTGTCCAGGGCAGGTCGGCGAACGTGTAGCCCGCCTCGGTGTACCAGGCTTTCTCCGGGCCGGCATCCTTGTCCTGCCAGGCGTATTCGAAGGCGAAGTGGGCGTTTTCGATGCCGGCGTTGCCGCTGCCGCGCAGGCTGTAGATGTCCATGCCTTCGCGCTGCTTCTGGAAGTCGCTGGCGTAGTGGTCGTCGACATCAATGCCATGGATATAGGTCAAGCCCAGGGTGCCGGGCGCGCGGGTGTATTCCAGGGTACCGGCGGCCATTTCTGTGTTGGCCTGGGCGCGGTTATCGGACTTGATCCACATCAGGCTGCCATGCACGCCTTCCTTGCCGCCCAGGCGCAGCACGGCGGTCTTGTCGAAGGCGTGACGGGCCGCCAGGTAATAGGCGCCGCCGCGATTGAACTCGCCATCCGCCGGACCTTTGCCCAGGTTCAAGCCGTCGTCGTTGATGATGAAACCATCGCCCAGGGTGATCACCTGGCGACCATAGGACAGATCGACGCCATCCTTGCCCAGGACCGGAAACAGATCTCCCGAACGCCAGCCGGCGAAGGCTTCATCGAACTTGGTGGTGCGTTCGGAACCGTCGCTCAGGCCGGCCGGATCGCCATCGCCCCAGGTGCCGGAACTGACTAGATTGGCGGTGCCGTAGACACTGCCCGTGCCCGCCAGGGTCTGCTCGATACTCAGGCCATACTTGATGAAACCTTCCCGCCAGCTCGAACCGCCGGCGGTGCCGTCGTAGTTCTTGCGGCTGTTGAACATCCCGTAGACCGCCAGGAAGTTGCCGGTGACGGTGGTGTCTTCGTCGGTGTAAAGCTCATAGGCCTGGGCCGAGGGTCCGGCGACCAGCAAGGCGATGCCCAGGCCGATGGCGCGGCGCAGCAGTGGTGTGTGGCGTGTGTGCTCCATGGTGTTTCCCCAGTGTGGTTGGATGGCAGAGCACGCATTAAGGCGAGCAGGAACCGGGGAAGTCTTTCACCTGGCTGCCAGGGAATTGACCCAGCCCGCCAGGTGACGGACGCTGGCAGGCAGCAACAAAACCGGCGGCAGACATGGGCAAGACGCCCGGGACGGGGGCGGCGCAAAGTGAGGCTGCACGCAACGCCGTTTCGATCAGGGACTGGCTGGGGAGCTTGAATGCCGGCTCCTGGACGGCTGTGGCATCCATACTAAAAATCCGCTTTTCGAGGATCTGCACCATGTCGATCAATGACCGGCTCACCGTCCACCTGAACCGGGGTACGGTGGGCTTTCCCACCGCCCTGGCCAGCACCATTGGCCTGATCATGGCCAGCCCGGTGATTCTCACCGCGACCATGGGTTTCGGTATCGGCGGCAGCGCGTTTGCCGTGGCCATGCTGATCGCCGTGGTGATGATGCTGGCCCAGGCGACCACGTTCGCCGAGGCCGCATCGATCCTGCCCACCACCGGCTCGGTGTATGACTACATCAACTGCGGCATGGGGCGCTTCTTTGCGATCACCGGCACGCTGTCGGCCTACTTGATCGTGCACGTCTTCGCCGGCACCGCCGAGACCATTCTTTCCGGGGTCATGGCGCTGGTGAACTTCGAACACCTGAACACCCTGGCCGAGTCCGCCGGGGGCTCCTGGCTGCTTGGGGTGGGCTTCGTCATCGTTTTCGGGGTGCTCAATGCCTTCGGCGTCAGCGCGTTCGGCAGGGCCGAGATCATTCTGACTTTCGGCATGTGGACCACGTTGATGGTGTTCGGCGTGCTGGGCCTGATCGCCGCGCCGGCGGTGCAACTGGAAGGCTGGTTCGGCGTCTCGCTGGTGGGCACTGACCTGGTCACTATCCTGTCGCTGGTGGGCATGGCGATGTTCATGTTCGTCGGTTGCGAGTTCGTGACGCCGTTGGCGCCGGACTTGCGCAACTCGGCCAAGGTCATGCCCAAGGCGATGATCCTGGGCTTGTTGAGTGTCGCCTCGTGCATGTTCATCTACGGCGCAGCCATGAAACGCCAGGTGGAAAACGTGTTGCTGGATGCCGCCAGCGGCGTGCATCTGCTGGACACGCCCATGGCGATTCCGCGCTTCGCCGAACAGGTCATGGGCGATATCGGCCCGCTGTGGCTGGGGATCGGCTTTCTGTTTGCCGGTGCGGCGACCATCAATACCCTGATGGCCGGCGTGCCTCGGATTCTCTATGGGATGGCGGTGGACGGCGCTCTGCCGAAGGTTTTCACCTACCTGCATCCTCGTTTCAAGACGCCACTGCTGTGCATCCTGGTGGCGGCGCTGATTCCGTGCCTGCACGCGCTGTGGCTCGGCGGCAACACCGACAACATCATGCACCTGGTGCTGGCGGCGGTGTGTGCCTGGAGTTTCGCCTACCTGCTGGTGACCGTATCGGTGGTCAGCCTGCGGATCCGCCGTCCCGACCTGCCACGGGCCTATCGCTCACCGTGGTTCCCGCTGCCACAGATCCTCTCCAGTGTCGGCATCGTGTTGGGCATGTGGTTCATCACACCACCGGGCATGAACCCGGCGGACATCTACATCCCGTTCGCGGTGATGCTCGGCGGCACCGCGGCCTATGCGTTGTTTTGGACCCTGGTGGTGCAGAAGGTCAATCCATTCAAGCCGGCGTCGGTGGAAGACGTGCTGGCCAAGGAGTTTTCCCATGAACCAGGGCAACCTGTCGGCGAGTTTGACGAACGTGCTGCAAAAACTGTCTGAGCTGTTCAGCGCCAGGCGCGCCCCGGCCGGTTATCGGCCGGGGGTGACCCTGGAGCATGTGCGGCGCAACCTCGGCCTGGCACGTTTCGAGTTATCGGGACCGGCGACGGCGACGCTGGTCAGCGACGACGGCAGCCTTCATTTGGAGGTTGTCGAACGCACCGAATCGCAGCTACTGATGCACTTGGTGATGACGGAGTTCGTGCTGCGCGTACCGGCGTCGATAGAGGGCACGGCGCGCCTGGAACTGCACCATGGCGGGGCCATTCGCCGCAATGGCATTCGCTGCCGGCAGCGGGGCGGGGACACGGCATTGGCGGCCCGGCTCCAGGCGGCCCTGGAGCAGGATCCTCTGCTGTATCAGGCGCTCATGCCGCTGGACTTCAAACGCTTGCGCATCGACCTGCAAGGGCGCGAATGGTGTGTGCGCCTGGAACACATGGGCGGTAGCGAGGTGGTCAACCGCATGCCGGCCTTTCGTCGGTACATTCCTATCGGACAGGCGCAGCGCGTGGCGTTGCTGGCGGTCTTGAGCGGCTTGCAAAGGGCCTTGGGGAGCCTATGACGCTGTTGTGATGCCCTGGCATCAATCCTGCTGTTGCTCTGGCGAACAGGTACTTGTTGCGTGCATATAGATAACATGTTAACTATTGCCGTACAAAAACAATAAGCCACTGCGGAGAGCGCCATGAGCATGCAACAGGTTGGGCAAGACGGGCTGGAATCCTGGAACCGGGATCTGCGCGCCACTTGCGGTCACTTCGAGACGGAGTTGGCGTTTAATCGTGCGTTGTTTATCGGCCAGGTATCGAATTTCTGCCGTGGCGGCCTATCCCTTTCCAACCTGCGTACCAACGCCGGTTCCATCAAGCGTCACTCACCCAATCCGGATCACGACGATGATCAGGACTGCTTGCTGGTCAGCCAGCGCAGTGGCTATTGCCGGATCACCCAGAACGACCTGAGCATCCAGTTGGCCCCCGGTGAGCTGCTGTTGATGGATTCGGCCGGCTCGCTTGAGATCAGCCCGTTCGGCCTGATCGAGCACGCCGTGCTGTCCTTGTCTCGCCAGGATGTGTCGAGACAACTGGGCGCGGAGACCAGGACCTTCGGCAAGGTCTCTTCGAGCAAAGCCTGCGGGCGGATGCTGCATGTGCTGATGGACCAGTTGTGCAAGGACACCCCGGACGGCGAGGGCGTGGCGGGCGAGGGGGAAGCCTTGCAGAATGCCTTTGTCTCGCTGCTGGGGTCGGCGCTGGAACACACCACCGATGCCCGCGATGACGCCGCGTCGCTCCAGGGCAGCCATCTGCGCAGCTATGTGCAGAAGGTCATCGATGAATCCTTGACCCAGCCCGGCCTGAGCCCGGTCGGGTTGGCCAATCGCCTGAACATCTCGGTGCGGCACCTGTACCGTTTGTTCGAAGAACAGGACGACAGCGTCTGCCGCTACATCCAGCGGGCACGGCTCAAGCGCAGTGCCGATGACCTGAGCAACCCGTTCCTGCGGGACGAATCCATTACCTCGATCGCCTACAAATGGGGCTTCACCGACTCGGCCCACTTCAGCCGTTCCTTCAAGAAGCAGTTCGAACAGTCACCCAAGGATTTTCGCTCCAGCCACCTGCAACAGGCGCTGGGGATGGTTTGAGGCGGGGTGGTTGTTGACCGAACTACCACCATCGCGAGCAGGCTCGCTCCCACAGGGGGAGGTGTGGTGTACGCGATATTGGGGACACTGCTGAACCTGTGGGAGCCAGGCTTGCCCGCGATGACAGCGGCACATTCAACATTTCTGTAGCAGATACACCGCTATCGCGAGCAAGCCCGCTCCCACAGGGGGAGGTGTGGTGTACGCGATATTGGGGACACTGCTGAACCTGTGGGAGCCAGGCTTGCCCGCGATGACGGCGGCACATTCAACATCTCTGTGGCAGATACACCGCTATCGCGAGCAGGCTCGCTCCCACAGGGGGAGGTGTGGTGTACGCGATATTGGGGACACTGCTGAACCTGTGGGAGCGGGCTTGCCCGCGAAGGCGGCGCTCCATTCAACATCTCTGTGGCAGATACACTGCTTTCGCGAGCAAGCCCGCTCCCACAGGGACGAGTGATGGGTAAGTTACGATGAACACCGAAAACAAATGTGGGAGCGAGCCTGCTCGCGATGGCGGAGGTCCTGTCACCACCACCGCAAGCCGACCCCGTTTCAAATCTCCGGCAAGGTCGAGCCGCCGTCGACCACCAGGGTCTGGCCGGTCACATAGCTGGCCAGGTCCGAGGCCAGGAACAGCATGGCGCCGGCGATGTCGGCCGGTTTGCCCAGACGCCCCAGGGGGACTCGGCGGGCGATGTCCTGGTTGAGGTCATCGTCACCGAGGTTAGCCATGGCCGGTGTCGCGATCATGCCGGGTTCGACGCCGTTCACCCGGATATTCTCAGCCGCCAGCTCCAGGGCCACGTTGCGAATGAAACCATTGACCCCGGCCTTGGACGCGGCGTAATGGCTGAGCCCCGGATACGCCACCCGCGGGCCGGTGACCGATGAAGTCACCAGCACGCAGCCCTGGCCCTGGCGCCGGAACAGCGGCAGCGCCGCCTGGGTCAGCCAGAACAGCGCCGACAGGTTCACCGCCAGCGTCCGTTCCAGTACAGCTGGCGTAATCTGCTCGAAAGCCGTCAGCGGAAAATACCCCGCGTTGTGCACCAGCACATCCAGCCGGCCCAGGCGCTGCTCCAGCCCGGCCATCATGGCAGCAATCGCTGTGGCGTCAGCCAGATCAACGCCGACGGCTTCCACCTGGCAGCCCTCGGCAGTCAGTTCATCGGCGAGCGCTTCGGCCCGCGCCAGGCCCAGATCGGCGATCACCACCCGGGCCCCGTGCCAGGCGAAGGCTTCGACAATGGCCCGGCCAATGCCTTGGGCGCCGCCCGTCACCAGCACCGTTTTACTGCTGAAATCCAGATCATTCGGCATGGGCTGTCCCCATTCGGCTGAAGGCCAGTGTCGGCACGTCGACGATGCTGGAACCGCCATCGGCCACCAGCGCCGCGCCGGTGATGATCGACGCGTCCCGGGAAGCCAGGAAGCGACAGACCTGGGCGATTTCCTCGGCGCTGGCTGGCCGGCGCAATGGCACGTCGGCGCAGACCCGCTCGTAGGCCTGTTGCAGCGTTTCGCCATGGAACTGCATCAGCACCTGCATTTCCTCATCGGCCATCGGCGTGCGCACCCAGCCTGGGCAGACGGCGTTGACCCGCACGCCTTTTGGCCCGTAATCCCGCGCCAAAGAGCGGTTCAGGCCCAGCAGCGCGTGCTTGGCCGTGGTGTAGCCGCAAACCTGCGGCCCCGCCGCCAATGACGCAATGGAGGCGACCAGCACAATGTTGCCGGCGCTTTCCTGCAGCAGTGGCAAGCAAGCCCTCGCGCTATAGAACGCGCTGTCGAGGTTGCTGCGCATGGCTGCGTCCCAGGCCTGCGGACTGGTCTCGGTGGCGCTGCCCTGACCCATGCCACCGGCACACGCCAGCAGCACATCGAGTCGGCCGAAGCGCTGGCGAATCTGCGCGACGAAACCGTCCCAGATCTGCGGGCAAGCCGCATCGCCCACCAGCACCAGGCCGCCGATCTCTGCGGCCAGTTGCTCCAGGGGCTCGCGGCGTCGGCCGATCAACACCAGATTGGCGCCTTCGGCCGCGTGCAACCGGGCACAGGCGGCGCCGATGCCGGTGCCGGCGCCGGTAATCACCACGGTGCGTGATTCAGGCATCGGGATACTCCGTGCGGTTGAGGACCTGGCAGTAGGAACTGACCGGGAAATTGGAAAACTCATCGAACGACGCCCCGGCGTAGCCGAAGATCTTGCCGTCGCTGCGATGCTGTTGCAGGTCGATCAGCACCAGGCCGAGGGTCGGGATGATTTTTTCCCGCCAGACGAACAGGTACAACTCATCGGCGACCTTGTAGGTGTCGCAACGATCGGTGTCGCACAGGCCTTGCTCCACGCCCTTGAGGCACTGCCAGGAATAGAACTGGTCGTTGAGGTAAATGTGTTCGTAGACTTCACTCGGGCTGTAGCGATACAGGTTGCGCAGGCCCACCAGTTCCGTGCTCGGGGCATGCGGGCAGAGGTCTGGCTGCCAAGGGCGATCAAGGCTGCCGTGGAAGAATTCGACACCGACGGAAGTCAGCGGCTGACCCGCCAACGCTCGCCCGTAGAGCCCTTCGCGGGTTTGCGCTTGCTCGGGCATGCGGCCGATCACGGCGGTGAACGCCGCGTTGGCGGTGTCGAGCACCAGGCTGACCGACAAGGTTTGCGCACCTTCGCCCTTGAGGAAGTCCACCAGGTACAAGCCCGGGCGCACCGATGTGGCCCGATACGCCGCCGTGCCGCTGGAGTGTCCATCGGCCGCGTGCCACGACAAGGTTTCTTGCTCGAACCGATGCTCGATCTGCCAGCCATTGGCGAAGTTCAGGGTGAAGGTCTTGCCGCTCAGGTCAGCGAGGTTTGGCAGGATGAAGGCTTCTGGGGCAAAGCCATCGGCCAGGGCGCCGACGGTGATCCAGTCTGTAGATGTGCTCATTGCAAGGCTCCGGTTGGATGAAGTGTCCACCCGGATCATGGGGGCCTGGGCCCCAGTGGACTATCAACCGAATGGTTGAGCCGTGTCAGAGAAACAGTGTGCTGACCAACTCGGTACGGCTGCTCACGCCGACCTTGCGGAACAGGTTGATCAGGTGCGTCTTGATGGTCGGCAAGCCCACGTCCAGTTCCCGGGCCAAGTGTTTGTTGCTGACACCTTGGCGCAGCAGCAAGGCGATCTGGCGCTCCTTGGGCGTCAGGCTGCCCAAGGCATCCCCATGGGCGGGAAGGTGGGCGACGGCCAGTTGCAGCAAGGCCTGCAAGGCGTTGAGTTGGGTCAATTGCTGGCTGGTGAAGGCGCCTTGTTCGGCGGTGCGCAGCAACGAGATGGCGGCTTGCGGCTGACCGTCCCGGCGGGCGAAGACTTCCACCACATCCACGATGCCGTAGCGCTGCAAGAAGCTGCGGTAGCGCTGGCTGTCCCGTACCGGTTGGCGGGTCATCGCCAGGCCCAGCGGCACCACGGCCTGCTCGCTGGACACGCATTTGCGCGGTTGCAGCGGATCGAACTGGCAGTAATTGTCCAGGTAATCGCGGTGCATTTCGCCGCTCATGCCGTGCAGGCTGAAATCATGGGCCTGCAAGTGTCGGTCGACGCAGTAGAAGGCCGCCCGGCTGGCGGGAATCAGCTGGGTGAACGCTTGCAGACAATGACCGGCGATGTCCTGGGTGGCGATGACGTTCATGGGCGCAACCTTCGTGATGCGGGCCGCCGGTGATTCCAGCGGCCCTGTCCGGTCAGGCTACCGCGAAGTAGTGCTTGACGAAACTCTCGCTGACCACTTCCCACAGCACCGGCGTGCCCTTGGTCACGAACCAGCTGTCGCCGGCCTTGTAGCGGGTGCTCTGGCCGGTGGCTTCGTCGGTGAGCACCACTTCGCCGGTGACCACGGTGGCTTGTTCGGCGAAGGGATACACCATCCGGAACTTGCCCTGGGTGGTGCCGAAGTAGGCACTGCTGATGGCGTCGGTCGGAGCGCCGAAGGTCATCTTGCCGAAGGCTTTGACTTCGCCTTCGAGAATCTGCGAACCCAGGTCGGCAACGGTGCCCCAGGCGTCGAGCTCGGACAGCTGGATGTCTTTTTTAACGGTGGTGAGGGACATGGCAGTGACTCCTGATGATTGAGAGGGATGCGGTTTTGTGGCGAGGGGATTTATCCCCGCTGGGCTGCGCAGCAGCCCCATAAGCAGGCAGATATGAATTCAGGCCCACTACACGTTAGCGACGCCCATTCCAGTAACCCGACAACTGATGCCAGGACTTGCCGGCGGTCAGCAGCAACGGGCGGATGGCGTCTTTGCCGATGATGGTCGGGCGTTTAATGGAGCTGACCAGATCGTAGCGTGCCGAGCCTTCGCTCATGCCTTCGGCCAGCACCTTGCAGATGATGTGGCTCGGCGTGACGCCAAAGCCGGAATAGCCCTGGACGAAAAAGGCATTGCGGCGGCCGGGCAGGGTGCCGATCTGCGGGAACAGGTTCGGGCTGCACGCCATCGGCCCACCCCAGGCCAGGTCGATTTTCACGTCCTTGAGGTACGGGAAGATCTTCAGCATCAAGTGCCGGTTCCAGGCCTTGAGATCCTGGGGGATGTGTTCCACCAGCGGCGTGGCGGCGCCGAACAGCAGACGGTTTTCATTGGTGACGCGGTAGTAGTCGATCACCGGGCGAATGTCGCTGTAGGCACCGCGGATCGGGCTGATGCGCTGGATCAGCTCGTCCGACAACGGCTCGGTCATCATCTGGAAGGCGTAGGTGTTGATGGTCGAACGATGCAGCTCCGGCTCCAGCTTGTTGAGGAAACTGTCACAGGCCCACAGCAGTTTGCTGGCCTTGACCGAGCCGCGCCCGGTGCGCACGGTGATGCGCTCGCCGTAGCTGACTTCCAGGGCCGGGCTGTTTTCGAAGATCCGCACGCCGTGGCCGGCCAGGGCCTTGGCTTCACCCAGCAGCAGGTTCAGCGAGTGCACGTGGCCGCCGCCCATGTGCAGCAAGGCGCTGCCGTAGGCCTTGGAACCGATGATCTGCTGGACGTCGGAACCGCCGAGAAAGCGGATCTCGTGCTTGCTGTTGATCGACTTGAAGTCTTTTTCCCAGGCCCGCAGGGTTTTTTCCTGGCGGGCGTTGAAGCCCATGTAGCCGTAGCCATGGCAGAAGTCGGCATCGATGGCGTATTTGGCGATGCGGTCCTTGATGATGTCCGCGCCCAGGTCGCTGATCTCGAAGACCTGGCGCAGGCCGTCTTCACCCACGTCCTTCTTGATCTTTTCCAGGTCATGCCCGATCCCGGCCATGATCTGCCCGCCGTTGCGCCCGGTACCGCCGAAGCCCAGGTAGCGCGCCTCGAGCACCACGATATTGGTGATGCCTTTTTCAGCGAGCTCCAGCGCGGTGTTGATGCCGGAGAAGCCACCCCCAATCACCACGACATCGGCTTCCACGTCTTGCTCCAGGGTGGGAAAGCTGAGGTTGTACTTCTTGGTAGCGGTGTAATAGGTGGGCGTTTCGATATTGATCATGACGCAACCTGACAAAGTGAAAGGAAACTCCGTGCAGGGCACTGCACGCGATGGCTCTATTAAGGCCCCGGAGAGGGGCACTTGTCTTGATCATCCGTGCCGCGAGACTTGACCGAGCGCGCCATCGCTCGGTTATTTCGCCATGAAAAGTACAATCTTCGATCTGGAAGGTGCATTTTTCAGCCACCCGGGAATGCCCATACTGGACGGGCCTTAATCATTTGATCCCGCCGTTTCTGCACCACGAGCCTATCGTGAGGTGCAAGGCCAGGCCGGGATCGGCAGACGCCAATAATAAAAGAGCCCGCCCATGAAAAAGCCAAATCCGCTTCTCGAAGACCTCAAGCCCATCCTGCCGGCCATTGCCGCCAATGCCTTCCAGGCGGAACAGGACCGTAGCGTTCCGGCCGAGAATATCGCCTTGCTCAAGGGCATCGGCATGCACCGGGCGTTCCTGCCGAAGAAATACGGCGGCATGGAGATTTCCCTGCCGCAGTTTGCCGATTGCATCGCTCTGCTGGCCGGCGCCTGTGCCAGCACGGCCTGGGCCATGAGCCTGCTGTGCACCCACAGCCATCAGTTGGCGATGTTCCCGGCCAAGACCCAGGAAGAAGTCTGGGGCGATGATCCCGATGCCACCGCCAGCAGCAGCATCGCACCGTTCGGTCGCACCGAGGAGGTCGAAGGCGGTGTGATGTTCAGCGGTGAAATGGGCTGGAGTAGCGGTTGCGACCACGCCGAGTGGGCGATTGTCGGGTTTCGGCGCAAGAACGCCGAAGGCACCCAGGACTATTGCTTCGCGGTACTGCCTCGAAGCGATTACGCCATTCGCGATGACTGGTTCGCGGTGGGCATGCGCGGCAGCGGCAGCAAGACGTTGATCATCGACAACGCGTTCGTGCCGGAACACCGGATCCAGAAAGCCAAGGACATGATGGAAGGCAAGTCCGGCGGCTTCGGCTTGTACCCCGACAGCAAGATTTTCTACTCGCCGTATCGGCCGTACTTCGCCAGTGGCTTTTCCACCGTCAGCCTGGGCGTGGCCGAACGCATGCTCGAAGTATTCCGTGAGAAAACCCGCAACCGCGTGCGCGCCTACACCGGTGCGGCAGTGGGGGCGGCCACCCCGGCGCTGATGCGCCTGGCCGAGTCCACCCACCAGGTGGCGGCGGCCCGGGCCTTCCTCGAAAAAACCTGGCAGGAGCACGCCGAGCACAGCGAACGCCATGAATACCCGAGCCGGGAAACCCTGGCGTTCTGGCGGACCAACCAGGGCTACGCCACCAAGATGTGCATCCAGGCGGTGGACCGGCTGATGGAGGCAGCCGGTGGTGGTGCCTGGTTCGAGACCAACGAACTGCAACGGCTGTTCCGCGATGCACACCTCACGGGCGCCCATGCCTACACCGACTACGACGTTTGCGCGCAGATCCTCGGACGCGAACTGATGGGCCTGGAGCCCGACCCCACCATGGTGTGACCGCCGGTTCGCCGAGTCCCGCCTCTACAACAATAAATCGAGGCCGTCACCTGAGGCGGCCGGGAGTCTTGCATGTCCAGTATTTCCGATAGCGCTTTCGATACCCGCGCATTCCGCCGGGCCCTGGGTAACTTTGCCACCGGTGTGACCGTGGTCACCGCCGCGGCTGAGGATGGCCGCAAGGTCGGCGTGACGGCCAACAGTTTCAACTCGGTGTCCCTGGACCCGCCGCTGATTCTCTGGAGCATCGACAAGCGCTCCAGCAGCCACGGCGTGTTCGAAGCCGCCAGTCACTTTGCCGTGAACGTATTGGCTGCCGACCAGATCGACCTGTCGAACAACTTCGCCCGGCCCAAGGAAGATCGCTTCGCTGATATCGAATTCGACAGCGGCGTCGGTGGGGCTCCGGTGTTCGCCGATTGCGCCGCGCGTTTTCACTGTGAAAAATTCCAACAGGTTGATGGCGGTGATCACTGGATCATGATCGGCAAGGTCGTGGCCTTCGACGACTTCGGACGCTCGCCGTTGCTCTATCACCAGGGCGCCTATTCGATGGTCCTGCCCCACACGCGCATGACCCGGCGCGAAGAAGGGCAGCCACCCAGCAGTCACTTCCAGGGGCGTTTGAGCCACAACCTCTACTATCTGATGACCCAGGCATTGCGGGCGTACCAGGCCAGCTACCAGCCACGGCAACTGTCCACCGGATTGCGCACCAGCGAAGCGCGGATGCTGATGGTGCTGGAGAACGACGCCGGGCTGAACCTGACTGACCTGCAGCGGGAAGTGGCGATGCCGGTGCGCGAGATCGAAGAGGCCGTGGCCAACCTCAAGCGCAAGGGCCTGGTGAGCGATGACGGTGACCGGGTGCGCCTGACCGTCAAGGGCATCGACGAAACCGAAGGGCTCTGGGCCATTGCCAGGGAGCAGCAGGACAAGGTGTTCGGCCAGTTTGGCGAGGCTCAGGTGGAGCATTTCAAGACGGTGCTCAAAGGGGTGATCAAGGGCGCATAGAGCAGATCTGTGGGAGCAAAGCTTGCTCGCGAATGGGGATGTCGGTCGACAACGATGTTGACTGGGCCGCCGCTGTCGCGAGCAAGCTTTGCTCCCACAGGCTGGCCCCACAGCTTTAACGCTCCACGGTTAAATCCCTCGCCACAGTCCATCTGCACTCCGATGATGCTAAGATTTAGTTAACTCATTAACTAAATCTCCTTGGCGATCACTCTCCATGCCCAAACCGCGTCAATCCCTGACCCTGACCCTGCTACAGGCCCGTGAAGCGGCCATGGGGTTTTTCCGTCCTTCCCTCAATCAACATGGCCTGACCGAGCAGCAATGGCGGGTCATCCGTATCCTCAGCCAGCACGACGAACTGGAGATCAATCGTCTGGCCGAACTGGCCTGCATCCTCAAGCCCAGCATGACCGGCGTGCTGGTGCGCATGGAGGCAGCGGGCATGGTGGTGCGGCGCAAGGCCGAGCAGGACCAGCGACGGGTACTGGTGCGCCTGGCGCCCCAGGGGCAGGCGTGCTTCGACTCGATGAGCCAGAGCATGGAAGCCAATTACCAGCGATTGCAGGAAAAGTTGGGGGAGGAGAAGCTGCAGACGTTGTTGGGGTTGCTGAATGAGTTGAAGGCGGTCAGACGCTGAAAGTTGATTGGTAAGGCATTTTGTGGCGAGGGGATTCAGCGAACCGTCGCACCGCCCCGCTGGGCTGCGCAGCAGCCCCAAGAGAGTCCAACTCTATCTGCCTGATACACCGAGGTGTCAGGTTTTAGGGCTGCTGCGCAGCCCAGCGGGGCGGTGCGACGGTTCGCTAAATCCCCTCGCCACAGAAGTGCTCGACTTGGGTCAGTAAACCCCGCCCATCGCTGGCTTCGGCGCATCCTTGAACGTCGCCGCCAGGCTTTGAAGGCCGCGCATCAGCACGGTCGTGTCCACCCCCACCGCCACGAACGCCGCGCCCAGCTCGATGTAGCGCCGGGCCAGTTTCTCATCGGCGCTGAGGATCCCGGCGGCCTTGCCGGCCTGGCGAATGCGGGCGATGGCGTCCTCGATGGCCGCTTGTACGTCCGGATGGCCGGGATTGCCACGAAAACCCATCGACGCGCTCAGGTCCGCCGGCCCGATGAACACACCGTCGACGCCCTCCACGGCGGCGATGGCGTCGAGGTTGGCCAGGCCCTCGCGGCTTTCGATCTGCACCAGCAGGCACATCTGTTCATCGGCTTTGTCGAGGTAACCGGGAATGCTGTTCCAGCGCGACGCCCGGGCCAGCGCGCTGCCGACGCCACGGATGCCGCTGGGCGGATAGTGCATGGCGCGCACCAGTTCGCGAGCCTGCCCGGCGCTTTCCACCATAGGCACCAGGAGCGTCTGCACGCCGAGGTCGAGTACTTGCTTGATCAGCGCGGTGTCGCCGGTCACCGGGCGGATCACCGGCTGACCGGGGTAGGGCGCCACGGCCTGGAGCTGACCGAGCAGGGTGCGCACGTCGTTGGGGGCGTGCTCACCGTCGATCAGCAGCCAGTCGAAGCCGGCATTGGCTGCCAGTTCGGCGCAGTAAGTGTCGGCCAGTCCGAGCCACAGGCCAATCTGCGCCTCGCCACTTTTCAGGTGTTGTTTGAAGGTGTTGATCGGCATGTCCATTGGGCAGTCCTTGAGCAGTCAGACGAAACGGCAGGCGATGGAACCGAGCATGTCGTAGTCGACATGGAAGGTATCGCCCGGGTTGGCCGCCACCGGGCGGGTGAAGGAGCCGCCGAGGATGACCTGCCCCGGTTGCAGGGTGACGTCATAGGCCGCCAGCTTGTTCGCCAGCCAGGCCACGCCTTTGGCCGGGTGATTGAGCACCGCCGCCGAAACGCCGGACTCTTCGATCACGCCGTTGCGGTAGAGCACCGCCGGCACTTTGCGCAGGTCGATCTCGGTGGGGCGCACCGCACGACCGCCCATGACCACACCGGCATTGGCCGCGTTGTCCGAGATGGTGTCGAAGACTTTGCGGGTGGCCTTGGTCTGCGGGTCGACCTGCTGGATCCGTGCATCGATGATTTCCAGCGCCGGAATCACCCATTCGGTCGCGTCCAGTACGTCGAACACCGTCACGTTCGGGCCTTTCAACGGTTTGCCGAGAATGAACGCCAGTTCCACTTCTACCCGCGGGACGATGAAGCGCTCGAAGGGAATGTCGGTGCCTTCGTCGAAGAACATGTCGTCCAGCAGCGCGCCGTAGTCCGGCTCGGTGATGTTCGAAGAGACTTGCATGGCCCGGGAGGTCAGGCCGATCTTGTGGCCGACCAGTTTGCGGCCGTCCTTGATCTTTTGCGCCACCCAGGCGCGCTGGATGGCATAGGCGTCATCGAGGGTGATCTGCGGGTGATCAAGGGAAAACTGTCGCACCTGTTCCCGTGAACGCTCGGCATGGTCGAGGCGGGCGGCGGCTTGTTGGATGAGGCTTTGATCGAGCATGACAAGGTCCCTATTGAGGATTGACGACGGCAGCCCGGGTGCGCAGCACCAGCAGGCCGCCCAGGGTGATAAACAGCGCCAGGACGTAAAGGGCCAGGCTGGCGCTCTGGGTGGTGTCCCGCATCCAGCCGATGAGGTAGGGCGCGAAGAATGAGGCGATGCTGCCGAAGGAACTGATCAGGGCAATTCCGGCGGCCTGGGTGTTGTTGGAAAGAAAGGCGGGTGGCAATTGCCAGAACATCGGCAACGCTGCGCTGGCACCCATGCCGGCGACAATCAGGCCACCGAGCACCAGCGTCGGGTTGCCGGGAGAGAGCCCGGCGATGGCAATGCCGGCTGCCGACATCAGCAGCGGCACGCAAAGGTGCCAGCGGCGTTCGCGGTTGCGGTCGGAAGACCGGCCACAGCCGATCATGAAAAAGCAGCCCGCCAGGTACGGCACCGCGCTGAGCAAGCCGACCTTGCCATCGCTGCCGATGCCGGCGCCGTGGATCAGGGTGGGCATCCAGAAGGCCAGGGTATTCACCGCCAGCATCACGGCGAAGTACACCGCCACCAGCAACCAGACCTGCGGGTTATTGAGGATCGCCGAGAACGAGGTGATGGATTTTCGCTGCTCCTCGACACTCAGTTGTTCGCGCAGTTGCTGTTTGGCGTCGGGCGTGAGCCAGTCGACCGTCTCGAAACTGTCCGGCAGGCATTTGAGCACCACCAGGCCCAGCAGGATCACCGGCAGCCCCTCGAGGACGAACATCCACTGCCAGCCGCGCAAGCCGCCCACGTCGTGGAAGTATTCGAGAATCCCTCCGGACAACGGCCCGCCGATCACTCCCGCCATCGGCACGGCGATGGCGAACAGCGCGGTCACCTGGGCCCGGCGTCGCGCCGGGTACCAGCGGTTGAGAAAGACCAGGATGCCCGGGAAGAAACCGGCTTCGGCTACCCCCAGCAGAAAGCGCAACACATAAAAACCGCTGGCGCTTTCAATCAGGAACATGCTGGTGGACAAGGCCCCCCAGACCACCATCAGCGTGGCGATCCAGCGGCGTGGCCCGACCCGGTCCAGGGCCATGTTGCTGGGTACGCCAAACAGCGCATAGGCGATGAAGAACAGGCCGGCACCGAAGCCGTAGACCGTGTCGCTGAACTGCAGGTCGGCGCTCATCTGCATCTTGGCGAAGCCGATGTTGATGCGGTCCAGATGGGCAAACAGGTAGCAGACCAGCAGCAACGGCATCAGCCGCCAGGTGATCGTGGCGTGGGTGCGGTCGTGCGCGATGGCGCCGGCAGTGCCAGCGGGATTGGCTGTGCTCATGATCTTGTACTTTTTGTCAGAGGGCCGATGGGTAACTGTCAGGCGCGCTTAGCTCGTCTGGGCCTTGAGGAAGGCGTGGACGTTGTTGGCCTTGAAGTTGAGTTGCTCGTGCAGTTCGATCATCTCGAACGACAGGGCCAGCAGACGCTGGGCCTGGAGTTCGGCGAAGTGCGCGGTGATCACTTCGAAGAGTTCCTCCGCGACTTTCTGGCGGGTGGCGAGGTCGCGGCCGTGGCCGACTTTCAGCGTCATGTGCACGAAGGCATAGTCGTGCTTGCCGTCGGCCATGCGCCAGGTGTCCAGGCGCACCCCACGGCTGCGGATGCCGCCGAGGGGAAACACGCCGCTGTCGCCCAGCAAGGCATGGACTTTTTCAAACAGGCCGGGCAAGTCGGCCTGTTGTTCGATGTTGTCGGTGTACTCAGCGATGAAGTGCGGCATCGTCGGATCTCCTGCGCAGGCTGTTCAAACCGGAAAAATGGCGTTGATCTGGCCGGTGCCGGAACTGCCGAACGGCTCGGTGATGATTTCCGCCGGCTTGTCGTAATCCGGCCCACCCAGCAGCCCCAGGAGCATGGCGGTGTCGTGCATCTTGCCTTCGCCGAAGCAGTGTTCGGCGTAGTCCGGGAGCATGGCGCAGAATTCCTTCCAGCGACCCTCGCGCCACATCTGGACGACGTGCAGGTCGACCTGCTTGTCGAATTCCCGCGTCCAGTTATGGATGTTGGCTTCGGCATTGCGGTCATCGGAGAACCGGTGGGACAGCGAGCCGGACGCCAGCACCAGCACCTTGCGGTCGCTTTTTTCGATGGCCCGGCGCACGGCGGCGCCGAAGGTGAAGCTGTCTTGCAGGCGATGCCAGGCACACCAGGCGGCTATCGAGACGACGTTGAGCTTCTGTTCCGGCGGGACATCCATGTGCATGTAGCGCATGGGCACCAGCGTGCCGTATTCCAGTTCCAGGCTGGGGATGTTGTGGGCCAGGGTGCGGACATCGGCGGCGTTGGCCTCAGCGGCAATCAGCTCGCCCAGTTCCGGGGCGCCCGAGTACTCGTACTCCATGTTCTTGATGAAGTGCGGCAGCTCGTTGCTGGTGTAGATGCCCTTGAAATGCTCGCCACTGTTGATGTGATAGGCGCTGTTGACCAGCCAGTGCACATCGAACACCACGGCGGTGTCGGCACCCAGCTCACGGGCGCGGCGGCCGATTTCCTTGTGCCCGGCAATCGCCGCCGCGCGACAGCCATGGTGCTTGCCGGGCAGCTCCGACAGGTACATCGAGGGAACGTGGCAGATTTTCGCAGCCAGGACGACTTCGCCCATGATGATTCTCCTGAAAAAATTGTTCTTGTTGAGGCTAGGGTCACATTAGGTTGATGAACTACAGCCTTTGTGGCGAGGGGATTTATCCCCGCTGGGGCGCGAAGCGGCCCTGAATCAGTCAACCCCGATCAACCTGACACACCGAGGTGTCTGGTTTGAGGTCTGCTTCGCAGCCCAGCGGGGCGGTGCGACGTCTCGCTAAATCCCCTCGCCACAGGGTTCATCGCTGGTTTTAGATGCCCCACCTTGGAATGTGATGGCCGCCCATGGAAATGCAAACGTTCTTGATCTCGGCAAACACCTCGAAGCTGTACTGTCCACCTTCGCGCCCGGTTCCGGAACCCTTTACGCCGCCGAAAGGCTGGCGCAGGTCGCGGACGTTCTGGCTGTTGATGAACACCATGCCGGCCTCGATGCCGTGGGCCAGGCGATGGGCCTTGCCGATGTCCTGGGTCCAGATGTACGACGCCAGGCCATATTCGGTGTCGTTGGCCAGTTGCAGGGCTTCGGCTTCATCCTTGAACGGGATCAGGCAGACCACCGGGCCGAAGATTTCCTCCTGGGCGATGCGCATCTTGTTGTTCACGTCGGCGAACACCGTCGGCTGGATGAACTGGCCGCGACTCAAGTGTGCAGGCAAGTTGGCCGGGCGTTCCAGGCCGCCGGCCAGCAGGGTGGCGCCTTCTTCGAGGCCGATCCTGATGTAGCCGGTGACTTTGTCATAGTGGGCCTGGGTGATCATCGAGCCGACCTGGGTCTTCGGATCCTGTGGATCACCGACGATCAGGCGTTTGGCGCGGGCGGCGAATTCGGCGACGAACTGCGGGTAGACGCTTTCCTGGATGAAGATCCGGCTGCCGGCGGTGCAACGTTCGCCGTTCAGCGAGAAGATCGTGAACAGCGCCGCGTCGAGGGCCCGTTCCAGGTCTGCGTCTTCGAAAATCAGCACCGGCGACTTGCCGCCGAGCTCCATGGAGTACTTTTTCAACCCGGCGGTCTGCATGATTTTCTTGCCGGTGGCGGTGCCGCCAGTAAAGGAGATCGCCCGCACGTCCGGGTGCCGCACCAACGCATCGCCCGCCGTGGCGCCGTAGCCCTGGATTACGTTCAACACGCCGTTGGGAATTCCCGCTTCCACGGCCAGGCGCCCCAGTTCGTTAGCCGTGAGGGGCGACAGCTCCGACATCTTCAACACGGCGGTGTTGCCCAGAGCCAGGCACGGCGCGGTCTTCCAGGTCGCGGTCATGAACGGCACGTTCCATGGCGACACCAGGCCGCAGACACCCACCGGCTGGTACAGGGTGTAATTGAGCATCTGGTCGTCGACCGGGTAGGTGTGGCCGTCCATGCGGGTGCAGACTTCGGCAAAGAAATCGAAGTTGTGGGAGGCCCGGGGGATCAGCACATTCCGGGTCTGGTGGATCGGCAACCCGGTGTCGAGGGTTTCCAGCTCGGCCAGTTTCGGCACGTCCCGGTCGATCAGCTCACCCAGCTTGCGCATCAGCCGGGCGCGTTCCTTGGCGGGGGTGTTGGCCCACTTCGGAAAGGCCTCCTTGGCCGCGGCCACGGCCTGTGCGACTTCCTCGGCGCCGCCGCTGGCGACTTCGCCAATGGCTTCACCGGTGGCCGGGTTGTAGTTGACGAAGACGTCTTTGCTTTCGACCTCACGGCCGTTGATCCAGTGTTTGATCATGTTGCTCAAGCCTCTTTACGGGATGCGAAGAACGCGGCTTCGCTGACAATTCGATTGACCAGGCGGCCGACGCCTTCCACTTCCACCACCACTTCATCACCGGGCACCACGTCCGCCAGGCCTTCCGGCGTGCCGGTGGCGATCATGTCGCCGGGTTGCAGGGTCATGAAGCTGGACAGGTATTCGATCAGGTAGGGGACGTCGAAAATCATGTCCTTCGTGCTGCCTTCCTGGCGCAGTTCACCGTTGATCCAGGTGCGCAGCTTCAGGTTGGCCGGGTCCGGCACATCGGCGACGTCGACGATCCACGGGCCGACAGGAGTCGTGGCATCGCGGTTCTTCACCCGCAGGTTGGGGCGGTAGTAGTTTTCCAGGTAATCGCGGATCGCATAGTCGTTGCACACCGTGTAGCCGGCCAGGTAGTCCAGGGCGTCCTCGCGCTTGACGTTGCGGGCGGCTTTGCCGATGACCGCGACAAGCTCGCACTCGTAATGCATGTAGGCGACGTTGTCGGGGCGCCAGGTCTGCTGGTTGTGGCCGGTGTAGGTGCCGGGCGACTTGATGAACGCCAGGGGCTCGGTGGGCGGCTTGAAGGCCAGCTCGGCGGCGTGGTCGGCGTAGTTCAGGCCCAGGGCGAACATGCTGCCGGTGGCCGGTGGCAGCCACTCGACCTGGTCCTCGGCCAGCAGGCGACCATCGGCCAGGCGCACGGTGTTGCCGGCCTCGACGGTGACGGCGTGGACCTGGTCTTCGAAACGAATGCGCGCATGCTTCATGAACGTACTCCTGGTTGCTCGGCCACAACGGTGTTGATGAGACGACCCAGGCCGCCGATGTCCACTTCGACGCGATCACCGGGTACCACGTCGACCCGGCCCTCAGGCGTGCCGGTGATCAGCACGTCGCCGGCGTGCAGGGTCATGAACTCGCTGATCTCGGCGATCAGTTGGGGGATGTTGCGAACGAAATTGGCCGTGCTGTTCTGCTGCCGTACTTCGCCGTTGACGTACAGCGTGATCGCCAGGCTGTGGGGATCGGCCACGTTGGCGCTCGGCACCAGTTCCGGCCCGATGGCGCAGAAGCCGTCCCGGCACTTGGCCTTGACGGCGGGGCGGTAGTAGCTGTCTTCCGGCAGGCTGAATTCATTGACGACGGTGTAACCAGCCACATAGTCCAGGGCCTCGGCGGCGCTGACGCGGCTGGCCGACCTGCCCATCACCACACCCAGGGCCGGGCCCGGTTGCAGTCGTTCGCCGTGGCCGGGATGAACCACGTCGGCGTCGTGCCGGTTGCGGGTGTTGGGGGTCTTGATGAACAGCACCGGCTTGACCGGCGGCTTCTGGTAAGGCGGTTGCTCGAACTCGGCGAGGCGCTGCTTCAGCAGCCCCTGATAGTTCAGCGCGACCCCGAACAGGGTGCCGGTTGCGACGTCATGCAGGGCACGGCTCATGCTTGTCTCCTGGCGGTGCAGAGGGAGGAGGGCTCTGCGATATTGTTAATGTGTTAACAGTTATAATTAAGATGTTAACTATCGTCAAGCGTGACAGAATGATCGGTACTGGTTGCCTTCCCGGATTCGGTGCAGGATGAGCCTCGGGCGTTGCCTGAATCAGAATAAAAACGAGTACTGCGTGATGACCGATCGTCAGCCGATCCCGAACATCAACATTGGCCAGGTCTACGACCAGCGCTACAGCGATGCCGAAGTGCATTACGATCGGCTCGCCAACCTGGCGGGCTTTTTCGGCCGGAACATGCCGGTGCATCGCCACGACCGGTTCTTTCAGGTGCACTACGTCAAGAGCGGCACCGTGCGGGTGTATCTGGACGACCAGCAGTACGTCGAGTCCGGGCCGATGTTCTTTCTCACGCCGCCGACCATTCCCCATTCCTTCGTGACCGAGGCCGACAGTGACGGGCACGTGCTGACGGTGCGCCAGCAGTTGGTCTGGCAATTGATCGACGCCGACCCCGGACTCGCCCCGGCCGGTGTGCAGCTACCGGCGGCCTGTGTGGCGCTGACGCAATTGGGCCCGGAACAGGCCGGGGAAGTACGGCGGCTGGAATATTTGTTCGAGGAACTGAGCGCGGAGGTGGCGGCCGCTCGGCCGGGGCGCAGCGTGGCGCTGGACGGTTTGACCCGGTTGATCATGATCAGCCTGCTGCGGCTGTGTTCCAACTCCCTGGAAGCGCGACCGGCGCGGCATGAGGACCTGAAGATCTTCCACCGTTTCAACGAGCTGATCGAAGCGCACTACCTGCAACATTGGCCGCTGTCGCGCTATGCCGAGGGCATCGGGGTGACCGAGGCGCGCCTCAACGACGTGTGTCGACGCATTGCCGACCTGCCTTCCAAGCGACTGATCATGGAGCGGTTGATGCAAGAGGCCAAACGCCTGCTGCTGTTCACCGGCAGCTCGGCCAACGAAATCTGCTACCAGCTCGGGTTCAAGGACCCGGCCTATTTCAGCCGGTTTTTCCAGCGCTATGCCCAGCTCACTCCGGGGGAGTATCGCCAGCGGCAGTCGGGGTTGCGCTGAAATCTATCCTCGCTAAATCCCCTCGCCACAAACCGGCGGCAAATTTGATCAAGCGACCCTGCTTCTTGCAGCGACCTGCCCACGCCACTAAGCTGCCCACTCGTCCATCCAAGCAGTCCGAACATGGCCAACCCCAGACCTTCATTGACGCTGACGCTACTGCAGGCCCGCGAAGCGGCCATGGCGTTTTTCCGCCCGGCGTTGAACCAGCACGACCTCACCGAGCAGCAATGGCGGGTGATCCGCATCCTGCATCAGCAAGGTGAGCTGGAAAGCCACCAGCTCGCCCAGCAGGCCTGCATCCTCAAACCGAGCATGACCGGCGTGCTCAGTCGCCTGGAGCGCGATGGCCTGGTGTGCCGGCAGAAATCCAGCCAGGACCAGCGTCGGGTGTTCGTTAGCCTGACCGAACGCGGCCAGCAATGCTTCGTGTCCATGAGCGAGGGGATGGAAGGCAACTATCGGCGGATCGAAGAGCAGTTCGGCGAAGAAAAGATGCAGCAACTGCTGGCGTTGCTCAATGAGCTGAAGAATATCAAGCCTTGAGGACGCAGACGCCTCTGTAGCCTGCGGGGCTCCTGCCACCAGGATCAGCTCAGCCGTTCCTGCTCGAGTAAAGCCTCGATCACCTGTAAACAGTGATTCAACCCCGGCGATACATCGCCCGCACGCCTGCTGAGAATAATCGGCGATGTGGCGTTGTTTTCCAGCAATGGCGTGAAACCGATGTCGTCGCGGTGCAGCAATTGCACCGAGGCCGGCACCAACGTGACGCCGATTCCCGCACCCACCAGGCCAATGGCCGTCTGCAGCTCGTTGGTCCATTGGGCGACGTTGATGTGCACGCCATAGGATTCAAACAGTGCGATCACATGATCAGCGTAGCTCGGTCTCGGGTTACCCGGGTAAAGCACGAAAGGTTCGTTCGCCAGGTCGCGAAGGCTGACAGGCCGGGCGAGCAGCGGATGACCGGCGGGCAGGGCCACCACCAGTCGGTCCTCTGCCAGCACGGTCTGGAGAATCGCGGGATCGTCTATGCGAATGCGCCCGAAGCCGACATCGATTCGCCCCGCCTTGAGTGCTTGTATCTGCTGCAGCGTCGTCATTTCCGAAAGCCCCAACTCCAGCGCCAGGGGCTCACCGCTGCGCAGGCGACGAATCAGTTCCGGCAGCACGCCGTAGAGTGTCGAGGGTGCAAACCCGATGCCCAGCCAGGTTTTTTCGCCCAGGCCGATGCGGCGCGTGTTGTCGCATACCTTGCCCAATTGTTCGAGCAGCACGCTGGAGTGCTCATGGAAGAAGCGCCCGGCTTCGGTCAGTCGCAGCGGCCGTCCCCGCTCCAACAGCAGAACCCCCAGTTCGTCCTCCAGTTGTTGGATCTGCCGACTCAACGGCGGTTGGGCGATGTGCAACAGCTCGGCGGCACGGGTGAAGTTGAGGGTCTGGGCCAACACCTGAAAGTAACGCAAGTGACGCAGTTCCATGAAGCCCCCTGAGGTTGATGGTTAAATACTTTAAAGGTATCAAGCGAGACCAATTCTATATTGGCCCCCCGAAAAAAGCCGTATGAGAATCAGCGTCAGAACCTCAAGAACCTGACGGGTATCGAAATGCTAGCTGCTGCCATTGAATCGATCGAGACGATCATCGTCGATCTGCCCACCATCCGCCCTCACAAACTGGCGATGCACACCATGCAGAACCAGACCCTGGTGCTCATTCGCCTGCGTTGCGCCGACGGTATTGTCGGCATTGGCGAATCCACCACAATCGGCGGCCTGGCGTATGGCAATGAAAGCCCCGACAGCATCAAGACCAATATCGATCGGTATTTCGCACCCCTGTTGATCGGCCAGGACAGTTGCAATGTCAATGCCGCGATGTTGCGACTGGAGCGCAGTATCCGTGGCAACACATTCGCCAAGTCCGGCATTGAAACCGCGTTGCTCGATGCTCAGGGCAAGCGTCTGGAAATGCCTGTCAGCGAACTGCTGGGCGGCCGTGTTCGTGATGCCCTGCCGGTGGCCTGGACCCTCGCCAGCGGTGACACCGCCAAGGACATCGCGGAAGCGGAGCGAATGCTCGACCTGCGGCGGCATCGGATCTTCAAGTTGAAGATCGGTGCCGGCGAGGTCAATCGCGACCTGTCCCATGTCATCGCGATCAAAAAGGCTTTGGGTGACCGTGCCAGTGTCCGGGTCGATGTCAATCAGGCCTGGGACGAGGCGATTGCCGTACGGGCGTGTCGAGTGCTTGCCAGCAACGGCATCGATCTGATCGAGCAACCGATCTCGCGCAACAACCGTGCGGGCATGGCGCGCCTGAATGCCGTGAGTCCTGCCCCGATCATGGCGGACGAGTCGATCGAATGCGTGGAGGACGCCTTCAACCTGGCACGCGAAGGTGCCGCGTCGGTGTTCGCCTTGAAAATCGCCAAGAACGGTGGGCCGCGGGCTGTGCTGCGAACGGCGGCTATCGCCGAGGCGGCAGGCATCGGCCTGTATGGCGGCACGATGCTCGAAGGCGGTATCGGCACGTTGGCCTCGGCCCATGCGTTCATCACGTTGAATGCGCTGGGTTGGGATACCGAATTGTTCGGACCACTGCTGCTGACCGAAGACATTTTGGCCGAACCGCCCATCTACCGTGACTTTCAGTTGCACGTACCGCAAGCACCGGGGTTGGGGCTGCGCCTGGATGAAGAGCGCCTGGCTTTTTTCCGTCGTGACAAAACCACTGTCTCCATTCAACAAGCCTGAGGAGGAACGTCATGCTGTTTCACATAAAGATGAGCGTGAACCTGCCGCTCGACATGGACCCCGACCGCGCCGCGCAGCTCAAGGCCGACGAGAAAGCCCTGGCCCAGCGCCTGCAACAACAAGGCAAATGGCGGCATCTCTGGCGCATCGCCGGGCTCTATGCCAACTACAGCGTGTTCGATGTCGACAGCGTCCAAGAGCTGCACGACCTGCTCATGCAACTGCCGCTGTACCCCTACATGACGATCGAGGTCGCGCCGCTGTGCCGACATCCTTCTTCCATTCACGAAGATGATCGCTGAGTTCACCGCGCCTTGGCGCTACTCTAATAAATACAAGATGAGGATTAATCATGAGCATCAATATTTCCGCGACGACCGAAGTCCAGAAGTTTCTCGAAGAAGTCAGCGGGCTGGATAACGCCAACGGTAATCCGCGCACCAAGACCATCGTGTATCGGCTGCTGCGGGACGTGGTGAATATCATTGAAGACCTGGACGTGACGCCTGAGGAGTTCTGGAAGGCTGTCAACTTTCTCAATGTTCTGGGCACGCGGCGGGAAGCCGGGTTGCTGGCGGCCGGGCTCGGCCTGGAGCACTACCTGGACTTGCTGATGGATGCCGAGGACGCGCAGGCTGGTAAAACCGGCGGTACGCCGAGAACCATCGAAGGCCCGCTGTATGTGGCCGGCGCGCCGCTGTCGAACTTCGAGGCGCGACTCGATGACGGTACGGATCCAGGTGTCGTGTTGTTCATGCGGGGGCAGGTGCTCAACACCGCCGGCGAACCGCTCGCCGGTGCGGTTGTGGATGTGTGGCACGCTAACACCGGCGGCACCTATTCGTACTTCGATACGACCCAGTCAGAATTCAACCTGCGCCGGCGTATCGTCACCGATGCCCAGGGCCGATATCGCTTCCGCAGCATCGTGCCATCGGGTTACGGTTGCCCGCCGGACGGCCCGACCCAGCAGTTGCTGGATCAACTGGGCCGGCACGGGCAGCGCCCGGCACATGTCCATTTCTTTATCTCGGCGCCGGATCATCGTCACCTGACCACCCAGATCAATCTCGACGGCGACCAATACCTGCATGACGATTTTGCCTACGCGACTCGCGATGAATTGATCGCCAAGATCACCTTCAGCGAGGATCAGGATCGGGCCAAAGCCTTGGGCGTAAGCGGTCGCTTTGCTGAAATCGAGTTTGATTTCACCTTGCAATCCACCGCGCAGCCCGAGGAGCAGCAGCGTCGCGAGCGGATTCGTGCCTTGGAAGATTGATCGTTCAGTGATGTCTTATCGAGCCACGGGAGGATTGCCTTCCGTGGCTTTTTCTTTGTGCGATGCTTGATGGTCGGAGAACTTGGTTCAGCGAACGCCGCGGCGCGATTGTCGAGGGTCTTGCGATCAGTTGCGGAACCTGAGGGTGGTCGACGGAGCCTCGCCGTAGCGTTTTTTATATTCCTGTGCAAACCGGCCCAAGTGAGCGAAACCCCATTTGAAGGCGATGTCCGTCACGGATGCGTCCTGCTGTTGGCTGCTGAGTTCAAGGTGCACTTGTTCCAGGCGCAGATTGCGCAAGTAAGCCATGGGCGTGGTGTCGCAGAAGTCGCGAAAACCGGCAAAGAGTGTGCGGACGCTCACGCCAGCGTGTTCGGCGAGTTGCTCGACACTCAAGGGCTGGTCGGCATGCGCACGCATGTATTCTTCGGTTCGCTTGACGAAATGGGGCAGTAGCGCCTTGGGCTTGCCGGCGCTGTCCAAGCGTTCCCGAAGGTTGTTCGGTTGGCCATACACCAAGGCATTGATCAGCATGGACTCGAACTGCTTGAGCACCAGCGAGTAGTGCAGGGGATGGTCATCCAGCTTGATTGCATCGGCCAGTACCGTGATCAACTGCAGAAAGTAATGTCCCCCCTGCGTGGTGAGGTCCAGATCCGGATTGAATTCCAGCGGCCTGTCCAATGCGTGGCCCAAATGCTGGACGCAATGGTATTCGACTTCACTGCGCTCAATCCGCAATGCCAACTGAGGCGCATGGGCGTCCCAGCTCATGGACACCGGCAGAGTGGGCGATATCAGCGAGGCCCGTTCCGGCGACGAGATGAAATCGTGCCCGGCGCATTGAATCCGTGCCCGTCCCTGGATCGGGATCTGAATCAGGAAAAAGTCTTCCAGGCGGCCCGGATCGATGCTCACGTTCACGCCATATTCCAAACGGTTCAAGGACAGGCGCCCTCGATTGATGTGGTGCATCCGGGCGCTGATGCGTTCGGTACCGTCAAGGCAGCGCAGTTCGTGTTTCTTGAAGACGCCACTGACACCCTCGCGGATGCTGTCCAGATCATTGAGCAGGAACAACTGGTTTGCCGGAGTGAACAGTGACGCATTGTCGAACAGGCTGGCGCAGCGCTGCGCGATGAGATTCTGGCTCATGGTCACCTCAGTTGCATGCACGGTTTCAAGGCATGTCGCACAGGGGTGTTACGCCGATTCTGCAGGATCCGGATGATCGCTGCGGTATCTGGATAACCCGTGCGCATGTCTGTTTCTTTTTGTGCCCTTAATGGGTCGTTCACCTGAAAAAGCAATTGACGTGCCAGGCGGCTACGGCGCGCTCAGGCTGCGCGCCCGCGTAGCGGATGACTCCTAGAATCCCCCCGTCTGCCTTGGGCGTCCAACTTTTTTTGGGACCTGAGCCCGATGCCTGGCGGCGTATTGAGCAGGCCAGGTACCTCTCACATTTGCGCAGTCACCGGACAGTGTCTGCGTCAGCCGGATAGTGTGCCCGAGGGGTGGGGCGCAGCCTGTATTCAACACTTGTCGATCCACTGACGCCGCCAGACGGCGAGGTTGAACGCCATGAATACCACCCCGGCATCATTTGTTCCTTCTGCCCATCACTGGCGGCACTGGAATGATCTGGAAATCACCGCCGTTCAACCCGGCAGCCATCTCATTACAGCAAGGCCGCATTACTACCACCATGGCATCTACCTGGGTGACCTACGGGTCGTGCACTACGCGGGTTTCCACAGTGCTTTCGAGGTCGGGCCGATCGAGGTGCTGACACTGGACCGGTTTGCCTGCGGTCAGCCGGTTTGTGTCGATGCCGCGCCCTGTTCGCGGTTCGACCGCGAGGAAGTGATCCGCCGGGCACTTTCGCGCCTGGGGGAAAACCGCTACCGGCTGCTGACCAACAATTGCGAGCACTTCTGTAACTGGTGCCTGTATGGCCAGAGCCGCAGTGAACAGGTTCGGGCCTTGATGACCCACCCGTTGGCGCTGGTGCGGCTGGCGTTGAAAAGCCTGGCGGACAACTTCCCGCAGACCACGGACAAGCATCGCACTCAGCGGATAGTCGGTGTCGCCGAAGGTGCGCAATATCCCCTGCAACGTTCCTGAAACAATTGGAGAATCGAGATGAAAGGCCAGTATGTCAGCGTGCCGGTTCCGTCCGGCGGTCAGTTTCAGGCTTACCTGGCGACCTCTGTCGACGGTCGTGGGCCGGGCGTGGTGCTTTGTCAGGAAGTTTTCGGTGTTAACCAGGCGATGCGCGATGTCGCCGATCTGTTGGCGGAAGAGGGGTACACGGTCCTGGTCCCCGATCTGTACTGGCGCCAGGAGCCGGGTGTCGAGCTGGGCTACACCGAAGCCGAATTTGGTCGCGCCTACGCCCTTTATCAGGGGTTCGACGAGGCGCTGGGCATTGACGACATTCGAGCCAGCCTGAATGCGCTGAAGGCCTTGCCCCAATGCAAGCCGGGAGGGCTGGGGGTTGTCGGCTATTGCCTGGGCGGCAAGCTGGCGTACCTGGCGGCTTGTCGCTTGCCAGAGGTGGCTTGTGCCGTGGGTTATTACGGCGTCGGGATTGAAAATGCGCTGCCGGAAATCGAAGGGCTACAGGGACGCCTGGTACTTCATATGGCCGAACGGGATCAGTTCTGTCCCGCCGAAGCGCGATCCGCGATCCGCGCTGCCCTGCACGATAAACCGGCCGTCGAGCTGTATGTCTATCCCGGGGTGGACCACGCCTTTGCCCGCCCCAAGGGGCACCACTACCACAAGCCTTCGGCGTTATTGGCTCACGAGCGCACGGTCGCAGCCCTTCGCCGGGTGCTTGGGCCTGATTACAACCTCTCGGATCTGTGGGACGAGCATGTACGGCACGAGTTCGACACCCGGGACGTGCCCGCCACCATGGCGACCATGGTGGCCGAACCCTACGTCAATCACATTCCGACCATGACCGGTGGCGTGGGCGCCAAGGAGCTGAGCCGTTTCTACCAGCACCATTTCGTCCACGGCAACCCCAAGGACATGGCGTTGACCCCGTTGTCGCGCACGGTTGGCGCGAGCCAGATCGTCGATGAATTCATCATGAGTTTTACCCACGACAGTGAAATCGACTGGCTGCTTCCCGGCGTGGCCCCGACAGGGCGGCATGTCGAAATTCCAATGCTGGGCGTGGTCAAGTTCCGGGGGCCCAAGCTGTATCACGAACATATCTATTGGGACCAGGCCAGTGTGCTTGTACAAATCGGCTTGCTTGACCCGACAGGCTTGCCGGTGGCCGGGGTGGTGACCGCTCGGAAACTGCTGGATGAATCGCTGCCTTCCAACACGCTGATGCCCAGTTGGGCGTCCAGTGCCGACAAGCCGAGTCAAGGGGAATGAGCATGGCTCTTCTGCAGAATAAAGTCGCCGTGATCAGCGGCGGCGCGACACTGATCGGTACTGCGGTGGCGCAAGCGTTGATCGACGCAGGCGCCAGCGTCGCGCTGTTCGATATCGATCGCGAGGCCGGCCTTGAAGCAGCATCCCAACTGGGTGAGCGGGCCACATTCTTCCATCTCGATGTGACGGATGACGCGCTGATCGCCCATGCCATCGAGCAGGTGCGAGCACGTTTCGGCGGCATAGACCTGTTGATCAACCTGGCCTGCACCTACAGCGATCAGGGCTTTGCCTCCAGTCGTCAGGATTGGCTGCAGGCACTCGATGTCAACCTGGTTTCGGCTGTGGCGCTGACCCAGGCCGCGCATCAAGACCTCAAGGCGCGCCGTGGCGCCGTCGTCAATTTCACTTCCATCTCGGCCAGATGTGCCCAGACCGGACGCTGGCTCTACCCGGTTTCCAAAGCCGCAATGGTTCAACTGACGCGCTGCATGGCGATGGACCTGGCGGCGGACGGCATTCGGGTCAACTCGGTGTCGCCGGGCTGGACCTGGTCGCGGGTGATCGCGCAGGCCAGTGGTGGTGACCGTGAGAAGGCTGATGCGGTCGCCGCTTCTTATCACCTGCTGGGACGCCTGGGCGACCCCGCCGAGGTGGCCAACGTGGTGGTCTTTCTTTGTTCGCCCGCGGCCAGTTTCGTCACCGGAGCGGACTATGCCGTGGATGGCGGCTACTCGGTCATGGGGCCGGAACAGAACCTGCCGGCCATACCGCGGCTTGCGCAATAAAGCAGAACGCCAATAAGAAACCCTGTTCGGCGATTGCCGAATGCAGCACCTGTAACCGTCGATCACCAGGAGAATAACAATGCGTCGTATCGCCATCGTCGGAGCCGGACAAGCCGGTTTACAACTGGGCCTGGGGCTGCTCGCCCGGGGCTATCAAGTCACCCTGGCCACTAATCGTAGCGGTGAAGATATCCGCAACGGCAAAGTGATGTCGAGCCAGTGCATGTTCAATACCGCGCTGCAAAGCGAGCGGGACCTGGGTCTGAATTTCTGGGAGGACGAGTGTCCGGCTGTCGAGGGTATCGGCCTGACGGTACCCAATCCCCAGCGCCCCGACGAACCTCTGTTCAGTTGGAGTACGCGCCTGGGCCGCTACGCCCAGTCGGTGGACCAACGCTTGAAGATGCCGGTCTGGATGGATGAGTTCAAGAAGCGGGGCGGTGAGCTCTTGATCCAGGACGTGGGTGTGGCCGAACTGGAGCGCCTGTCGGAAGACCATGAACTGGTGCTGCTCGCCGCCGGCAAGGGCGACATCGTCAACCTGTTCGAAAAGGATATGGAGCGGACTCATTTTCAGCAGCCGCAACGGGCGTTGTCGTTGACCTACGTGAAGGGCATGACACCCCTCACGCCGTTCTCCCGCGTCAACTTCAACCTGATTCCCGGGGTGGGTGAGCATTTTGTGTTCCCTTGCCTGACCACCACCGGTCCTTGCGAAATCATGGTGTTCGAAGGGATTCCAGGGGGACCACTGGATTGCTGGCAGGGCATCCAGACTGCGGAACAACATCTGGAAAAAAGCCTGGAGTTGCTCAATCGTCATGTTCCCTGGGAGGCCGAGCGTTGCCGTTCCGTGGAAATGACCGACGACAAGGGGTTCTTGTCCGGGCGATTTACGCCGATGGTGCGCAAGCCCGTGTTGACGCTGCCGTCTGGCCGCAAGGTGTTTGGCATGGCCGATGCCTTGGTGGTCAACGACCCGATCACCGGCCAGGGTTCGAACAACGCCGCCAAATGCAGCAAGGTCTATCTGGACGCGATTGTCGAGCGTGGCGTGGAGGGTTTCGACCCCGACTGGATGCACCAGACGTTCGAGCGGTATTGGGCCTACGCCCAGCATGTGGTCAAGTGGACCAACACCATGCTGACTCCGCCGCCTGCGCATCTGCTGGAGCTGTTAGGAGCCGCCAGCCAGTCGAAACCCCTGGCGCGTGCCATCGCCAACGGCTTCGACGATCCACGCAACTTCGCACCTTGGTGGTTCGACGCTCAGTCTTGCCAAGCCTTTATCCAGGAAAAGACTCGTCAGGCCGCTTGAGCCGCCATCGAGCCAGGAGTTCATCATGAATGCAATCCACTCAGAATCCCTCCAACATGATCTGGTCGACGCACAAGATTGCGATCCGCGGGAGTTGCGTAATCTCCTCGGAAAATTCGCGACAGGGGTGACCGTGATTACCACGCGTGCCGCCGATGGCCGTAATGTCGGCATGACCGCCAACTCCTTTTCATCGGTGTCCCTCGATCCACCGCTGGTGCTCTGGAGTATTTCCCGCAACGCCCCGAGCCTGACCGATTATCTGGCTTGCGGACATTTTGCGATCAACATCCTGGGCGCAGATCAGCACGACATTTCGGGGCACTTCGCGCGGCCTGCGCCGGATAAGTTCTCAGGTGTGGCATTCAGGGAAGGGGAGGCCGGGGTACCTCTTCTCGATGGAGTGATTGCGACCCTGGTCTGCCGCAATGTCACTCAATATGAAGGTGGGGATCATCTGATTTTCCTGGGGCAGATCGAGCAGTATCGTCATGGCGCGGGAGAACCCCTGGTGTTTCATTGTGGGCAATACCGCGTTGCCGCAGAGCATCCTGGATTGAACCGATAAATATGCGCTGCTAACTTCGCCGTCTCTAAAGACGGCGAAGTTTATTAAAGTTCAACCGAGTGTTTTCTATACGTAGCGAGCTACAGGGATAATGCTGCCAAAGCATTGCAGGGTGACCGTGATGCCATCCGCTTTCAACTCTTTGCAAGCTGCTTGGGTCATGGCCCGGACCGCCATTCTTGACGCTGACAGAACATCCGCTATTGCCTGATGATCATGTTCCGTACTGGACGATATATTAATGATCGTGCCTTTCTGGCAACGTTGACGGAAGATGTTCGCGGCCGCCTGGATCCCCCAGAAAGTGCAGCTAATATTGTAGTTGATCAAGCGTTCGACTTCTTCATACCCGAGAGTCATGTCCCCCTGCGCTCTGGGCAGGCCTGGATTATTGACCAGAATGTCCACTCTCCCAAACATTTTTTCGGCATGTTCAATGGCCTCCCGAAATACCTGCGGGCCTGTCATGTCAGCCATGAAAGCACTGGCGCGCCGGCCCATCGCAATGATCTGGTCGAGCGTAGGCTTCAGCGATTTCGCATCCTTGTCGACGAGCACGATATCAGCGCCTTCCTTGGCCAGGCGAAGCGCAATGCCGCGGCTGGTTGTTTGGCCTGCGCCGGTGACAAGTGCAACTTTTCTAATAGGCATCATGAAGGCTCTAGTGTTTGTTGAGTAATGAGGTGAGGTCTTGGTTTGAGTGATCGCCAAGACTGTCGATGGCCGGTAAGTATATTTCAGGGCATAAGCCAAGCGTCGCTTGCTTTAATGTCGAACCCTATATAAGTGCGCTATATGGATGGTCTTCGCATTATTCGGATGGCTGGGGTGGTCGCTCGTGATCATGATGTTTTCGGTTGAGCACTAGCTTTAAGTCGCGTCGTCGCTGGCTATGTTCGACCGCTTTGCCTTTAGCCTTGCTGAACGTGGAGAATACGATGAAAAAAACAATAAGATTACTGTCGGTCTGCGTCCTGGGCACTGGTCTCCCGGGGTTGGAAAACGCACAGGCCTATGACTTGCCCGTGGTGAACCTGGGTTTCACCAGTTTCCTCGACGGTGGCCCACCCGCTGGGCCAGGTTGGTACTTCCAGGAGTATTTCCAGAACTACAGTGCCAACCGTCTGCGCGATCGGAACGGCAAGGCACTGCCCCTTCCCAAACAGCAATTGGATTATCAGGTGGCTGTGACCCAGTTGTCTTACTTCTCTGACATTCGCGTGGGTAATGCCACGCTGGGCATGAACGCGTTGCTGCCGTTCGTGACGCGGATGGACGTCGATGACGGGCTGAACAACGCAGCCTTGCGCGCCCAGAGCGGCCTGGGTGATCTACTGTTGGGTCCCATGATTCAGTTCGATCCGATCATGGGGCCCGATGGCCCGCGTTTTGTGCATCGCATCGAATTCCAGGTCAATGTGCCCACCGGTGACTACGACAACAAACACGATATCAACCCCGGCGCCAATGCCTGGTCGTTCGATCCGTACTGGGCGGCTACCTACTGGTTCACGCCACAATGGACGGCATCGTTGCGGGCGCACTATCTCTATAACGGTAAGAACAATGACCCCGGACCGGGCTATGGCGGCGCCGATGAGGTCCAGGCCGGACAAGCGTTGCACGCAAACTTTGCCACGGAATATGCGGTCACGCCGCAGCTGCGCCTGGGCATCAACGGCTACTGGTTAAAGCAGATCACGGACACCAAGGTGGATGGGCATGAGGTGTCTGGACGTCGTGAAAAGGTCTGGGCCATCGGGCCGGGTGCGATGTACAGCTTCTCCAAGGACGACCACCTGTTCTTGAACGCGTACTTTGAGCAAGATGTGGAGAACCGCGCCGACGGCAGTCGTGTGCAGATGCGTTACGTCCATCATTTTTAAGCGCTGAAGCTGACAAAAGACGGGCAAACGAAAGGGGAAATAGCCACTTGGCTACTTCCCCTTTTCAGTTGTCATTGCTTGGCGTTGCTTTCGACGAATTTCTCGTAGTACATCTGAAAGTGCTGGATCTGCTGCGTGTCGAGCCAACTCCTGATCGCTTCTACCATGGGCGGCGGGCCGCACAAATAGATGTCGAACGGATTGGCCTCCATTTGCTTGGGGTCGAAGTGTTCAGGAATCCATCCCGTTTTGCCGGCCCATGTTGCGGACGGTTTCGATACAACGAGGTGGTAATCGAAGTTGGAGATGCGCTCGCGATAAGCGGCCAGGCGCGGCAGTTCGCACAAGTCGTTATCCTGCGTGACCCCGTAGAACAACTGGATCGGTTGTTCGCAGCTGCCTTTATCGGCAATGTCATCGAGCATCCCGAGGAACGCCGAAAGCCCGGTGCCGCCAGCCACCAGCACCAGCGGCCGGGTGATCTGGCGCAGATAGAAACTACCGAGCGGCGCCTCGAACTCGATGATCTGTCCCGGCTGGCACCTTTCACGGATGAAGCTGCTCATCGCCCCGTCCGGCAACAGGCGAATGAGGAATTGCAACTGATTGGTGGCGTTCGGGCAGTTGGCGAATGAATAGGAGCGCCATTGATCGGTCCCTGGCACCTGCATCCTGGCGTACTGTCCGGGAAGATAGTCCAGTTGTTGGCTGTGACTGCTGGCGTCGATGTGCAGAATCGCCGTAGTGGCCGAGACGAGTTCGACGTGTGTCACGACGGCCTGTACGAGACGGCTTGCATCGGCGTTGCACAGCCCCGAGTCGAAGTCGAAATAGAACGACGCATCGGATTGGACCCGGGTCTGGCAAGAGAGCATCTTGCGTTGTGCCAGGTCTCGCGGGGTCAATGCCTCTTCGTCTACGTAGTCCTGAGTGTACTGGCCGGATTCGCAACGTCCCTGACAAGTGCCGCAAACACCTTCACGGCAATCGAGAGGGATATTGACGCCGTTGCGCAGCGCTGCATCAAGCAGCAGTTCGTTGGGTTTGATCTCGAAGAACGAAGTCTTGCCATCGGCGAAGCTGAAAGCGACTTTATGGTTCATGGCAGCGTGCTCCGCAGCTCACAGGTGATAGAAATCAAGCACTGAGTTGATCGTGTCGTTCAGCAGCAGGATGTGTTTGCGGGTGATCTTCCAACTGTCGCCAGACGGCTTCAGGTGGTAGGTCACGTGGCCGTAGAACTGCTCCGACAGCCCCTGGCGCGTGTACAGCGTGACCCAGCCGGCCTTGACCTCGAACTGAGTCTTATCAAGGGGCTTGATCCGGACGTTGCTGATTTGATGCAGTGTGCGAGGCATCGGCGTGGACGCTGCCGATTTCCCGGTGCGCAGACGGAACACCCGGTCTTCCAGACCGGAGCGGTTGGCGTAATAAATCAGTGACATGCCGCGTTTGGGATCGGTGGTGTAGGAGTGTTCCGATTCCCATTGCGGCAGGTGAAATTCGCTCTGCTCATCGAACAGGTCGAGATAGGCATCCCAATCCTGTTGATCGCACAGTTGTGCCTTGTGGTAAAGAAACTGCTCGATGGAATGTTGGAGTGCGCTCATTTCAAACCTCCTTCAATTTCAGGGCTTTTTGTTCCAGGCCTTGCAGAAGGAAACGCTGCCAGGAACCGTGCTGGTTGATATAAAGCCCTTCGTGGGTGAACTCGGTTCCGGTAAGGACCGGATGGATGCCCAGCACTTCGCTGTTGGGCGTGGGACCTTCCACCCATTTTTCGCTGCCTCGGGAAACCTCGTTCCAGCGCTCCAGGCGGGCCTGGAAACCGCGCTGGGCTTCACGGAACTCCACGAGGTCGTCCGGCGTACCCATGCCCGACACATTGAAGAAGTCTTCGAACTGGCGAATACGGTTTTCCCGATCGGCGTCCGATTCACCTTTTACGCCAATGCACTGGCTGATGATCTCCGTTTTATTCCAGGCCACTGGGCGAACGATGCGCAGTTGCGAACTGATCTGGTCCATGAAAAACAGGCTTGGGTAGATATTGAGGTTGCGCAGGCGGTGCATCATCCATTCGGCTTGCTGCTGGCCATACTCTGCAACCAGGCGCGGCATGACCGTGGCGTAACCGGCGCGGACTGTCGGGTTGGGCATGTCACTGAACAGCAGGCTGTGGCCGTTGTTGAACGAAAACCAGCCATCATCGGTTTCGGCATCGCCGGCACCGAGCTTGCTGTAGTCCAGCGTGCTGGAGCCGCCGCCGTTCTCGGCATTGACCTGCTGGCGGTGCTGCACCGTGGACACATAGTTGTAGTGCACGGTGCTGACGTGATACCCGTCCAGGCCATTTTCGTGCTGGAGCTTCCAGTTGCCGTCGTAGCTGTAGGTCGATTTGCCAGGCAGTATTTCCAGCTCGCCCGTGGGCGACTGAGCAACCATCATGTCGAAGAACACCTTGGCATCGCCCAGGTAATCTTCCAGCGAGTCGGTGCCCTGGGGATCGAGGCTGATGAAGACGAAGCCTTTGTAACTCTCGATGCGGGCTTTCTTCAGTCCACGGGTGGCTTTGTCGAACCCCTCCGGATATTCCCCCGGCGCCTTTACCTTGACCAGGCGACCGTCGCTTTTGTAGCACCAAGCATGGAAGGGGCAGGTGAAGGTCGATTGATTACCCTTGCTGACGCGAGTCAACGTTGCGCCGCGATGTTGGCAGGCATTGATCAGAGCGTGGAGCTGGTTATTTCCATCGCGGGTGATGATCATCGGCTGACGGCCTGCACGCAGGGTGAGGAAGTCATTGGGATTGGCGATTTCACTCTCGTGGCACGCATAGATCCAATTCTTCTCGAAGATCAGCTCCATCTCGAGATCGAACAGTTCCGGCTCGGTGAACATATCGCGGGCGATGCGATAAATACCTTCGGCCGGACGAAAATCCAGGCAACCCTGAATGTATTCCTGCCACTGCGCAATGCTTCTGGTGCTGTTCATCAGGTCAACCCTTTTGTAGTTTTAGGTTCAACCCGATTTGAAGCTTTTCCATACCGCTCATCTATCCGGATTCGTGACGATCTCTATCCGGTTTTCGAGGGAGGGCAGGCTTTTTTAGAGAAATGCTGTCAGGCAGGGCGCTTTATGCGTTTTCATGATGGTTTTTGCACTATGCGGATAGCGAGAGCGGATGAGCTGGCGCTACGGTAGAGACCAATCCCATAACCATTCTGGTGTTGCGATGAACCTGCAAACTCATGCTCGAGCCGATGTTGAATTCCAGGACATCCATGCAGTGCGCCATGACCTGCAAAGTGCGCAGGCCTGGATGGCGAATATCTGCGGGCCCCACGGGCTCAAGGCTTCTGCACCGCAGCGCCTGCATTTTCAGCACGCCGGAAATCTCTTGAAGTCGATGTCTACGGTGATCGGTTATGTTGAGTACGGCACCGATGTCACCATCGATATTGATGCGTCGGTGCTGAACAGCTACAGCATCAGCCTGCCCATCAGCGGTCAGCAGGAGTTGCGCAAGTATGACGGGCTGCTGACGTCTGACAGCAACAACGGGCTCATCGTGTCGCCCTATGACCGACAAGAGCTTTGTATCGCGGGCAACTGTCGGAAAATTCAAGTCGCGATCAAGGCCACAGCGATGCGCCAGGTGCTGGAAGAGTTGCTACAGCGGCCTGCCCAGCAACCGATCATCTTCGAGACAAAGGTGGGGACGGGGCAGGGTGCGACTGCGGCGTGGTGGCGGCTGGTCAAGTTCCTGCTGGCGGAGATGGACCAGACCCGCGAGTTCTTCGGTCATGTCTCGATTTCCCGGGACATTGAAAGAGCCTTGATCAAGGGCTTGATTCTGGCTCAACCCAGCAATTACTCGGATGAGCTGACGGGACTGTCGCAGATCCGCTGCCCTGAATATCTGCTGAGGGCCAAGCAGTTCATACAGGAGCATGTCAGCGGTGAAGTCAATCTGGACGATCTCAGCCTGGCGGCCGGGGTGTCGCGCTTCAAGTTGTATGAGGCGTTCAAGAAGTACCTGGGTGTCTCACCCACCTTGTATGTGAAACGGTTTCGGCTCGAACGTGTAAGGCAAGCGCTGCTGGAGGGCGAGGGGCACGCCAATATCACGGCTGTGGCAATGCGCTGGGGTTTACCCACCTGGGTCGTTTCTCTGCCGATTACAAGAAATTATTCCTGGAAGTGCCCTCCAAGACGGTTGAAAGAAGTCGCACCCATTGAGGGAGCGAGTGACAGAAGCGTTGCTAAAAAAACAAGAGAGACTTTCCATGAAAACGGTCGCCCAGCTACTTTGCATAAAGCCCGAACATAATCAGATGGTTCACACCATTGCACCGGACCAGATGGTCCTGGACGCGATCAGGATCATGGCTGAGCGAAACGTCGGTGCTCTACTGGTCGTAGAGGATGGGGCCGCCATTGGCGTGCTCAGTGAGCGGGACTATGCGCGGAAAATGGTGCTGCAGGGTCGCTCTTCGGCGGGAACCCCAGTGAGGGAGATCATGAGCTCGCCGGTAGTCTCTGTGGCTCCTGGCCAGAGCATAGAGGCCTGCATGGGGATCATGACCGACAGTCATCTTCGTCATCTGCCGGTTGTAGAGGGCGAGAAGTTGCTTGGCTTATTGTCGATTGGCGACCTGGTAAAGGCCGCATTGGCCGAGCAGACCAACCTGGTGCAGCAATTGGAAAGTTATATCCGCGGGCACTGAGCACGAGGTCAGTGCCGCTCAACGCACCCGCCCGCGACTTTCCACCGCCAGGTCCAATGCCTTCTGCATGTCCAACCGCGCCGAGCGTCCCACGTCTTTGTCATTGAGTTGGTAGCGGCGCTCAGACGGCAGGATGGGCGCGGTGAGGTCTTCGGCGTCCATCCGTTCGAAGTCGTGGTTGTCGCCGATGGTCATGGCGCTGCGGCGCAACAGCGTGCGCAGTTGCTCGGGCTGAAGTTGCGGGTTGATGGACAGCATCGCTGCCAGCAGGCCCGCGACCATGGGCGTTGCGTAGGAGGTGCCGCAATGCACCGCTCCGTTCTGGCCTGTGCCGGGCGTCGACGCGTGGGCGCAAGCGGCGGCGGTGATGTCGACGCGCATGTCGATGTTCGAGGAGCTGCGCTTGACCGCATAGGCCGGATCGTCGACGGCGACCTCGGTACGCTCGCTGCGCTGATGACCACCGACCACCAGCAGCTGCTCGGTGATGAAGGAGGAGGGCAGGCGGTACTCATCGCTGCCCGAGAAGGACGAGCCGTTGCCGGCGGAGTTCACCACGATCACGTCGGGATGCTCCTTGCGCAGCCAGAGGAAGAACTCCTCCAGCAGTTCCTCGTAGCCGCTCATGGCGATGCCCGAGCGCAGCAGGGAATCCACATCGTCTCCCTTGATGTCCTTGGCGCCCACCCGGTGGATGCCCCAGCTCCAGTTGAGTACGCGTACGCCATCTTCCACGAGGTTGACCGAGGCGGCGATATTGGCGGTAATCCCGGCATCGGAATTACGTTCGACGATGACCTCGAAACCACCGCTGGCCTTATCCAGGCCGCGCAGAAAACCGGTGTTGCCACCGTCGTTCCAGCGCGCGGCGAGTATGCCCGCGACGGTGGTGCCATGGCCGTCCGGGGCGTTGGCATCGCGGGCGTAGACACAGGTGCGTGGTACCGAGCAGGCACCGAGGTAGTCGGCAAAATCCGCGGTGTCGAAATCCACGTCGCGCTCGATCAGGCCGATGCGTACGGGTTGCGGCCGGATGGGCGCCTGCTGTCCGGGGATGCGCCGCTGGTAGTAGTGCACCGCGTCGAGGAAGCGGTTCGCGGCCCATTCGTCGGAGTCTTGTGCGGGTTTCTTCGGTTCTTCGGGACGGGCCGTGGATTGCTCGGTTTCTTCCGCCGCGGACTCCTCGATCACCACCGCGTCCACGCTGGTTTCACTGCCCAGACGCAGCACCAATGCGTCACGCTGCACCAGGTCCCTGGCCGGCAGACGAAGCTGATAAAGGTTCAAAGGGGCAATGCTGCCGACCACAGTCGCCCCGTACTTGTCGGCAAGGCGCTCGGCTTCCTGGCGGCCGTCGCGATCTTCCTCGATCAGCAGGCTGACCAGATTGACGTAGGTGGTCAGTCCATCCATGTTCTTCGCCACTTCGTTTGGGCCTGCGGCCAGTACGTGACTGTTGCGCAAGGTCAGCCAGGCGGCGTTACTGCTGCGTGGGCCGTCCTCCAGCCAGAGAGGGCCGCTTTGGTAGCCGGCGCTGTCCAGGCGCACGCGCAGGTTCTGCCCCTCGCGCCGAACAGAGTCCGGAGGGATCGCTCGGGTGCCCAGTTTCAATTGCGGCACGCCATCGTCCAGCCCGCGCACCGTCAGGCACCAGTCCTGGCGCTGGTTTTCCAGGAGGTTGCCGCAGCGCTTCAGGTTTTCCAGGCGTAGCGGTTCCTGTGCTTCGGCTGCCGTGCCGGTAGCCAGGGTGAACAATGCAGCGAGGGCGGCGGATCGTAGGGGCATGGGAGGGTTCTTTGCCAAGGGCCTGATTGCTCCGACTGTTGTAGCCATCGTTACGTTCCAAGAAGGCCGGCCCTGGTCGGACCGAAACTCCTCGGCTTGCCCAGATGTCCATTGATCACCCCACAGCCTGCGCGCCAGGCTCGAATATGGACATCTCAGGGATCTGGCATCCTGATCGCGTGTCCCTGGGACGCATTCGTCGAGAGGTTGGATTGGAGATGATGGACGCCGCTAGCAAAACCAAAGTCGCACAGATATTCGACCAGCTCCTGGCCCTGCGAGAAAGCGTGAATGAACTTCAGGAAAAAGAGTTGCGCAGGGTGATAGCGCTTCGCGGACATCAGACCGTAGACGCCAACGAAGCGGTCCATCAATCTTTTGTGGACCTTCAGAATCACATTGCCGGAATGGAAGAAGTGCTGGCGACGATTGCCGAGGCCACCGGGATTATCCCGAAACTCTGATGTTCCCCGGAACACCTGTGGGAGCGAGCCCGCTCGCGATGGCGGTAGCTCTGCTTGCATCTATCTCGAATATGCCGTCATATCGCAAACGCCCACGCACATTGCCGTTACTTGAAAGGAGATACCCAAATGGAATTACGCTGTACATCCATCGAAGAAGTCCGCCAGCAGATAGACCAGATCGACCGCCAGGTCGTTGCGCTCCTGGCCCGGCGTGGCAACTTCGTCACGCAGGCGGCAGCCTTCAAGAAAACCACCGACGATGTGCGCGCACCGGCGCGGGTCGAGCAGGTCATCACCAAAGTGCGCGGGCTTGCGAACGAAGCCGGTGCCTCGCCTGATGTCGTGGAGCGGGTCTACCGGGCCATGATCGCTGCGTTCATTGACGAAGAATTGAAAGCCCACTCGGCCCTGACAGCCCAGCCCTGACGCCATCCGTCCTCATCATGACCTGATTCTGCGAGGCTGGGATCCCGGCTTCGCGTCGCCAAGGCACACATGCCTGACCCGTACGGCACGCAACTATCGTTAGAAGTAATAGTGACCATCACTAAACGCATGTTCTGCTTTTTCGCCAGTCGTTGGACAATCGCACCCATCGAACAGATGGCTCAAGACATGACGCAACAGCGTTCCGTCGTCATACGAGCCTGATTCTTTTATTTTCGGGATGAAACTGATGCGCTTTTTATTCGTGCCTGTCATGGCGTTTGCCTCTTTGCTGCTCGCCGGTTGCGCCTCCGCGCCAAACGATCCGACGCTGACCCTGCAGACCCAAAAGACCCCGGCCGAGTACGCCGAGTGCGTCATACCGAAATTGCAGGACAGTCAGTTGAACCCGATGGTCTCACAGACCCAGCGCAGCTACCGGATCGTCGTGCCGAGCAAAGTCTCCGCGGACAACGTGCTGGAGGCCTACAAGGCCGGGAACGGCGGCAAGGTGTTCATCTATGAGCGACACCTGCTGGCCTCGAACCTGCTGCCGTCGAGTTTCGAGCGCGCCGCAGAGGATTGCATCTGATTCAACGGATAGACGCTTTTTACAGAGCTCCTTTGGTTGGCCGCAACCAACCAACTCCTTGCCCCGCCGACCCATTTGGTTTGCGGGGCTTTTTTTATGTCTGCGATCAGTGCGGGACTATCAGATCTGCTCCAACAACCAGCCACGAAACGCCCGCAACGACGGCAGCATTTCGTTGCGCGGCGGGTAGGTGAGGTAGTAACTGCGCCGGCTGGCGAATGGCAGGTCAAGGCCGATCAGCTCGCCATTGGCCAACTCGTCGGCCACCAGGATGCGGGGCACCAGGCCGATGCCGATGTCCGCGCGCACCGCCTGGATCAAGTGCGAGGTGAGTTCGAAGCTGGGGCCCAGGCGCATCCTGGCGTGGGGCAGGGTGTAGTGACTGAACCAGTCGCCCCAGACGTTGGGGTTGTTCGCCACATTGAGCAGCATCTGTTCGCTGATCCGCTCCGGCGTCCACGTTTCATGGGCCTTGGCCGCCTGGGCCGAGATGATCACGATCAGTTCTTCGGCGTGCAGGCGATGGCTGATCAGGCCCGGCAGGTCGGCCGTGCCTACGACGATGGCGGCGTCGATGCCGCTGGTGTCGAAGTCGATGGCGTCGATCCGGGAGCTGATGTGCACCAGTATGCCGGGGTGGGTTTTGTAGAACTCATGCAGGCGCGGCAGCAGCCACCTCGAACCAAAGGTCGGCAACGTCGCCAGGCGCAGGGTGCCGCTGCCGGACTGATAGGCCATGGCCTGCAGCGTCGCGCTACGGATGCGTCCGAGCGCTTCGCTCATCTCCCGTTGGTAGAGACGACCGACATCGGTCAGCCGGACCTGCCGCCCTTCGCGACGAAACAGCGTCAGCCCCAATTGCTCTTCCAGCGCCTGGACCTGCCGGCTGACGGCGCTTTGCGTCAGCGAGAGTTCAACCGCGGCCCGGGTGTAGCTTTCATGCCGGGCGGCGGCTTCAAATGCCAGCAGCAGTGACATGGACGGTGTGAGGTGACGGTAATTCATTCAGAAAATTCATCGATAGCGGCAGGATTATCCAGTTGTCTGCGCCCGGAACCTGAAGGAACATTGACGCAGGTCGTTCCGAGCCTGACCTATTCATGCGTCGGCGACAAGTATTTACGTGATTAGCCCCCTAAGAGGCCGTTAATGATTGCCCAACTGTCCGTGGTTGCCCCCGCGGCCCACTACCCGGAATTCATCGAGGCCCTGCGCGCCAGCGGCTTTCGCGGTCATCTGAGCGCCGACTACGGCACCCGTACCGTGTTGGCGACCGACAACTCGATTTACCTGCGCCTGCCTCAAGCGGCGGTCTTTCCCCGGGACGCCGAGGACGTTGCGCGCATCGCCACGCTGATGGCCGAACCGCGGTTTCGCCAGATCAAGCTGACGCCACGGGGCGGCGGTACCGGGACCAACGGCCAGTCGCTGACCGACGGCATCGTGGTCGATCTGTCGCGACACATGAACACCATCCTCGAAATCAACGTGGCCGAACGTTGGGTCCGGGTGCAGGCTGGCGTGGTCAAGGACCAGCTCAATGCCGCGCTAAAGCCCCACGGGTTGTTCTTCGCGCCAGAACTGTCGACCTCCAACCGCGCCACCGTAGGCGGCATGATCAACACCGATGCCAGCGGCCAGGGCAGTTGCACCTACGGCAAGACCCGCGACCACGTGCTGGAACTGCACAGCGTCCTGCTCGGCGGCGAGCGCGTGCATACCCAGCCACTGTCCGACGCCGAGCTGGAAACAGCGTGCGCTGAACCGGGCCGCATTGGCGAGGTATACCGCACCGCCCGGCAGATCCAGGAAACCCAGGCCGAACTGATCGAGTCGGTGTTCCCCAAACTCAACCGCTGCCTGACCGGCTACGACCTGGCGCACCTGCGCGATGACCACGGTCGCTTCAACCTCAACAGCGTGCTCTGCGGCGCCGAGGGTTCGCTGGGGTTCGTGGTCGAGGCCAAGCTCAACGTGCTGCCGATTCCCAAGTACTCGGTGCTGGTGAACGTGCGCTACGGCAGCTTCATGGACGCCTTGCGCGACGCGAACGCATTGCTGGCCCACAAGCCGCTGTCCATCGAAACCGTGGACTCCAGGGTATTGATGCTGGCGATGAAAGACATCGTCTGGCACAGCGTTGCCGAGTATTTTCCGGCCGACGCCGAGCGCCCGACCCTGGGCATCAACCTGGTGGAGTTCAGCGGTGATGACGTTGCGCAAGTGAACGCCGAGGTGGCGGCCTTCGTGGTGCATCTGCAAAACGACACGACCATCGAGCGCCTGGGCCATACGCTGGCGGAAGGCGCCGAGGCGGTGAACCGCGTCTATGCCATGCGCAAGCGCTCGGTCGGGTTGTTGGGCAACGTCGAAGGCGAAGTCCGACCACAGCCGTTCGTGGAAGACACTGCCGTGCCGCCGGAGCGGCTGGCCGACTACATCGCCGAGTTTCGCGCATTGCTGGACGGCCACGGCTTGAGCTATGGCATGTTCGGTCACGTCGACGCCGGCGTGTTGCACGTGCGTCCGGCACTGGACATGAAAGACCCGGCCCAGGCCGCGCTGGTCAAGCCGATTTCCGATGCCGTGGCTGAGCTCACCCAGCGTTATGGCGGCTTGCTCTGGGGCGAGCACGGCAAGGGTTTGCGCTCGGAATACGTGCCGGCGTTCTTTGGCGATTTGTACCCGGCACTGCAATCCCTCAAGGGCGCGTTCGACCCCTACAACCAGCTCAACCCCGGCAAGATCTGCACACCGCCGGATGCCGCCGAAGGCCTGCTCAAGGTCAACGAGGTGACACTGCGTGGTGACCTGGATCGGCAGATCGACGAGCGCGTCTGGCAGAGCTACGGCACCGCCGTGCATTGCAACGGCAATGGCGCCTGCTACAACTTCGACCCCGACGACGCCATGTGCCCGTCGTGGAAAGCCACCCGCGAACGCCAGCATTCTCCCAAGGGGCGGGCATCGCTGATGCGCGAATGGTTGCGCCTGCAAGGCGCGGCCAATGTCGATGTGCTGGACGCGGCGCGGGGCGGTGCATCGTGGTTGAAGGAATTGCCGGCGCGGCTGCGCAACAATCTGGCGCGCTCACGGGGCGAGGCGGATTTCTCCCACGAAGTCTATGACGCCATGGCCGGCTGCCTGGCCTGCAAGTCTTGTGCGGGACAATGCCCGATCAAGGTCAACGTGCCGGAGTTCCGCTCGCGTTTCCTGCAGCTCTACCATGGCCGCTATCAACGGCCATTGCGTGATTACCTGATCGGTTCGCTGGAATTCACCATTCCCTACATGGCTTACGCGCCGGGCCTCTACAACGCGGTCATGGGTTCGAAATGGCTGAGCCGTCTGCTGGCGAACCAGGTGGGCATGGTCGACAGCCCGCTGATCAGTCGCTACAACTTCCAGGCCACTCTGAGCCGCTGCAAGGTCATGGTCGCCAGCGTGCCGGCCTTGCGTGAACTCACGCCGGCGCAACGCGAGCGCAGTGTGGTGCTGGTGCAGGACGCCTTCACCCGCTACTTCGAAACGCCGTTGCTGGCGTCCTTTATCGAGCTGGCGCATCAACTGGGTTACCGGGTCTTCCTGGCGCCGTACAGCGCCAATGGCAAGCCGTTGCATGTGCAGGGCTTCCTTGGTGCCTTCAACAAGGCGGCGATCCGCAACGCCACCCAGCTCCAGGCACTCGCCGACTGCTCGGTGCCCCTGGTGGGTCTCGATCCGGCCATGACCCTGGTCTACCGCCAGGAATATCAAAAAGTGCCGGGTCTGGAGGCTTGCCCGAAAGTCCTGCTGCCTCAGGAATGGCTGGTCGATGCGGTTCCGCAGGCAGCGAATCCCGTTGCCCGGACGTTCCGCCTGCTGGCGCACTGCACCGAAAAGACCAACGTGCCCGCCAGTACCTCGCAATGGCAAAGCGTGTTCGCCAAGTTGGGGCTCAAGCTGGTGGCCGAGGCGACCGGCTGCTGCGGCATGTCCGGCACCTACGGCCATGAACTGCGCAACCAGGAGACTTCGCGGACTATTTTCGAACAGTCCTGGGCCGGCAAGCTGGACAAGGAAGGGGAGGCGTTGGCGACGGGGTATTCGTGCCGCAGCCAGGTGAAGCGGTTGGCGGACAAGCAGCTGCGGCATCCGCTGGAGGTGGTGTTGGAGCAGGTGTTGGCTGGGCGACGGGGTTGAGGAAAAGAAGGGGACCGCTGATGCCGGTCCCTGAAGTTCTCGAGTCGTCCACGCCAGTCAAGCCCACCCCAGGTCCCCTGTGGGAGCGGGCTTGCTCGCGATAGCTGTGGGTCAGCTTGCATCCATGTTGAATGTGCCGCCGCCTTCGCGAGCAAGCCCGCTCCCACATGGGTTGTCCGAGTTGCCCACAGAAATCATGCCCGCCCCAAATCCCTTGTGGGAGTTGCCCACAGAAATCATGCCCACCCCAAATCCCCTGTGGGCGCGAGCCTGCTCGCGATAGCAGTGGGTCAGCTTGCATCCATGTTGAATGTGCCGCCGCCTTCGCGAGCAGGCTCGCTCCCACATGGTTGTCCGAGTTGCCCACAGAAATCATGCCCACCCCAAATCCCCTGTGGGAGCGAGCCTGCTCGCGATAGCAGTGGGTCAACTTGCATCCATGTTGAATGTGCCGCCGCCTTCGCGAGCAAGCCCGCTCCCACAGTTCCGTGGCTGAGCTCCAATGTATCTCTATGTATCCAGCCCCCTTGTCGATACGGACTGTTTCTTTACGGGCCGTTGCTGACACATCCGCGATACCTGTCCGGCCTTAAATGACCCACGTCGAGACAGCACACGAAACCGCGCACGTCATACCTAAGTATCGACCGACACCATGGTGCAATCCTCCATGGGGCATCGCGATGGTTTGATCGAGCTGCTTGAGCCGATTAGTCAAAAGGAGATCCACCATGCAAGCAGCTTCTTCTACTTTTACCTGGCAACGTTGTCTGGCGTCATCCGCCCTTGTCAGCGTGTTCGGTCTTGCCCTGTTTGCCGGCAGTGGCGTCACCCTGGCCGCTGACAACCCGTCCGCCAGCGCCGCTCCGGCCGGGTCGGAGGCCATTCGCCCGTACCATATTCACGTCGATGAAGCGCAGTTGACCGAACTGCGCAAACGCATTGCGGCCACCCGTTGGCCCGATAAGGAAACCGTCAACGACGTTTCCCAGGGCGTGCAGCTGGCCCAGGTACAAGCGCTGGTGAAGTATTGGGGCGACGGTTATGACTGGCGCAAGGCCGAGGCCAAGCTCAATGCGTTGCCGGAGTTCATCACTACCATCGATGGCGTCGACATTCAGTTCATCCACGTGCGTTCCCGCCACCCTAACGCGATGCCGCTGATCCTCACCCATGGTTGGCCGGGATCGCAGTTCGAGTTCCTCAAGACCATCGGCCCGCTGACCGATCCGACCGCTTACGGCGGCCGAGCGGAGGATGCCTTCGATGTGATCATCCCGTCGATTCCCGGCCATGGTTTTTCCGGCAAGCCGACCGAATTGGGTTGGGGTCCCGACCGGGTGGCGAAGGCCTGGGACGTGCTGATGAAGCGCCTGGGCTACAGCCATTACGTGTCCCAGGGCGGCGATCACGGCTCGGTGATTTCCGATGCGCTGGGCCGCCTGGCGCCGCCCGGATTGCTGGGCATCCACCTGAACATGCCGGCCACCGTGCCGCCGGAGCTGGTGAAGCCGATCAACAGCGGCGATCCGGCACCCTCGGGGCTGACCGATCCGGAACGCCGGGCCTACACCTCCCTGAGTACGTTCTTCGGTCGTAACGCGGCCTACGGCGCGATGATGGTGACCCGGCCGCAGACCATCGGCTACCTGCTGGCTGACTCACCCACCGGGACGGCGGCGTGGATGTACGAGAAGTTCGCGGCCTGGACCGACAGTGACGGCAAGCCTGAACGGGTGCTCAGCCGCGATGAAATGCTCGATGACATCAGTCTCTATTGGCTGACCGACACTGGGGCGTCGTCCTCCCGTTTCTACTGGGAGAACAACAACAATAACTTCAGCGCGGCCGCGCAAAAGACCACGGACATCAAGGTGCCGGTGGCGATCACGGTGTTCCCGCACGAAATCTATCAGGCACCGAAGACTTGGGCACAACGCGCCTACCCGTCGCTGTCCTACTTCAACGAAGTCAGCAAGGGCGGTCACTTCGCGGCCTGGGAGCAGCCGCAACTGTTCAGCGAAGAGCTGCGTGAAGCATTCCGGCCATTACGTGCGACGGCGAAATAATCCGGCACCGCGGCGCGTCCGGCAGACACCTTCGATTTCACAACTCGCAACCGCCGAGCGGCGGTTCGCAAGGGAGACTCACCATGACTACGAACCTGTTGAACCACACCTCCAAACCGCGGCACCGGCGTCTGCTCGCGCCGGCTCTCCTGGCGGTCGCCATGATGCAGTTGGGCGCCCTGGCTGCGACCTCGTCACAGGCCAGCGCTGCCGAGGTGCCAGCCGGTACCATCGGCGCCATCACGCCGGGAACGAACACTTCGTTCGGCCCGTTGAAACACGTCAAGGCGGGTCTGCTGGATGTTTCCTATGCCGAGGTTGGCCCCGCCGATGGGCCGGTGGTCATCCTGCTGCACGGCTGGCCGTACGACATCCACAGCTACACCGATGTGGCGCCGGCGCTGGCCCAGAAGGGCTATCGCGTGCTGATTCCCTATGCGCGGGGTTATGGCGATACACGTTTCCTGTCGGCCAAGACCGTGCGTAACGGCCAGCCTGCGGCGCTTGCCAGCGACCTGATTGATTTCATGGACGCCTTGCACATCAAGCAGGCCGTGCTCGGTGGCTATGACTGGGGCGCGCGCACCGCCGACATCGTCGCGGCGCTGTGGCCGGAGCGGGTGAAGGCATTGGTGGCGGTCAGTGGCTACCTGATCGGTAGCCAGGAAGCCGGCAAGGCGCCGTTGCCGCCGGCCGCCGAGTTGCAGTGGTGGTACCAGTTCTACTTTGCCACCGAGCGTGGCCGCCTGGGGTATGAAAAGAACACCCACGACTTCGCCAAGCTGATCTGGAAACTGGCCTCGCCGAAGTGGAACTTCGACGACGCGACCTATGACCGCAGCGCCGCCGCGTTGCAGAACCCCGACCACGTCCCGGTATCGATCTTCAACTACCGCTGGCGCCTGGGCCTGATCAAGGGCGAGGCCAAGTACGACGCGCTGGAGAAGAAACTCGCAGCGTTCCCGTCCATTGGGGTGCCGACCATCACCCTTGAGGGCGATGCCAACGGTGCGCCGCACCCACCTGCCGAGGCCTATGCCAAGCGCTTTACCGGCAAGTACGAGTACCGGTTGATCAATGGTGGTGTCGGCCACAACTTGCCACAGGAGGCCCCGCAAGCCTTCGCCCAGGCCGTGATCGATGCCGATCATCTTTGATCCGGCACGAAGGAGCGCAACGATGAAACTCAAGCATCTGGCGGCATCCGTCGCGGTTGCATCGGCGGCGTTGATCACTGCCGGCGTTGCCTTGGGCGATGCCGGCAGCGGTGAAGCATCACCGATCTACGGAGTGAAGCTGCCCGATGGCTATCGCCAGTGGGCGCTGATCGCGCCGGCGCAAGAAGCCGAGCCGCTGAACGAGCTTCGCGCGGTGCTGGGCAATGACCGCGCCATCAAGGCTTACCAGGACGCGACGCTGCCGTTTCCCGACGGCACGGTCCTGGTGAAGCTGGCCTGGAAGCACGTGCAGTCACCGGAGTTCGAGCCGGCGTCGATTCCTGGAGCGGCCACCACCGTCCAGGTGATGGTCAAGGACTCAAAGAAATATGCGTCAACCGGCGGTTGGGGCTTTGGGCGTTTTATCAACGGCAAGCCCGCCGACGAGGCCCAGCACCAGACCTGTTTCGCCTGCCACCAGGCGCGGGTGCAGAACCATGATTTTGTCTTTACGCGTCTCGCTCCATAAACCAGGTATCCAAGGAGTTTTCCATGAAAAAAGTCATTGCCGCACTGGCCTGCACGGCCGGCCTGATCATCGGCGCCAACGCCTCGGCGCAGACAGTGAAACCCACCGTCGTTCTCGTGCACGGCGCTTTTGCCGATGCGTCGAGCTGGAATGGCGTGGTGAAAATCCTCGAGAAGGATGGCTACACGGTGGTGTCCGCCGCCAACCCCTTGCGCAGCGTGAAGGGTGATGGCGCCGCGGTTTCGGCGCTGCTGGGCAGTATCCAGACGCCGGTGGTGCTGGTCGGCCACTCCTATGGCGGCAACGTCATCAGTGAAGCGGCCAATGACCACGCCAACGTAAAAGCACTGGTCTACGTCAGCGCCTTCGCCCCCGAGGCGGGGGAAACCGTCGCCGGGCTTGCTGGGAAGTTCCCCGGCAGCACCCTCGGCCCAACCCTGGCGGCACCTGTCGTATTGGCCGATGGCGGCAAGGATCTGTACATCCAGCAGGGCAAGTTCCATGACCAGTTCGCCGCCGACGTCCCTGCCGCGCAGGCGGCCTTGATGGCGGCGAACCAGCGTCCGGTGACCGAAGCGGCACTGAACGAGCAGGCGGGCACGCCGGCCTGGAAACACATTCCGTCCTGGTACATCTACGGCGACAAGGACAAGAACATTCCACCGCAAGCCATGGCGTTCATGGCCAAGCGTGCCGATGCCAGGGACGTGAAGGTGGTCAAGGGCGCTTCCCATGTGGTGATGGTGTCCCATCCGGAGCCGGTGGCCCGGTTGATCGAGGAAGCGGCCGCGGCGAAGTGAGCTCTGCGCCTTGAGAGGGTTCCGCTCACGCATCGACTCCCGATGCGTGGATGGGCTTTCGATTACTCCATTGAAAGGTTGGAAAAAATGACCATCACATCGCAACGCTTCACTGGCAAGATCGCCCTGGTGACCGGCGGTTCTCGCGGCATCGGTGCCGCGGTGGTCCGTCGCCTGGCCAGGGAAGGCGCCACGGTGGCCTTCACCTACGCGGCATCCGAAGCGAAAGCCCAGGCGCTCGTCAGCAGCATCCAGCAGGAGGGTGGCCGGGTCCTGGCGATCAAGGCGGACAGCAAGGTCCCGGAGGACATCGAGCGTGCAGTGAGCTCCACCGTGGCGCAGTTTGGCGCGTTGAATATCCTGGTGAACAACGCCGGGATCCTGGGGCTCGGGTCGGTGGACGATTTCAGTGTCCAGGCATTTGACGACATGTATGCGGTAAACGTGCGCGCCATCTACATCGCCGCCCAGGCATGTTCCAAGGTGATGAATCGCGGAGACCGGATTATCACCGTTGGCAGCGTAACGGGGGAGCGCACCGGCTTTCCCGGATCCAGCGCCTACTCGATGACCAAGGCCGCACTCACCGGCCTGGTCCGCGGCCTCGCCCTGGACTTCGCCCCGCGGGGCATTACCGTCAACAACATCCAGCCCGGGCCGACCGCTACCGATATGAATCCGGCTGATGCACCTTATCTGGAACACGTCATCGGCCTGGTCCCGCTGGGACGCCTGGGTACAGCGGATGAAATTGCTGGCATGGCTGTCTACCTGGCGAGCGACGATGCCTCGTTCGTTACCGGTGCGAGTCTCACCGTCGATGGTGGTTACCTGGCCTGATTACGGCGTTTGGTCTATCGCATATACCGCAGGTCCAGGGTGGGAGCGGTGGGTCCGCTTGCATTGATGTTGACTGTGCTGCCGTCTTCGCGAGCAAGCCCGCTCCCACAGGGGATCGGGGCAGTCCCCGATGTTGTGACCAACCCGCGATCAGGGTGGGAGCGGGCTTGCTCGCGAAAGCGGTGGGTCAGTTTGCATGGATGTTGACTGTTACGCCGCCATCGCGAGCAGGCTCGCTCCCACAGGGAATTGGGAGCATTCTCGATGTTGTGACCGGCCCGCTCCCACAGGGAATTGGGGGCATTCTCGATGTTGTGACCGGCCCGCGATCAGGGTGGGAGCGGGCTTGCTCGCGAAAGCGGTGGGTCAGTTTGCATTGATGTTGACTGTGACGCCGCCATCGCGAGCAGGCTCGCTCCCACAGGGAGTTGGGGGCATTCTCGATGTTGTGACCGGCCCGCGATCAGGGTGGGAGCGGGCTTGCTCGCGAAAGCGGTGGGGCAGTTGCATTGATGTTGACTGTGTTGCCGCCATCGCGAGCAGGCTCGCTCCCACAGGGAATTGGGGGCATTCTCGATGTTGTGAACAGACAGAAATCAGGGTGGGAGCGAGCCTGCTCGCGATAGCGGTGTCCCGGTCGCTGAACGCCATCGCTCCCACGACTCTCTCCCTTTGAGCTGTGTCAGCCCAACGCCTCTATCGCCAGCGCGACACCTGCTCCATACGCCGGGTCGGCCAATGTGCAGTGATGGATATGACGCTGCTTGGCGTCGGCCGAAGCTCCTTGGATCGAACGTGCGGTGTTGTCGAACAGTGCCTGTTTCTGCCGAGGGTCCATCAGCCGGAACAGGGCGCCGGGTTGGGAAAAGTAGTCGTCGTCTTCGCGATGATTCCAATGCCCGGCGCTACCTTGCAAAGCCAGTGGCGGCTCGCGAAAGTCTGGTTGTTCCTGCCATTCAGCATGACTGTTGGGCTCATAGCCGGGGGTGCTGCCGGCATTGCCGTCAGTACGCATGGCGCCGTCGCGATGAAAACTGTTGACCGGGCATCTGGGGGCGTTCACGGGAATCTGGTGATGGTTGACGCCCACTCGATAGCGCTGCGCATCGCCATAGGAGAACAACCGCGCCTGCAGCATCTTGTCGGGCGAAAAGCTGATGCCCGGGACGACGTTGGCCGGGTTGAAGGCGGCTTGCTCGACGTCGGCGAAGTAATTGTCAGGGTTGCGGTTGAGTTCCAGCAAGCCGACCTCGATCAGCGGATGATCCCGATGTGGCCAGACTTTGGTCAGGTCGAACGGGTTGATCGGATAAGTACCAGCTTCGGCTTCCGGCATGATCTGGACGTAGAGTTTCCAGCGCGGAAACTCGCCGTTCTCGATGCTGGTGTACAGGTCGCGCTGCGCGCTTTCGCGGTCGCTACCGATCACCGCAGCGGCCTGCTCGTCGCTCAGGTTCACGATGCCCTGTTGGGTTTTCCAGGTGAACTTTACCCAGTAGCGCTCATTGGCCGGGCTGATGAAACTGAACGTGTGGCTGCCGAAACCGTGCATGTGCCGATAGGATTGCGGCAGCCCACGGTCGCTCATCACGATGGTGACCTGATGCAAGGCTTCGGGTAACAGTGTCCAGAAATCCCAGTTGTTCCGGGCGCTGCGCAGATGGGTACGCGGGTCGCGCTTGACTGCGTGATTGAGATCGGGAAATTTCAGAGGATCGCGCAGGAAGAACACCGGCGTGTTATTGCCCACCAGGTCCCAGTTGCCTTGATCGGTATAGAACTTGATGGCGAACCCGCGGATGTCGCGCTCGGCGTCGGCAGCGCCACGCTCGCCGGCAACGGTTGAGAACCGGACGAACACATCGGTGGTCTTGCCGATGTGGGAGAACAGGCTGGCCTTGCTGTAGCGGGTGATGTCGTGGGTCACGGTGAACGTTCCGAACGCACCCGAACCCTTGGCGTGCATACGGCGCTCGGGAATGACTTCGCGGTCGAAATGCGCCAGCTTCTCCAGCAGCCATACATCCTGGAGCAGCATCGGTCCCCTGGGGCCTGCCGTTTGTGAGTTGTTGTTATCGACCACCGGCGCACCGGCGGCTGTCGTGAGTTTTTTCATCGTCTGCTCCTTATGGTGATCGGGCAACGCCGCTGACGGTCATCATGCGGCGCCGCCCTGTCCTGGCTCACTCAGGCCAGGGTGATTTCGACGTAGATGTTGTTACGCGACAATTTCGAGTAGGGGCAGGTCTCGTGCGCGGCGTCGAGCAACGCCTGGGCAGACTCCCGGTCTACTCCGGGGACACTGACTTTCAAACGCGCTTGAAGGAAGTAGCTGCCTTCCGCCAGGCACAGATCTACCTGTGCGTCGATGGACGGATTTTCCGGCAGTTTGATTTTCAGGCGCCGAGCGGCCAACTGCATCGCGCCTTCGAAGCAAGCGGACCAACCGGCCGCGAACAGTTGCTCAGGATTGGTACCGGCCCGTGACGAACCAGGGCTTGAAAGCTGGACGTCCAGGCGTCCATCATCACTGCGCGAATGGCCGTCGCGGCCACCGGTGGTATCCACATGGGCGGTATAGAGCACATTGTCGGAACGGGTCGAAGCGGGCATGGGATTCTCCTGGTTGAAATTGGAAAATCCATCTCACCAAAAGCCTCCCGGGCGGGCCATTGCACCTAGGTGTCAGTCACGGCGCCGACCGCGTCCCCAGGCGATGGCCAGCATCGCCAACAGCAGGCTGCCGGCATAAAACGTGAACAAGGCCTGTGCGCTCCAGTGCGCATCCAGCAGAGCGCCGGCGACAATCGGTGACAGGATCGCGCCCAGGCGGCCCAACCCGAGCACCAGACCGACGCCCCTGGCTCGTTCTCCGGTGCCGTAGGTCTGCGGCGCCAGGACATACAGGCCGGCGATGGCCGCGTTGAGCAGTAGGCCAATGGAAAACCCCATGCCGATGGACAGGCTCAACACCTGGATGGCGGGCATCAGCAAGGTCATCAACCCTGCGTTCAGCAGCAGGCAGCCCAGCAGCAAACGACGGCTGCCAAAGCGATTCGCGGCAAGTCCCAGGAGCAGGGCGCCCAGCATGCCGCCCAGATTGAGCAGCATGCCACCTTGGATACCGTGGGTTGCGGAAGCCCCCGTCTGGACCAGCAGTGTCGGTGTCCAGCTCACAACGAAGTAGAAGCAGAACATGACGAGGAAGAATGCCGTCGCCAGCGAAACGGTTGCGCGCCACTGCCTCGACCAGAAATCGCGCCGAAGGCCACGCCCGGCATCCGAGGCAGGCCGATGGGCTGACGGCTGGACGGGGGAGGCTTTCACGGCGAGGAATTCGAAGGACTCACGCAGCCACAGTGCACCGCTCAAGCCGGTCGCAAGGGTAAAGGCACCTCCGACGAGGAATACGTAGCGCCATCCGACGGCGTCGTTCAACGCATGCGCCAGCAGGCCACCCAAGGACACGCCCAAGGCGAAGGCCACGGACTGAAGCGAGATGGCCAGCTCTCGCCGGTGCAGGTGGGTGCATTCATGGGTCAGCACATTGGCGCCGACGAGTGTCGCCCCTACACCCATCCCCGTCAGGGTGCGCAACAGCTCAAGAGACCAGAAGCCCTGGGACCAGAATGACAGCAGCATGGTCGTGCCGCTGAGCAACAGGCTCGCCAGCAGCAAGGGACGACGACCATGACGGTCCGCCATGGGGGCGGCGAATGTCGATCCGCTGGCCATTCCAATGAGGCTTGCACTGAGCAACAGGCCCTGCTGGAAACCGCTCAACGCCCATTCCGCCGAAAGGCTGGGGAGCACGAAGGCCGTGGCCAGGGTCGCCAGGCCGTTGATCACATTGAACAGCATGCACAGGCCGACGACCGTCCATTGACCCATCGCCTTCGAACTGGCGGCCGAATGCTGTTGCCCTGAGGCTGATGTCCTGTCTCGCAAATGCCGTTCCTTTTGACGGTGTCGGTTGCCAGGATTAATCAGAGCAGGGTGTTGCTGAAAGGGCGATTACACGTTGGTATTGGTCGGTTTCCCATGCCCGGCGCTACACTGATCGGCGCGTGTGACACCAAGGTATGATAGGCGGGCCCCAGCACCGGGGGCATGCTCTCTGAAGGGCCATTACAGAGCGGAACCGGCATGGATAACGAACCCGACAGCATCATCGACGGACTGCCAGGCATGGCCTGGACGGCCCGTGTCGATGGCGGCGTCGACTATGTCAATCAGTACTGGAGCCGGTACACCGGGCGCAATCGCGAGGAGGCAATGGGAGAGGGCTGGCATGCCGCCGTCCATCCCGACGACCGTGCGCAGGTGTTCGAATGCTGGCGCGCAATTCTGAACGGTGATGAGCCACGGGGCATACAGGCACGCCTGCGACGGGCCGATGGGGTTTATCGCCGATTCGTCGTGCGCGTGAGCCCGTTGACCGATACGGCCGGAGCCGTCCGCAAATGGTGTGGAATCTGTACCGACATCGAGGATTACTGTGCGGTCGCCCAGCCCGCCTGCATGGCCGAGCCCGGTTTGCGGACGATGATCGACAGCATTCCGGCCCTGGTCTCGCTGATGAGCCCCAGCGGGGACCTGGAATGCGTGAACATCCACAACCTGGAATACATGGGCGCCACCCTTGAAGAGCTCAAGGAGTGGGCCGTGAGTGAGATCATTCACGTCGAGGACCGTCCCAGGATCATCGACAGCTGGGCTCAGGCGGTGGCCACCGGTAATCCCTTTCGCGCCGAGTTGCGCATCCGTCGTGCGGACGGCGCCTACCACTGGTTCATCGCCAACGGCATGCCGATGCGGGATGAGACCGGTCGCATCACCCGCTGGTGGGTCATCACCATCGACATCGACGAGCAGAAGCGCGACAAGGCCCTGATCGCCAAGGCGCTGGCCGAGATCAGCGCCTCGGAAGCCCGGTTGCGCAGCATCATCAACGCGGTGCCCGGTTTTGTCTGGAGCGCCACGCCCGATGGCAATGTCAGCTTTCTCAACCAGCGGTGGTGCGATTACACCGGTATCGCGCTGGAAGACGCGTGCGGTACCGGCTGGATGGCCGCGATTCATCCGGATGACGGCGGTGCGTTGGCCGCTTACTGGAAAGCGCTGGCAACGGGCGAACCGGGTGAATTCGAGGCCAGGTTGCGTCGCTTCGACGGCACGTTCCGCTGGTTTCTGATCCGGGCGGTACCGGAGCGCAATGAGTCGGGCCAGGTGGCGCGCTGGTACGGGGAAAACACCGATATCGAAGATCGCAAACGCGCCGAAATGCTGCTGGCCGGGGAGAAACGCCTGCTGGGCATGATCGCCGGAGGTTCCGCCCTCAAACGAATTCTCGAAGCACTTTGCGCATTGGCCGAGGCGAGTCTCGACGGTTGCGTGTGCAGCATCGTGCAAGTCGACCGCAAGCACCCGTATCCGACGCAGGAAGCCATCCCACGGATATTGCCAGGGGCTGCGCCGAGCATACCGGCGAGCCTGGTGGCAGGCCTCGACGGGCGGGTGGCGGATGCGGACGCGTGTCCCGCCGCGCTGGTTGCGATCCGCAACGAACAGGTGATTTGCTGCGACTTGGCCAGTGAGACGCGCTGGCAAGATTGGTGCTCGACTGCCCTGGCCAATGGTTTGCGAGCGAACTGGTCGACGCCGATCACCTCCGTCAACGGCGAGGTGACAGGAGTTCTGTCGATCCTGCATCCCGAATCGACAGCCCCTGGCCCCCTGCAGCAGACCCTGATCGCCCAGATCACTCACCTTGCAAGCATTGCCATCGATCGGGCACGGGGCGAGGCGGCACTGCGCCAGAGCGAGGCGTTCCTGGCCAAGGCGCAACGGCTGAGTTCGACGGGCACCTTCTTGTGGCGCGTCGGCTCGGATGAGCTGACCTGGTCCGAGGAGATCTATCGGATACTCGACCTGGATCCGAGTGTGACGCCCACGCTGGATTTCATCTACACCCGCATCCACCCGGACGATATCTCGGCCTACAAGGAGATGATCAGGCACCAGCGCCAAAAAGGTCAGGACTTCGAGCATGAACATCGGCTGCAGTTACCTGACGGTACCGTCAAACATGTCCACTTGGTGGCGCATGCGATGAGGGACGGGGAGGGCCGGCTGGAGTACATCGCCGCGTTGCAGGACGTGACCCAGCGGCGTCTTTCCGAAGCGGCGCTCGGCAAGGTCCGCTCGGAGCTGGCTCATCTGGCCCGGGTTGCCAGCCTGGGTGCGCTGACCGCGTCGATTGCCCACGAGGTCAACCAGCCGCTGGCCGGCATCATCACCAACGCCAGCACCTGCTTGCGCATGCTCGGCGCCAATCCACCGAATGTAGACGGCGCCCTGGAAACCGCACGGCGTACCATCCGGGATGGCAACCGCGCCTCCGATGTGATCAATCGGTTGCGGGTGCTGTTTTCGAAGAAAAGCATCGCGATTGAAGACGTCGACATCAACGAAGCCGCACGGGAGGTGATCGCGCTGTTGCTGGGCGAGTTGCAGCGAGGCGCGGTGATACTGCATCCCGAATTCGCTGACGCCCTGCCGCCAGTCCGCGGTGATCGCGTACAGTTGCAGCAGGTGATTCTCAACTTGATCCTGAATGCCAAGGAGGCGATGAGCAAGATGACCGACCGGCCTCGGCGCATGCAGGTCAGTACCGGCCTGCAGGACGATCACGTTTATCTCGACGTCAGGGACAACGGCGTCGGCTTCGATCCCCAGGACGCGGAGCGCCTGTTCAGTGCTTTCTACACAACCAAGAGTTCGGGCATGGGGATCGGCTTGTCGGTCAGTCATTCGATCATCGAAAAACACAACGGAAGGATCTGGGCCTGCGTGAACGATATCGGACCGGGCGCAACGTTTCGTTTTTCCATTCCCTGCAAAGGCCAGCGTGATCCAGCCGAAGTCATCCAGGGCGTCCGCGAGCCTGGTGCCGAGAGGGATTGCGAGCCCACCAGAGAGGTTTTCAATGGATAAGCCTTTGCTCGTATCGGTGGTTGATGACGACGAATCGGTGCGGGAAGCCTTGCCGGACTTGCTCAAGGAATTCGGTTTTGCGGTCCAGGCGTTTTCGTCGGCCCAGGCGTTTCTTTCGTCCGGGTATCCCAGCCAGACCCACTGCCTGATACTGGACGTCGCCATGCCGGGTATGTCGGGTCCGGAGCTGCAAAAGGAACTCGCCTTGCGCCATTTCAACATCCCGATCATCTTCATCACGGCGCTGGGCGATGCGGCCCGATGTGCACACCTGATAAGCCAGGGCGCAGTGGATTGCCTGATGAAGCCCTTCAGCGAGGAGGCGCTGCTCAAGGCGCTCAGCGCTGCGTTGCCGGTCAGTTGACTGCCAATGACGACTACTGGAGGAGGTAGCGTGTTGAGCGCGAACAATAGAGCTGGCGCCGAGCGTCGCGGCTCGGCGATGGACAACACGCCCATCGTGTTTGTCGTCGACGATGATATTTCCGTGCGCGAGTCGCTGGAATTGCTGATCGGTCACGCCCAGTGGCGACCGCAACTGTTCGAGTCCGCCCAGGCCTTTCTTGCCCAGCCCCGGCCTGCGGTTCCCAGTTGCCTGATACTCGACATCAACCTGCCGGACCTGAGCGGGCTGGACCTGCAGAATGCGATTGCCGGTGACCGGCCCATGATCCCGATCATCTTCATCACCGGCTACGGCGATGTGCCGCGTTCGGTGCGTGCCATGAAGGCCGGCGCCGTGGAGTTCCTGACCAAACCGTTCGACGACGAAGTGCTGCTCAACGCCATCGCCGATGCGTTGGAAGGCAGCCGTACCGCCTTGAGTCGCGAGGGGGACCTGCGTGCGCTGCGAGAAGCCTACGCAACGTTGACTCCCCGTGAGCAAGAGGTCCTGGCCATGGTTGTCACGGGGCGCATGAACAAAGTCATCGCGGCGGAACTGGGGATCAGCGAAATCACCGTCAAGGCCCATCGAGGCAAGGTCATGCGCAAGATGAAGGCCCGCTCCCTGGCTGACCTGGTGAAAATGGATGCCCAGTTGACCCTGGCGCTCAGCTGAGCCCCGGTGATGCCAGCGTCCTTTGCCACAGAGCTTGCAACTGGCGCGCGTCCAGGGTGTCATGCCCTTCGGACATTCGTTCGTTGCACGCCGCCAGCAGGTTCCTGGCCTCGTGGACCCGGGCCTGCTCCAGCCACAAAGTGGCGAGATCCATCGAGGACCGCAGTTCCCACGACAAGGCGCCTTGCCGCTGGCTCAGGGCAATCGATTCATTGAGCGTGTCTTCGACCGCAACGGGATTGCCTGGGCCCAGTGTCTTGAGGATAGCGGCCTTGATCCGAAGCAGTTCTGGCAGGGCGTAGGCGTCGCCGCTCTGGCGGCAGTGGCGGATGGTGGCCTCGACCTGCGCCGACGCCTTCTCGTACTGGCCGCTCAGGACCAGGCCCTCGACCAGGGACGTCTCGAACGAAGTGGTCAGCAGTTCGTAACGCATGCCTCGCAGCCGCGCCAGGCTTTCCTCCAGCAAGGCCACCGCGTTACCGGGTTGCCCGGCACGGATCGCGATAGCCCCTTGCACGCCCATTGCCGCTGCTACATAAGGGGCCAGCGCATTGGCCTCGGCGGTTTTCCTGAAGGTCTCAAGGCCGTTGGCGGCCTTCTCCAGGTCCCCCGTCCAGATGTAAATGCACAGTGTCCAGACCAAGGCGATGCAGTAAGTCACCGGGTGGTCCAACGCGGCGGCCTCTGCCTCGACCTGCTCGGCCCAGCGCCGGGCCTGATCGGGAAACCCCATCAACCACAGTGTCCGCGCCAGGGCCAGCCCGGTGCGGTTGCGATGATCGAAACCATAATGAACGGTGCTGCTGCGTTCCGACGGCAGGCTGTTGCGCAGGGACTTTTCCAGTTCCCGCCGCGCCAGCGTCTGGTTGCCGAGCAGGTGATGGGAAATACCGGCCAGCGAGGCGGCCACGGCGATGGCCTCGGGTGTGCCGATGAGGTTGCCCACGGCGACGGCTTGTTCGGCCCAGGCCAGCGATGACGGGAAGTCGCCAATGCGCTCCGAGAAGATTTGCAGGCGTCCGAGCAGCCTCAGCCGGGATTCGTGATCGCCCAGCCCCTCGGCAATGGCCAGGGCCCTGAGCAGCGCTTTGTGTGCCGCCTCGCTGTTCCCCCGAGTGAACATCAACACCAGGCCCAGGGCGGCCTGCAATTCCATTTCGGTCGGTGTCCCGAAGTAACCCAACTCAAGCAGTTCGGTGGCCCGTGAACACCAGGTGCGGCACTCGACCATCAGCGAAAAATGCAAGAACAACGGTGCGCTCGCGGCGGCCAGGGGCAACGCCAGCCCTGGATCGCCCTGAGGGCCGAAACTCCATTCCAGCGCATTCCTGATATTGCCCAGCTGGCTGGCGAGTCGCGAGGACTGCTCGAATATTTCATCGGGGGTGCTGCCGAGCCGACCGAGCAAGTCCATGAAGTAGGCCGCGTGCCTGAACGACAGCGCGTGCGCCTCGGTATCGCCCCGGGCCACAAGCTTCTCGCGCGCGTAGGCGCGGGTCATTTCCAGCAGGCGATAGGTTGCCATCGCGTCACTGTGATCAACGCTGACCAGGCCCTTGGAGGCCAGTTCATCCAGCGTCGTGACCGCGGTGAGGGAGTCGATCTGGGTGTCGGTGAGAATCTGCGAGGCTGCCTCCAGGGAAAACGGTCCTACGAAAACCGCGAGGCGATCGAACACCAGTTGCTCTTGCATCGAGAGCAGGGCGTAGCTCCAATCGAGCATGGCGCGCAGCGTCTGATGGCGTGGCAGCGCCGTCCTTCGTCCGGACCAGCCCAGGGAAAAACGCTCGCCCAGCAGGGCGTGGGTGGCGTGCAGGCCGTGCCTGGCAACACGCACGGCAGCCAGCTCGATAGGCAAGGCCATGCCTTCGAGACGTCGGCACATGTCGGCAATCATCTGCGCGTTGCCGGCTTCCAGAAACAGCGAAGGATTGCCCGACGAGGCGCGGTCGACAAACAACTTCACCGCCGCGAATCCCAACAGTTCATCGGCGCTCAGCGCCTGTGTCTCGCCCGGAAAGTCCAAGGGGCTTAGCCAATGTACGTGTTCGCCCAGGGTACGCAGCGGTTCGCGGCTGGTCGCCAGCAGGCTCACGCCGGGCGCCGCCGCCCTGATCTGTTCGACAACGGCCGAAACGGCATCGATGAGGTGTTCGCAGTTGTCGATGATCAGCACCAGCTTGCGGGCTCGAAGGTGCGCGAGCAACACGAACAGCGGGTCTTCGGCCTGCACCGGAATGCCCAGGGAGCCGGCGAGCGAAGAGGGCACCAGCGTGGCGTCCTCGACTTGAGCGAGATCGACAAAACGTACCGGGTCGTCGTTGTCGGCAGCGAGCCTGTGACCCACCTCAACGGCCAGGCTGGTCTTGCCGACCCCGCCAGGCCCGACGATGGTGAGCAGCTTGGGCTCTTGCAGGCGGTCGATAACCCTCTGCACATCGTCGTCCCGACCGATCAGCCTGGCGCGGGCCGGCAAGTTGCCAACCGTGCTGATGAAGCGTTTGCCGCCGGCTTGGGCGGACGTGACAGAGGAGATGGCGGAGTCGCCGGACTGGAGCCGTTCGATGGGCGCGACAAAGGCGTAGCCGACACCCACCTGGGTGGAGATATAGCGCGCCCCGTCTTCTCCATCCCCGAGGATTCGACGCAACCCCGTCATGTGGAAACGAAGGCTGCCTTCCGCGACCACGATATCGGGCCAGACCCGCTTGATCAATTCGCGCTTGGACAATACCCGTCCGGGACGCTCGAGCAATGCAATGAGCAAGTCCAGCGCTCGTCCGCCGATTTCCACAGTGGAGCCACTTTTAGTGAGCAATCGCTTGCCCGGCGTCACGCAGAAAGGACCGAAGGCAAGTTGCAGGCTCAACGATTCGTGCAGGTCGTCCGGGGCTGACTCCACAAGAAGGACTCTCTAGAAATAGGATGGTGTTTTGCTGTACGACTGTCCTTACAGGCGAGTCTGCATGATAGGTGTTTTGATTAAACGTTCAAGTACGACCGTCCCGTTAGCCGGGTGTGACAGGATGGGCCTGCGCTGGGTAATCAGACGATGGTGAGAGTGACGTCGATGTTCTTGCGGGTGGCTTTGGAGTACGGGCAGTTCTGGTGGGCAGCCTCGACAAGTTCCTGTGCGGTATCGGGCTCGATGTCGGGCAGCGAAACGGCCAGCCGGGCTTGCAGGAAAAAACCGTGTTCGCCATGGACCAGATCAACTTGCGCATTGACGGCTGCGCGGGCCGGGAACTGGATCTTGCGAGCGTTGCAGGCGTGACGCAAGGAACCCAGGAAACAGGCTGACCAGCAGACTGCGAAGAGTTGTTCCGGGTTGGTGCCGGCTCCAGGCGCGCCTGGGGGGGATAACAGCAGGTCCAGTCGACCATCGTCACTACGCCCAACGCCTTCTCGACCGCCTGTTGTATACGTATGGCTGGTGTAAAGCACTTTTTCGATATTGATCATCGGCATTTCCTGATCAGGAGGACGGCGAGGCGCGAGTCAGACCGCTCTGCCGGCTTCGTTGAGGGGGGCTGCAACGCCGGCATCGCGGCCTTGGTTGTGCCAGCGGTAGAGCAAGGTTTCCCGGGCAATCGCGATCAGCCATGCGCGAAACGGAACGCCGGGGTCATAGTCTGCCCGTCGTTGCTGGAGCGCCATGAAAGCCTCCTGGATCAGACCGTCGACTTCTTCACGCCTGGCCCGCCCGGCTTGTACCTGGCCCTCGTAGAAGGCGCTGAGCAGCGGCTTCACTGTTGCCAGCAGCTGCTGTGAAGCCCGCGGGCCGTGTTTGGCGACCTTGGCCATCAACGCACACAGTTCATCGTTCCCCAGACGGTCGGTTCTGCACAGCCAGCTATCGCGGCAGCCTTCGGTCATGATCGAACCCCTCTTGAGTCATTGGGTCACTGCCCAGGCGCAACAGTTGGATGGACCTGTTGTCCCTGGCAGTGGTGAGCCTCAAGGGTGATGCCTTGCGGTGTCGACCACCAGTTATTCGGTGTTAGCGCTTGTTAGCTGACACGTTAACGAGCTGCAGCTCACCCCAGAACCCTCTGTGGGGGCGAGCCTGCTCGCGATAGCGGAGTGTCTGTCATGCAGATGTTGAATGTACCCGACGCCATCGCGAGCAGGCTCGCTCCCACGGGGTTTGATGGTGTATGCAAAGGCCGTGTACACCGCAAAATCCCTTGTGGGAGCGAGCCTGCTCGCGATAGCGGAGTGTCTGTCCTGCAGATGTTGAATGTACCGACGCCATCGCGAGCAGGCTCGCTCCCACAGGGTTTGATGGTGTTTGCAAAGGCCGTGTATACCGCAAGATCCCTTGTGGGAGCGAACCTGCTCGCGATAGCGGAGTGTCTGTCCTGCAGATGTGAAAGTGCCGACGCCATCGCGAGCAAGCTAGGCTCCCACAGGGTTTGATGGTGTATGCAAAGGCCGTGTATACCGCAAGATCCCTTGTGGGGGCGAGCCTGCTCGCGATAGCGGAGTGTCTGTCATGCAGATGTGAAAGTGCCGACGCCATCGCGAGCAAGCCCGGCTCCCACAGGGTTTGATGGTGTTTGCAAAGGCCGTGTATACCGCAAGATCCCTTGTGGGGGCGAACCTGCTCGCGATAGCGGAGTGTCTGTCCAGCAGATGTTGAATGTACCGACGCCATCGCGAGCAGGCTCGCTCCCACAGGGTTTGATGGTGTATGCAAAGGCCGTGTACATCCCAGATCTCTTGTGGGAGTAAGCAGGCACGCACGGTTTTAAAGTTGCACCCGCCGAAGCCTGCCACTGAGCGGGACGACATGGCCGTCGGGTGTGGGCAGTCGCCGTCCGGTCAGGCCCATGCCTTCGCTCACCAGCACGGCATCCCCCACTACGCACAGGTTGGATGGGGTATCCAGGCCTTGGGCGAGCACGGTGACCTGGGTGGTTTGCAGGTTGCAGCTCAGCAATCGACCGGTGAACCGGGTGAAGCCGCCATGCAGCGGTTCGCCGTTCCAGTCCGGCAGCAGAGGTTGTTGCAGGCGGTCGCAGAGTTCCAGTACCAGCAGGTTTCCGGCTGGGCATAGCGCCAGGCCAGTGGGCAGTTGCAGGCCGTCGATCAGCCGTTCGATCTGCCCGCTGCCGGGATGGACCCGGATCACCTGACCCGCCTTCTCGACGAAGTCGATGCCCTTGCGCGCGGGGTCGCCTTGCCGTTCGCCGGAGAACAGGCTGATCAGCACAGCGTCCGTTGCCGGCTCGTACACCAACGTCACGGGGACGGCTTCCTGGCCCTGGTCCAGTTCGGGTAACTGGACCAGTACCCGTTCGTCCTGGCCGGCGACGAACTCCACCAACTGGTTGGTATCAGGCTTGACCGCCAGCCAACTGCGGCGAGAGGGGTGGTAGCACAGGGCGTTGAGATTGCCACGGCTGCGAAACACCGGTTCGGGCGGGGTGAATTGCAGGTCCAGCAGTTTGGAACCCTCGACGTAATCGGTCTGACTGACCAGATAACGCCCATCTCCGCAGGCCACGTCCGATAGCCCCATGATCTCATCACGCAGCATGCGAACCTGCATGTTCATGGCCCGAAACCCGTCTGCCAGCGTTTCACGGGGCAGGTAGGCGCCGGGTCGATCAGGATCGGGTCGCAGGCGACTGATGCGCCCGCTGAAGGTCTGTTCCGGCAGGCCGGAACCGGCCTCGACGAGCAACAGGCTGCCATCGGCCCGCACGCAGACGCCACGAGGGTTCAGCAGACCCTCGGCAATGATGGTAACCGGGCGCAGACTTTGGCTGGGTTGCACAGGAATATGGATAGACATGAAGAGGCTCTCCGTCATGAAGGGGGACGCGATCACTGCGGCGGTTGCCACGGCTCACCGGTGAGATAGGCCCGCAACAGGGCCCGCTGGCAGGGCGACATCGAGCGCACCACCGGCATGAACAGGGTGGTGCCTTTGTAGGCGTCCGAGGTCCGGGCAAGGATGGGATTCTTGGCGCCCATGATCGCATCGGGCTGATTCAACGGGATGTAGCGCGACATGGCGGGGAAGGCCAGGTAGTGAAAGCGCAGGACGTTGGGGTACATCAGCGGCCAGGTGATGGTGGTGCCCTTGGGGATGCCGAAATCGGTTTGGGCGTATTTGCGGAAGTTGCTGAAGCAGGCGCTGCTGTCCACGCCATTGACGGTGCAGGTCAGCGTGACGAAACCTGCCTGGGCGGCACTGGCCTGCTTGACGGTGACGGGGAAGCTGACGGCAAGCTGGCCGGCGTTGACGGTCAGCGAGTCGGGGAAGTCGAGGAAATCCCAGTATTTTGGCAGAACATAGGCCGCGGTCGCCGACGCCTTCACGCCGATTTCCGTGGCGCTGGGCACCGGCCCGCCCAGGTACCGGACCTGCAGGGTAATCGACAGGCCATTGGGGTAGTCTTCCAGGTAGACGTTGCGCTGGTCGGCATACAGACGATAGGTCGATTCAGTGGCCTGCAAGGTGGTGTCGGCGACTGTGCCGGGGGCGTTGATCGCCAGGGGGCTGGTCTGCACCGCTTGTATCTGGCTGGCGGTCATGGGCAGGTCGACGATGCCGCCGTACACGTAGTAGTTCAATAACGGACTGCTGGTCGGGTCCAGGGTGGCCAGGGTGGTGGTGCCGGCACTGATGGTGACGGGGCCGTAATTGGCGTTGGGCCCGATGGGGCTGGTGATGTCGTCCCTGACGGCGCGGAAGGTTTCCTTCGGAATGACGTTCACCATGTCGATGCTCAGGTAACCGTTACCCTTGCCCAGGTCGGCATAGCCGGCATTCCCCGTGCCCTGGTTGACCAGTTGCCGGCCCGGCTGACAGCTCAGCGGTTCGTCGGCGTAGGCAGTGGCCAGCGTGCCGATGACCCGGCCGATGCTCGGGTTGGGAGTGTATCGGCCGGCCGCGTAGTCGGCGTCCAGTTGCTCGGTGGTCATCGTCGGGCACATTTCGAACATGACGAAACGCAGGACAATCCCCGTTGCCCCCGGCGCCTGGATGATCGCGCGCAGGCCGGCGCTGTTCGTGTTCCAGCTGACGATGCTGCTCAGGGGAAAGGTCAGTTGGAACGTGCCGCTGGCGTGAAAGGAGCCTGGTGAATCCATCTTTTTCGGCAGCAACACACGCCCGGCCACGTCAAAACTGCTGCACACGGTATTGCTGTGAATCAACAGCTGGATGTCGCTGTTTCCGCCGATTTGCAGACCACCGACGAAGATCTGTGTGGTCGTGGTGCCGGTGGGATCAAGGTCCACCATCATCGGGCCGGAAACGGGCGCCTGGCCCGTCACCGGATCCACTGAGCCAAGCAGGTAGACCGGTTGGCCCACCAGGTCGCCGGTGGTGCTGATGCCGCCCGGTATGCCCTGGGAACTGATCAAGGCGTTCTGCATGTCGACGACATGCTGCCCGTAGTGATTCCAGCCGCCGGCGGTGTAGTAGTCACCGGTGGGGGCATTGATCATGTCATTCAGCTGGTCGTCAGTGTAGGACTGCGCGCCCGGTGCCAGGGTCGAGGTGGTCAGGTCGAAGAGCGGCCAGTTGTCGTTGCCGTCGAAGGGGATGGTGGGGGAGTTGTTCGGCAGGCTGACGTCGGTGCGGATGCCGCCCCAGAAATTCAGTCGGGGTCCGTTCAGGATGCTCATGATTTATTCCTCGTCCTTGATGGATTTGATGACCGGTGAATTGGCGAATTTGAACAGGTAGGAGAAATCGGACTTGTAGGCGCTCTTGACCGGCGTTGCCATGGAATGGCAGTTCATGCAGCTGCTGTTGGGCTGGATGTAGCTCTCCATGGTCACGTTGGCCGAGAGTGACGGGGTCGGCTGGCCCAGGGGATTACTGGGGTTGTCCGGCATCAATGGGCGTTGGGTGGTGATGAGCTGGTAGTACTTCAACACGCTTTTCTGCAGGTCCGGGTTGCTGCGGTAGTCAGCATTCACCTTGTTGGTGACCTCGGCAATCGGCGTGACCCGGTTCAACGGGTTCGGGGTCTGGAACGTGGTGCCGGGCTTGGGTACGCAGACCAGGTGTGCGCCTTGGGTCTGCCAGTCACAGGGTGACTGGTTGAGGCTGGCGGCGGGGGCGCTGGCGTTGAAGTAGGAATAAGCCATGCCCGATGCCGGCTGGTCGACCCACTGACCGTGCACCAGCGCCTTGGGCGGCACATTGTCGATCTGCTCGAAGGTCGACCAGATCCACTGTGGATAGCCGTTCACCTTGGTGATGATGTGCAGGCCCACCAGGCCCAGGTAGGCCTCGGTAACGCCGGTGCGTTGGCCCTGGTCATCGAACGTGGCGACGCGGGCGAGCTGGGTCAGGTAGCGGCTGGCATTGTCGCTGGTGCTCAGGATGCGCCAGCTCGACTTGATCTCGATGACGCCGCTGGGAAAGCTGACGTTGTTGGCCTTGGACACGACATCGGCGTTGTAGTACTGGTTGTCGACGATGTAGTCGTAGGAGTCCTCGTTGGCCGAGATATCGTAGTAGGTCGGGTTGCCGGCCTGGTCGATCAGCCAACCGCCGACGGCCTGGTCGACGGTGTTCACCTGGGTGCTGTTTTTCAGCGCCGCGATGTTGATGATGCCCAGGCTCTTGGCTTTTTGTGGGGTGTTCCAGGGGCCCGGATTTGCCCCCTGCGGCAGGAAGATTTCTTCCACGGTCTTGTAGGTTTGCCAGACGGTGTAGCCGGCGCCCCCAGGTTGTTTGCTGCAGTCGGGATCACCGCGCTGCCCGTTCTGGGCGGGCCAGTTCATGGCGATGAACATCTGCCAGCTGTACTGATCGAACAGGTCCTGGCTGGCGTTGGCGGCGGGCGCGGTAGTGGGGGGCTGGCAGTTCAGGGTGCTGGCCTGGACTGGTTCGCTCTGGTCGCGGGTTTGATTCAAGGCCAGGGCCGGCAGACTGGCGAGCCCCAGCAATATCAGGATGAACGTTTTCATGGCAATCCTTCGTCTTGAGTTAATCCACTGTTACTGATGCCAGCTCCTACGGGTCCAGCGGGAACAGTCGCCCCTCATTCCAGATCCATGAACGAGTGTTCAGGGCTTGCGCTGCATCAGCTTGTTCCACTGGGCCTTCTGGCCGTTGTTCTGCGAAGCCGGCGGCTCGAACAACTGGCAGGGCGGTGGGTTTGACGGGCACATGGCGGCTACCTGTGCCCAGGTCTGGGCCGGGTCGGGCTTGGCGATGCGGAAGTTGGTGTAGTTCTGGCTGACGATGGGCGCGTTGGCGACGCTGGCGTCACCGGAGAAATAGAACGACTGCGGCGGCCGGTAGGGTGGTTGCCCGGACATCTGCTTGTAAAAGGCGTAGCCGAACAGGATTGGCCCTTGCGGTGAGTCGAGGTCCAGGGCATAGGCCTGCACGCTGCCATTGAGGTTCTGGCTGCGCGCGGCGCTGTAGGGCAGATGCTGGATGAAATCCTGCCGTGGCGGATGGTTCATCGGCGAGAACATGCAGCAGGCCGGCATGTCCTTGGGGCGATCCTGCGGATAGGTCAGGAAGTACGCCTTGTTGCCCAGGGACACGAAGGAGCAGGTGTAGTTGTTGTTCTTGATCGGGAAGATCGGCAGGCAGTATTTCTCGTAGTGTTCCATCATCGCGCCGAAGCCGTCGCCATCCGGCGGGATGTAGGTGGTGTCGTAGTAGCTGGTGCCCCAGGACACGGTGTAGTCCGCCGGGACGAGGGTGGTGGGTGGGTTGCTGTAGGGCGGCGGGTTCTTCTCGTAGTTGTGCATCACCCGGTACATGGTCCAGTCGCTGATCCAGAACGCCGGGAAAAACGGATCGGAAGGGTCGCCCGGTGCGCGTTTGGCGATGCAGTTGCCGTTCTGTTCGTTACAGCCCTCGGTGTTGTGCACTCCCATGGTGAAGTACACCGCGCCGCTGTCCTGGGCGAAAAGCCCCGGACTGAACAACAGGATCAGTAGCAACAGTCGGCTCAAAATGCTGGCTTTCATATCGACACTCCTGTGAAGTGCCGGGCGGCGGGCTCGCCACCCGGTGATCCTGGGTGAAATCGTCAAAGGCCGTTGTAGTCACTCATGCTGAGTGTGCTGGGCGGAAAGTTGAGCTTCACCAGGCGCTTGGCCCACAGCTCCAGTACGGCGCGGCGGCTTTGTGACAGGTCGCGGGTGATGGGCATCGCCAGGGTGCTTTCCTCCTGGTTCTCCTTGCTGATCAATATGATCAACTGATCGACGGCGCCCTCCACACGCGTGCGGGAATCGAGCGGCATGTACTTGTTCATGATGGGGTACAGGTAATAGAAGGTCTGCAGGACCTTTGGAAAGATGAACGTGTTCCATATCTTTTCCGGGGCGTCCGTGGCCGTGCACATGCCATTCCAGGCGCTGATGAAGTCCTCTTGCAACTTCATGTCCACGGGCAGCACTCGTATCGGCGCGAGGAAATCGACGAAGGTCTGGGTGATCGGGAAGCTGAACGGGATGACCGGTTTCTTGTCGTTCTCCTGCACGAAGAAGCGCAAGGTGGGGAAGCCCGGCGCCACTGCCCGGTAGGCTATCTGGGCGATGCCTTGGGCGTTGGTGGTGATGACGGCGTAGGAGTAACTGATGCTGCTGGCCGTCTTGTCTTGCAGTGTGCCGGTGGCATTGATGCCCTTCTCGAAAACCAGGCAGGGGCGCAGGTTGATGGCGACCGGTGTACCGGAATGATGGAGGAAGTCTTGATAACCGACCGGGCTGCCCACCGGTTCGAACACGTCCTGCAGATCGGTCAGTCGACGACCGCTGCCGGTGCTGCGATAGAGATCGACCGTAGCCGCATCGGTGAACTGCGGCAGATTGGCCGTGTTCTTGCTGCGGTCCGGCGGGTTGTCGTAGAACAGGGTGAAGTTGGCTGCGTTGCTGAATGCCAGGTAATAGTTACTGCTGGTCACCATGTAGGGATTGCCATACTCGGCCACATACAACGTGGTGTTGGCGGCCGGCTGACCATTTTTCTGCACCATGATGCTCATTACCTTGCGCTCACCGACGTCGATGAAGCTGCCGCTCTCGATCACTTCGGCGGTCCATGTCTGTTGGGCGGCGGCGTCGGTCGGGGGGGCGCCGTTCTGGCCCAACTGACGCAGAGCCAGTGGACCGGATTGCAGTATCCCCTTGCTGTAAGCGTCGAGGGGAATGTCGAGGATGCCCGAGCGTTGGTTGAAGGCCGCTTGCCGGTAGTCCGCGAAGTTCAAGAGGGCCGCCGGGGTAAATCGTCCATCCTTCACGGCGCCCAACTGGTAGGTGCCGGCGTTGAATTTTTCCGGAACGAGGATATCGGCCGTGGCATCTACTGGATAACTCGGAAAGGTATTGCCCAGGTCCAGAGATAAAGTGTCGTCGGTAAACTGTGCCGAGATCACCCCCAGCTTGGCTTTTTTCACATCCTGAAAATTTGTCTGGAACATCGACACCGCCTTGTCGGGTACCAGGCGCAGCCCTGTGGGGGCGGTAGGGTATTCGTTGGCGAACCACAGACCCAGCACCGCCGAGGTGCGGCTGTAGGCGGGGTTGAAGAAAATGTCGTTGACGTTGTTCAAGCCCTTCTCGTAGAGCTCACGCACATGCGCCATGACGTTCGGGTCGTTGGAGCGGGTGTTGAGACGCTGGGGGTAATCGTTGAATATCCCGTTCTTGTCGTAGCAGGTCAGGTAGGCGGAAAACCGGAACATCAGGCCCTGCGCGCCTTGCTGCTCCATCTGCTGCTGGAGGTTGCTCAGCAGAGCGGAGTTGCCGATCACCCATTTCAGGTTGTCCTTGGGAAAGCAGGTCTGCCAGGTGGTGCTGACATTCACCAGACCACCCAGGGCGCCCCAACTGAAGTTCAGGAAACGGTCCATCATCCGGTACTTGCGGTTGAGGGTCAGGCCGCAGGTGGTATCCCCCAGCACCAGTTTGTCGAAATACAACGCCGTGAAGGTGTTCTGCCATGGGCTGATATCCACGAAGCGTGCCGGAGTCGGGGCAGAACTGCCCAGGGGGCTGCCGAGCAGTTGGTATGGCTTGCCGACCAGCGAATCATGGTCGATGTAGGTATTGGCCAGCAGTTCGCCGCCGATGACGGTCGAGGTGGTTTTCCCGTAGTTCACCAGGCCGCAACCGTTGTCGCCGAACAGGTCCCATTCAGCGGGCATGTAGGGGTCATGGCTTGGATTGATATTGCCTGGCACCTGCTGCACATAGGTCGGCATGTTAGCCATGTACTGCGTCGAGAGGGTCCATGGCATCAGTGTGTCGGGGGCGTTGAGGGGGTCGATGCCGAAGTGCTTCACGAACGGCCAGTTGATGTCCATCTTCACCGCGTCATACAGCGGGTACACATCATTGTTATTGGCCGTCGGCGGGTTCCAGAACATCTCGCCGTTGAGGTAGATGCGAGGGAAATTCAATACGCTCATGTCGTGCTCTCCTTAGCGTTTCCACTGGGCGCGTTTCAGCGACCAGACAAAATCCAGTTTGTTGTAGCCGTCGAAGGCTTTGTCCGGCAGCGGTGCAGTGGGGTAGGTGAGACCCCCTGAACTCGGGATGGCGAAATTGAAGTAGCCGTCTTTCTTCGAGTAGGCGGCGGTACTGTGGCAGGCCAGGCAGGACGACGAGTCCTGGAATGCCGATTCCAGCTGCGAGTTCGCCAGGACCTGGGTAATGGGTTGGAACTCCACGCCGATCAGCTCGTACTTCGACAGCGTCGGGTTATTGGCCTGGAACTGGGTATTGACCGGTATGGCGGCCGATGTCGGCCCGGTGAGGTTTTCCATCGGCTTGGGTGGATGGCCCTTGGTCACGGTGTACTTGTGGTTATTGATGTTTTCGAAGGTGGTCCAGACCCAGTTGGCGTCCAGCTTGTTGACGACATGCAAGCCACTCAATGCCGCATAACCGACCTGGTAGTCGGTGCCCACGGCGTAGTAGGCCTGGGCCACGAAGTAGCCATCTTTTTCCAGCTGCGTCTTGTAGTTCGCGTCCGTGCCGATCCACAGCCAGGAGGCTTTCAACTCCCAGGCCGTGGCCGGAAAGTTCAGGTTGCTCGTCAGGGCCGCTTGACCATTCACGTTGTAGACATTGTTTTTTACGATGTAGTTGTAGGTGTCCTGGCCCATCAGCAGTTGAAAGCGCACGACGTGACCTTTTTGTGCCTCAGGCACGGCTTTGCCGCCCATCTCCAGGCTCAGACCGTCGACCTGCTGGACGGCGTTGAGGTTATGCAGCAGACGATTCGAGTTCAGCCCCAGGGCTTGGGCTTGCCTGATCACCTCATCCGGTGGTTTCACACGGCTGTCATATGAACCGGGGTTGGCGCCATTGGCCAGATAGACCTGATCGGAAGGCTTGAACAATTCCCACTGACGGTTGTAGCCCTTGGCATCGGACTGGTTCAGACAGACGAACCAGTTCCAGGCCATGGTTTCGGGACTGTTGTTGAACGCGGCCCGGGTCTGGTCGACGTCCGTTCCGAATTGCAGGAATTTGTCGCAACTGAAGGGGCTGGTGTTCTCGGCCTGGGCCAATCCGGCCAGGGCACTCAGAACTGTGATGGAAATGGCTCGCCGCATGGAAGCTCCTTGGCACTGGCCGTGTCGGTGTGAGGGCGCCCCAGGAAGTGTTCCAGGAGCAGTTGTTTCACCGCCGTGGCCGCAAGCTGCTGGGGCAATGGCAGATCACAATTGGTGATGAGCAGCGGGCCGGTCAGCTCGCTGTCGGGCAGGCGTCCATGGCTGCCGCGAACCAGGCCGGTGTCCAGTGGAATCAGGTCCATGTAGTAGCGAAAACCGAGCTTCTTTTGCAGCAGGCGGCGCGCCACTTTCAGTTTCGGGAAGCGAATGGCCGGGTCGATGAACAGCTCCAGCGGGTCGTAGCCCGGCTTGCGGTGGATGTCCACGGTGCGGGCAAAGTCGGGGGCCTTGCGGTCGTCGAACCAGTAGTAATAATCGAACCAATGACCCGGCTCGGCCACGGCCACCAGTTCACCGCTGCGCGGATGGTCCAGGTGCCAGGCCCGCTGTTCGGCTTTATCCAGCACCTGCTCGATGCCGGGTTGGCGCAGCAACAGCGCCTTGACCCGAGGAATATCCTGCGCCTGTTTCACATAGACATGGGCGATCTGGTGATCGGCGACGGCGAACGCGGCACTGGCGCCGGGGTCGAGCAATTCCCAGCTCAGGGACTGACGCACTTGCAACAAACCTTCCGCGCGCAACAACCGGTTGATAGACACCGATTGGCGGACGGCCTCGATGCCGTATTCGGACAGCAACATCACCGCTGCGCCTTGCGCCTGGGCAAGATCCAGCAGACGACCCACCTCGCTGTCGATGGCGCGTACTTCACCGGCAATCGACGGATGATCAGGACCAAGGCGTTGCAGGCTGTAGTCCAGGTGAGGCAGGTAGATCAGTTGCAGGTCAGGACGGTTGATGTCGAATTCAGCGATGGCGCAGTCGACGATCCAGCGGCTCGACGCGATGCCGGCGGCCGGCCCCCAAAAGGCTGGGAAGGGGAACTCGCCGATCTGCTGTTCGATACGTTCGTGCAACGTGGACGGTGCCGAATACAGGCCGAACATCTTGCGTCCATCGGCGGGGTAGTGCGGGCGAGGGGTGATGGCGGCGTCCACGTCCGCGTACATGTTGTACCACCAGAACAACTGGCTGCAGCGAAACCCCGGAAGCTGGCGCTTGAGTGTGTGCCAGACCTTCTCGCCCTGGATCAAGGCATTGGGCTGTAGCCAGAAACGCACTTCGGCCTGGTCGCGGAAATACCAGCCGTTGCCGACGATGCCGTGTTCCGAGGGTGTCAGCCCGGTGAGGATCGAGGCTTGCACCGACGAGGTGACGGCCGGGAACACCGGTTGCAGGGTGGTCATCCTGGCCGTCTTCAGCAGCGCGTTGATGTGCGGCGTCGACGCGCCCAGCAGTGCCGGGGTCAGCCCCACCACGTTGATCAGCAGCAGCGGCTGGCGCGGTCGATCAGAGGGCATTGGCATACACCTCCCGCGCTTGAGGTTGCAGCAGTTGCCGTTGGCGCAGTTGCTCTTCGACCCAGCGCAGTTCCCTGGCGATGCCCTGGAGCTGGGCATGCGCGGTGGTGGGGCGCAGTTGCTCGGGCAGGACGCCCCAGCTGTAGGTTTCCACTTCCAGTACCGGACGAAAATCCTCGTGGTCGGCAAGGAAGTCGAAGGTCTGTGCCAGGGCGATCTGGCTACCGCTGAGTTCGGGCAGCAGCAAGTGTTCGCTGAACAGCGGAATGTGAAAATGAATCCGCAATTCGGGGTGTTGCCCGGGGTTGCGCGCGCATTCGTCGAGGGCGGCGGGGAGGTCTGCCCAGGCCGCCAGGCGATCCTGCCCGTCGCGGGCCTTCACCTGATGTAGGTAGGTGGCTTCGGCAAAATCGCCCAGGGTCTTGAGGACCTGTTCGCGGCGCTCGACATCCTGGGGCAGTTGGCAGATCAAGGCGTTGGACAGCTGGATCTTGCCCACGGGCACCCGGGCCTGGCGCAGTTTGTCCAGCGACTGATAACAGTCCTCGAAGACCACGGCCTGGTGGCACACGTCAAAACACAGCGCCAGATGATCATGGTGCGGATCGCTGGCTTGCAGACGGTGGAAGAAAGCGATGGCCTGGTCGGTGTGTTCCAGCACGCAATCCGGCTCCATCTCCAGGCAGAACACGATCTTCTTGCCGGTTTCCTCATGCAGCCTGTGCAGCGAGGCGGTGAGTTGGCGCAACTGATGCTCGGCGCGCCGGTGCAAGATTGCGTTCCAGTGGGCGGCGTACCCCAGTGGCACGGTGGAAATCACGCCCTGCTGACAATCCGGCGGTAGGGCTTGGGCGAGGATCCGCGCCAGGTTCAGGCTGTACATCAACCGCTTCGGATCGGCCCAACTGGGCAGGTAGACCTCGGCCTTCACCGCGCCCTGATGAAACTGGCCGTAGGGAAAGCCGTTGAGGGAGGTCAGGCGCAGCCCGCTGCGCCGCAGCAGGTCGAGGAAGTCCATGCGCGCCGCCGTCTGTTGCAGTTCGGCGGCGGCGAGGGCGCTGATCCACAGGCCGCTGTCCTGTTCGTCGAGTCTGCGCAGCGTGCGCACGCCCTTGAAATGCTGCTCGATGGAAGACCGCAGCCCGGCCAGGTCACGGGTCGGGTGCACGTTGCTGCAATAGCCGACCTGCGCGGCCTGCCAGCCCATGCCGACGTTCATTTGATCACCGGTTCCTGACCACGCAGGGCGGAGTTTTCCTGCCATTGCCGACGCTGGTCGATGGGCAGCGGGGTGCTGACCAGGGTCTTGTCCAACTGGCCGCTCTGGGCAAAGAAGTCCACCGGGTTGTGGAACAGCACCTGCTCGACCTGCGCTTCACTGAAGCCGGCCGCCAGCATGGCCTGGCCGGTTTTCGGCACCTTGAGCGGGTCGCTGATGCCCCAGTCGGCGGCGCTGTTGACCACCATTTTCTCGGTGCCGTATTCCTGCAACAGGGCGACCATGCGCTGTTCCGACATCTTGGTATTGGGGTAGATGGAATGGCCGCGCCAGCAGTCGGTTTCCAGCACCAGGGGCAGGGTCAATTCGTTGAGGTGGTCGATGATCACCAGGTGCTCGTCAATCCCGACTTCGCGAATGACCGCCAGGGTCCGCTTGGTGCCGCCGATTTTGTCGCGGTGCGGGGTATGCACCAGTACCGGCAGATTGAACTGCCGGGCCAGTTCCAGTTGCGCGGCGAGGAAGCGATCCTCTTCCGGGGTAATGTCGTCGTAGCCGATTTCGCCGACCGCGACCACGCCGTCCTTCACCAGGTAGCGCGGCAGGATCTCCAGTACTTCGTTGGCGATCGACAGGTCATTGGCTTCCTTGGGGTTGAGGCCAATCGTGCAGAAATGATGGATGCCGAACATGCTGGCGCGAAAGCGCTCCCAGCCCAGCAAGGTGTCGAAGTAGTCGATGAAGCTGCCGACACTGGTCCTGGCCTGGCCCTGCCAGAAGGCCGGCTCGATGACCCCGGTAATGCCGGCGGCCGCCATGTTCTGGTAGTCATCGGTGGTGCGGCTGACCATATGAATATGCGGATCGAAGTACTTGGGCATGGTGAGTCCTCATCAAGAAGCAGGGAACCGTCGGGCATCAGTTCAGTGAGATGTTGGCCAGGTCGTCGTGCCATTCCGGTGGCAGGCGTTGCTGCTGGCCCAGGCCGACCAGGCGCTGGCGTTGCGCCTGGCTGAGCAGGTCGAAATCGATGATGCGGGGCAACCCGGCGGACACCGTCCGTTCGGCGGCGAGCTGTTCGGCCAGCAGGTCGAGGGCCAATTGGTTGAGGCTGACGCTGCGCCGTTGTGTCAGGCCGAGCAGGCGCCGCACATCGAGTCCCATGCCCAGGGCCTTCAACACCAGTTGATGGAAGGCCCGGTCGTCGTAGTGACGCGACGGATAGAAGGTGTCCAGGGCGACAGCGGCAAACACCTGGCTGTTGCTGGTGCGTCCGGCTTGCAGCGCCAGCTCCACGCACGCTCCCTGGCTGTCGAGCCAGTCGAGGGCCTTCAAGAGCGCGATCTTTTCCTGATCATCGCCCCACAGGAACAACTGGCGGAGCAAGGGAAACTGCTCGGCGGCGGGCTGTTGCTCCAGCACCTGGGCCAGCAACAGTGCCCGTGTGAGCTGCACAGTGCTCCAGTCGGTCTTGCCGGGCAGCGCATGTTCCTTGAGATGACGCTTGCACTGGCTGCTCAACAGCGCCGTGGTCGTCGCGTCCGGGCGTTGGGCAAGCTGTTCCTGGGCCTGATTCCACCACTGCCGTTCGGCATCGTCGAGCTGCTGCGCGAGCAACTGGCGATGTTCAGCGAGGCAATCGTGACGCATTTCAAAGGCCGTCGATGACGGCGCGGTAACGTCCGTGTTCATGTCGGTTTGATCCAGCGTTGGAAGTGTGGGAGCAGGAAAAACACCAGGACACAGGCCAGACTGCCCAGTGGCTGGTCAGCCACCGCCAGCACCAGCGCATCGAACAGCGGCAAGGCCGCCAGGCCGGCGCCGATAAACGCCCGAACCTGTCGCTGCCGCGGGTTCGCCAGATGACGCCAGTAATTGCGGCCCAGCCATCCCAGCCACAGCAGCATGACCGGCCAGAACCAGAGGCTATTGGAGTAGAACGCCAGCACCAACGGACTCAGCATCAGCAGCAGGGGCAAGCGGCTGAGCAACTGATTGCGGTGTTCCTGGCGGGCCAGATAGGTCAGGCCGCTGATGTAGACGCCGAGCAGAATCGCGCACAGCCAGATCGGCCCCGGTGGAATCGCCAGGCTGGCCGCCGCCGTGAGATAGAGTGCCGAGCGGCAGGCGCCCATCAGCCAGACGCTGTGGGCGTATTTCTTGTGCAGCACGTTGTAGCCCAGGATGCAGCCCACCAGCAGGGTGGCGCTGCCCAGCATCCAGTGTGGTTGATCGATCAACCGGCTCAGGCCGAGCAGTGTCGCGGCGGCCAGCAGCAGCAACACTGCGGTAGCCAGCCGCACTTGCTGGCGGCTGACCAGGCCCAGGGTGATGGGGCGGGGGTTATGGTGTTGTTGGTCCCAATCGGCGTCCAGCAGGTCATTCAACAACATGCCGGCCAGGTACAGTAGCGACAGGGCGGCCAGCAGCAGGAGCCACACCAGGGACGACGGCGGCGCCAGGGCACCGGCGCTGCTGGCAAGCAGGGCGGCGGCCAGGGTATTGGTCCACACCGTGGGCAGGTTGGAGACCCGGCCCAGGGTCATCCAGGTTTTGATATTCAGCGGTGCCAGGCTCATTGCGCGCAGCCTTCGCTCAGGGTGAGCGCCGGATCGCCGAGGGCGGACAGCCGCTGCAATGCCTGCTCCATTCGAGCGGCATCGATCTCATGCAGGTCCAGCGATTCGCCGATCCGGTTGAGCATGGGGATGGAGAGCTCCCCGCCCAAGTGCTGGCGGAACTCTTCCAGCCCGAGCAACACCAGCGAACGACCCTGTGCATCTTTCAAGTTCAATTCCGCGGGGTTGAGGCTGAAGCCGAGCTTGAGCAGCAGGCGCAGAATGCGCTCGCTGTCGACATCGCTCAACAGGCCCAGGGCGTTGGCGTAAAGGCTGTCCAAGGCGATGCCCACCGCCACCGCTTCGCCATGGCGCAACCGGTGATGGCTTAGATTTTCCAGCTTGTGCGCTGCCCAGTGGCCGTAGTCCAACGGGCGACCGTTACCGCGTTCGAACGGGTCGCCGGCCCCGGTGATGTGCGCCAGATGCAGCTCGGCGCAGCGGCGAATGGCATAGCGGCTGGCGGCGTGATCGAAACGGGCGAGGGCGTCGGCCTGTTGCTCCATCCATTGGAAGAAAGCCTGGTCCTTGATCAACGCGACTTTCACCGCCTCGGCCAACCCGGCGATCTGATCGCGATGACTGAGGCTGATCAGCAGTTGGAAATCGTTGATCACCGCCGTGGCGGGGTAGAACGCGCCGAGCAGGTTCTTCTGGCCGAAGGCATTGATGCCGTTTTTCACGCCGATGCCCGCGTCGTTCTGGGCCAGCACCGTGCTTGGAATACGGATCAGGCGCATGCCGCGGTGGAAAGTGGCGCAGGCATAGCCCACCGCATCCAGCACCGCACCACCGCCCAGGGCCAGCACATAGCAATGCCGGTCCAGGCCATGCTGCAGCATGTCGCTGTAGAGTTGCTGCAGCACTTGTGAATCCTTGCTCAGTTCGCCAGCCGGTACCGCAATCGGCGGTGCCTGCAGATTCAGGTCTGCGGGGTGGGCGGCGAAGTAGGTGTCGATCTGCTCCCGCAACGAGGGGACGCTGTGCAGCAATTGCTCATCGGCGAACACCAGGACCGTCACCGGGCCTCGTTGTCGAGCGGTGAGCTGGCGGTGAAGGCAGGGATTGAGCGGGGCGAACAGATGATCGGTGAATATCACCGGGTAGTCGTAACTGACCTCGAAGCGTCCGCGCAGGGGTTGCTCGGTGTCGCGCTTGCGCAGGTTTTTGAACAGGCTGTACCCGGCGATGAACAACCCGGGCAAAACCATGCTGGCGAGCAGGGTCACCAGCAACGCATTCTGCTCGACGAGGAAGGTGCCGATTGCGCTGTAGGCCAGCGCCAGGCCGGCATTGGCTAGGACAATTACCGGCACGAACGCACGCAACGGGTAGCGTTGCATCCCGGCCGCCACCACCGAGGTTTCCGCCAGCACCGGCACACCCCGCAGGCAGATCAACGACAGCGTGCCCAACCGATACCCCAGCTGTCCCGGTTGACGCTGATGCAGACCCAATCGGCCGGACAACAGTCGGAAATAACCGGCCCCCAACGCATAGCCCAGCCCGGCACCCAGGCACAGCCCGAGGAAAATCACCAGGTAACCACCGAGGCTGCCAAGCATCGCCACGGCCAGCAGCGCAACCATGCTCGACGGCACTGGCAACACCACGTCCAGCGTCAGCAGGGCGACCAGCAACAGCGCCAGGTTGAGTTTCTGGGACGGCGTCGTAGGCAGGTAGAGGTTGAGATGGGTCAGGAAGTCCTGGATTTGCTGTTCGAACAGCACGAAGCTGGCGATCACCAGGCCTGAGAAGCAGATCAGCGACAGCCAGAAAGGTGTGGCTGGACCTTTTTGCGAGAGTGCACGAAACCACCGGCTACGCTTCATCAAGCATCCCTCTTTATATTTTTGACTGGTTCCGTGTCAGTAATCTAAAAGCAGCGTCTGGTGGTTTTCAGGTCGATAGAGACTCTCGCTTGAGGGACTCACCCAAGTGCGTTGGGCTGCGCTGGTGAAGACAGTTTTGAATCTAGACGGGCATCGTCTTTTTGCAAGGCGATTTGATGGCAAAGTGATTTTTTCGCCACATGTGCCGCCGCCATCGCGGGCAGGGCTCGCTCCCACAGTGGTTGCTGGTGAATGCAGAATTTGCCTGCGCCAAGGACCTGTGGGAGCGAGCCTGCTCGCGATAGCGTCGGGTCAGCTTGCGGTGATGTTGAATGTACCGCCGCCATCGCGGGCAAGCCCGGCTCCCACAGGGTCTGGTGGTGTATGCAAATGCCGTGTACACCCAAGTCCAGTGTGGGAGCGAGCCTGCTCGCGATAGCGGAGTGGCCGTCATACAGATGTTGAATGTGCCGCCGCCATCGCGGGCAAGCCCGGCTCCCACAGGGTCTGGTGGTGTATGCAAATGCCGTGTACATCCAAGCCCAGTGTGGGAGCGGGCTTGCTCGCGATAGCGGAGTGGCCGTCATACAGATGTTGAATGTGCCGCCGCCAACGCGGGCAAGCCCGGCTCCCACAGGGTCTGGTGGTGTATGCAAATGCTGCGTACACCCAAGTCCAGTGTGGGAGCGGGCTTGCTCGCGAAAGCGGAGTGGCCGTCATACAGATGTTGAATGTGCCGCCGCCATCGCGGGCAAGCCCGGCTCCCACAGAGAGTCAGGTGGCGTGCACAAATGCCGTGTACACCCAAGTCCAGTGTGGGAGCGAGCCTGCTCGCGATAGCGGAGTGGCCGTCATACAGATGTTGAATGTGCCGCCGCCATCGCGGGCAAGCCCGGCTCCCACAGGGTCTGGTGGTGTATGCAAATGCCGTGTACACCCAAGTCCAGTGTGGGAGCGGGCTTGCTCGCGAAAGCGGAGTGGCCGTCATACAGATGTTGAATGTGCCGCCGCCATCGCGGGCAAGCCCGGCTCCCACAGGGGCTGGTGGTGTATGCAAATGCCGTGTACACCCAAGCCCAGTGTGGGAGCGAGCCTGCTCGCGATAGCGGTGGCTCAGCCAACGGTGACGCCAGCCGTTCCACTCACTTAGCCATTCAGCAACGTCATCGTCCGGGCATCGTATCGCTCGCCCGCCACCGCCTCGTTGGCGCCGAAAATCTCATCCAGCCGGGCCAGTTCATCGGCACTCAAGACCACCTCGACAGCCGCCACATTACTCTCCAGGTATTTGCGCTGTTTGGTCCCCGGAATCGGGATGATGTGGTCACCCTGGGCCAGCACCCATGCCAGGGCCAGTTGTGAAGCACTGATGTGTTTGCTCGCGGCCAGTGCCTTGACCCTGTCCACCAGCAGCAGGTTGCGGTTGAAGTTGTCTGCCTGGAAGCGCGGGTTGAAGCGGCGATAGTCATCGGCGGCGAAGTCTTCCGGTGTCTTCAACTCGCCAGTCAGAAACCCCCGGCCCAGCGGGCTGTAGGCGACAAATGCGATGCCCAGGCGCCGGCAGGTATCGAGCACCTCATTGTGTTCGGGCTCGCGGGACCACAACGAGTATTCGCTTTGCACCGCTGCCAGTGGATGCACCGCGTGCGCCCGTCGGATGGTTTCGGCGCTGGCCTCGGAAATACCAATCTGACGGACCTTGCCGGCCTTGACCAGTTCGGCCATGGTCCCGATGGTTTCTTCAATGGGCACCTGGGGGTCGATGCGGTGTTGGTAGTAGAGATCGATGTAATCGGTACCCAAGCGCTTGAGGCTGCCGTCGACGGATTGCCTGACGTATTCGGGCCGGCCATTGACGCCTCGGGCATGGGGATCGCTGCTGCGCACCAGGCCGAACTTGGTCGCCAGGTAGAGGCTGTCGCGCTTGCCTTTCAAGGCCCGGCCGAGGAGTTCTTCATTGGTGTGAGGGCCGTACATGTCGGCGGTGTCGAACATCGTCACCCCCAGCTCCAGCGCCCGATGCAGCGTGGCTATCGACTCCTGTTCGTCGACGCCGGTGGTGTAGAAATCCGACATGCCCATGCAGCCCAGGCCGATGGCGGAAACGTGAGGGCCTTGGTGACCCAGTTGGCGGGTTTTCATGATGCTGCTCCTGCAGATGAGTGACACGCTCAGTTTCCGGTAAACGATTGCATGGATAAATCCGTGAATATTGGTTTAACTATTCGTGATTTCTGAATAGTGAGGTAAGCCATTGGACCGCTTACAGGCCATGCAGGTGTTCCGGCGCATTGTCGAGCTGGGCGGCTTCGGCAAGGCCGCCGACGACTTGGAATTGCCCCGAGCCACCGTCAGCCTGCTGATTCAGCAGCTCGAAGCGCACCTGGGCGTGCAACTGCTGCAGCGCACCACACGGCAGGTGCGCGCTACGCTCGATGGTGAAGCCTATTACCAGCGCTGCGGCCAACTGCTGGACGATCTGGATGATCTCGAGGGGTCACTGTCGGCCCAGCGGAGCCAGCCTCGCGGCACTTTGCGGGTGGACATGCCCATCGCTTTCGGATGCAGTTGGATCCTGCCGCGGCTGGCGGATTTCTACCGGCGCTACCCGGCGTTGCAACTGGACATCGGCTTTCACGACCGGCAAGTGCATCTGCAGCGCGAAGGCGTGGATTGTGCGATCCGCGCCGGTAACATCACCGACCAGGCGTTGGTGGCACGGCCCATCGTGCGATTGCATCAGCTGACCTGCGCCAGCCCCGACTACCTGGCTCGCTCGGGCACGCCTCGGCAACTGGAGGATCTGGCGACGCATCGCGCCATCAGCTTCGCCTCCGGCAATGGGCGATATTTTCCTTTCGAATTCGAGGTGGCGGGGCAGGTGCGTGAGCTGCAGATGCCGGGTGAACTGACCGTCAACAATGCCGATGCCTACGTCAGCGCCTGCGAGGCAGGCTTCGGTCTGATCCAGGTGCCGCGCTATCACGTTGAGCGGCAGTTGGCCGAGGGACGCCTGGTGCAGGTCCTGAGCGAATATCCGCTGCCGCTGTGGCCGATTTCAGCCGTGTACCCACCCCACCGACAGCTGTCGCCACGGGTGCGGGTGTTTATTGACTGGGTGATCGAGGTATTGCACGGGGAAGCAGATTTGCACGGGGAATGGATGGTGAGGATCTAGTGGACATGGCAGCCGGATGCAGGCGAATCCCGGCGCCCACTACCGAAGTAGTTGCGCCGGGGCTCACGATCATGGCGGACTCGTTACTTCGCCGTCGGCATCACGAACTCGGCACCCTTGTCGATGCTTTCGGGCCAGCGCTGCATGATCGATTTCTGCTTGGTGTAGAAGCGCACGCCTTCTTCGCCATAGGCGTGCATGTCGCCGAACAGGCTGCGCTTCCAGCCGCCGAAACCGTGCCACGCCATGGGCACCGGGATCGGAACGTTGATACCCACCATCCCGACCTGGATGCGTCGGCTGAACTCCCGGGCGACGTTGCCGTCACGGGTGAAGCAGGCGACGCCGTTGCCGAATTCGTGTGCGTTGATCAGGTCGACGGCTTCCTTCAAGTCGTTGACCCGCAGGCAACCCAATACGGGACCGAAGATCTCCTCCTTGTAGATGCTCATTTGTGGCGTGACGTGGTCGAAGAGCGTGCCGCCCAGCCAGAAGCCGTCCTCGCAACCGTCGCCGGCCTCGTGCCCTCGGAAGTCGCGACCGTCCACCAGCATTTCTGCGCCTTCGGCGATGCCCTGTTCGATGCAGCCGGTGATGCGTTGGTGCGCCGCTTTCGACACGATCGGGCCCATTTCGGCCGTCAGGTCCATGCCATTGAGGATCTTCAGCGCCCGGGTGCGTTCCACCAGTTTCGGCATGACTTTGTCGGCGACATCCCCGACGAACACCGCCACCGAGATCGCCATGCAACGTTCGCCGGCAGAGCCGAAGGCCGCGCCGATCAGCGCGTCGACCACCTGGTCGATGTCGGCGTCAGGCATCACCACCATATGGTTTTTAGCGCCGCCCAGCGCCTGCACGCGCTTGCCCTGGCGGGCACCGGTTTCGTAGATGTAGTTGGCGATCGGTGTCGAGCCGACAAAGCTCACGGCCTTGACGTCAGGGTGATCGAGCAGCGCATCGACCGCTGCCTTGTCGCCCTGCACGACGTTGAATACGCCATCCGGCAAACCGGCTTCCTTGAACAGCTCGGCAATGAACAGCGGCGGTGACGGATCGGTCGGGCTGGGCTTGAGGACGAAGGTGTTGCCCGCCGCGATGGCGACCGGGAACATCCACATGGGCACCATCACCGGGAAGTTGAACGGTGTGATGCCGGCCACTACGCCCAGCGGCTGGCGAAGGGTCCAGTTGTCCATGCCGGTCGACACTTGCTCGGTGAAATCGCCTTTCAACAGCTGGGGCATGCCGCAGGCGAATTCCACGATGTCGATACCCCGGGAGACTTCGCCCTGGGCATCGGTGAAGACTTTGCCGTGCTCCGCCGTGATCAACCGGGCGAGCTCGTCGCGGTGTTGGTTCAGCAACTCAAGAAACTTGAACATGACGCGGGCGCGGCGTATTGGCGGCGTGTCGGCCCACTTGGGAAATGCCTCGGCGGCCGATTGCACGGCGGCGTTGACCTGATCGACACCGGCCAGGCCCGCACGGCCGGTGACCTTGCCGGTGGCAGGATTGAATACGTCCTGCGAGCGCCCGGAGGTATTCGGAACGTGGCGTCCATGGATGTAGTGATCGATTGGGGAAACAGGGCCAGTCATGCAATCTCTCCGTTGAGGTAGTAGGAACCTTCGGGAGTGTAGGAAGGGTGCGCTGGATCGCCTAGCCGTCTAAGATTGAACTCATTGTTCACAACGGCAAACAATCACCCTATGAAAAAGTCACCCCTCGACATTCCCTGGAACCAGCTCCATTGGCTCACCGTGTTGTCGGAGCAGGGCAGCTTTACCGCGGCGGCACGCCGTCTTGGGGTCAGCAAGGCGGCGATGAGTCAGCACATCGCCGAGCTGGAGCGGCAGGCAGGGATAGCCCTGGTGCAGCGAACCACGCGCAGCGTGCGCCTCACGGATGCCGGCCGTGGCTTGGTCGAGGAAACCCGCACGGCATTCGGTGCAATCGCCCATAGTTTTGCCAGTGTTCAGGACCTTGCACAAACGCCTCGGGGATTGCTTCGGATCACGGCCCCTGTCGCATTGGCCCGGCAGCAATTGGTTCCCAGGCTGACGACCTTCTTTCAGGCCTATCCGGAGGTCCGCGTTGAGCTGTCCATGTTGAACAACATCAGCGCCCTGGCGACGGAAGGATTCGACCTCGCTATTCGCCATACACAGACTCCACCGGACACCCATGTTGCCTTGCCGCTTTGCCGCACACGCACGCTCCTGGTTGCCAGTCGCGAGTATTTGGAGCGTCGCGGAACTCCTACGGAGCCCCACATGCTTGCGGATCAGGATTGTCTTTACTATCTGCGCCAGGGTCAGCCGGTCTGGCATTTCGTACCAAGGAACGCGGCGCCTGATCATCCTCGTACGACGGTGCCGATCGTCGGCGTATTTTCCGCCAACAACAGCGAAGCGTTGCGTGAGGCGGCACTTTGCGGATTAGGCATCACCTTGCTGCCGGACTTCAGCGCGCAAGCCGCGCTGCGTGACGGCTCGCTCGTCGAGGTGATGCCCGACTGGGAGTCGACCGGGGCGTTCGCTTCCCACTTGTTTGCCATTCGCCCTTACTCCGCCCATGTGCCACGGGCGGTGAGTGTGTTTACGGCCTGGCTGCGGGAGACGTTTGCAGAGGGCTTTGTGGCGGATTGATTATGTGTTGATGCCAACCACTTGTGGGAGCCGAGCCTGCTCGCGATAGCGGTGGGTCAGCTTGCATCGATATTGAATGTGTTGCCGTCATCGCGAGCAGGCTCGCTCCCTCAATTTCCGAGCTGTTCGCATACATCGCATACACCCTGAATCCCTGTGGGAGCGAGCCTGCTCGCGAAGGCGGTCTTCCCCACACCCCCTGGTTTTCCGACGAAACCTCTCCCTTCCGATAAATCAAAAGTTGACGCCAAAATGATGGCTATCTACCATCGCGCCACTATTTTGATGGCACTTCTGCGCCCCTCGTAACGAGACCTGATCATGGACGACCGCCAATACGCCTTGCTGGCCCGCCAACCTTCCGCTGCCCTGCAAAACCGCGAACGGTTCTGCGGCATGCCCAAGCGCGGCCTGGCGTTTTTGCTGGCCAACGTCATGTTCTGGCAACCGATGTGGGCCCAGGCTGGTGGCATCGTCGTCAGTGCGCCGGGCACCAGCCTCGGCCAGGCGGGCAACGGCGTGCCCATCGTCAACATCGCCAAGCCCAACGGCAATGGTCTGTCCCACAACCGGTTCAAGGACTACAACGTCGGCAGCAACGGCGTGATCCTCAACAATGCCACCGGTCGTACTCAGTCCACCCAACTGGGCGGGATCATCCTTGGCAACCCGAACCTCAACGGCGCGGCCGCCACCACCATCCTCAACGAAGTCAACGGCGGCAGCCCTAGCCAGTTGCGCGGCTACACCGAAGTGGCGGGGCAGTCGGCCCACGTCATTGTCGCCAACCCCTATGGCATCACCTGTAACGGCTGTGGCTTCATCAACACCCCCCGGGCAACTTTGACCACCGGCAAACCCATTGTGGAAAACGGCCAGGTGAGCCGCTATCAGGTCGACCAGGGCAACGTCACGGTCGAAGGCGCGGGCCTCAATGCCACCAACGTCGACCGCTTCGAAATCATCACCCGCAGCGCCAAGATCAACGCCGAGATCCAGGCGAAAAACCTGACCATCATCGCCGGCCGCAACGACGTCGACGTCACCAACCTCAACGCCACCGCCCGCGCCGACGATGGTAGCGTCAAACCGCAACTGGCCATCGACTCTTCGGCCCTGGGCGGCATGTACGCAGGCGCCATCAGACTGGTGGGCACCGAGGCCGGTGTCGGGGTGAAGCTGGACGGCAAGCTGATCGCCAGCGGTGGCGATATCCAGCTCGACGCCAACGGCCATCTGAGCATGGTCGACACCTCGGCCACCGGCGCGGTCACCGCCAAGGCCGCCAGCGCCAATGTGCAAGGCGCGGTCTACGGTGCCAGCGTCAACGTGCAAACCAGCGGCGCGCTGGACGTGCAGCAGAGCATTGCCGCCCGTGACCAGATCAGCTTGAGCAGCGGCGGGCAGTTGACCAACAACGGCGTCATCGAAGCTGGGGTCAATGCCGATTCCACCCGTAACGCCAAGGGGGATGTGAGCCTCACCGCGCAGCATCTCAACAACAGTGGCAAGAGCGTGGTCGCCAGCCGCAACCTGACGGCCAACGTGGCGCAGACCCTGAACAACCAGGGCGGAACGCTGAGTGCTGGGCAGGCCTCGGTGGTAAAAGCCGGGACCCTCGATAACCAGAACAACGGCCGGGTACTGAGCAACAAAACGCTGACCGTCACCGCCGACACACTGCTCAACACCCAGGGCGTCGTCAGTAGCAACGGCAACCTGACGGCCACTGTCGGGCAGTTGAATAACCACGACGGCGAAGTCTCCAGCGCCGCGACCACCCAGCTCATCGGCAGCACCCTCGACAACAGCGACGGTCTGCTCAGCGGTGACGTGGCCCTGAACATCGGTTTGATCGGGGCCCTGAACAACCGGAATGGCGTGTTAGGTTCTGGCGCCAAGCTGACGGTCACGGCCGCCAGCCTGGACAACCATGCCGGCCAGATCCAGTCCGCCCAAGACATGCAACTGACTGTGGGGGTCCTGGACAATAGCCAGCAAGGCCTGCTCAGCAGCCAGGCAGGACTGCGGGTGGATGGCACGCAACTGAATAACACCGGCGGCCTGCTCACTGCGGTTGGCCCGGTGCACCTGGAAACCACCGGCGTCGATAACAGCGGCGGGCGCATCTCCAGCCAAACTGACCTCACCGCAAACGTCGCCCAACTGACCAACCAGGGCGGCGAATTGGTTGCCCAGGGCCTGTTGACCGTCAGCGGTCAGAGCCTGGATAACCGCAATGGCGGCCTGGTCGGTGCGACAAACGCGCTGACACTCGACGTCGACGCCGTGGACAACCGCGGCGGGGAGATTTCCAGTTCGCTGGGGATCGACATCGACGGCGAGCGCCTGGACAACAGCGACAATGGCAAGGTCCTGGCCGGCACTGACCTGGGGCTGAAAGTCGCGGAAATCATCAACCAGACCAAGGGCCTCCTGTTCAGCACGGGCACCACCACGGTCGTCGGGAAAAGCCTGGACAACAGTGGCGGCAGTCTCGTCGCCGATCAAGGCCTGGATATTCGCCTCGACAACGCCTTGACCAACGTCGCTGGACTGATCAGCAGCGAAGGCACCCTGAGCGCGAAGGCCGGCAGCCTCGACAACACGCAAGGCAGCGTCTCCAGTGCCGGCGCCCTAGGCCTCACGCTCGACAATGCCTTGCTCAACCAGGGCGGCGAGATCCTCACCGACGCCGGCCTCACCGTCAAAAGCGCCAGCCTCGACAACCGCAATAACGGCACCATCAGCGGCAAGCAAGGCGTACTGGTCGAGACCGGCGCGTTCGACAACAGCCAGTCCGGCCGCCTGAGCAGCGCCGCCAGCCTCGACCTGACCACACAAAAACTGACCAACCAGGACGGCGGCCGCATCGCCAGCAACGGCGCACTCACCGCCAACGTCACCGGCCTCGACCAGCAGGGCGGCCAACTCTTCAGCAACACGGCGCTGACCCTGGACCTCAAACAGGGCCAACTGAACAACCAGGGCGGCCTGATCAACGCACCGCTGCTGGTGCTCAAGAACCTCAAGGGCGTCAACAACGACGGCGGCGAAATCTCCAGCGCCCAGACGTTCACCCTGGCCGCGCAAAGCCTGAACAACGACAACGGCAAACTGCTGAGCAACCAGGCCCTGACCCTGCGCATCGATAACGCCCTGACCAACCTCAAGGGCCTGATCGCCGCCGCTGCGCTGGACGTCGAAGCCGCGAGCCTGAACAACAGCGGCGGCACCCTGACCAGCCGCGCCAACCTCGACCTGGCCCTCAGCGGCTCACTGACTAACCAGAGCAACGGGCTGATCAGCGCCACCGATGCCTTGAACCTCCACACCAGTGACCTGAACAACCAGCAAGGCTCGTTGCTGGGCAGCGCCATCGCCATCGACTTCGGCGCCGCCACCGGCGACCTGAACAACAGCGCCGGCCTGATCACCACCGCCGGTGTTCTCAGCCTCAAGCACCTGCGGGACCTGAACAACCAGCACGGCGAGATCTCCAGCAGCCAGAGCCTGGACCTGAATGCCCGCGACCTGGACAACAGCGCCGGCCAACTCATCAGCAACGGCGTGCTGACCGTGGGCGCCCGCGACGTCATCAATCAGGGAGGTCTGCTGTCCGGCTTCAAGGGCCTGGGCCTGACCGCCACGAGCCTGGACAACCGCAACAGCGGCACCCTGTCGAGCCGCGATGAAGACCTCAGCGCCACCCTCAGCGGGGCGCTGCTCAACGGCAATGCCGGCGCGCTGGTTGGCAAGAAACAACTGACTGTCAGCGCCGCCAGCCTGGACAACGGTGGCGGCATTCTTTCCAGCGGCGGCGACCAGACCCTGACCGTCACCGACGGTCTGCTGAACAACGCCCAAGGCGGCTTGATCGACAGCGGCGCCGCCCTGGTCATCAACGCCATGACCCTCGGCAACGCCGGCGGCACCGTCAACGCCCAAAATGCCCTGAGCTTCACCGGCACCGACCTGGACAACACTGGCGGCCAACTGATCGGCAACGCCGCCGTGACCCTCGACCTGCTCGGCGCCCTGACCAATACCAACGGCAAGATCGCCAGCGCCGGCCCGCTGCGGGTCGAACGCGCCACGCAGATCGACAACCAGCGCGGCCAGATCGCCAGCCAGGGCCTGCTGACCCTGCTCACCGCTGGCCTGGACAACCGCGATCGCGGCACCGTGGCCGCCAATGATCAACTCGTCCTGACCAGCACCGGCACCGTGCAGAACGACGCTGATGGCCTGATCTACAGCCAGAACGGCAGCGTGCAAATCGACGCCGCCAGCCTCACCAACGGCAAAGGCACCGTGCAGAGCCAGGGCGCCATGACCCTGACCGTCGCCAACGACATCGACAACCAGAGCGGTCGCCTCCAGGCCAAGGCCGGTGACCTGATGGTCGTTGCCCGCAACCTGGACAACCGTGGCGGCGTGCTCGCCAGCCTGCAAGGTCTGCTCACCACCCAACTGAGCGGCGTGCTGAAGAACGGTTACGACCTGAACAACAACCGCCAGGGCGGCATCACCCAGGCCCAGCGCCTGAACCTGATCGCCCTGGGCGGCCTCGACAACTACGGCGGACGCATTTCGGCCCAGACCGGCGACGCCACCGTCACCACCCGCAACTTCGACAACCGCAACGGTGGGCTCTACGCGAAGGGCAAGGTCAGCGTTACCGCCAACGATTTCGACAACAGTGGCGACAACGACGGGCAGATTGCGGGTAGTCAGATCGATCTGGATCTGACCGGGGCGTTGAACAACCGCCTGGGCATCATCGAGAGTGACAGCACCCTGGCGATCAAGGCGGCAAGCCTGGATAACCAGACCGGGCAGTTGCGGGCGTTGGGTACTAGCGGCAAGACCGAGTTTCAGATTGGTGGGTTGTTTGATAACCGCAACGGTACCCTGGAAACCGCCAACACTGATCTGACGCTTGGCGCTGCCAGCTTCCTCAACACCGATGGCAGCCTGCTGCACGTGGGCACCGGGCTCTTTGACATTTCTACTGCGAACCTCAACAACGCCGGCGGCAACCTCGTCACCCGTGGAGGCCTGACTCTCACCGCAGATAACTGGACCAACAGCAGTGTGATCCAGGCGGGACGGCTGACCGTCAACGTCAACAACCTCACCCAGACCAGCACCGGGCAGTTGCTAGCCTCCACCAGCCTGGTGGGCAGCGGAGGTAACTGGAGCAACGATGGTCTGATCGCCAGCGATGGTTCAATCAGCCTAGCGTTGGGTGGCAGCTATGGGGGTAGCGGGCGGCTGTCGAGTCTCGGGGGTATCGACCTGACTGCGGCGCAACTGAACCTGAGAGTCTCTTCCAGCATCGCCGGTGGAGATGACTCCACCGTCAAGGTAGGCGGACAGCTAACCAATGCCGGGCGTCTGACCTCCAATGCAAACCTGATCGTCCAGGCCGGCAGCCTCATCAACTCCGGAACTTTGGGTTCGGCCCGGAACCTCGTTCTGAAAACCCCTTCGCTGCTTAATGACCGTGGGTTGGTATTCAGCGGCGCAGACATGACGCTGGGTGTAGGTAACCTCACCAATCAGCGCGGCGATCTTTACGGACTGGGCAATGTCGTCATTGGAGGCTATGGCGGCGCGCCGAGGGCTGCGGGTGTCTACAACATTTCCGGCTCGATGGAGAGTGGTGGCGGGTTCACGATCAACGCTGACGCATTTGAGAATCGCACCGAAGGTGCGGTGATGTCGGCTGACCGAAAGCTGGTGTCGGGTCTGATCGCCGGTAGCTGCGGTGACTGCGTTGGGGATATCTACAGCATCTACATCATGGCGCGGGAAACCTTTCAAAGCACGGACAGCGACACCAGCGCCTCTGCCGTGCTCAACGTCGGCAAGGATTTCACGTTCCAGGGTGGAAGTTTCCTCAATAGCAAAAGCACGGTTGCCGCAGGCGGCAACATCAATATCACGGCGGACACCCTTAAAAATATCGGCGCAAAAAGCGGGACGATCGAACGCACCACGTCATATGTATTCGAACTGACCGATGGTGGCACTGGGCGGTTCTTTTCCAACGTCGTGATGCCATACAACCAGCGGAATAATCCTGACTTTCCGAATGTGTACTACGTAGTTGTCGGGAGTGAAAATCCGATCCGCAAAGCCATCCCTAAGTCGGTTCATGTCAGAGAGGGTGGTCGAGACGGAGAGACGTACGACACCGTTTCACTTACAGACACTGCAACCGGCGAGGATGTCAGCAAGCGCCGCTATGGCAGGGGGCTGTCAGGGCTGAGCTATGGTTTCGAAACCTCAATGCCATCCCTGTATGACCCCAATAACCTGCTCGAACTGCCGAGTCAGCTGACCCAGTACACGCCGCAGTCTGTTGTAGAAGTCGCCGTAGACAACACCGGTGCCATCGGTACGGCCACCGGCCGCAACGCCATAATCCAGGCCGGCGGTAACGTTTCGATCACCGCTGCCAAGGATCTTGAAAACAGTGTTATCCATGAAGACTACGGCTCTTCGGGTGGCACCAATAAAGTAGTCGATACAAAGGTTGCCGGCACCACCACTGCGGTCGTCCGCATCAACAGCCAGTTGCCACCTGACGTCGCCCAACAACAGGTCAATCCGCTGACGTTGCCTGGTTTTTCTCTGCCAACCGGAGAGAACGGTCTATTCCGTTTGAGCGGTATAGGTAAAAGCGATTCCTCATCGGTCGGCCCGTCACCGACGTGGACCATCGGCGGCGGAGCCGTCACGGCACAAGATCATTTGGTTGCCGCGATCAACGGTGGCGTACGCGATCGGGTTATCGACACCTCGGTTGCACCTTCCGGCAGTACTCGCACGGTAGATACACTCAACCCCACGCCAACCGCTCCCCAGGTAACAGCCAACGGGCCGGCCACTCGCGTTACCGGCCTGCCGAACACCACGGCACCTTCCAACGCCCACAAATACCTCATCGAAACCAACCCGGTGCTCACCGAGCTCAAGTCGTTCATGAGCTCGGATTACCTGCTGCAAAACCTCGGCTACGACCCGGATCAAAGCGCCAAGCGCCTGGGTGACGGCCTTTATGAACAACGCTTGATCCAGCAAGCGGTCGTCGCCCGCACCGGCCAGCGCTTCATCGACGGCCAGACCACCGACGAAGGTTTGTTCAAGTATCTGATGAACAACGCCATCGCCAGTAAACAGGAACTCGGTCTGTCGGTGGGGGTAACGCTGACCTCAGAGCAAGTCGCCGCGCTGACCCACGACATCGTCTGGCTCGAAGAACACGAAGTGAATGGCGAAAAAGTTCTGGTGCCGGTGCTGTATCTGGCCCAGGCCGAAGGCCGCCTCGGGCCTACCGGCGCGCTGATCGCAGGCAAGGACGTGACGCTGATCGCCGGTCAGAACCTCGATAACGTCGGCACCCTGCGCGCTTCCAACAACCTGTCGGCGACAGCAGGCAAAGACCTGGTCAACAGCGGTTTGGTGCAGGCGGGTAATCGCCTGGACGTATTGGCGGTTAACGAGATCGTCAACAAATCGGGCGGCATCATCGCCGGTCGCGATGTGAACATGACTGCGCTGACCGGAGACGTGCTTGTCGAGCGCACCCTTACGTCGTCCGACGGCAGCAGCCGCTTCGGCACGGAGCATCACGACTATGCGGACAACGCTGCGCGCATCGAGGCGGCGAACAACCTCACGCTGGGAGCAGGGCGAGACATCAACGTAGTGGGAGGGGTGCTGCAAAGCGGGTTCGACATGAAGCTGGACGCCGACCGGGACGTGAACATCGTGTCCACGCAGGTCACCAACAGTGAGTCACGTGGCCGTAGATACAACAGCAGTGACATCACCCAACTCAGCGCCAGCCTAGACGCGGGACGCGACTTCTCAGCCCAGGCGGGGCGCGACATCAATGTCATCGCCAGTCAGGTCGATGCCAAGCGCGACATCGCCATGGCCGCGACCCAGAACCTCGGCATCAGCTCGGCGGCGGATGAAGAGCATTCTTTGTCGAAAAGCAAAAAAGTGACCCGCCAGGAAGATCACGTCAGCCAGGTCATGTCCGGTGTCACGGCGGGCGGCGATGTGGACCTGAGCGCCGGAAAGGACATGGCGCTTGTCTCCAGTCGCATCAGTGCAGGTGACGAAGCGTATCTGGTGGCGGGTGAGAACCTCGACGTGCTGGCGGCGCAGGACAGTGATTACTCGCTGTATGACAAGAAGAAAAAGGGCAGCTTTGGGAAAAAGCAGACCCGACATGATGAGCTCACCAAGGTCACTAACGTGAGCAGTCAGATCACCACGGGTGGAGATCTGACGCTGGTGAGTGGGGATGACCAGCGTTATCAGGCTGCCAAGTTGGAGAGCGGTAATGATCTGATGTTGCAGAGCGGTGGGGCGATTGTTTTTGAGGGTGTGAAAGATCTCCACGACGAGAGCCATACCAAAAGCAATGGCGATGCTTTCTGGACATCATCGAAAGGAAAGGGCCACACCGACGAAACCTTGCGCCAGACGCAAATAGTCGCCGCCGGCAAGATCATGATCCAAGCCGTAGATGGCCTGCAGATCGATATCCGGCAGGTCAATAAGGAAACGGTCAGCCAATCCATCGACGCGATGGTCAAGGCGGATCCGAAACTGGCCTGGCTGAAAGAGGCTGAAGCGCGAGGAGATGTGGATTGGCGGCAAGTGAAGGAGATTCATGAGTCGTTCAAGTACAGCAACTCTGGGCTTGGGCCTGCTTCGCAATTGATCATTGCTATCGTTATGGCGGCCGTTGTCGGGCCTGCTGCCCTGAGTGCTTTTGCAAGTCTGGGGTCCATCGGAGCCGCAGGCCTTGCAGCGGTGGCGACAGGTGCTGCGACGAATGCGACGACTAGTTTTATCAACAATGGAGGAAATCTTGGGGCGGTGTTCCAGGACGTGACGTCTTCGGATGCGCTTAAAGGTTATGTCATTTCAGGGGTGACGGCTGGGTTAACAGCTGGTGTCTTTGACGGCATGCTGAAAACAACGACTAATCCGGTTACGGGGAAAGTTACCGTTGACCTGAGCAGTCTGGATGGGGTTGGTCGGTTCGCTGGAAATCAGATTCTGCAAGGCGAAACATCTGCGTTGCTGAGCAAGGCGCTCGGGCAGGGGGGGAGCGGAAGTGACGCGCTAAAAGCGGCCTTATTCAACACGTTGGCGGCAGCTAGCTTCAATGCGGTAGGTGGTTATACAAAAGGAGTAATTGACGACGGCTCTCTGCAAAAAATCGCTATACACGCCATGGTGGGAGGCTTGCTGGCTAAAGCCACTGGCGGGGACTTCAAAACAGGCGCCTTGGCGGCAGGAGCGAATGAGGCCCTGGTAGCAGACTTGGATAATCTGGTTAAAGGTAATGAGAACCTCTTGACGATGAGTTCTCAGATTGTTGGGATCTTGGCCGCCACTACGCAAAAAGACGTTGATGCGAGCACATTGGAGAAAGCTGCGTGGATCGCAAAAAATGCTTCGCAATACAACAGGCAGTTGCACAAAGAAGATCGTGAACTCGCCCAACAACTGGCGGCTCGCAGTGGTGGAAAATACACGGTCGAACAAATCGAAGAACAGCTGCGTCTTTCCAATGTTGAGGGCACTGACATCCGTGCAGGCGACATAGTTACCACCAAGGATGGCATTTACGATTCTTCGGCAAAATGGGTGGACCTGGGTAACGGCCAATTTGTCCAGCAGTTAGCAAAGCCCGATCTGGATCTCATAGCTTTTATCCAAGCGTCGACCAGCAATTACACATGGGCGGCGTTTCCTGCTGCCCCTGATTATGACTGGAGCAAAGTACCCAATGTCAGCGATGAGGTTCGAGATCGTCTCTCGGGGCGTGTGCTCGATGCTGAGGGTGGCTTCCGCTCGCCTGTTCTTGTAGATGGAGAGGCGTTCAATCCGCGCTTTCTACCTTGTGGTGACGCTTCGTGTGTTGCAAGCGGTGGCGCCATTGATCTGAAGGATCCAGAAACGCAGCGTTGGATCAGCGCAGGAGACGCAAAGGCGGCGAAAGATGCCTTGGCAGTTGGGGCGCTCGTGCCTTTGCCTATGGCGTGGGTGGGTAAGGTCTTGGGATCTGTTTTTGGAAGAGGAGTTGCGAGGGAGGCGATAGGTGAGGCAAGCTTGGCTGCCGGTGCAAAAGAAGTAGGAGCTGTAGGACAAAAGCTGCCCTCTGCTTTGCCAGAAAACTTGACTGGTTATGCGAACCCGAAGGATATCCGGTTCACGCAAGATAGTGTTTCGAACACCTTTAAAGATGGCCAAACTCTTCAGTCAACAATTGACGGGCTGAAGTCAGGGAAAATCTCTCCAGATGACTTGCCTCCTATCCGGGTATTTGAGAAGGACGGAGCGGTTTACAGTTTGGATAATAGACGATTGCTTGCAGCGTCTGAGGCGGGCGTTCCAATCAAAGTTGTTCCCGCTACGCCAGCGGAGGTTGCCAGGGAGGGATGGAAAATGACTACGCCCAATAATGGTTCGATTATCTGTGTTCGAGGCGTTTGTAAGTGAGGGTTGTATGAGTTTTGAACGAGTTAGAGATATACAGACAAAAGAAGATCTTGCGGATTTTGTTGGAGAGTTTCGAGAGGGGTTGGTGCTTAATCCCGATGACTGGGAAAATCCGGACTTAGAGAGGTTTCTAGCTGCAATGGAAGCCTGGATTCGGTCAATAGATATGTATGCAAAAAACTCTGGTGATAGTGATGTTACTAGCCCTAGCTGGAGTACTTTTGCAAAGATATTGTGTGCTTCGAAAGTTTATGAGTAGTTGTTCTGCATAGCCTTCACTCAACACCGGCCTCGTGCCGGTGTTGTTTTATCCGCTTACTGCAAAATTTCCCTTCCTTCACTGTTCGCCTTGGTCGTAGCCTGAGCGATCAGGGCATCGAGCATATGCGCAACGAATTTCTGTTGGCTCTTAGGTAGCTGGTCGATGGCTTCCAGTTGCTGTTGCCATTTCGGAGCCGGCCCACGCTTACGCACAGTGGTTTCCTGCTGCTGACCAAACAGCTCTTCGAGTGTGGTCGAAAGCAGCCGGGCCAGCTCTGGCAACGCCGCTACCTGAAAAAAGGGGACAGATTTGAATGGCACTTACTTAACAGCTAACTAGCTGATACGACTGCGAAAAAATAAAAAAAGGCTGGCCTTGGTCTACGGTGATAGTTGCGAACACACACCGATCAAGCAAGGACACAGCCCGAGTGAATCGTAGACGCCAAATCGTCCGACATCAACAGCACCGTATGCGCCAGCACGCCATGAACAGCAATGTTCATGCTTTCTTCAAGCTGCTCTCCGATCCAGAGTTATTGCGGGTGTCGAGTCGTCGATACCCAAGCATCGCCAGCGGCTATTTCCCCCGACCGAAACGCTGTCCATGTTTTTGTCCCAGGCAATGAGCGCCGATCGGTCCTGCCAGAATGCCGTGAATGATTTATCTATCAAACGCTCCTGCGAAGGGTTGAAACCCAACAGCGTCCATACGGGGGCCTACTGCAGAGCCAGAGCGCGGTTGCCGGTGGAGATGGTTTCAACCTTGTTGCGTTCCACCGGGTCATCAATGAGCAACCGGGGTCCGTCATCGTGGCGTTGGATGGGGCGACCAGTTCGTCTCGTGGATGGCACTACGGTGACCCTGCCGGATACGCCGGCCAACCAAGAGGCCTACCCGCAATCTCGTGGGCAGAAGGCAGGACTGGGCTTTCCCATCTGCCGTTTAGTGGGGATCGTTTGCCTCGCCAGCGGTGCTGTTCTGGATGCCTCGTTGGGACGTTTTCGCGGTAAAGGAGGCGATGAGCAAACGTTGCTCAGAACCATGCTTGATACCTTGGAACGGGGTGACATTGTCCTAGGCGATGCCTACTACGCTACCTACTTTTTGTTGTGTGAACTGCACCGTAGGGGCGTGGACGGGGTGTTCGAACAATACGGCGCTCGACGGCGCAGCACGGATTTTCAGTTGGGGAAGTCCTTGGGGTCGGAAGATCATTTGGTTGAACTGAAAAAACCAAAGGCAAAGCCGTCCTGGATGAGTCAGGCCTATTACGAAAGGGCACCTGAAACGCTGACGGTACGTGAGTTGAAGGCCGGAGGGAAAATCCTGGTCACCACTTTGAGTTGCCCGCAGCAAGTGCCCAAAGCGTCCCTCAAATCCCTGTTCAAGGATCGATGGCATGTGGAGTTGGATCTGCGCAACCTCAAGACTACGCTGGGGCTTGAAGCACTGAGCTGCAAGACGCCGGATATGGCCGTCAAAGAGTTATGGATTTACTTGTTGGCGCACAACCTGATACGGATGCTCATGACGCAATCAGCTCTGTTAGTCGACTGCCTGCCTCGCGAACTGAGCTTCAAGCATAGCCTTCAGCTGTGCCTTGCGTTGAGGCAGTACGGGGCTCAAGAGCAAGAGGACAAGATGCTGAATCTGCTTGAGCTGATTGCCCAGAAGCGCGTCGGTAAGCGTCCAGGCAGAATTGAGCCGCGAGCCATAAAACGAAGACCCAAGCCTTACCCCATGCTGATGAAAACACGTCGATCAGCAAGGGCCGAGGTCAGGAAGAATGGACATCCGAAGAAGGTTAAGTAAGTGCCATTCGGGACAGATTTGTTTTTTAATCCTCTACTACTCTGAGAGCTTCCACGGATGGAGGATTCAGATATGCCCAGAATGGGACGTATTGTTTTACCGAATTACCCACACCATGTCGTACAGCGCGGCCATAACCGTCAGGTGGCATTTGCGGTGGCTGAGGATTATCAGCGCTATCTCGCGGATCTGCGGGAGCTAAAGGATGCATTCGGCGTGAAGGTCTACGCCTATTGCCTGATGACGAATCATCTCCATCTATCGCTAGCTCCGGGGGAGTCGATCACTGGGCTAGGGCAGTTAATGAAAGCCCTGGCGGCGCGTGCGACACGCTATCGCAATCGATTGGAGGGGCGTTCAGGTACCCTATGGGAAAGCCGTTACTAATCCAGTGTGGTGCAGTCGGATGCCTACTTGCTTGCCTGTTGTCGTTACATTGAATTGAATCCTGTACGTGCTCATATAGTTGCTGATGTCGCAGACTATCCGTGGTCGAGCTATCGAAGCCGGACGGGTGATGAGCCTGATAGCTGCTGGTTGGATGCTGATCCATGCTTCGTTGCTTTGGGTGATACCGCGATGAAACGACGTCATCGGTACGAGGCGTTTGTACGCCAAGCGATTCCGGCTGATCAGATTCAATTGATCCGCGATGCTTTGCAGCGGGGTCAGCTAACGGGTACAAGTCGTTTCGTCGATGAGGTAGAGCGGATCGTTGGAGTGCGGGTAGAGCAGCGAGGGCAGGGCCGCCCAAAGACAGCGCCGGGAAAATAAATCTGTCCCCTTTTTCCGCTTTTTCCATGGGCGACCGGTTTATGAGTTAGATATTAATGGAAAGCCGCAGCGGATTGCGGTGACTGTCGGTAGCAACGGCTTTGTCGTCGGTGCGAACCCAAGAGGTAGCGTTAAATGAAGAATATAAGGTTGATGGCGGATTATCACTGTTATCCGCTTTGGAATATGTCCCTGGAGGAGTATGGGGATATGGCACCTAGCGAACTCCCTATTTCTGAGGAGTTGCAGTTAAGGCTATTGGCATGGGCTGCAACGTATGATGAAACACTAGATGTTGATTATCCTCCGAATTCTGGGTTCAAGAGCAGAGAACTAGAGCAAGAATTCAAGAGGGAAGGGGAACGACTGGTTGAAAATTTGAAGATTGAGCTTGGGCCGGACTTTTGTATTTCTCTGAAGGTTAATTAGAAAAAAGGGGACAGATTTATTTTTTAATCCGAGATCTTGATGGGCACAATGGCGGCGCCTGGAAAATGGCAGATGCAGTTAAGGCGCTTGGTCGAAAGGAGATGCGCTCAGGAACCTATGATATAAATTTAAAGCGTATTGGAGATTGATATGAGCGATAAGAAGAATCCTGATTGGGTTGGGCGGGGAAAGACGATTAAGCAGCTTATTTCTGAGTTGCAGTATTTTGAGAGTGAGAATTTATTGGTAGAAATATCAACTGATGATGGTGTTACGAAGATGCCTATTAGCTTGGTCGTGAAAGCTGGTGGAGTTTGCCTGTTGTTGAATTGCGGTCAATAAAGGAAAAAGGGGCGGCCCATTGGAGCGCGCTTCCGCGCCGAGGGGGAGCGTCATCTCCCTGAGCCCTCCCAGATTCTCCGTATTGTTTTACCGAATTACCCGCACCATGTCGTACAGCGCGGCCATAACCGCCAGGTGGTATTTGCGGTGGCTGAGGATTATCAGCGCTATCTCGCGGATCTGCGGGAGCTAAAGGATGCACTCGGCGTGAAGGTCTACGCCTATTGCCTGATGACGAATCATGTCCATCTATTGCTAGCTCCGGGGAGTTCCGGAGCTGAGAGCGCTGTCAATCAGGGCCGACTCAATGCTCAACTTTTGGCTGAAGAGGTCGCGAGTGGACATGCTTTCCAAAAACACGTGGTGGAACGGCAGGAGTTCTCTGATCTTGGTATCAGTACAAAAAGCCAGTTTCAGAGCTTTATTAAAAATATCGTTTATAATCCAGCAATCGAGCGCCGCCAATCTGTTGATGGGACGATGTACTATCTCGATAGCTCTACGAAGACTATTGTTATTCGAGGGCAGAGAGGCGAGGCAACTGCATTTGGGCCTGATCAAAAAGGCGGCGTCGGTTGGGATAACTATCTAAAATCTCAGGTCCCCAAAAATGAGTGGGTTAAAAAATAATTTGGATTTTATTGAGCTGAAGATTACACCAAGGGAACTTAGGTACTTTGTATCGTGTGGGATGGCTCTAATACAGAATGTTCCAGATGGTTCGTTGTCGACGTATTGTGGTTTCAATAAAGATGAAATTATTGAAATTTCTCTGCGGCTAAGAGAAGTGGCTGATAGATTAGGCGTTGATATGTAGTTTTGATGAGCAAAAAAAAGAGGCCCATTATCCGGTTCCAGGTCAAGGTTAATGGGTGTCTCCTTTCGACTAGGTAAAATGTGACAGTTTGAATAGGGCAGAAAAACGGGGGCAGAAAAACGGCAGAAAAACCGGGACAGACCCTGAGGGATCCCCAAAAATCTATCCCAGGCCCCGCATCTGTCGCATCGCCTCGGAGCGTAACGTTTGCTCGGTCTCCTCTAGCCCTTGTTGATCCTTTGGGAGTAATGGGGATAGGCCACGTTTTCTGCTCGCCGGTGTTGAAAAAGAAGGACACCCATTAGCCTGTTCCAAGTCAGGGTTAATGGGTTTCCCTTTCTCATTGACTAGGGAGCTTGTGTAAAATTACTATGGTGCCACTATTCTGATATCGTTTCGTATTCCATTCTAAGGACAGAACATGCTGCACAGAGCCATCACCACAGGTCTTCTATTGATATTAGCCGGTTGTACCAATGTCACAGTCGAGCCGGTCGCTTCTCAATACAAAATTTCGCAGCTTTGCATCGAAGAAAACCCGAAAGTGGTGACGTATGACTTCGTGGATGGCTTGCAAACACTACTGCACCAGCACGGCATCGAAAGTCGGCTTTACACGGCGCCCGTTCCAAGTAGTTGTGAGTACCGCCTTACTTACACCGCCATTCGTTCTTGGGACATTTCCCCATACTTGTCCGATGCTAGCGTCCGGCTCTTCAAGGGCGATCAGCAGATAGGTTTTGGGCAATACCATCTGGTGGGCGAGGGCGGTTTTGATCCGTCTAAGATAGCCTCGGTCGAGCAGAAAATGACGCCTGTGATTAATCAGTTGCTAGGGCAAAATAAATGAGTTCAATATCAAAAACTATACCGCTCCTATTGTTCATACTGCTGTTGGCCGGCTGTGCTCACACCAGTTCCAGTCAGCCATATTTCGAACCACCGCCGTTACCACAGGGCAAGGCGTTGGTTTACATGATGCGGACTCAGGTCCTTCAAGGCAGCTTTTATGACAGCGTGTTCAGCATCAATGACAGTGCGGTTGTGGGGCTCAATAACAAGACCTATTCCTGGGTGCAGGTGAGTCCGGGTCTGCATAAGGTATCGGCTGGGCCACGTCCGCACCCCAATAACGTATTTCTGAACCTGCCGGTCGAACCGGGCAAAGAATACTTTGTTGAATATACACAGGAGTATGCAGTCGAAATGATCCGGATACGGAACGCCGAGGAAGGGAAAGCGATGGTGAAGGGATACTCGTATATACCCGTCAAGTAGGAGCCTTCCTCAAATAGCATGAGTGCAAGCTAAACGGGCGACCTTGGATCGCCCGTTTGCATTTATTCGGCAGCCTGCTCCCGCAACCGCCTGCCAATCACATCCATCACATCACACCCATCGCGCAACGCTATCGTCAGCATTTTACAAAAGTCAGAGAGCACCACCGTATCCGAGCCGATATCGGAACGAAACGCAATATTCTCCAACACCTGGGTCACGCTACGAATACGGTAGTCGGCAGTTTCGAAGAGGACATCGAGCGGTGCTTCGGTGTCGATGAGAAGGGTAGCGGGGACGCAGTCGATGCCAGTGATAGGCATGTATCGATTCATTTTGAAGATCTCTGTTTGATTGGCTGAAGCCATCACCCAGTCGTCGCCAAACGATGGGTGGTGGCTGTACGCAGGTTGGCGAACCGATTACAGAGAAAACCGGCAGATCCGAAGATCTCCCGCGCACAGCCACCGCGGAATATAGCGGCTTTGCGGGTGCGTAGGTACCTGCAAATGAGCCGGTAGCTTTCGCATTCTCTGTATTCAGGTCGCCAAACCCGAATCGCCATTTCGGGCGACGAGAAAAATATAGACCCCACCACACAAGTACTACAAGCCACCACTTTCCCATCTTCACGTAGGAATTTGGCCCGCTTGCCGGTGATGTTGGTTGATGTTGTGTAGGCCTCGGCAAAGCACACGACTGCTGCGCAGCCGAGCGGGAGCAGCCGTCTTGCATGGATGTTTGAATGTGCTGCCGCCATCGCGAGCAGGCTCGCTCCCACAGTGGATTGGGCCATCCCCCGATGTTGTGACCAGCCCGAGATCAGGGTGGGAGCGAGCCTGCTCGCGATAGCGGTATCCCAGCAGCTTCAGGCTCGCCCCCGCATTTTGTGATCTATAGTTTCCAGCAAACCCATCGGCAATCTGCCTCGCACGGACGCCGCAAGAGACTCCTGGCATCTCCTTGAGCTCAAGCCCCGGCGGGTGCCCGCTAACCTGAAGTGCTGATACAACGCAGGGAGCAAAGCATGCTGTTTCAACGGCCCCATGGGCTGAGGTTGGTCTCCGGTATCACCCCGTCAACGGACACTGCCGCGGGGGGCGTGGGGCGGGCTTTTCGACGTGGGATGGCTCATGTCAAGGAAGCCTACGTCCTGTTTCCGTTGCTCGCCGTTCTGCTATTGCTGGCGATCTGGATGACGACGTTCTACCTCATCAACAGTGAGTTGGCGCGTGCCAGATACAACGCCGCCACGGTCAGCCAGGAAATCAGCGCCACCTACGAAGCGCAGATGTTGCGGGCGGTTCACGAGATCGATCAAACCCTCAAACTCGTCAAATACACCTACGAGGCCGAGGGCAAGCGCAACCCACTGCCCCGGCTCAAGGAGCGGGCGTTGTTGCCTCCGGCCCTGTTGTTTGATGTGAGTGTGGTCAGTGCCGACGCAAAGCTTGTGGCCAGCACCCGGGCCAACGAAACGGGGCCGGTCAGTGACCCGGATGAGCTGCGAACGCTGCGCAGCAATGATTCGCTGTTGATCAGCCTCCCCTGGAAAGACCCTTCGACGGATGAGTGGCGTCTGCGTTTCAGTCGTCGTCTCGATGCGCCGGATGGGTCGTTTTCGGGTGTCGCCAGGGTCGAGGTCGATGCGGCCTATTTCGCCAGCAGCTATGACGCCTCGAAACTCGGTGAGCGGGGTGTGCTCGGACTGCTGGGCACCGATGGGATCTTCCGGGTGCGACGCACCGGGGAGTCGATCCAGGCCGGCGATGCGGTCGATTATGGGGCGCTGGTCCCGGACAGCGAGGACACCCAGGCGCAGCTGCTGACCAACAGTTGGGACGAGGTGCGGCGTTATACCAGTGCCCGCCAGCTCTATGATCTTCCCCTGGCGGTGATCGTCGGGTTATCCGAAGAGGAACAACTGGCCGCCGTGACCGAGCTAGCCCACACCTATCAGTGGCGGGCCGCAGGAGGCAGCCTGTTGTTGGTGTTTCTGGTTGTCTTGCTGAGCCGGACGAGCTGGCAGCTGGCACAAAGCCGTTTGCGCACCGCCGAAGCCCAGACCCAACTGGTGGCTGTTGCGCGTCAGGCCGGCATGGCCGAGATCGCCACCAACGTCCTGCATAACGTGGGGAATGTGCTCAACAGCGTGAACGTCTCCGCGGAAGTGCTGACGCAAAAACTGCGTACCAGCAAGGCCTTGGGGCTGGGCAAGGCTATGCAGTTGATGAACCAGCATGCCTCGAACCTGGGCCAGTTTCTCTCTGAAGACGAGAAAGGAAAGCTGCTTCCGGGGTATCTGAATCAGGTGACGGAAGCGTTGGCTGTCGAACAGAAAAGCATGTCCGATGAACTGGAACAACTGGTCAAGAGCATCGATCACATCAAGGAGGTCGTCACGGCCCAGCAATCTTACTCGGGTGTATCCAGTCTCTGTGAGAGCGTCCAGGTCGAGCGTTTGCTGGAGGACGCGCTGCGCATGAACGCCGGCATCATCACCGCTCGCCGGGTCTCGGTGCTGAAGGAGTTTTCGGCAATGCCCGCAGTGCAGCTGGACAAGCATCGAGTGCTGATGATCATGGTCAACCTGATCAAGAATGCCTGCGGCGCGATGGTCAATATGTCGGATCGATCGCCGCTGATCACTCTTCATACTGAGTTGACGCCGGAGCACAAGCTGATCATTCAGGTGGTCGACAATGGGGAAGGTATCGCCGAGGAGAACCTGACGCGAATTTTTGCCCATGGTTTCACCACTCGCAAAGAGGGCCATGGTTTCGGTTTGCACAGCTGTGTCCTGGCGGCGATGGAAATGGGCGGTGTGCTGAGAGCCCAAAGCGACGGGCCGGGGCAGGGTGCCACGTTCACCCTGGAACTGCCCATCAAAGCCTTGAGCCAGGCGACCCTCGCATGATCCGGGCAGATAGAATTTTGTCGTCTACAATTCGCTCATGGTATTGAGCCGACGTCATAAGGACTGGAACGAATGGTGGCAATCCCTTCAGGCAATCTCGAACAAGGCCCCAGCGCGATAGCCTGCCTGGATGAGTGGGTTCTCCTGTCGGGGCTGCACTGATTCCATGGCTCCCCGATTCAATCCGCTGGCCCTGGCCGTGATGTCGCTTTATGCCTGCACGGCCAACGCCGCCGATGCCGACGGGCCGACGTTTTCCGTGAGCAGCTTCGGCACGGTCGGTGTGGTTCATTCCAGCGAGAAGAAAGCCGATTTCGCCTCCAGCATCTATAAGCCCAACGGCGCCGGCCACACGCGCAGTTGGAATGCCGATATCGACAGCCTGGTCGGTGCGCAAGTGACGGCACGCTTCACTCCGGAACTCTCGGCGGTGGTGCAGGTAATTTCTGAGCAGCGTTACGACAACAGCTATCGCCCCTACGTCGAATGGGCAAACTTCAAATATCAGGTCACACCCGATTTCAGCCTGCGTATCGGCCGTACGGTGCAACCGGCCTTCCTGTTCTCCGACACCCGCAAGGTCGGTTATACGCTTCCCTGGGTGCGCCCCCCGGGGGAGGTCTACAGCATGATCCCCGTCACCGCGACCGATGGCATGGACCTCAGCTACCGGCTGCACATGGGCGATGTCATCAGTACCGTACAAGGCAACGTCGGTCAGAGCACGGTCCGGATGCCCAATGACACGGGCGAGACACGGGCCAGAGGCTCATGGGGTGTTTCCAACCTGACCGAATACGGTGCCTTGACCACGCGCATTACCTATCAGCACACGCGCTTGACCTACGAGCCGTTCAATCCGCTCTTCGATGGTTTCCGGCAGTTCGGCGAAGACGGCGACGTCATCGCCGACCGCTACGACACCAAGGGCAAGGACTTCAATTTCGTCGGTGTCGGGGCCATCTATGATCCCGGCGACTGGTTCGTCATGGGCGAGTGGGGGCATTTCGATAGCCATGCGGTGTTTGGTGAGGTGAGTGCCTGGTATGTCAGCGGTGGATACCGGATCGAGGCGTTCACGCCTTACATCACGTATGCGCGGTCAAAGACACTGAGCGACACGTCCAGCGAAGGGCTGGACACCTCGACATTGCCCCCGGACCTGGCCGATGCCGCGGGGGAGCTCAACGGAACGCTCAACTCCATCCTGGGCGCCGGCAGCCGCCAGCAAACCCTGTCGCTGGGTGTACGCTGGGATTTCACGAAAAACATGGACGCCAAATTGCAGTACGACCACACCCGGATGGATGGCATCACGACGGGCCCGCTGACCAACTTCCAGCCGGGTTTCAAACCGGGCGGCTCGTTCAGCGTGCTCAGCCTCGCTGTCGATTTTGTTTTCTGATGAGGCCGATCATGGGGTTTCTCAAGCGCGCCGGATGCGCCGTGGCGGGAATCACCTTGTGCGCAGGCAGCACGTTCGTCATGGCTGATGTGGTGGTGATCGTCTCGACGGCCAACCCGGTAAAAACCCTGGCGAGCAACCAGGTGGCGAATATTTTCCTGGGCAAGGCCAGTCGCTTTCCCGAGGGCGGGCAGGCCATTCCAATCGACCAGCCTGAAGGCGCTGCCGTGCGCGATGAGTTCTACACCCGATACACCGGCAAATCCGCCGCACAACTCAAGACGCACTGGTCAAAAATCATATTTACCGGTCGGGGCCAGCCTCCGGATACTGTTTCGAACAGTGCGGAAGTCAAGACGCACGTGGCCGGTAATCCCGCTGCCATTGGCTATATCGATGCGCGCGAAGTGGATGACAGCGTCAGGGTAGTGCCGGCCGATCCGCAATGAGCGGCTACACGTCCGTGTTGGTACGCACCGTCTGTGCTTGCAGCAATACCTTGAACTGATCGGCAGGAACCGGCTTGTTGAAGTAGAACCCCTGGAATTCGTCGCAGGCGTTGTCCCGTAGGAAATCGGCTTGCTCCTTGGTTTCCACGCCCTGGGCAACCACGGTCAGGCTGAGGCTCCTGCCCATGGTGATGATGGCTTCGGTCAAGGCTCTGTCTTCTGCCTGGCTGGTGACGTCACGGATGAACGAGCGATCGATCTTGATCGAGTCGAGCGGGAACTGTTTGAGTGCCGAGAGCGAGGAGTAGCCAATACCGAAGTCATCGATGGCGATCCGGATATCCAGTTCCTTGAGGCCGGTCAACACCTGCAGGGTCTTCCTGACATCCTGCATGAGCAGGCTTTCGGTGATCTCCAGCTCCAGCAGACGGGCGTCCATGCCGGTGTCGGTCAGTATCGTCGCGAGGTCGCTCAAGAGATGTTCATCGACAAACTGGCGGGCCGTCAGGTTCACGGCGATGCACAGGTGCGGCAGGCCCTGTTGTTGCCAGGCCACGTTTTGCTCGCAGGCAGTCCTGAGTACCCACTTGCCGATGGGAACGATCAGGCCGGTCTCTTCGGCAACCGGAATGAACTGCATGGGAGCCACCAGCCCCAGGTCAGGATGCTCCCAGCGCAGGAGGGCTTCCATGCCGGTGATCTGGCCGCTGCGAATATCCCGCTTGGCCTGGTAATGCAGCCGGAACTCGTTACGTTCCAGTGCATGACGCAAGCCGAATTCCAGCGTCTGGCGTTCCAATGACTCCGCGTTCAGTTTTTCGGAATAGAACTGGAAGGTGTTTTTACCTTGTTGCTTGGCCTGGTACATCGCGATATCGGCGTTTTTCTTCAGGGTCTGTTCGTCCTGGCCATCCCGGGAAAAAAGACTGATACCGATGCTGGCGGTGACCCGGAATTCTTTCCCTCGAAGATTGAAGGGGCGGGCAATCGCGGCGAGGATTTTCTGGGCGGTGGCCGCCACATACTTTTCATCAGACAACTGTGGCAGCAACACCACAAACTCGTCACCACCCAATCGGGCAACGATATCGCTCTCGCGCAGACAGGCCTTGAGGCGGTTCGCGACTTCTTGCAGCAACTGGTCGCCGGCGTCATGGCCGAGGGTATCGTTGATTTGCTTGAAGCGGTCCAGGTCGAGGAACAGCACGGCCATTTGTCGCTGATAACGATGGGCTTCGTGGATGTGCTGAATCAACAATTTGCTGAACAGGCTGCGATTGGGCAGTGCCGTGAGGGCGTCGTGATAGGCAAGGTATTCGACACGCTCGGCATAGGCCACCTTGGCTTCGGCGGCCTGCAGCCGGCTTTGTGCAAGCTGCCAGCTCATTCGACTCAACAGGCCGGCGAGCAGCACCAGCAACAGGCTGACACCCGCTGCGCGCCGCAGATAGGTCTGGGCTTGCCGGTTCACGACCACCAGTTGTTCTTCTTCGGATAAGCCGACGATCACTGCCAGGGGAAGGTCATAGAGCTGGCGTGCACTGGTATAACGCCGCACCCCGTCCCAACTGTTGGTCAACAACGATGTCTGGATGTCTTCGGTATCCGGTACCAACGCCTCATAGTTGACCGTATCGCCGGCCTGGATCGACTCCCCGGTGCGTCGCACCCGGAAGATCCCATCGGTGCCCAGCAGTCCGAGCACACCCCGCTCACCGAGTTTCGAGGCGTCATAGCTGCTGGCGAAATAGGCCGCATCGACCTCGACCCTGGCGATGCCCGAGAACGTGCCATCCGGCGTGTTGAGGCGCCGGCTGAAGCGCAAGCGCCATTCCTCGGTCAGGGGATCCTTCCACGGGCGGCTGATCAGCAACGTGTCGTTGTTGCGCAACGTCCGCAGTTCATCCCGATCTCTGACGGGGTCCGTTTCGTTCGCTCGGGTGCTGGCCAGCAGCTTGGCGTCGACGTTGACCACACTGACATCAAACAGCAGGGCCGGCGGCAACAACGCCCGCTCCTTGAGCCGGGGCAATGGGGTGCGTTCGCCCTCGGCCTCGTAGGCGTATTTGACGAGCTTGAGGGTTTGGTCGATCTCCCGGACCGCACGCAGTATCTGCGCTTCGTAGGTGGCGCCGATTTCCTGGCTGACGGCGGCGGCGTTGCGCTGGGCACGGGTCTGCTCGACCTTGATGAGGTAGAGGGTGGCGGACCAGAGAGCGAACAAGAGCAGGGCGGACAACAGCGGAAGCAGGATATAGGCTTCCCTGAGGTGGCCGAGCCGATCACGGAAGACATGGCTCGGTCCCTTGGACGCGGTGTACTCGGATGCCGTGATACCGGGAGCCAGTCTCAGTCCACTTGTCCGTTGGATCGACATGATGTGCTCCCTGAATGACACCCGCGCGTCCGTACGAAAAAACATCAATTGATTAGAGGGAAACTATAGACCAGATATTCTCCTTGTTCCGCACGAGTCAGCGGGGGTGCGACGTCTCGCTAGATCCCCTCGTCAGGGGACAATGCTATTCACTTAAGGCAGTAGATGAACCTGTGGCGAGGGGATTTAGCGAAACGTCGCACCGCCCCGCTGGGCTGCGAAGCAGTCCCCCTCAACCTGTCTGACATACCGCATGCTCAGGTTTTGGGACGCGTCGCGCCCCAGCGGGGCGGTGCGACGTTTCGCTAAATCTCCTCGCCACAATGAATCAAGCAAACCTTAAGTGACAGCATTGCTCGCCAGAGGGCTCAAGGGTTGTTGATGCCGCCATGCCCCATCAACGCCGCCCCACCCGCGTACTCACATCCACCCACACCGCCAGCACCAGGATGCTGCCCTTGACGATCATCTGCCAGTAACTGTCGACGTCGAGCATCGACATGCCGTTGTCCAGGCTGGTGATGACCAGCGCGCCGAGGAGGGCTCCGTAGACGGTGCCGGAGCCACCGCGCATGGAGGTGCCGCCGATGAAGCAGGCGGCGATGGCGTCGAGTTCGCCCATGCTGCCGGCCGAGGGTGAGCCCGCGGCCAGGCGTGCGGTGTTGACCAGGCCGGCGAGGGCGCACATTACGCCCATGATGCCGAAGATCCACAGTTTCACTGCCTGTACGTTGATGCCAGACAGGCGCGTGGCTTCCATGTTGCTGCCCACCGAATAGACGCGGCGTCCGAACACGGTTTGGCTGGTGACGTAGCTGAACACCCCCAGCAGGATCAGCAGGAGCAGTACCGGAACCGGAATGCCGTCGTAGCTGTTGAGGGTATGGACGAACCCGGCCAGCACCGCGCCAATCGTCACCACGCGCAACACGTCACGCACCAGGGAATGTGCCGACAAGCCATGGAGGGCGCGGTTGCGGCGTTGTTTCCAGGTCAGGAAAACGGTGAGGGCGAACAGCAGTATGCCCAACGCTATACCCATGGTTTGCGGCAGGTAACCCTGGCCGACGTAGACCAGCTCCGGCGACACCGGGGCAATGGTGGTGCCGCCGGTGATGCCCAGCAGAACCCCGCGAAACGCCAGCATGCCGCCCAGACCCACGATGAACGAAGGGATGCGCAGGTAGGCGGTCATGAAGCCGTTGGCCAGGCCGATGACCAAGCCGCACAGGGCCACCAGGCTGAGGTTGGCCAGCAGCGGTATGTGATAGACCACGTCGAGAATCGCCGCCAGACCACCCAGCAACCCGAGCAATGAGCCCACCGACAGATCGATTTCGCCGCTGATGATCACCAGCACCATGCCGCAGGCGAGGATCCCGGTGATGGACATCTGCCTCAGCAGGTTGGACAGGTTGCGCGGGGTCAGGAAACCGCCGTCGGTCTGCCAGCTGAAGAACAGCCAGATGATCGCCACGGCGATCACCAGCGCGAGCATTTTGTAGCGGGTGAAGAGTTGTTTGACCTGATTCATCTACGCGGACTTCCGATCATTATTGTTATGGCCATCGGGATGGCTGAGCGCAGCAGCGAGCACTTGTTCCTGGGTGAGTTCGTGGTTGACGAAGTCCCCGCGCAACTGGCCTTCGCCGATCACCAGCACGCGGTCGGAAACCCCCAGCACTTCGGCCAGCTCCGAGGAAACCATGATGATCGACACACCCAGGGCCGCCAGTGCGCCCATCAGCTTGTAGATCTCGTACTTGGCGCCGACGTCCACGCCCCGGGTCGGCTCATCGAGAATCAGTACGCGGGGTTTGGTCAGGAGCATTTTCGCCAGCACGGCTTTTTGCTGGTTACCACCGGAGAGGCTGGTGATCGGCAGGAACGGGCTCGCGGTTTTCAGATGTATGCGCGAGATTTCCTTTTCAATGCTGCACAGTTCGGCTTCGGCGTCGATGCGGGTCAGCTTCGAGAAATTCTCCAGCACGGCGAGGGTGATGTTCTGGCCGACGCCCAGGTCTGGAATGATCCCTTGGCGCTTGCGGTCCTCGGGGACCATGCACAGGCCGGCGCGGATCGACTTGAGGGGTGTGCGGGTGTCGATCGCTTGGCCATCCAGCCAGACTTCTCCTTCATGGCGGCCAGGGTAGGCACCGAACAGCGCCGACACCAGTTCCGTGCGACCGGCACCGACGAGCCCGGCGATGCCGAGGATTTCACCACGCTTGAGCACGAACGAGATATCGTCAACCCGTTTGCGCCGGGGATTATCGACGTCGTAACAGGTGATGTGGCGCGCTTCGAAAATCACCTCGCCGATGTCATGGGGTTCGGTGGGGTAGAGGTTGCTCATTTCCCGCCCGACCATCTGGGTGATGATCCGTGGGATGTCCATGTCGGCCATGGCGGTGGTCGCGATGTGCTTGCCGTCGCGGATCACCGAGATGGTGTCGCAGACCGCCGCCACCTCATCGAGCTTGTGGGAGATGTAGACGCAGGCAACCCCCTTGGCCTTGAGGTCACGGATGATATCCAGCAGCACCTCGATTTCCGAGCGGGTCAGGGCCGATGAAGGTTCGTCGAGGATCAGCAGGCGCGCCTGTTTGTTCAGCGCCTTGGCGATCTCCACCAGTTGCTGGTAGCCACCGCCGTACTGCGATACCGGGAGCGAGACGTTCATGTCCGGTACCTTGAGCTCACGCATCAAGGCTTCGGCGCGATGGATCATCGCCGGGTAGTTCATGCGTCCGCCGGGCAGGGTCAGCTCGTGCCCCATGAAGATGTTCTCGGCCACCGACAGGTCGGGTACCAGCGTCAGCTCCTGGTGAATGATGACGATCCCGGCGGCTTCGGTTTCGCTGATGGACTGCGCCTTGAGCGGCTGGCCGTCCCAGAGGATTTCACCGTCCCAGGTGCCATGGGGATAGACCGCCGAAAGGACTTTCATCAAGGTCGATTTGCCGGCGCCGTTCTCGCCACACAGGCCGACGCATTCCCCCGGCCGGACCTTGATGTCGATGCCATTCAGGGCTTTGACACCGTCGAAGGTTTTGACGATGCCGTTCATTTGCAGCAGGTAATCGGACATGGCAAGGACTCGTGGGAAGGTCTTACACATAAACCTGCCGATCAGTTCCCTGTGGGAGCGAGCCTGCTCGCGATAGCGGTGGTTCAGCTTGCATCAATATTGAATGTGCTACCGCCATCGCGAGCAGGCTCGCTCCCACAGACTGTGCTTCACTGACCGGTGGTGTTCAACTTACTGCCCGGCGATCTGCGCCTTGGTATAGAAGCCGTCTTTTTCCAGCAGGTCGATGTTGTCCTTGGTCAACGGGGTCGGGGTGAGCAGGATGGTGTCGACTTTCTTGCTGCCGTTGTCGTACTGCGAACTGAAGGACGGCTTCTCGTTACGCGCCAGTTGTACCGAAAGCTTGGCGGCTTCGGAGGCGATCAGCTTCAGGGGCTTGTAGACGGTCATGGTCTGGGTGCCATCGATCACCCGCTTGACCGCTGCCAGGTCGGCGTCCTGGCCCGAGATCGGCACCTTGCCGGCCATTTTCTGCGCGGCCAGGGCCTGGATGGCGCCGCCTGCGGTGGCGTCGTTGGAGGCGACGATGCCGTCGATCTTGTTGTTGTTCCGCGTCAGGGCGTTTTCAACAATGCTCAAGGCTTCGGTAGGGTTCCATTCCTTTACCCACTGTTGGCCGACGATCTTGATATCGCCCTTGTCGATGGCCGGTTGCAGCACCTTCATCTGGCCTTCGCGCAGGACCTTGGCGTTGTTGTCGGTGGGGGCGCCGCCGAGCAGGAAATAGTTGCCCTTGGGCGCGGCTTTCAGCACGCCGCTGGCCTGCATTTCGCCGACCTTTTCGTTATCGAAGGAAATGTAGGCGTCGATATCGGCGTTCAGGATAAGCCGGTCATAGGAGACCACCTTGATCCCGGCCTTCTTGGCTTCGGCGACGGCGTTGGTCAACACAGTGGCGTTGAACGGCACGATGACGATCACGTCGACGCCACGGGAGATGAGGTTTTCGATCTGCGAAATCTGCTTCTGCTCGTTGGCGTCGGCTGATTGCACGAAGACCTTGGCGTCCATTTTTTCCGCCGCCGCAACGAAGTAGTCGCGGTCCCGGGACCAGCGTTCCAGGCGCAGGTCGTCAATGGAGAAACCGATTTTGGGGTGCGCCGCATCGGCCATGACCGGAAGCGACAGCAGGGCCAGGGCGCTGGCGAGTAACGTGCGTTTTACGTTTTTCATTGTGGTGCGTCCTTTTATTTTTGTTTGAAAGACACTGCCTGACGATGAGCGTGATGCCGGTAGAACTGTAGAGAGTCGCGAGGCGCTGCGGGCAGAGATTTGTCGCGAGAATGTAACAGCCTCGCTGCGCCAGCGAATTCTACAGAGTCAGGGATAGATGAACCGGTTGACGACGCCTTCGAGCATCTCCTGCCGGCCGCTGACCGCCTGGGGATTGAGCTCGTTGACGAAGGCATGCTCGGCCAGCGAGGCGAGGCTGAACTTGCCCGTCAGCACCGCCTGGCCGAACGGCTGCTGCCAGCCGGCGTAGCGTTGATCCTTGAAATGCTGGAGTCGGTCGTTCTGCACCATGGCCGCTGCGCGCTCCAGGGCCAGGGCCAGGACGTCCATCGCTGCGACATGGCCGTGGAACAGATCGAGCTCGTCCACGCTCTGGCGACGGACCTTGGCGTCAAAGTTGAACCCGCCATTCGTGAAACCGCCGGCCTTGAGGATTTCGTAAGTGGCGAGGGTCATTTCCTCGACGCTGTTAGGGAACTGGTCGGTGTCCCAGCCGTTCTGCGGATCACCACGGTTGGCGTCGATGCTGCCGAAGATTCCCAACGAGGTCGCCGTGGCGATCTCGTGGTGGAAACTGTGCCCGGCCAGGGTCGCGTGGTTGGCCTCGATGTTGACCTTGATTTCGTTTTCCAGGCCGAATTGCTGCAGGAAGCCGAAGACCGTGGCGCTGTCGTAATCGTATTGATGCTTGGTCGGCTCCTGGGGCTTGGGTTCGATCAGCAGGTCGCCCTTGAAGCCGATCTTGTGCTTGTGCTCGACCACCATGCCCATGAAGCGGCCCAGTTGCTCGCGCTCGCGCTTCAGGTCGGTATTGAGCAGGGTTTCGTAACCTTCACGACCGCCCCACAAGACGTAGTTGGCCCCCTTGAGGCGCAGGGTGGCATTCATGGCACTGAACACCTGGGCGGCGGCGCAGGCGAAGACTTCCGGGTCCGGGTTGGTGGCGGCGCCGGCGGCGAAGCGCGGGTTGCTGAAGCAGTTGGCGGTGCCCCACAGCAGCTTGATCCCGGTCTGTTCCTGGTGGCGTTCCAGGTGATCGGTCATCAACGCGAAGTGGTTACGGTATTCCTTCAGCGAGCTGCCTTCCGGGGCAACATCGGTATCGTGGAAGCAGTAGTAGTCGACGCCCAGCTTGGAGAAGAACTCGAAGGCCGCTTCGGCCTTGCCGATGGCCAGTTCCATCGGGTCCCCGGCGTGTTGCCAGGGGCGCTTGAACGTGCCGGCGCCGAACACATCGGACCCCGGCCAGACGAACGTGTGCCAGTAGCACACCGCCATCCGCAGGTGCTCGCGCATGGGTTTGCCGAGGACGAGCTTGTCAGCGTCATAGTGACGGAAGGCGAGGGGCGAATCGCTGGCGGGGCCTTCGTAGCGAATCTTCTCGACACCGGGAAAGTACGGCATGGGCGATATCCTTTTTATTCTTGGCGGTGTCTCGATACTAACGCCGGCCCTGTGGGTGAAAATTATGAAAATCACCAAGGAGTAGTTCGATTTTGTATTGAGCTTCGTGGTTCACGCGCCTAGTCTGTGTTCACCGGCCAAGGGTGAAAAACAATGAAAACCGTCCCCCCCGTCCACCGCATTGCGTTGTTGTTCAACGGTAGCAAGATCTATGACCGCGGCATCATCAGCGGCATCGGTAACTACCTGAGCAGCACCCGTGCGTCCTGGGACCTCTTCCTCGAGGAGGATTTCCTGTGCCGGCTGAAGGGGATCGAACGTTGGCAGGGTGACGGGATCATCGCCGACTTCGACGACCCGCTGATTGGCGAGGCGTTGGCCGGGATCCGCTTGCCGGTGGTGGCGGTGGGCGGCTCCTACCAGGACGGGCGCGCCTATCCCAAGGGCATTCCTTATGTCGCCACCGACAATTTCGCGCTGATGAAATTGGCCTACGAGCACTTGATCGAAGCCGGCCTCACGCGCTTCGCCTGCTTCAGCCTGCCCGAAGCACAGGCCAATCGCTGGGCTCAGGAGCGGGAGAAAGCCTTCCGCTCCCTCGTGCACCGCGATGGCCTGCCGGCCGAGGTCTATCGCGGCATGGGCACCAGCGCGCCACTTTGGGACAGCGCCGTCGAACAGCAGATCGCCTGGCTGCAAAGCCTGCCCAAACCCATCGGCATCATCGCCGTCAGCGATGCCCGTGCCCGCCAACTGCTGCAAGCCTGCCTGACCGCCGGCATCGCCGTACCGGAGCAAGTGGCGCTGATCGGTATCGATAACGACCCACTGACCCGCAGCCTGACCCGGGTGCCCCTGAGTTCGGTGATCCAAGGCACCGAAACCATGGGCCGCACCGCCGCGCGCCTGCTCCACCAGATGCTGCACGGCATGCCGTCCACAGGTACGCAGATACTGATACCTCCCGACGCGATCAACGTGCAGGCCTCGAGCCTGCATCAACCGTTGGGTAATCCCTACGTCATGCAGGCGCTGCTATTCATCCGCCAATACGCTTGCCAGGGCATCAAGACCGCGCAGGTGGCGGGATACGTAGGGGTATCGCGGTCATCGCTGGAAACGCATTTTCGCAAGGAGCGGGGGTGCAGCGTGCATGACGAGATCCTGCGGTTCAGGTTGGCCGCGGCTGCCAGTGGGTTGGAGAGGACGGATTTGGCGATCGCAGACATTGCCCGCAATTGCGGGTTCAAGTCGGCGCAATATCTGCACACAGTATTTCGTCGGGAGTTTGGGTGCACGCCAAGGCAGTATCAGCAGGAGGAGCGCGACCATCCTCCGGAGAACGCCCTCTGAACTTCACCATTGCCGAAAAATTCCGGTTGTGAAAAAACACAACTGGAGTAGCATCCGACTCAAGGACAGGGAAGCCTATGGATATACTCAAGCCATCATGTTTTGACGCCGCCGCCATTTTGTACCCGAACGATAAGGCCGGGCTCGATCGCTGCCGGCGCATCTTGAAGATGGCCCGTCCGACAGCACTCGCAGATCTCCAGAAACTGTTCGGTACTCAAGGTATCGACCTGTTCAAGCCGAGAGCCACGGCGAATTGGGTCGTGATTGACGTAGGGGGCAACAATCTCAGAGTGATAGGAGGTGTCCACTACATCCGACAGAAATTCTACGTCAAGCACATCTACACACATGCCGATTACGACGTAGCCAACGTCTGGTATGCAAGCAACAAAGGAGTAAAACGATGAGCGCAGTCAGGAATGACTTTCAGACCGTGATCGCAACGCTTGGCGAGCTACACGCGGTGCTGGAGCGTCTGCGCGGTGAGTTCGTGCATGGCATCAAGACGCCCGCCGACTATGAGCGTGCGACCGATCTGCTGGACGAGCTCACCGACGGGCGTGAGCTGAGCAAGGTCGAGGAGAAAATCCTCGTCGAGCTCGAAGACGAAATACTGGCCTACCAGCGCGACTCCGACCAGTTTCGCGAATCCACCGCCGCGTTTGAAGCGACATGCACCCCGGTGCAATTGATCAGGGACCTGATGGAGACGCTTGGGCTCACGGGCTCGGACCTCCCCGAAATTGGCGACAAGACGGCGGTATCCAAGGTGTTGAGTGGGGATCGGCCCATCAGCCACAAGATGGCGTATGCGTTGGCACAGCGGTTTGCGATGGAACCGGGTGCTTTCCTGTCGTCAGCCCCCGTCAAGGCGACCTCCATTGAAACCGCTCGCCCTGCGGCCAGGAAGCCTGCGAAGTACAGCGTTCGCAACGAGCCACTGATCGCACACCTGGCGACAGAGGCCGGTACCGGTGAATACAAGGTGGCGGCTTCCAGGAAGCGCAAACCGACAGCCAAGGATCCCGCCAAGGAATAGGGCAGTCTGTTCAGAGCCCGGATGTTGTGGTTACCACCCAGTCATCCGCGGGGGCTGATTGCAATGGCAGCGCGTGCAATATCGCAGGTCAAAAACCGCTCTCCCGAATCAGAATGGACAGGGCATCGGTAAGCAATCCGGCAACCGGACTTACGTGGGAGCCCTCGATCGAGACTTTTCCCAAGCGCATCATCGTTTGAGCGGGCGGGGTGTCCAGGCTGATCCTGACCCGGTAAAGCGCGTCACGCACCTGCAAGCTGCTGTCCGGTTTGCCAGAGACAGGAATCGGACCGCCATAGGCGGTACTCAACATCAGATGAGGAACGTTCTGGGTGCGCGAATCGTCGATGCTGACAACCTGTCCTCCAAGCGCTGTGCCTGCGTCGCCTTCGGCATAGAAGCGCGCACGGGCGCCGATGCTCAAGCGTGAAAGGTCCTGTTGCCGGACGAAAGCTTCAACTGTCCAGCTGTCGGGATTGACCAGTACCCCCAGTGGTTGATTCGGCTTGACCCAGACACCAGGCTGTATCGAGGGGTCGATGTCCGTGAGTACCCCCGCCATCGGGGCGCGTAAAGACAGGCGTTGCAGTTCGGCTGATTGCGCCGCCGACTCGGCTTGCTGGCGGCTGAGTTGGCTGGCAATCGAGGTGTATTTTTCCGCACCATCCACCGCCCCGGCAAGGCCGTCCAGTTGCGCACGCAGTGCCAGGGCGGCCTTGTGCGACCGTTCGGCTCTATCGCGTATCTGGGGAGAGTCGAGAACGGCCAGGACCGAATCGGCTTCGACTCTTTGTCCTGCCGCGGATATCTCCGTCAACCTTGCAGGCAGTGGACTATAGAGCGTGTATTGAACCTCCGCATGCAACCAGGCCGGTGCCTGCACATGGGTATTCAACGGCAGGGCAACCGCCAGCCCCAGCAAGCCGAGCCCAAGCAACAGCACGCGGCCACGGCGGGCAGGGATTTCCTCGCGACGGCGCCACCAGACCTTGAGTTCACGCTGGATAGGCATGATGACGAACCAGCAGATTTCAACCAGAAACAGGAAGATGCCCAGCGCCTTGAAAAACAGGTAGTACACGGCGACGGCGATCCCGAGAAACACCACCAGGCGATAGATTCGGGTGATCACGGCAAACGCGATGAGAGAACGCCGCAGGCGCGACGCCACGACTTCGGGGTCTGGCTCGTCCCAGGCCAACAGTCGGCGACGCATCCAGGCTTGCGCCAATGCTCCCGAACGTTCGTGCAGGTTCGGCAGGTCGAGCCAGTCGGACAGCAGGAAGTAACCATCAAAGCGCATGAACGGGCTGGCGTTGAGTGCCAGCGAGATCATCCAGCTGGTGGTTGCCAGAAAGAACAACGCACTTTTGAGCATGGGGCTCTCGCATAGCCCCCAACCCAACGTGGCGATTCCCGCGATCATCAGCTCCACGAGGATGCCAGCGCCGGCGATATGGAAACGCTGGCGCCGGTCGGCCAGTTTCCACGACTCGCTGGTGTCCGTGTAGAGCACCGGCCACAGCACCAGGAACGCCACACCCATATGAGCAACACGCACACCATAACGGGTAGCGGTGTAGGCATGTCCCAGTTCATGAAGGCATTTGGTCACGGCCAGTGCTATCAGGTAGCCGACCATCCCTTGTGGCGAGAGACTCTGCTTGAAGCTGGCAACGAACTCGTCCCATTGTTGTTCAACGAAAAACAGGCCGAACAGGATGGCGACGGCAACGCCCGTCAGGAAAGCCCTGCTGAACAGGGGCGCGACCCACGGCAGGGTTTTCTGCAGCAGGTGTTGCGGACGCCAGAGCGGCACCCGCATGAACAGATAATTGTGAAGCAGCCATTGCCAGCCTGTGTGTCCGCGTTGCCTGGCCATTTCCTCCAGGCTGCGGGTCCCATTTACATCGGTGATATGCAGCAACTGATGGCGACTCAGAAACAACAACAGGGCGGCCAGCTCCCCGCGGCTGACCCGCAGGGGCGTTTCTGCCGCCAATGTGTCGAGCAAGCGAGTCGGGCTGCCCAGAGACCAGCGTGACAGCATCTCGAATTCGAGCCAGCCGATATTGAAAAAACGGTTGCCGACCGGATCCTGGATCATCCAGGTCGGCGACCCATCGCGCTGCGTCGCGCCCGGAGTCAGGCGCAGGTCCTCGCGTATCGCTGGCAGCTTTTCCGGTAGCTCGATGTCCGAGCCCTGGGGCGTCAAGCCGGTGGAGGGGCTTGATGGCATGGCCGCAAGGTCCAGTTCACTCACAGGCCGCTCCATTCACGCAAGGCGGCCAAAGGGCGTCGCAAGACGTAATAGATCAACGGTACCGGTTCGCCATACAGCTTGGCGGTGCCTTTGAGGCCAATACGGGCCAACTGGCTGACATCGCCCTGGAACTGCCCGCGAATCCGGTAAGAAGGGACATTGTCCGGCGACAGGGTGGCTTGATAGCTGGTCTGGATCAGGTTGGCGGTCAGGGGCGAAAGAGGGGCCACATGCAGGAACAGGCGAATCTGCGAGCCGGTATCGAGATTGATGGCATTGGCCACCGGCAGCCAGATCAGTACGCCGGCATCTTGTGGGTCGGCCAGTTGGATGATCCGTTCGCCAGTGACCACTGGCTTGCCGATCCAGTCGTTACTGTCGCCAAAGATCGCGATGCCCTCGCGTGGCGCCCTGACCACGTTGCGCTCGAGCATCTCATCGAGCCAAGCGACCTCGGCCTGCTTTTCCTGCACCTGTCCGTTGAGCGCGGCCAGTTCGCCTTTGCTCTGGGCGTTGTCGAACGCCTTCTGGGCAGCGAGCAGGGCTTCGGAACGGGCGACTTGCAGTGCTTGCAAGGCCACGGCCCGGCGATTGCGCAGGGTGGTGTCATCGAGGCTGAACAGCGGCTGGTCTTTTTGTACCAGTTGGTTGGGTTGCACCAGGAACTCATGCACTACGCCGTCCTGGGGTGCGGCGATGGCCATGGCGTTGTGCGCTTCGATTTCGGCCGGGGCCAAGGCACTCAGGCGAACCGGGAACAGAAACGCCAGGGCGACGGCACAAGCCAGTCCGGCCATCCGCAACGGCCGCCGTCGCCAGACTTGCCAGCGAGCGCCGAGCGTGGGGCGTTTGTCGGTCAGCGCGGCGAGGCAGTAGGCATAGGTCTGGCTCAGTCGGGCGAGCAGAGCCTGGGTGTGTTCGTCCGGCTCGGTGTCACAGGCCAGCAGCAACATGCCCCGGCGCGAATGGTCGCGACCGGGCAGTGGAATACACAGCAGGTGCGCCGGCATCCACTCAGCCCAGCCCTCGGCGAAGCTGTCGGGGAGCGACTGTGCTTGCCAAAGGCCTACCACGGGAGCCCGTGTCGGGTCGTCCGCCGCCATGGGCGCTGACCAGAGATGATGAGCCAGACCCTTGAGCCAAACGGTAAACGGTGACTCCTCCGCGAGCATCGCCAGGCTTGAGACATTGCTCAGCGCGGGTTTGCCCAATACATCACTGACGAAGAAGTACCCTTGGCGATATTGCAGAAGCTGCCAGGTTTCGTTGACGATCACAAAACCCAACTGCTCAGTGCTGCGCGCCTCTTGGGCGCGCAACTCCAGATGCAGCAGCGCCGCGACCGGGTTCACTGGATGGGCTTGGGCATTCATTGCGCGGCTTCGAACAGCGCAGTACCACTCATGCCTGCCAGCAGGTCCTTGGGCTGGCCTTCGATCACGCCCTCAAGCTCGATGGTCTGGCTGACGGCATCGACTTGGGCGTTGATGGCTTTGACCTTGGCCGGGTAGCGTTTGCCGGTTTCACCCAGGTCAACCTGAAAGGTCTGGTCGGGCCGGAGCCAGGCCAGCCATCTGGAGGGCACGTTGACGCGCATTTTCAGCGGGCCGTTGCTGATGATGTCGAGCAATGGCTGGCCCAGGTTGACACCCTGGAAGGCTTTGACCTGGACCTTGACCACGCGCCCGTCGAACGGCGCAAGGACCATGCACTGCTGTTGCTGGGCACGGTATTGAGCGACCTGGGCGGCGGCTTTTTCCGCCGCGCTGGCGGCCAGCGACACTTCCACTTCGCCGGCGGATTGCAAGCCTTGCAGACGCAGTTTGGCGTCGTGGGTCTCGCGCGCGGAACTCAGGTCGGCCTGGGCCATTTTCAGGCGGGCGGTCTGTTCGTCGCAGTCAAAGCTGACCAGTACGTCGCCCTTGCGGAACGACGAGCCCAGCGACGCATTGACCGCACGCACGCGTCCCACCAACTGGCTGGCCAGGGTGGTTTCCTGATCGGCTACCAGCAGCACACGCACCCCGGCGTCGGTTTCATTCTGTGCCCAGGCCGATTGACCCGCCAAGGCCAGGCCAAGCAGCGGGCCGGTCAGCATGAGCAATGGACGACAACGCATGGACAGGCTCATTTGGAAGCGACCTGTACCGAGGCCGATTTCAACCATTCGCGCAGGTTCGGCAATTCAGCCACCGTGGCGGCTTCGCAGAAGGCGTTCAATGAGTCTCTATCCGGCTGGGCTCGCAACGTGCTCTGATAATGACTGGTGCCCGCCACGCTGCCACCCGCACGGAGCAGGCTGACGTTCCACTGACCGCGACGTATGCCATCCTGGACGTCGGACACCTGTAGCCGCATGACCAGCGTAGGCACCCCTGGGTCGTTTTCGGCAAGGACGAACAGGTTACGCTCCAGTGCCTTGCGCGCTACGTTGAGCATGGCATTGGCCGCCTGGGCATTGCCCTGGTACTCGATACGGACCGCGATGGGTTGCTGCGAAGGTCGCTCACCGACTGCTGTGGTGAACGCTTGCCGTTCCGAATTGCCGAGGCTTTTCTCCAGTTGCTGTGAGAGCTCTTGCAGATTGCTGGAGTCGTTGACGTTTTCGGGCAGTACGTCGAGCCCCAGGGAGTTGTAGATGCGTCCGAAAGCGGTCTGCGCGGTGGCGTAGGCGGAGTAGCGCTGGAACTGAGCGAGCAGGGCGCGGGTCTCGGTGCGGATCACTTCCAGTTCGGAGTCGGTGCGCGAGGTCAGCGAGGCCCGGGCGAACTTGGCCATCCGTTGATCGACCTGGCTCGACTGGTCGGCCAGATCGTAATCGACCAGGGCCAATTTGTAGCGTTCGACCGAAATGCGTACCTGGGTCAACACCGCCATCGACAATGCCAGGCGGCGAGCGTTGTCGGTCTTTTCCTGGGAGTCGCTGGCTTTTTGCGTGGCCGGAATGGCGGCCAGCCTGAACAGATTGGCGCTGAGCTGCACGCCGCTGTCGACCCAACTGTTGTTATAGAGGTATTTGTTGGAGTCGTACTGGCTGTTGATGTTGATGCCCAGGCTTGGCAGCAAGGCCAGCAACTGGCGACGCGCTTCGTCTGCTGAAATGCGCTTGCGGTAATCCTCTTCGCGCAACTCGGGACGTGCCTGCAAGGCGATTTCTTCAAGCTTGGCAATATCTGCGGGAACGCCTGGCAACGACGGTTCGCTTTCTTCGGCCAAGGTGAACTGGGTACCTGGTGGAATGCTCATCAGCGCCGCCAGCTCGCGCTTGGCAAACTCCAGATCCTGCCGCCGGGCGTTGAGCAAGGTGGTCGCGTCCAACAGGGCACTTTGGTAAGCCAAGGCCTGTGCGGGGGGCAGCAGCCCCTGTATTTCGGCTTCGCGGGACTTGCCCAGGGCGATGCGTACACGTTTGAGCAGATCGTCGGCCTGGCTTTCGAGGCGCTGGGCTCCCAAGGCACGCCAATAGGATGTGCGCAGGTCCTGCAGAACGGTCTGCATGACCCGTCGACGGCGTTCTTCGGCTATCAGATACTGGTCCGCACTTTGTTTGGCCCGGTAATAGCTGACGCCAAAGTCCAGCAGGTTCCAGGAAAACTCGGCGCTGGCCAGAGTGCGGTCGCGCTCGACGGAGGAGGAGGGGATCAACGAAACGGTGTGGGTCTCGATACCCACGCTGGTGCCGCCCGATTCGTTGTTGCGCGAGGCGTAGCCGGCCGAGACCAGCATCTTGGGCAGCATGTCGTAGCGGGAAACGTCGTGCAGGCCGGCGGCGAGCGCCGACTCCATCAGCTTCAGACGATAGTCGAGGTTGTATTTGAGCGAGCGCGCCAGTGCATCGGCGAAGGTCATTGGCCCTTTGATCGGTTCCTGGTCCGCATAAAGCTGGAGCTGGTCACCGGCCACGCGCTGGTGAACTTCATCATCTTTCAACGGCTGTGGGGCAACGGAGCAACCTGCCAGGCCCATGAACAGGACGGTCAGGAGCAACCCGGGGACCAACACTGAACGATTTTTTTCCATCAAGCGCATGTGGGTACCGTTTTTATCAAGACAAAAAGAAATGGTTCAGCCTTTGCGCTGTGGTGCGGGCGGGCGGTTGCTTTCATTGAACAAGTGGGGTTGGCGCTGCGTCGCAGCCTTGTTCACCTGGTCACTGAACGAGACCGCGGCCTGGGGCCCGGAGGTGGGCTGAAGGCCTGCCGCGGGAGCTTCGTTGGCACGCGGTGCCCATGTGTTGAAGTCATCGAACAGACTGTCGCCACCGGTGAAGTACTCGCTGTCCTTGAACCTGAGCGATGGTTCCAGGTAGTCGACGGCTCTTTGCGAGTCCTGCACTGCCTGCGTGACATGCAGGTCAGGTACGAAACCGAGCCCCAGGCCAATCGACTCCGATTGTATTTGCCCGCTGATCGCCGTGTTGTAGCTGGACAGGAGCGGATCGAGTCGGTCGCTGGCCTGAGCCTGGGAGTCAATCACCGGAAGGGTGACGAACAGTCCGGGCACCATCGAGCGCTGGATACTCAACAGGTCCAGATGCCAGTCCGGATAGACGTGACGCTCGACGTCTCCCGGTAGTCGGGATTGATCGGCTGTCACCTCGGAGGCCGGCGGCGGTGGCAACACCGAGGGGTCGATGCGTAACCTCAATTGCGCGCTGGAGAAACCGCCATGATCATCGGTTATCCGGTAGGTGATCGTCGGTACCGTGCCAGTGAAGTTGTTGTCCGGCACGAACTGGTAGGTGCCGTCGAGCGCCAGCGTGAACGTTCCGACGCCGGCAATCCCCACGTTGCTGCCTGTCGCATGGGTACCGGCTACCCCATTGATACTGAAGTCGATCACGTGAATCGCGTCGTGCTCCGGATCGCTGTCGTTGCCGAGCACGCTGCCGTTGACAGGGTCGCCTTGAAGCCCGGTCCGCACGCCGTCGTCGATCGCCACGGGGGGCTCGTTGATGTGAATGCGCACCTGGGCGGTGCCGCTGCCGCCGTGGTTGTCGATGATCACGTAGGTAATGGTCACATCACCGGTGACACCCGCTGTCGGCGTGAAGTTCAGGGTGCCATCAGGGTTGATCGAGACGCTGCCGTCCGCGCTTTCGGCGTGGGTGACGGTCAGTGGGTCGCCATTCGGACTGCTGTCGTTACCCAGCACATTGATGGACTGGAGCGGTGTGTCGCGATCCGTGAGCAAGACGCCGTCGTCGGTGGCGGTCGGCTTGGAGTTGACGCTGATCGTCAGGTCGGCGCTGTCGGAGCCGCCGACGCCGTCGCTGAGGGTGTAGGTCACGGTGGGCACGTTGCCGAAATGGCTGGCGAGCGGGGTGAACAGGTAGCTGCCATCGGCATTCATGGTCAGCGTACCGACACCACTGATGGTCGCGCTGTCGCCAGGGTTGAAGCTGCCGGAAACCCCGGCGACAGTGAAGCCGCTGACGCTGAGGGGGTTGCCTTCCGGGTCGGAGTCATTGGGCAGTACATTGCCGCTGGCCGGATGGCCTTGCTGGACGGTTTGCAGGCCATCATCCACCGCAACGGGCGGCGCGTTGACGCGGATGGTCAGGTCGGCGCTGTCACTGCCGCCCACGCCATCGCTGATGCTATAGGTCAGCACCGGTACGTCGCCGTGATAGGTCGAGGTTGGCGTGAACAGGTAGCTGCCGTCGGCGTTGAGGATCAAGGTACCCACGCCCGTGATGGTCGCGGTGTCGCCAGGGTTGAAACTGCCGGAAACCCCGGCGATGGTGAATCCGCTGACACTGAGGGCATTGCCTTCCGGGTCGGTGTCGTTGGGCAGCACGTTGCCGCTGGCCGGATTGCCCTGCTGGACGGTTTGCAGGCCGTCATCCACCGCAACGGGCGGCGCGTTGACACGGATGGTCAGGTCGGCGCTGTCGCTGCCGCCTGTGCCATCGCTGATGCTGTAGGTCACCACCGGCACGTCGCCGTGATAGGTCGAGGTTGGCGTAAACAGATAGCTGCCATCGGCATTCACGGTCAGCGTACCGACGCCGCTGATGGTCGCGGTGTCGCCAGGGTTGAAGCTGCCGGAAACCCCGGCGACGCTGAATTCGCTGACGCTGAGGGGATTGCTTTCCGGGTCGGTGTCATTGGGCAGTACATTGCCACTGGCCGGATTGCCCTGCTGGACGGTTTGCAGGCCATCGTCCGTGGCGACCGGTGCGGTATTGAGGTGGATGGTGATCGACTGGGTCGCGGTTTTCTGCCCTTCGGCGCCTTGGTCCTGGCCAGTGCCGGCAGTGCCGCTGTCGGTGGTGTTCGGGTTCTGGTCATCCAGGACGAAGTCGACTTGCACATCGGCGCTGGGAGACGTCGAAGGATCGGTGTTGCTGTAGGTGACGGCGCCCATGACCCTGCCGATCACCGCGTTGTCGGCATTGCCATTGAAGGTGATCTGCAAGCTGCCCGAGCCATTGCTGAGGGTGCCGACGGTCACGCCGTCGACGATCAGGTCGCTGCCGTTGCTCTGGACACCTACCGCATCATTGCTGGTGTCACTGTCGAAAAGACCGAAGACGTCATTGGCATTGCTGGCGCCGTGACGGGCGATGGTCAAGGTCGCGCCCATCCATTTGTCCGGGCTCAAGTCCAGCTCGGGATCATGGACCGTCACGTTGCCATCGCTGTCCAGGCGGATAGGACCACCCCCCTTGGTCGTGGTCTGGACGGTGCTCAGTCCCGAGGCGTCCGGCGTGTCGTTGACAGGGGTCACTGTCACATTGATCGTACGGGTCGTGACCAGTTGGGCGCTGCTGGAATCTGCGTAGTCGTAGTCGCCCGGGTTCTGGCTGGCATCATTGGTATCGCCGCTCAAGACACCGGAACGCTGACCGATGCTTCCACCGTCGTTGACCGTGACCGTCACAGTGAAGCTGCCGGTGTAGTCGGCCGCTGCCGGAGCGCTCGCGGCGGTCGGATAAGTGATGGTCAAGGCTTGCAGGCGCGCATTGACCTGGGCTTGGGTGGCCCCGGTGATGGTGATCGTATCGCTGCCCAGGCCGCCAAGGGTACCGCCGCTACCACCCACACCGGAAATGACGCCCTGGCTGACATGGACAGTGGCAGAGAAGGTGTTGGCGCCGTTGGCATCCGGGTCGCTGATCGAAAACCCACCCACGGCGCCGGTCAGGTTCAGGGTCGCCGAGCCTTCCTTGACCGTGACGTCCCCTGCGGTGATGACGGTCGGGTCGTTGATGCTGGACACGAACAGGTTGCGCGTGTTGCTCGCCACGTTGAGCGCCAGCGCAGGCAGCGCCGCATAGGGATCGATAGTGGTGGTGGGCGCGCCGACAACCGTGGCCCCCGATGGATTCAAGCCGCCGTTGGCCAGGCCGCCAGGGTCCAGCGTGCCGGTCGCCACGTCACGGACGCGATCGTCGGCGATCACCTGCACCTTGTAGCTGGTGTCGGTGTTGGCCAGGCTGCCACTGAGCGTGACTTGCAGCCCTGCGAGGTAGGCGTTCACATTGCCCCGGCTGCCACGGATGACCAAGGCATTGCCCGCACCGGATTGAGTGTCATCGATCTCGAAGGTCGTATGGTCTTCGGTCGGTGAGCTGGTTGAATCGATAACGATGCCGGCATACGTCGCCTGGCTCAATGGAACGCCGCTGGCGTTGGTCAGACGGACCGTGACCTGGATGAAGTCCTGCTCCGGTGAAGCCGTTTCACCCGCGGGCGCGGTGATACCACCGCCATCGACATAATCCGGATCGGCGACCGAGAAGCCCGGCACTGCCACCGCAACGCCCCCTTGGCCGACGGCCAGGTTGCCGCTGCCTGCCGCCACGGTTGGCGCATCGTTGGTGGCTTGCAAGGTGATAGCGAGTTCACTTGTCTGAGACACAGGTGCAACGCTGCCGCTGCCCGTGTCACCGCCAATGGCGGCGGCGCCTTCGTCAATCCGTACGCTGAGCGTTACATCGCCCGCCGCCACGCCGTTGGCGTCATGGTTGGCATTGCTCGCGCTGGTATAGGTCAAGCCGTTGGTTAGGTCGTTGAGCAGCGTCTGGATATCGTCGGCGCGTCCGACCAGCGTCACGCTGGCGCTGTTATCCGCGCTGATGCTGACGGTACGACCGGAGGCCAGGGTGATGGAGGTCTGCGTGCCGGTGCCGGCAATGCCCAATATCCCTCGACCCGCTGGAACGCTGACCGTGACGGAGACCGGAACATCGAGCGCAGTGGATTCGGTGTCTTGCACCGTGATGCCACTGATGGGGGTTCGCCGGTCTTCGTTGATCTGCTGGCTGGCCGGGATCGTTACGGCAGGGGCGTCATTGAGGGTCGAGACGCGAATCAACACGCTGGCCTGGGCGAGGTTCAGATCAGTGTTGGCGACCGTATCGGTATAGCCGTTGAACTCTACGGAGGAGATCGGCTGACCGCTGCCGCCCGGGGTTGCCGCCTGGTTCAGGGTACCGCCATTGGCGCCGGTCGTCAGGTTGCCACCGGCGTCACGCAACCGGTCATCGACGATGACCTGGATGCGGTATTGATGATCTTCGTTGCTGGGATCATTGACACTGGCGGAGAGGGTAGCCAATGCCGCATTGACTTCGGCACGGGTGCCACGCAGTACCAGATAGTCGCCATTGCCGTCTTTGTCACCATCGCGAGTCGCGCCACCGCCGAGACCGACTGAAAGCGTGACGCCGGCATAGTTGCCCGCCGTAAAGGCCGTGCCGTCGGCCTGGGTCAGGCGCACGATGACTTGTACCGAATCAGGCGTGTCGGAGCTGCCGCCGAGATCGTCGGTATCGGCCACCACGAAGCCACCGACCGGGTTGTTGCTGGCGGTCGTACTGTCGAGGTTGATGGCGCTGCCCGGGGCGGTCACCGAGGGCTTGTCGTTGGTGGGCAGGATCTCGATGTTGTAGGTCGAGGCCGTGGCGGCGGCGTCCTGGGCAAATGAGCCGTTGTCATTCGCGCTGAAGTCGCCGTCACTGACGATATAGGAGAACGAGTCGGTACTGGTTTCGCTACCGTTGTGCTGATAGGTGACGCGACCGGCATCGAGGTCGGCCTGGGTAAAGACCGAGCCAAGCCCCAGCACGCCGCCATTGAGTATCAGATTGCCGTTCTGTGGAATCGCAGTGAGTCGGTACTGGCGCTGCAGGCTGGAGTTGTCGTCATCGCCGTAAAGCAGATGCGCACCGGCCACCGGGCCGTTCACGGCCCCTGAGCCATCGGCGTTGGCATAGCCGGTGGCGCCGCCGATGACGGCGGATTCACCTTCATGGATGGCGCCGGCTTCACCCGCGATCAGTTGGGATTTGGAACTCAGCGCGGGGGCGTCGTTGACCGGTGAAATGGTCACGGGTACGACCAGTGCCGCGCCGGTACTCGATTGATTGGTGCCGGCTCCGACGGCCACGCCCTGGTCGTCGACCGGGAGGACGGTGAAACTGTCGGTGAAATGTTCGCTGCCGTCATGGACATATTTGAGATCGCCCGCGGCGAGCTGCGCCCCGGTGATGATCTGGTTCAACGTGACGGTGACGCCGTTCAGGGTCAGCTCGCCGAACTGCGGCAATGAGGTGACTTGCAGCACCACATCGTTGGTCGTGGCGTACTGGGTGCCGCCGCTGGCATCGGCCTGACTGTCGGCGTCCGCGACCACGATATTGCCATGGGTGACGGTGACGGTGCCGCCTTCGGTGGTGAAGACCCGGTCATCGTTGACGGCGGTAGGCGTGTCGTTCTTCGGAACGATGTTGAGGCTGAAGTTTTCGGTCGCGGTGGTCAGCGTGCCGTCGGAGACAGAGAACTGGAAGCTGTCGACGAAGTGTTCATTACCACTGTGCCGGAACGTGACAAGGCCACTGTCCACGTCCGCCTGAGTGAAGGTGCCGAAGGCGCCGATCGCGACACCATTGACCAGTAGTGTGCCGCTGCCTGGTGTGACAAGGACCCGGTAGGTCAGCCCGTCGGCCGCGGTAAAATCGTCGCTGGCGCTCAGATCGGCGGAGGTGAGGGTGTAAGTAGCCGCTTCATCCAGTGTCGCGGTTTTGTCGCCGGCGACGACGGGCGCGGTATTGGATGGCGGATCGGCTGGGATCGCGCCAGGCAAGGTCGCCGGTTCGGGCGGTACGTTGACGCTGAAGGTATTGACCGTCAGCGCACTGTTGGCGGTGTCGGTGTCGTAGATGCCGCCGTCCCGCGCGCTTGGATACAGGCGAACGCCACCGTCCTTGACGGTGAAGCTGATGCTGTCGGTGCGCGCCGAACCGGTATAGGCACGAACGTGGTACACGACGTTGCCGGCGTTGACATCGGCTTGGGTAAATTTTGACCCAACCACCAGCAAGCCGCCGTTCAGAGTGAAATACCCGACGTTCTTGTCGGGCACGGCAGTGAGCGTATAGGTCAGGCTGGAGGTGAAGGAGTCGCTGTCGGTGACCTGCAACATGCCGCTGGTGACGACGCGTGTCGTTTCCCCCGGGTCCAGGTTCTGGGCAATGCTGTGGTCCAGCACTGGATCGTCGTTGTTCGGCAGGATGGTCAGGTTGACGGTCAGCGTCGATGTCTTCGGAGTAAGCGTGCCGCCGCCGTCGTCGGTGACCTTGAGGTTGAAGCTGTCAGTGGTGCCCGTTGCGCTGGGCTCGCTGCCGTCGTGACTGTAGGTCAGTTTGCTCAGGTCGCTGATGACGAACGTGGTGTTGGTAATCGCAACACCGTCATAGAACAGCGTGCCATGGGTGGGCAAGGTGTCCAGCGTATAGCTGTAGTCGACACCGGGGGCCTGGTCCGGATCGTCGATCTGGATCGCGCCGCGCGGGGTGCCGATCGGTGTGACCAGGTTGCCGTTGTCGGTCAGGCTGACGCTCTGCTCACCTTCTATGATGGTGATGGTGCCGCTTGACGTCGGTGCCTGATCGACCGGATTGATGTGAATCTGCACGATCTGGTCGCGCAACACGCCACCGGCACCGTCATCGATGGTCACGGTAAAGGTGTCCGTGAGGCCGGCGGGGTCCGTGACCTGGTTGCCGTTATGGCGATAGCTCAGGTTGGCGATCTGGTCGATGGAAAAACTCGATCCGACCCCCAGCTCCTTGCCATTGAGCAGTAGGGTACCGTCACTGGCCAATGCCGTGAGCTTGACGATGACCTGTTGCTGCACGTTATCGACGTCGTTCAGGCCCAGGTTGCTCTGGACGAACCCCTTGCCATCGGCGGAGTCGGAGGCCGCCGAGAAGTTCGCGGTGCCACCCTCGTCGACTTGCAGTGCCGGACCGCTGCCGCTGATCACTGGCGTATCGTTGACGGGGGTTATGTTGATGCTGATGGTCTTGCTGGTGATGTTGCTGCCGTCGTCGCTCGTGAGGGTAAACGAGGCGCCGCCATTGAAGTCCTGGTCGCCGGTAAACGACATACCGTTCAGGGCCGCATTGATGTCCGCCAGAGAGCCGCTGAAACTGACCGTCGCACCACCGTTGCCGGTCAACCCGGTGAGACCGTTGGTGGCAGCCAGGTTCAACGTACCGTGGCTGGCATTCAGGGTGATGTGCTGAGTGGCACTGTCGTCGCTGACACTGACCCCGCTGATCGCTACGTGGGTATCCTCCGCACCGCTGCGTGGCACGATCGCGTTATCGGCGATGACGGCCGCCGCACCGTCAAAAAGCATCCGCTGTTCGAGAGCAAACAGCCTGTTACGTGACACGGAGGCCGCATCTGTACGGGATTGGGTGCTTTTCATTGGTTCGTCCCTGGATTTTTTATTTTATGGTTTATGCGGCACGAACGGAGCCGCTGCCAGGTCGGGCCGCAAGTGAGAACCTTGGGCCACAACAGCATTTTTTTTCATCCATGGGGGGAGCGGGCTGAATCGGTGCCATCCCCTGCACCATCTGGCCATTAGAACGCCAGTACCTTGAGCCCGAAGAGGGTTATACCGTGATTGCATGAAGCTATCAATGGCGTTCTGACCGATTGAGCATCGGTCTGCTGAATGCTTTACGCACAACCCGTTGGTTCGCGAAGCGGCCCCTTGTAATCCCGATCAAGCAGGCATGCTGACATGCCTGGCTCCAGGGCTGCTTCGCAATCCAGCGGGGCAACGGCTCGATAAAAATCCCCTCGCTACAAGGGGCGTCGACCGCTTTACTTTCTCCTGTTTGAGGTCGCTGCTCGGCAATCCCTACCGCAACGGCACATAAATATCCGTTTCCCACTGGTCCTTCGGTGTCTCCGGATACACGCTCAGGTAGTGAAAGAACAGCGGCTGGTCACGAAGCTCCTCCGCGCTGTTCGGAAGCCAGTCGCGGTAGATCGGGTAGATGCTCTCGCTGATGAGGTCGGTCGAGCCCACGTGTCGCACCACGGCGCAGCGGCCGCCGGCGATGAGGGTTTCCCGTACGCCGAAGGTATTCGGCGTGACGGCCTGGTGTATCTCACCGCAAATGGCAAAGCGAAACGCCTCCGGCGGTGTGGTATCGGGGTTGCTGAAGGGAATGCCGAAAGTACGACTCGATGCCACGGGCGATTGTCCGCTCTGCATGCGCCACTGGATGAAATGGCGCACGCTTTCATCGAGAAGCTGTGCCGGGCCGCGATGTTCGAGCGCGGCGACCCTGACTTCGGGAAAGTCCACGATATGTAGTTGCATGATGACGCTCCTGGAAAAGTGGGGGACTTCGAACGCCGCATTCCAGACCTGCCAGCTCGGTTGCTGCCTGAATGTACTCGGCGCCACGCCGAACGCCCGCCTGAAAGCCCTGCTGAATGCCTCGGGGCTTTCGAAACCGGCATCGAGGGCTGCCTCCAGCACCGCATAATCCGCACGCGATGCCAGCCGATTGGCCGCCTGCCGCAGACGCATCAGTTGCACGTACCGTGCGACAGGCAAACCCATGTATGCAGTGAACTGTCGATGGAAGTGAAACGCCGAGAAGTTCGCCACTTGGCTCAGCGTATTCACCGACAGCTCACCTTCGAGGTTGGCGTCGATGTAGGCGAGTACGGTGTTGAATCGCTTTATGTAGGCGGCATTGGTCGATTTGGCGGGCACCGGGCACAGGCTCCTGGAAGGACGTTGGGTGACAGGATCGGTTATGCCGATAGGTGTTCGCCTAGCCGTATTTGCTCAAGGTCGCGAGCACTGTCGTGGCGTGGATGCTTGCTCCCGCTGGGCTGCGCGGCAGCCCTGAAAACAAGGGGTTGCTTCGCACTGGAGCGCCAACCCCGTCAATCAATACTGTTTCGCTACCAAGTTGTACAGCGACTGCAACTCGTCGTAACCGGCCCGGGCGGCCGCCAGGTCCTGATTCAGCTCTGCCGCATCGGCTCCGGAGACCCAGTGTTGTTGCAGGCGATTGAGGGCGGCCAGCCATTGCTCGGCCGTCAGACTGATCTGGCTCCAGACGGGCTGGCCGTCATTGGCTGAACGCAGGCGCGGCCGTGCCTTTACGAAGGCATCGGCGTCCGACCAGCTGTTTGCCAGGGATCGATGCAGGCTGGACAACTGTTGCGGAGTCAGTGAAGCGCCGTTGGCCATTGCGTCGAGGGCATTGATGGTCTGGCGGGCATGGATCATGAAGCGCAGCGTGTACCAATGCTGGTCGTGTCCCAGGCGCTCTTCGATGGATGCCAGTTGTTCTTGGCGAACGAGTATCTGCGGCTGCTCCAGGGCTTGGCGCAAAGGTATCGCCTGGTCGCGTGCGTCCTGCAACCGCAGGTTCAGGGCGCGCTCGATGGGTTCGAAGGGAGGCCGGTCTGGCACCCGAGTCGCAAGCCATCGTTCAGCAGCCTCGGCGCTCGGTCGAAGGTTGTCATACGCCCCAAGGTAGTTTTTGGCCAGGTATTGCAAACTACCGGGGTCGCCGCCGCCGAACCATCGATAGCATGGCGATGGTTGCGCTCCCTGAGGGGGAATGACATCGCCCGAACCCATGCCGAAGCCGGCAAAGCCCCTCCAGGGCTCATTATTTTTCTGGGATTGAGCAACGAGGCTGTGGTAAACGCTGTAGCGCTGCTCCAGCAGGTCCGCGCCGTCCACCAGGCAAGTATTTATTTGCTGGACTGCCTGCCAGCGCAAACGGGTGCCATAGTCGATATGCACCGGGTCTATCTGTTTGACCAGCCAGCTCAGGCCCAACGACACGAGCACGGCGGTTGCGAACGCTCGGCTGCTGATCATGGCTGGCCCGCCTTGGCCGCGTTGGGCGCGTGCCACTGGTCGGCGGACAACTGGGACGGGCAGGGGGAGGCCGTGTGCTGGCGGGCGGCGCAGGTTCGCTGCGGCCAGGCCTGCAGGCCTTCATTCGCGGCGAGGGGGGCGTTGCCGGCCAGAACATTGCCCAGCAGAAGCAGGGGGACAAGGACGCCGAGAAGGAACCCGATCAGGATGCCTGCAGGCACCCGCTCATAGACTCGGGAAAGAAAGGACGCGCAACATTCGGAGAACGCTTTTCCGCTCAGGGCCGCCAATACCGTGAGACTGCTGAAGTACGCGGCTGCCCCGAGAATCCCGCCGGCCAGGTAGATGACGCCGCCCAGCAACCCGACCCAGAGGCTCTCGCGGATCGGCAGCGGGGTGGGACGTCGCAAGCTCAGCCAGCGGCCGAAGTGTGCATGAAGCTTTCGGTCCAGGCGCCAGGCGATACGGCTCAGCGGTTTGCAGACTGTGTGGAGTCCCCAGGCGATGATGCCGAGCGACAGCGTGCGAAGGAGCATGTCGACCACACTGGCATAGAACGAGCCACCCAGGCGATATTCCAGGAACCAACTCATACAGGCGGACGTGCTGAGAATCGCCAGCGGCACGGCCAGGACCGGTGGTCGCCGACGCAGCGGTCGCCAGTTGTCCGGTGCCAGTTGCGGCATCTGGTACAGCAATTGTGAGTAGCGAAGCTCAACGGTGCGATATAACGCTTCGCAAGCCTGCCAATCGGCATCGCTGAAGGTCAGGCTCAAGCGTATCCGGGCGTCTTCGTCGGCGACTCCAAACAGCATGCGCGCCGCTTGAGACTCGCTGCTGTCGAAGAGCTGAGTGAGCCGACCCTGTTGTTGGAGAAACGTGTGGCAGTGGCTGCGAGCCAGGAGTTGACTCCACCACGGCTCGGGGCAGGGGCTATGGTGCCCGTACTGCTTCCAGCCCTGCTGCGCACAAATGGCGTCGAACAGCGGTTCCGACCAGCCCGGTGCTTGCAGGAGTGCGATGGCCAGGCTCTGGTTCAACCATTGGCGCGCATCCAGCCCTTGTAGCCATGGGCTGGCAGCCAGTTCCCGGGCCAATTCAATGAAGCGTCCGGTGTCGGCGCAAGCTGCATTCAGGCGGGTCTCGGCCCATTCCATGAGCTTGCCGCGCAGCTGTTCCAGGGCGGCACGGGACAGGCCCTCGTGTTGCCAAGGCGTCAGCCAGTGCAAGTGCCCGATGGCGGCCTCGGCGAGAGCGTAGTTGTCTTCGTCGATCAGGCAATGCTGCAGCAGGCCGTGTTCGAATTCCCGCGCACATCCGTAAAGGCGTGCCTGGGCCAGGCGGTCCGCGAGGTTGGTCGCCGTGATCGCTTCCAGGCATTGCTCAGCCAGGCGCTGGGCTGGGGAGGGGCCTTGTGATTCCTGCGGCTGAGACAGCAACTGCGCAAGCGGTAAGTCAATGGGCGCAGACGGTGGCTCGACGAGCACTTCCTCCTGCTGTCGCCATTCACTCCACTCCAACGCCTGTTCATAAGCCTCACGCAGCCGCTGGAAGCCCTCGGGGTCTTCGTCAGGCCGATGGCGTTTGAGCAGGCTTGCATACTGACGCTTGACGCTACGCTTGTCGGCATCCTCCGGCAGACCCAATATTTCCCAACAGCTCATCGCCAGACATCCTGCTCCAATGCTTCGAGCTGCTCGGCGATCTGCATCCGCAGGGCGCGGATATCGTGCAGGTCCTGGGTGTCGAGCATCTGCGCGAAACGCGTGGCCAGGTCGTCGACCCGATGGCGCAACTCGCCGCGGCTTTCCTGGTAAAGGCGTTCAAGCCGGGCGATCAACAAGGTGTTCGGCTGTTCGTCACGGGGATGGACCTTCAACGACTCCAGGGCCTTGAGACGCAGGGCGATCTCTTCCTCGTCGAGCACCCCGGCGTTGTTGGCGATCACCAGATTACGCCGTTCCCCGGTCTGGACGATCAGTGCATCGGCTTCCAGCAGGCCGTTGGTGTCATAAGTGAAACGCACGTCGATGCTCACTTCGCCCGCCGGCATGGGTGGCACGGGTATTTCCAGTTCACCGAGCAGAATGTTTTCGCTGACCTGGCGGCTTTCGCCCTGATAGACCTTCAGCAGGACGACCTTCTGCTGGTCACGCAGGGTCACCACACGCTTGACCTTGCTCACCGGCACCACGCAGTTGCGCTCGATGATTGGCAGGTAGTGGCCGGTTTCGAGTTTGTTGCCGTACTCGACCGAAATCTCGATACCCATCGAATATGGGCAGACATCCGTGAGCACCACTTCTTCGAGCGCCGCATCGCGGCTTTTCAGCCCAGCCTGCACGGCGGCGCCCAAAGCCACGGCCTCGTCGGGGTTGAGCTGGATCGACGGGAAACGTCCGAACAGGCTGGCCGTCAGTTTTCGCACCAGCGGCATGCGGGTGGTGCCTCCCACCAACAAGACTTCGTCCAGTTCGCTGGCGCGGATACGTGCATCGCGCAAGGCCGTTTCGATGGGGGCGCGAAGTCGGGCGAACAGCGGGGCGTAAAGCTCTGCCATTGCCGCCTGGGTGTATTCATGGCGCCATTCGCGATCACCCTGGCGAACCGAGAACGTGGCGCTCGGCTCGTGCCCCAGGGCTTTGCGCACGCGTTCGGCTTCACGGCGCAGGCGGCCGAACAGCTGCGCGTCGTCCATTGGCACCGGGCCCGCGTCGGAGCCAGCCTGGGTGGCCACGAAAGCCTGGAGCAGCAACGTGTCGAAGTCTTCCCCGCCGAGGTAGTTGTCGCCGGCACTGGCCCGTACCTCCATCACACCTTCGAACAGCTCCAGGATGGACACGTCGAAGGTCCCGCCGCCGAGGTCGAACACCAGGAACGTGCTGGCATTGTCGCGCTGGTGCAGTCCATAGGCGAGGGCGGCGGCGGTGGGTTCGTTGATGAGTCGTTCGACCTTGAATCCGGCCAGCTCACCGGCGATGCGCGTGGCTTTGCGCTGGGCATCGTTGAAGTAGGCCGGGACACTGATGACGGCTTCCTCGACCGGCTCGCCGAAATGCCGCTCGGCATCTTCGCGCAGGCTGCGCAGGACCATGGCCGACAGCTCCTCGGCGCGGAACTGGCGATTGCCGAGGGTAGTGAGGCGGGCGCTGCCCATGTAGCGCTTGAACAGCGAGGTCGTGACCTGTGGATGGGTTTGCAAGCGTTCCAGCGCCGCGCGGCCGACCATCATCCGGCCTTCGTCGTCCAGGCCTACCACGCTGGGGGTCAGCCACTCGCCAAGTGCATTGGGTACCAGCTGTGCGGCGCCATCGCGCCATGCCGCGATCAGGCTATGGGTGGTGCCCAGGTCAATGCCGACAATCATATCCGTCAACTCTCCTTAGTCGTTGCTGTGCGATGGCGTTGCGTGCGAGCCGGCTAGCGTATCAGACCTGTAACGGTGAAATGGTGGAAACCTGTGGGGGAGGCTTACCTGATGTCAGCCAAGCCAAAAGCCTGTGGGAGCGAGCCAGCTCGCGAAAGCGGCGGTTCAGTTTCCGTCAATGCTGAAAGTGCCGCCGTCATCGCGAGCAAGCTCGCTCCCACAGGGGTTGCGTCGCCTGGGGTTTAACGCTCTTCCCGCATGATCCGCGCCACTTCCCCTGACGCTTCCAACTGACTGAAAGCGTGCTGCGCCCGGGCGACGATCTCATCCGGCGTGCTCAGGCTGAAAGCCATGTAGACCCTGGCGGGCCGCTCATCGAAGGAGTAGACCTCCTCCAGGTCGGTGAACGCCACATGCGCTTCGTCGCAGACGATCCGTGCGGCGTTCTCCGGCATTGGCAAGAGCTGGACCTGGCGGTTGAGCAGTTTCTGGAAGTTATCGCGACGGTCCGCCGACACCACCAACCGGGTAAACCCTTGCTGCTGCATGAGCAACTGCTTGGAGTCGTTGCGCACCACGCCCACGGTGTAGAGCTTGGCATCTTCGAGATTGCCCAGGGTGATCTCGTCGCGCTCGCGCAGCTTGTAGAGTTTGATGGTCACCCGCTCCAGTTCGCCCACCCACTTGAACAAAGGCTCGCGCAGCGCCGTGCGGTCCATGGGGTAGATCAGCACATTGGGCTCATGCAAGGCCTTATCGTAAGCCCGGGCCCAGGGGTATAGCAGGATATGGTGGTCGGTCAGCCCGGCATTATTCAGGGTTTGCTCGACGACGTGGGTGCCCGGCCCGACGAGTTCGCCGTCGCGCAGGTACGCGTACAGCGAATCTTCGGTGACCACTTCGATCCCTTCGGCATGACCGTGCAGGCTGGTCAAGGCCACGAACAAACATAAGCAGAGCGTCAGGCGATAGTGCATACAGGCCTCACTGGTTTAGAAGGCAACGCAATTACGTCCTTGATGTTTGGCCCGATACAACGCCTGGTCGGCACGTTGTAGCAACAGGTCGAAGTGATCCATGGTTTGCGGGTCCAGCTCGGCAACACCGATGCTCAGGGTGACAAAGGGTGAGACTGCCGAGCCGCTATGGGGCAGTTCGCGCTTGGCCAGGCTGGCACGGACCCGTTGGGCCGCGTCGAGGGCCTGCTTTGCATCGACATTGGGCAACATCACGACGAACTCCTCGCCACCCACCCGGGCAGTCAACTCGCCGGAGCGGCCGAAGACGCTGCGAAGGGTTTCGGCGATTTGCTGCAGGCATTGGTCGCCCTGGATATGGCCGTAGGTGTCGTTGTAGAGCTTGAAGAAATCGACATCGCACATGAGCACCGACAGTGGGGTTCTGTGGCGAAGCGCACGACGAAATTCGACTTCCTTCAATTCATCGAAGTAACGACGATTGGGCAGCCCGGTCAGCGGATCATGACGTGAGAGGGCTTCGAGCGCCTGGTTGGCCGCCTTGAGTTCCGCGGTACGCGCCTCGACCAGCTCGGCCAATTGATCGCGGCTGGCCTCCATGGCCTGTTCATCCAGGCGCTGGCGTTCCAGGTGAGTGTGGAGGTTGTCCTGGAGTTCGTTGAGCTGGGATTCGAGCAGGCTCAGTTCGTCCTGGCGACGCACCGAACGCTGCAGCTTGAAGTGTTGCCGCAGGGTTTGCGGCGTCAGTTGACCCAGGTGTCGCGCAATATGGATGACGTGCACGGTCACCAGGCGATTGAACACGGTCATGACCAGCCCGGCCAGCAACAGCGACTGGATCACCTGGGTGATGACGATGCTGCGTGCCTCGCTCCAGAGTCGTTCCCACAGCAGGTTGTTATCGCCTTCGATGATCAGCTCACCGACCTTTTCATTGGCGCCTTCGTAGGGTTGTGCGACGAGTTCACGCTGCAGCACGGGCGCGGGGCCGGCCATGACGACGGCGTATCGATTGAGTTCGATGATTTCGGGCGATTGACCGGGCCGCAGGATCTTGAGTACAACGCGGCCCACCGGCGCGGCCTTGGCGACGCTGGAGAGTTGTTTGCCCAAGGATTCACGGTCCAGTTCCCAGATGGCGTGGGACAAGGTGTTCTGGAACACCTGGTCGATCAGCACCAGTTCCGAATTCATTTCCGCCAGGTTGTTTTCCCAGGCGATCCAGGTACGCAACGTGACCATGGCCAGGGTAAAAAGCAGACAGAACAACAGTGTCGCGAGTACCAGGCGACGCCCTAGCGAGCTGAACGCCTTGACCTGTGGCTCGGTTGAGGGAGTCTCGGAGTTTCGCGCCATCTCACAGCCATTTATGCAGGATAGCGTCGTAGACGCCATTGCGGCGGATGGCTTCCAGGCCGGCACGGAACTTCTCCACGGTCTCGATCGGCGTCTGGCGACTGAATGCCATGCTCAGGCCTTCGTCGCTGCTCAAGTCGGGAATCGGCAGAGAACGTACCAGCACCTTGGCCGGGTTTTCGCCGTTCTGGCGAACCAGGTACTGCGCATTGAGTTCGTTGGAGATCCACATCTCCACATGGTCGACCTTGAGTTTGCGGTAGTTGTGTTCGTACTTGGTGCTCGACTGCAATTCCTCGCCGATACGAAAACCTTTCGAGACCAGGTACTGCTCGCCCACGTCCTGGTTGACGGTGGCGATCTGGTGACCGCGGGCATCCTCCAGCGAATCGAGTTTCACTGGCCGGTCGGCCAGCGAATACAGGTACCAGCGGGTCGGAGCGATGGCGCCGACCCATTGGAAAAGCGCCTCGCGTTCAGGGGTGCGGGCGATGGAATAGATCAGCACATTGCTGTCGTTGAGCGCCAACTGATAGGCACGCGCCCAAGGCATGGACTGGATCGGGGTTTGCATGCCGACTTCCTTGAGCACAGCCTGGACCACCTCGGTGCTCATGCCGGTCATCCGCCCGCCCTGCGTCATGTTATAGGGCGGCAGTTCCTCCGTAACGATGCGCAGCGCAGGCTCTGCCGCGGCATTCGGCGAGAATCCGCTTGCAGCCATGAGCATCAGAACGCCAAGCACCAGCAAACGGTCAAGCGACAGGACCATCGACAATTACCTTATGAAACCGGCAGGACACGGTAGGGCCAAAGAACTCTCTCCTCGATAGTTATCGGCTGGATCGCCCCAGGCTTGAGTGTCACCCGTCGCCGTCGGATAGGAGAACCTTTTCGCTGTAAAACTGGCAACAGTGTGCCGTAAGCCTATGCCTACAAGGATGGCCGGAAGGATTACTTTAAAAGCAGCATGGTCTGATGGCTGATTGCCTCTAAAGAGCTGCATCATGTATCGCCAGCTTCAATAAGAAGTCTCTGGCAAATGACCTGCCCTCCAGGTCTGCTCATGGGACGGGAAGTCCACTTTAGTTCTGCAAGGGCTTTCCCTGGCCGCCCGGGAAATTCCATAAAGCGTGATTCCTTTACCGGCAAACAAGATGACCAGTATCCATGAAAACCCTGGGTTCAACGATTCCCTTATTAGCCCTTTATCCTCTGAGCAAGTGGATATCCGCAACAGGCTTTATCAGAAGGCGTTCGAAAGCACCGCTGACTGTCTAGCCTTCTATGAATTCGCCGAGAACGGCCGTTTACGTATCCGTGAAGTCAATCCCGTCTTTGAACGATTGCTCGGCCAGGGCAAAACGACGGTGCCCGGACGGTATCTGGACGAGTTGCTGTCTGAAGCGAGCGCCCAGCGTATAGCGACGGACGGTCGCACTTGCATCGCTATGCAAACCCCCATCAGCGTAGAGTACGAATTGGAGCTTGCCAGCGGATGTCGGTTTTTTTTTCTACACAGCCTTGTCCCTGTTCAGGATGAGTCTGGCTGTACGACCCACATCTTCCACACCGCGCGCGATGTGACGGCGAGCGGGCGCTATGAAGGCCAACCGTTGAGCGACAAGCTCGCATCTCGCACGTTGGCCGAGAACACACCGGATGTCATCGTTCGCTACGACTCCGAAGGCCGGCGTGTCTATTTCAACCCCGCCTACGAGCGGACATTCGGCACGCCTGTCGCCGAGCTCATCGGCACTCCGATCACTTACAAGAGCCTGTTTCCCCAAGAGGTGGCGATCCGTTGTCACCAGGGCATTCTCGGTGTCCTGCAAAGCGGTCAGCCCAGGGCAGTGGAGACCGTCTGGAACAATGGTCGCGGTGAGCAGATCATCCATCATGTCCAGGTGGTCCCTGAACTCGATCAGCACGGACAGATCGCCAGCGTGCTCACCATTGCACGTGATATCTCGAGTCTCAAGGCAACCGAACGGCGCCTTGAACAGGCCGAAGCGCTGGTGCGACTGGGCCATTGGGAACTGGATTATCGACATCGGGCGCTACGACTTTCGGCGGGACTTTGTCGCATAGTCGATAGACCGCGCAACTGGCTTCCGTCCCAGCAGGAGGTGCTCGACATGGTCGTGCTCAAGGATCGGGCGCGGGTGCTTGAGAGTCTCTACAGTGCTTTCTCCAACCGCCGCTCATCCGTCGCGCTGGAGTGCTGCATCACGGTGGGGGCGCAACTGTTGCATCTGCATTCCGAGCTGCGCATTGAATATGCTGCCAATGGCACACCCGTACAAATTCTCGGCACTGTCCAGGACGTCAGCGAACTTAAAACCTATCAACAGCGTTTGCATAACCTGGCTTTTTATGACGCGCTGACTGAATTGCCTAACCGCGAGCTATTCAAGGAGCGCCTGCAGCAAGCGTTGCTTCGGGCCGAAAGCAATGGCCGCCCAGTCGCGGTGGCGATGCTCGATCTGGACCATTTCAAAGTGGTGAACGATACCCTGGGTCATGGGGCCGGTGATGAGTTGTTGCGTGAGGTTGCCAGGCGCCTGCGATGTTTCGTATGCCGCGGGGGCACCGTGGCGCGCTTCGGAGGGGATGAGTTCGCGCTGATTCTCACTCAGAATCTCACGGCAACTGCCTTGGAAGAGCGATGTCGGAATATCCTGCGGTCTGTGACGGGGGTCTACCGAATCGACGGGCGGGAAATTTTTGTCTCCGGCAGCCTGGGCGTTGCCCGTAGCCCGATGGACGCCGATAACATCAGTGAGCTCCTGCAATACGCTGACTCAGCCATGTACTACATCAAGGCGCGTGGCCGGAACAACGTTCAGCTCTATTTTCCGCTTATGACCCAACAAGCCACTGAACGGCTGGCCCTGGCGGCCTGTTTGCGACATTCGTTGAAGAACGGTGAGTTGGTGCTGCACTATCAACCGCAGATCGATTTGGCCACGGGGCGTCTGAACGGCGCCGAAGCCTTGTTGCGTTGGAACCATCCTCAGCTTGGACCGATACCGCCGGACACCTTTATTCCAGTTGCCGAGGAAACGGGGTTGATCGTCGGCATAGGTGAATGGGTTCTGGAGCAGGCTTGCCGCTGCGCTGTTGCCTGGAATCATGGCGATCGCTACCCACCGTTGAAAATAGCCGTCAACCTGTCTCCACGGCAGTTCCAGGCAAACGACTTGCTGACTTCAATTCGCACGATTCTGAAGAACACCGGCTGTGAGCCGGGCTGGTTGACGCTGGAAATAACGGAAGGCTTGCTTCTGGACAACAGTATTTCCGTGCGCGAGCTGCTCGAGCAGCTGGATGCCATGGGTATTTCGATCGCGATCGATGATTTCGGCACAGGCTATTCGGCACTTGGATACCTGAATCGCTTGCCGGTGGAAACGCTGAAAATCGATCGTTCTTTTATTCATGATATTCAACACAATCGTGACAACGCCGAGTTGGTCAAGGCGATCATTTCCATGGCCCATAGCCTGCAGCTGATGCTGATTGCAGAAGGTGTAGAAGAAGACTTTCAGCAAACATTCCTTCAACGCAACGGCTGCCATAGCGCACAGGGTTGGCTGTATGGCAAAGCCATGCCGCGGGAAGCGTTCGAAAATCTGCCGCTGTTTCAAACAAGAGGAGCATCGTTTTAAAGTCCTCCTGCGGACGGCCGGGCACTGGCACTGTATTGGTCGCGGGGCCGGCGGATAGATGCCGTTCACTTGAGAAAAGCGAACCTGTGATGACAGGTTCCCGTCACGTTTTCCGGTTCTCGTAGGGCTTCCCCTACGCTGTCTGCGGTATTGGCCCAGGCCAATATAGGTCTGGGCCGATAGTGGTGTGCCGAAAAGCAAGGCATTCTGCTACTACTCCTTTCGCTCAAAGGGTTCGTCGCGAGTCGTCCGTGCTCCTCGATAGTCTTTCGTCAATTTGAAACACAAATATGTGCCGCCGACATCGGTCTCTCCCCTGAAGCAGGATCGATCCAAGCCAGGGCCGGGAAAGTCAAATACAGCCATGCCATTACCGTCCGCCGACCTGCCGCCATCCCGGCCTGCATTGCAGAGGCTGTGTGGATCGCTTTGCATGTCGGGTCTTTGGCTGGTGTCGCAGATGGTGGCCGCTCAGGATCTGACCAGTGTCCCCTTCGAACAGTTGCTCGAAACCAGGGTCGTTGGCGCTGCCGAGTTCTCCCAGCAGCTCACTGACTCACCCTCGGCCGTCTCGGTCGTCACGGCCGAAGAGATACGCCGTTTCGGCTACAGGACGCTCGGCGAAATCCTGAACAACATGCGTGGCCTCAACGTCGGTTTCGACGGTGCCTACTACTATCCGGCCGGGCGCGGGTATGGGGCGCCAGGCGACTACGCCGGGCGTGTCATGCTGCGGATCGATGGTCAGCCTGTTGCCGACAATATCTTCAATCAGCTCTATCTCGGCGAGGACGGTTTGCTCGACACCGAGATGATCGAGCGGGTCGAGTATGCGCCGGGTCCGGGATCGGCGCTGTACGGCAATGGGGCGTTCCTCGGCGTGATCAATGTGGTGACGCTCCGGGGACGCGACCTGAATGGCAGTCAGGTCGCCATGACCACCGGCTCGAACCGGGACCGCAAGGTGCGCACCAGTTGGGGGACGCGGCTGGACAATGGCGCCGAATGGCTGGTTTCGGCCTCGGCGTCCCAGGCCGATCTGCCTGACATTCAGCTCACCGATGATGTTCTACGCGACGACATGGACGCGCATCGGCTGTTCGTCAAAGGCTCGCAAGGCGCCTGGAGTGTCGAGGGGGCATTTGTCGAGCGTAAGCAGCAAGAGCTGACGATCCCTCTCAATGCGAATCTGAATTTCTCCGATCGGAACAACTTCCTGAAGCTGGGTCATGACGCCGACTTCGGCAGCTTCCGCACCTCCGTTCGGCTCTCCCATAGTGGTTTCGCCTATCGCAATGCCTATCGCGAACCTATCGACGACGGACGTCGCTTCACCGAAGATATCACTGCCGACGGTCGTTGGTGGAATCTGGAGGGTACCCTCAGTAGCGTCGCCTTCAGCGGGCACCGTCTGGTGCTCGGTAGCGAATATCGTGACGACTACCAACAGGACCAGCAGATACGCCGATATTTTCCCCGGCGCGATGAGCATTTCGAGAATCACACCTGGAGCTCGTCCCAGACTTTCAGCCTGTATGCCCAGGACGAGATTGCGCTGCCCCAGGACCTGAGTCTGAACCTGGGCCTGCGGACCGACCGGCGCAGTGCCGAGAACGCGCAGCTGCGCACCAACCCCCGGGCGGCCCTGGTTTATACCGGCCTGGCAAACACCAGCCTGTCATTGTCCCATGGCAGCGCCACTCGCTTCGCGAGCCGCAATGAGGTGACCTTCAACGAACTCCGGAGCGTCGAGTCGGAACGGGTGACCACCACCGAGTTCGTGGCTGACCATCGCCAGGGGGATTTCCGTTTGCTCGGCACCCTCTATCGCTACCGCATCAATGATCCGATCAGGCGCTTCGACGAGCCGATTCTGCAGTGGATCGACACCCGGGGCGCCGAAATGGAGGCGCAATGGCAATGGCAAGACGTTGAGTTGCGGGGCAGCCACGCCTGGCAACAGTCTGAGGACGACCTGGGGCGTGCGCTGATCAATTCACCGCGTAACCTGACCAAGCTGCAGGTATCGGTGCCCGTGGTCGGCGAACGCTTGCGGGCAAGCCTGGCCACCCGTTACGTGGGCCGTCGTCTGGTGGGCCCCGACACCAGCGCCGCCGGCTACGCGATAACCGATCTCACCTTCACGAGCCAGAGTATCGTGCCGGGTGTGAGCGTCACCGCCGCCGTGCGCAATCTCTTCGACCGTCGCTACAAGGATGCCGCGCTCTTCGAACTCGAGAACGATGCCGCATTGTCCGAGCGCGGGGAGCGCAGCGTCTGGCTGACCCTGGGGTATGCGTTCGAATGAAGACCGCCGCCCTCCACATGCTTGTCCTTATCACCCTGTGCCTGTCCAGCCATATGGCGAGAGCCGATGCCGAGGGGGTGGACGAGCGTGCCATGAAGGCAGCCTACCTGTACAACTTCGCCTTGTTTGCCCAATGGCCGACATTGCCGGCCGCCGATTTCCAGTTATGCGTGCTCGGCACCACGCAACTGGATGCGGAGCTCGTCCGTCTGCAAGGCAAGCGCGTCCAGAACGGCCTTCCTATCCGCATGCGCTGGGTGTTGCCCAACGACCCGCTCACCGGCTGCCAGGTGCTTTATATCGACGAGCACAACCGCCGTTCCCTCGATGCGCTGTTGAATCGACTTGCCACGACGCCGGTGCTGACCATTACCGACGCGGCGGGCTTTGCCGACCGGGGCGTGATGATCGAGATGCGACGACAGGAGCAACGCATCGTCTTCGACATCAACCTGATCGCGGCGCAGCGCGCGCACCTCAATTTCAGCTCGCGACTGCTCAAGCTCGCCAGCTTCGTGTCTTACAGGTCCTAGGTCGATGCCTCATATACCCTTCAAGGACCGGCCGCTGCGGGACAAGCTCACTCAGACGGGCTTTCTGTTGACGACCGCGGCGATCATGCTCCTGCTGATCACACTGCTGGCTTACCAACTGGTCATGCAGCGCTGGGCACTGGCCGAGGAGATGCGGGCCCATGCCATGGTGGTCGGCAGCAATGGCGCGGCGGCGATCATGTTCGGCGCCGCCGATGAAGCGTATGAAACACTGGCTTCCCTGAAGCACATTCCAGACGTCACCTGGGCGGCGTTCGTGCTGCCCGATGGGCAGGAACTGGCGGTCTATCGGCGCGAACCGGTCCAACCGGGGGAAAACCACGCCGAGGCGGAAGATATCGGCTGGCGCTCACTGCTGGTGCGTCGGCCCGTGGTGCTGCATGGCCAGTTCATCGGCAGTATCGCGGTGCACGCGAGCCTGGCGTCCCTCTACCATCGTCTGGCATTGCAGGCCATGTTCGGCGGCTTTGCGGCCATCGTGGCGTTGGTCCTGTCTCTGGCTTTCTCGCGCCGGATCGCGTCCGGTATCGTGCGGCCGTTGCTGAACCTGGTGCATCTGACCGAACAGGTGCGTTCCGAGCAGGACTTCAGCCTGCGAGCCACGGTATATGGCAACGATGAGACCGGGCGTCTGGCTCGCAGCTTCAATGACATGATGGTTCAGCTCGAGCGTCACGATGAAAGGATCAGCGCCGAGCTGCGGCAACGCCGGCTGGCCGAGCAGCAACTCAACCGGTTGGCCTATCACGATCCGGTTACCGGCCTGTACAACCGGCATTACTTCAAGGAGAAGCTCGAGGGCGCGGTGACGGGGGCGCTACGCCACGCCACCTCCTGCGCCGTCATGTTCATCGATCTCGATGACTTCAAGATCGTCAACGACACCCTCGGCCACGAGACCGGCGACCAGTTGCTGATCCTTGTTGCAGAGCGTCTGCGCGACACCTTGCGCAGTAATGACGTGGTGTGCCGGATTGGCGGCGATGAATTTGCGGTCATCCTGGAGAATGGTCCGGGCGCCGACCAGGCCAAGCAAGTGGCGGCCAATATCGTCAGCGCGCTGTCCAGTCCTTTTATCATCGACGGCCGACAGGTCGACGTTGGCGCAAGCCTGGGTATCAGTCTGTGTCCTGATCATGCGTCGGACACGGCCAGCCTGCTGCGTAATGCGGACAGTGCCATGTACCGTGCCAAAGGCAGCGGCAAGAATAACTACCACCTGTACGAATCGGAAACGCAAAGCGACCCGTCGTGATGCGTCAAGGGTCAAGTAACGCCCCTATGGGAGCGAGCCTGCTTGCGAAGGCGTCGTGACCTCACCATCGCCGTCGGCTGATCCTGCGCGTTCGCGGGTCAGCCCGTCCCCACAGTACCTTGCCCTACGCCTTAGGTCTTATGACAAAAATTCCTCGATGCAGCATAATCGTCTGACTATTGTTGTAACAACTTGCGTCGTCAGTAATCACCCAGCAACGATGAGCGAACACAGATGATGCTCTCTATGGATACGGACGCTTCAATTCCAAGGATGGCGCAGGCCCGACTGTTCGAAGCCACCTTCGACCTGGTGTCTTGCGCTTTGGCCCTGCTCGATGGCCACGGCCGGATACTGAAGGTCAATCGCGCTTTCACCGAGCTGTTTGGCTATGCCTTGCCGGAGTTGATTGGGATTGCGTTCCAGGCGCTTGTCCATGGCGCTGAAGGCGAGCGCTTGCCGGGTTGTTTGGCTGATCGGGTCACTGAGTTGTGTTATCGACGCAAGGATGGCGGCCTGCTGCACGGGCGCAGCAAACTGAGGACGGTCGATGAACTGTCTTTGGTAGAGATCGTTCCGTTCGAGGTTTCCAGGTGCCTGGGCAGCTGCCTGGCGCAGGATCAATGGCTGCAGCGGATCGTCGAGACCTCGCCGGGCATCATCGGGATCCTGCGCCTGGCGCCCGATGGCAAGGTTTCCATGCCTTGGGCGTCGCCGGGTTACGAAGAGTACTACGGCGTGACCCCGGACGAGCTGGTGCGTGACGCAAGCATCCTGTTCGAACGCATCCATTGCGAGGATGTCGCCCAGGTCCGGGCGTCAATCGACGCATCGGCACGCACGCTGTCTCCGTGGCAATGCGAATACCGGGTCCACCATCCGGTCAAGGGCGAGATATGGCTCGAAGGCCGGTCCCGACCGACGCTGGAGGCGGACGGTTCGATTATCTGGTTCGGGTTTCTGCATGACATCAGCGAGCGCAAGCGTATGGAGCGAGCCCTGCTGGAAAGCGAGGAGCGCCTGTCGCTGCTGGATTTTGCCCTCAGCCATGTGCATGAGGCCGCGTTCCTGATCGATCGTCAGGCGCGTTTGCGCTACGTCAATGACGAGGCCTGTCGCAGCCTGGGTTTCAGCCGGGCCGAGCTGTTGGGCATGACGCTGGAGGAAATAGACCCGGACTGGACCAATGAGCAGATATTGGCTGACTGGGACGATAGCCCGCAGTGTTCGCCAGTGATCATCGAGAGCCGTCACCAGAGTCGGGATGGCCATGTATTTCCGGTGGAAATCAGCGTCGCTTACCTTGAAATCGACGGTCAAAGCTACAGCCTGGAGCTGGCTCGCGACATCACGGAGCGTCGGCGCTTGCAGGCCGCCCGGCAAGAAAGTGAGAAACGTTATCGGGAAGTCTTCGATAATTCATCGGACTGTCTCTATCTGCTGGAGGTGGAGAAAAACTCTCAGTTCCGCTATATCGAGGTCAACGCTGCCTTCGAGCGCTCGTCGGGGTTGGATCGCCGCCAGTTGATCGGTCGCTGTCTTGGCGAGATGGTGCCGGAAGCGGGCAGCAGGGTCATGGCGGAACTCATGAATTGCCTGGCTCGTGGCGAAATCACCGAAAGTGAGGCCGAACTCGATCTGCCGGCCGGGCGCATAGCCCTGCACTCGACCTTCGTCCCCGTGCGTGACGAGCAGGACAATATTTATCGCATTGTCGGCATCAGCCGCGACATCAGCGAGAGCAGGCGGATGGAAACCCGGCTGCTGACCAGCGAGCAGCAGTTCCGCGCCCTGGCGGAGAATTCGCTGAACCTGATCATTCGTTACGATCTCGATTGCCGGCGAATCTATGTCAACCCGGCTTTCGAGCGGGCAACCGGCATACCTGCCTTTCGTGCCTTGCAACTACCCCTTGAGGAGAGCTGGACTGCGAACATGCCGGTGGCTGATTACCGCGCACTGTTGCATCAAGTGATAGCCACCGGGGAAACCGTGGAGACCGTGCTTGAATGGCCGGGAGGAGAGCGCGGGGCAGAGGTCGTTCATGCCATTCAGATGATTGCCGAACGTGGAGCCGACGGCACGGTGGTCAGCATCCTGGTCAAGGGCTACAACATCTCCGCGCTGAAGCACCATGAGCGTCTGTTGCTCGAGAGTGAACAGCGTTACCGGGAGATTTTCGATCATTCGCCAGATTGCATGTTCTTGCTGGAGGTGGCCGGAGACGAAGATTACCGCCTTATCGAAGTCAACCAGGTGCTTGAGCGCAAGCTGGGCAGGGCCCGGGCTGAGGTGCTCGGAAAAACGATCAGGCAATTGCTTTCGTCGTCCTCCGCTGCTGCCTCCATCACACGGTATCGCCGGTGCGTGGATGGCGGCGTTGCGATTGATGAGGAGGTCGAGTATCAACTGCCCGCCGGGCTCGGAATCTTCCATTTGACGTTGATTCCGGTACGCACCGCCTACGGCTGCGTGCAACGGGTGGTCGGCATCTGTCGTGACATCACCGAGCGCAAGCATGCGGAGCGTGTACTGCACGCTCGCGAACAGGAACTTCGCGCCTTGGTGGAGAATACTCCGGATGTTATCGCTCGTTACGATGCGCAGTGCCGTCTGCTTTATGTCAATCCGGTAGCACAGAACATGCTTGGCCGGTCACAGAGCTATTTGCTTGGCAAGACTCTGTGTGAAACATCGCCGCTTTCTTCTGCTGTGCGAACGTTTCAGGGCAAGCTCGAATACGTGATTGAAACCGGTTGCGCGACCGAGGCGGAGTTTACCCTGGACATGCCGGTTGAGCAGGGTGCGGAAGCCGCCTGCTACCAGGTCCGTATCGTGCCGGAACTGGATCCGCATGGACTCCTCGTCAGCATCCTCGCTGTTGGCCGGGACGTTAGCGCCTGGCGCGCGGCGGAGCGACGGCTGAAGGAGTCTCACGCGCAACTGCGCCTGCTCACCAGCCACCGCGAAAGTACCCGTGAGGAGGAGCGCAAGCACATCGCCCGGGAAATTCACGACGAACTGGGGCAGCAGCTCTCAGCATTGAGAATGGGCATATCACTGCTTCGTCTGCAATTCGGTGCTGACCAACCGCTGCTGGTCGAGCGAGTACAAGTACTGATGATACGGGTCGACGAGATCATCCAGGTCGTGCGTAACGTTGCCAGCAGCCTGCGGCCCGCAGCGCTCAATATGGGCCTGACCTCCGCGCTCGAATGGCTGGTTTCCGACTTTACCCAAGGCACGGGCATCGACTGTCGACTGAGTGCGCCGCCGGCCAGACTCAGGCTCGATGACGAGCGCGCCACGGCGATTTTTCGAGTGATCCAGGAGTCCCTGACCAATGTCTGCCGGCATGCCCAGGCCAGCCGGGTGGACATTCATCTGGAGCAGGACGCCGAGCATCTCCAGATCGAGGTACGTGACAACGGCAAAGGCTTCGACCCCGCGCAACTGCCCAAAGGCACACTCGGGATGCTTGGCATGCTCGAGCGCGGGCACATGTTTGGCGGTACGGTCACGATAGATAGCACACCCGGGCAGGGAGCACGCGTACGGGTGAACATTCCCTTCCAAGCAGGTCCAGCGCTCTTATGATTCGAATGATGATTGCCGACGATCACGCCATCATGCGTGAAGGTCTGAAACAGCTCTTTGCCTTGGCCGGCGATCTGCACGTCGCCGCTGAAGCGGAAAACGGTGCCACATTGCTCGAACAGTTGCGCCAGGGTGACATCGACCTGCTACTGCTCGACATGAGCATGCCCGGCATCTGCGGCGACGATCTGGTGGCGCGGGTCCGTGGCCACTATCCCCAACTGCCGATCCTGGTGCTGAGCATGCACAATGAAGTGCAGATCGCCCAGCGTGCATTCAGGGCGGGCGCATCGGGCTACCTGACGAAGGACCGCGATCCCGAGGCACTGCTTGCGGCCGTTCGCCGTGTAGCGGCGGGCGGGCGATACATCGATGCCGGCCTGGCCGAACAAATGGCCTTCGCCGCCAGCGGCCTGGGCCCTTGCAGTCAGCACGACGGGCTCACCGACCGGGAGTTGCAGGTCATGCGCCAGCTTGCCAAGGGCCTCAGCGTCTCGCAGATCGCCACGGAGTTGGCCATCAGCCACAAGACCGTCAGCACCCACAAGGCCCGCCTGATGGAAAAGATGGGGTTCACCAGCACCGCCGATATTGTCCGCTACGCGATCAGCCAGCGGCTGTTGTGAACAAGAGCTGAGCTGTATGCCGTGCCCCTGTGGATCAGGGGTAGGGCGACTCCTACCTTGGTAAGTGCAAGACCTACTCAAAATCAGCCGAAGACCGATGGCTCATCGCATTGATGGATTGCATCATCTGTTGGCGTTTTGCCATCGCTGTCTTCGAGCAAGGCGCAATTCTTGATCTGTAAGGCTGACCGGCCAATGCGCGCTGTATGTCAGCCATGAGCTTCTTTTTGTCATCAATACCCGACACGCAGGCAATAGCGCTTGGTCGGGGTTGTGCGGGCGAAATTCGCAACGTGGTCAGTTTGTCCGAGTGAAAGGAAGGGGTCGTACGCTTGAGTCATGTTTCCTTGGCTATCCGGGGGCTTCCGGATGAGCAGCTGTCAATGCGTCAAGGAGGACTGTACTGGGTGTCCGTGGACCGTGGCCGCGATGTCGAAACGCTTGCTCTGCAAGGCCTGATGGCATTGCCGCAGAAGCATCGGGCCAGTCTGATATGGTCCGGCCTTTACCCTGAGCAGTTGATCGGCTCGCTGCAAGAGCGATCCGACTGCGCGCAGTGGGGGCTGTTCGAAATACCCGAGGCTGTCATGCGTCTGGCTCTCCAGTCGCTGCCAGGTGAGTTGAAGCGTGCGCGAACGGCTCCGGGTAGCCTGCTGCTGTTGATGTTGCCGGCGACCAGTTGGCAAACCTTCGACGCTGAACGCTTGCGGCAGTGGTGCCGTGGACTGAGGCGCTGGCTGGACGAGCGGCGTTGTACGCTCCTGGTGCTGTGTCATGGGCAGGCTCCGCAGCTGCATGCCGAGTTGATCCGCCTCAACGAGCATTTGTCCGGGGTGGCGCAGTTGTACCGGCGCGATGGCGCTATCCACTACCAATCGCACTTCTGGCGCAACGAATCAGGGGTTTGCGGCGCCCAGTTGTACGAACTCGAGCTGCTGGCCTCGGGCTTTGGCCTGACCCGGACCGAACAGGCCGGGCCGGCGCCCACCCGCACCGATGATCAGCGCCTCTACCTTGCTCAACGTTCCGTGTTGGAAAGCACCTCGGCGCTCTCCAGGCAATGGAAGGTCTTCGAGCGCCGCATCGATCTGTTGCAGCAGGCTTCGCTGGCCCGCGCCGCGAGTGTGCTGGTCGCTGTTGAAAGTGACCAGCAGGTGGAGGTGCTGGCGCGGGATCTGTACGCGTTGCGCGAACGATGTGGTAGCGCGCTGAAAATCATCGTGCGGGAAATGGAGCCCTGTCTGCGCTATCGCGACGAGCGCCTGCTGATGTCTTGCGGGGCGAATATCGTCGTGCCGTTTGGCATCCCGTTGTCTCGCTTCTTCAGCCTGGTCGACAGCGTGCAGGGGCAGCTCTGGAAACGTAGGCGTTCGGGTGCCGACCTGGAGTCGTTGCTCAAGCGCCTGCGAGCCCCGACGATGCGCGGCTTGTTGTCTCCCCGTGAGTTTCTGACGGCGCTGGAGCAGATCTACGGGGGGGCGTCCGGCGAAATCGAACATCAGTTGCTGCGACTGCAACCGCCACCCTCGCTGACGATTGAACAATGCCTGTATCAGGTCAGCCTGCGCCGCTTCGGCGACATCGCCACGGTGATGGAGGGCGTGTTCTATGTCTTTCTGTTCGCGTGCCGTAGCGATGGCCTTGAGTCGGCATTGGGCAACATTTGTCGCCTGCCTTGGCGCAGCCTGTTCAGTGATTGCCGGCCCCTTGACGAGTTGGCCGAGTTGCCGCGCACCGCATTCCTCGATGCAACCCATCTGCCGGGCGAGTTTCATCTGGCTCCGGACCGGGCCGAGGCGACGACACGGGCGCCAGCCGACCTGAATGCCTATACACCAAGGCGAACCACCCTGGCGATCATGGACCATTGCGAATGAGCTATCACGAATTACTCCAGGTCATTGCCGCGAGCAGTCTGCTGACACTGGCGCTGACCTTGCTGCTGCGTGCTTTCTGGCGCCTGGGGTGGGACTGGTTGCAATCCCTGCTGCCGCCTCGCTATTTGAAGCCTCGTCCTGTCCTGCGTCGCGCCTGCGCGCCTGTGCCGCCGAGGGCGCCTCATGAGTAGATTCGAGTCAGAGATCCCGGCAACGGTCTCGCGGGTCTGGCCCGGCCTGGGCCACTGGAATCTGTATTTCATGCTCAAGTTCGCGTTGCACTGGGGCGGGTACCTGAACGTTCAGGTACTGCCCAATCTGTTGTTCGCGGCCTTTTTGCTGATGCCATTGGGCAGGCGCCTCGACGCCATCGCGCGTCGTTCGATTGCCGTGCCGGTGGCGGTGGTACTGCTCTATGGCGATACCTGGCTACCCTCGTTGGGTCTGTGGGCAGCGTGGCCTTCGTTGGCGGATCTTTCTTCTGGCCATCTCCTGGCGCTGGCCGGGCGCCTGATCGACTGGAACCTTTGTGGCTGGCTGCTGGTGCTGGCGGTGGCGTATGCGTATATCCACCCCTGGTTGCGAATGACCACGTTGAGTCTGGCCGGGCTGGTCTGGTTGAGCTGTACCAGCGTGCTGGCATCGTACCCGAACGACGAAGCGGATGTTTCCCGTAGCTCCGCGCCGGGGTATACGGCCAGCCGGCCCGACGGGATGGTCGACAGTTACCTCCAGCAGTTCTACGCCGTGCAGGCGGAGCGACGGATGACGTTCAGCCCGTCGACTGCTGCCGGCCAGCCCTTCGATCTGTTGTTCATCAACATAGATTCCATGGCCTGGGACGATCTGGAACTCAATGGTCTGCGCGAGCACCCGTTGCTGCGGCAAATGGATGTGTTGTTCGACCGTTTCAACTCGGCCGCCTCCGAGCGAGTGCCGGCCACGCTTCGGCTGTTACGCGCCGGGTGCGGCCAGACGCCGTTGCGCCAGCTCTATGCGCCCGCGGATGACGCCTGCCTGCTGTTCGATGAACTGGGTAAACAGGGCTTCGTCGGCGAAACCCTGCTCAACCATACGGGCCGGCAAGAGGGTTTTCTCAACGCGGTGCAGACCCTGGGCTCGGTGCCCGGCCCGGAGACCAATCTCAGTCATTTGCGACCCATGCTGTCGGGGCCGGACGGCTCACCGATATTGCGCGATGGCGAGGTGCTGGATCTGTGGTGGAAGCTGCGTCAACAGCAGCCCCAGTCGCGTGTGGCATTGCTCTACAACACGCTGACGCTGCACGAGGGAAACCGGATTGTGACGGCTGACGGCGGTACCCGTCGCGCCGACTACAAGGAGCGGGCCCAGGCGCTGCTGGATGACTTGAACGGTTTTATCGCGCAACTGGAGCAAAGCGGTCGCAGGGTGGTCATGGTGATCATCCCGGATCACGGCGCGGCCTTGCGCGGCGACCGCATGCAGCTCCCCGGCATGTATGGAATACCCAGTCCGTCGATTACCCAGGTGCCGGTCGGCATCAAGCTGATCGGCATGGGACGCAATCCTCGCTCCACGCCTTTGCACATTACTGAACCGAGCAGCTACCTGGCCTTGGCGCAGATCATCGACCGACTGTATACCGCGCCATCCGGGGCCGAAGACCTGCAACCGGACTGGCAATCGTTACTGGCGCAACTGATGCAAACCCCTTTGGTGTCCGAGAGTGAAGGGAGTGTCTTGCTGGACTACGCCGCAACGCCTTATGTACGGATCAAGGAGAAAGACGCTTGGCTACCTTACCGGTCGGTGACTCCATGAGTACCAGGTACTCGATACGCTCGGAGCGGGCCGATGACATCGCCCGGTTGAAGGCCGAGTTGCAACTGCCGGCCCTGAAATACATCGATGTGTCGGTTCAGAGGGCGTTGCGACGTGCCTTGCAGCGCTGGCCTTTGCTCGCCGAGTTCGACCAGACGCAATCGCTACCCGGCGTGCAAGCGGCACCGGTACAGCCTGATCAAACGCAGGTGAGTGCGTGACGACTCTGGGTTTGCGCGGGTTGCGCGGCGGCGCTGGCGGCAGCTCATTGCTGGCGGCGCTTGGATACGCTCTGTACACCCTGGAACAGCGTGTGTTGCTGGTGGATATGTGTGCGGACAACCTGCTGCGCCTGCACTTCAACCTGGCGGTTGCGCAAACCGGCGGTTGGGCGCGGGCCTGGCTTGACGGCCAGGACTGGAAAAGCGAGTTCTGGGAGGTCGCGCCGAACCTGACTCTGTTGCCTTACGGTCGTCTTGTCAGGACCGAGCAACAACAGATGGAGCAGGAGCTTCGCCTGCGGCCCGAACGCTGGGCCCATCGCATCGGCGCCCTGGCGGCAAATTTCGACTGGATCCTGTTCGATCTGCCCCAGCGTTCGCTCAGGCACGAAAGCGCGGTGTCCTGCCAATTGCAGATCGAGGTGATCGAAGCCGACGCGGCTTGCCATGTCCTGTTGCAACAGCAGGAAGAGCGCACGGATTACCTGTTGCTCAATCGCTTTGATCCGGCCAGCCAGATCCAGCGCGATCTGATGCTGCTCTGGCGCCAGCAGTATGATGAGCGGCTGTTGCCGGTGATCGTACACAGTGATGAAGCGATGCGCGAAGCGCTCGCCTGCAAGCAACCAGTGGGCCGTTATGCCCCCCACAGCCTGGTAGCCCAGGACGTGCTCAGCCTGGCGGTCTGGTGCCGGAGCCAGCAAGGGGCGCCGACATGATCGCGCGCGGCTTTTCCTACCGGCAGTTGCGTGTTGAGCACGGTTGTGCGCCGTTGGTTGCGCTTATCCTCGCTTTGTCGGGTGCCTTGGCCTGGTCGGTGTTGCGCCTGGAGTCCGAGGCCTGGCGACGGCTGCTGGACCAGCGGCAACGCTGGTATCCGCAACTGGCCGACAAGACTCCGAGCCTCGGCGATCCGTTGCGTTACATCCTGCAAACCGTCTGGCTGCTGCTGATACGACCCGTCGCGCCGGCGCAACGCCCGAGCACCTGGGCCTGGTGGTCGCGTGTCGTCGCTTCGTATCGGGTCTTGCGCAGCCGGATGAGGAGGGGGCTTCAGCAACAGGCCCGACGCATCCGTGATCATTCGCGGGTGAACCAGGGCGTGCACTGGTGGAAAGGCCTGGAACGGCACCGTCAATGGTGGTTGGGCGGTTTCATGTGCGTACAATTGGTGCTGCTGACGGTGTTGTGCATCACCGAACCGTTCGGCTATCTCGAACAACTGGTCTTCGGGCTCCTGCTCTGGGGCCTGGCCATGCTGGTGCGAGGCATCCCGGGCCGTTTCGCGACGCTGTTGATGGTGGTGTTGTCCAGCATCGTGTCCTCCCGCTACCTGTGGTGGCGCTTCACCTCGACGTTGAACTGGGACCAGCCCCTGGACCTGCTGTGCGGCCTGGCGCTGCTGGCGGCGGAAACCTATTCATGGATCGTGCTGATCTTCGGTTACATCCAGACCTGCTGGCCATTGAACCGCAAGCCGGCGCAGCTGCCCGACGATAGCCGAAGCTGGCCCACGGTCGATCTGTTGATTCCCACCTATAACGAGGATCTGTCGGTGGTGCGAGGTACGGTCTATGCCGCCATGGGCATCGACTGGCCGGAGGAAAAACTGCGTATCCATATCCTCGACGACGGCAAGCGTGAGACCTTCCGCCGGTTCGCCGCCGAAGTCGGGGTCGGCTATATCGTTCGTCCGGACAATCGCCATGCCAAGGCCGGTAACCTCAATCATGCCTTGGGCCGGATCGACGGCGAACTGGTCGCGCTGTTCGATTGCGACCATATGCCGGTTCGCTCGTTCCTGCAGCTGACGGTGGGCTGGTTCCTGCGCGATCCGAAACTGGCGTTGGTGCAGACGCCCCATCACTTTCTGTCCGCCGATCCTTTCGAACGCAACCTTGCGGTGTTTCGCAACAGGCCGAACGAGGGCGAGCTGTTCTATGGCCTGATTCAGGACGGCAACGATATGTGGAATGCCGCATTCTTCTGCGGTTCCTGTGCGGTGCTGCGTCGTTCGGCGCTGGATGAAATCGGCGGGTTTGCGACGCAGACCGTGACCGAAGACGCCCACACGGCCTTGCGCTTGCATCGCGCGGGATGGAACTCGGCCTACGTGCGCATTCCCCAGGCGGCAGGTCTGGCTACGGAAAGCCTGTCCGCTCACATCGGCCAGCGCATTCGCTGGGCCAGGGGCATGGCGCAGATCTTTCGTACCGACAACCCGTTGCTGGGCAAGGGCCTGACGCTGTTCCAGCGGATCTGCTACGCGAACGCGATGATGCACTTTCTCGCCGGTCTGCCGAGACTGATATTCCTGGTCGCCCCTCTGGCGTTCCTCCTGCTGCATGCCTACATCATCTACGCCCCGGCGTTGATGATTCTGTTGTATGTGTTGCCGCCGATGATCCACGCCGGCCTCACCAACTCGCGGATGCAGGGCCGCTTCAGGCAGACCTTCTGGGGCGAGGTCTACGAGACCGTCCTGGCCTGGTACATCGCCCGCCCCACCACGGTGGCGCTCTTCAACCCGAATAAAGGCACCTTCAATGTCACCTCCAAGGGTGGCCTGATGGAGTACGACCGGTTCGACTGGAAGATCGCGCGTCCGTACCTGGTCCTGGCGGGTCTGAATATCCTGGGGTTGGGCTTCGCCTGCTGGCGTTTCTTCACGGGGCCGGCCAACGAGGTCGGCACGGTGCTGGTGAGCTCCCTGTGGGTGGTCTACAACCTGTTGATCCTGGGCGCGGCGGTGGCGGTGGCGGCCGAAGCCCGCCAGGTGCGCCAGACCCATCGCGTGCAGACCCGGTTGCCGGTGTCGGTACGCCTGGAGAGTGGCCATTGCTACCCGGGGACGCTGCTCGACTATTCCGATGGCGGTGTCGGCGTGCAGGTCGATGTGCCGCTGTCGCTGCCGGTCGGTGGGCGTATCGGGTTGCTGATGCAGCGGGACTCCCGCGAGTTCCTGTTCTCCGGCCAGGTCAGCCGCAGCCACAAGCAATTCATCGGTATCAATTTCGCTGAGCTGTCCACCCGCCAGAAAATCGATTTCGTGCAGTGCACCTTCGCCCGCGCCGATGCCTGGTTGAACTGGGGTGAGAATTATGTCCCCGACAGGCCTCTGTATAGCCTGATCGACATCTTCAAACTGGGTGCCAAAGGTTACTTCCAACTCTACGAATACCTGCCGTCGTGGGTCCGGCGCATCGCCGGGCCGCCCCTGCGGCTGGTGGGGTGGCTGTTGAGTTACCTGCCACGGATGCCGTCCACCTTCTTTCCATCTACTTCCCGGTCATTGAGTTCCCTATGAGTCGCTATTTCAGTAGATCCCTGGTTGCCGGCATGGTGCTGCTGATGGTCGGCGGCGCCCAGGCGCAAGGCTCCGTTACGCCGCCCATGAGCGCCACGCCGCCACTCGACGCGACCCCCGCTTGGAGCAATACCTACAACTTCGAGCAGTTGGGTCATGCCGGCGACAGGCTGCTGCTGGGTATTCATGACAGCGAGCAGATCGAGTTCTCGTTGCGCCGTGACCGGATCGCCAGCGATGCCACGTTGCGGTTGGAGTACACCCCGTCACCGGCATTGTTGCCGGTGCTTTCACACTTGCGGGTCTACCTCAATGACGTACTCGTCAGTGTGCTGCCCATCGAGAAGGAGCAGCTCGGGCTCAGGACATTGCGGCAGGTGGCCCTCGATCCACGCCTGATCACGGACTTCAACCGGATACGCCTGGAGTTTGTCGGTCACTACACCGATGTCTGCGAAGATCCGGCCAACAATGCGCTGTGGCTCAATGTCGGCGAGCGCAGTGAGGTCGAGCTACGGGAGCAGGCGCTGTCGCTGCAGAACGACCTGGCCTATTTTCCCCTGCCATTCTCCGACGCACGAGGGCAGGGCAAACCGGTGGTGAGCCTGGTTTTCGCCGAGTCGCCGACCCTGGGTGAGCAGCGTGCGGCGGGCATCCTGGCCTCTTATTTCGGTATCCGGGCCGACTGGCGAGGGATACGCTTGCCGGTGCTGTTCGATCGCCTGCCCGACAGTGACGGGGTGGATCCGGCCACGCCTGCCATTGTGTTTGCCACCAACGACCATCGTCCGCCCTTCCTGGCTGACCTGGAGCGGTTCCCAAAGGTCCAGGCACCGGTACTGCAGATCATCGACAATCCGCAAGCGCCTTACAGCAAGGTGTTGCTGGTGCTCGGTCGCGACGATGAGGACTTGCTCGTCGCGGCCCGTGCGCTGGCGTTGGGTGGGGACCTGTTGCGGGGCGCACGGGTAACGGTGGACAAGGTCCAGCAACTCAGGCCCCGGCAACCCTACGATGCGCCCAACTGGGTTCGTACCGATCGTGCGGTTCGTTTCGCCGAACTTATCAGCTATCCCGAGCAGTTGCAGACCAGCGGGTTGCGGCCGGCACCGATCAATCTCGATCTGAACCTGCCGCCGGACCTGTTCGTCTGGCGCAGCCAGGGCATTCCCGTGCAGCTCAATTATCGCTATACCCCCAGCTTGGTCACGGATGAGTCGCGGTTGAACATCAACCTCAACAATCAGTTCATCAGCAGCTTGCCGCTGCCGAGCAGCGATGGTTCGAGGTTGCAGAAGTTCAGGTTGGCGGTGCTGTCCACTGACCCGGCCAATCCCGGCGAGGAGGTGTTGGTTCCTGCACTGAAAGTCGGCGAGCGCAACAATCTGCGCTTTGACTTCAACTTTGCCAGCACCCTGGGCAGTGCTCAACGCGACCACTGCCAGACCACCCTGCCGGCCAGCAACCGGGCGGCCATCGATGAGACCTCGACCCTTGATCTGTCCGGCTTCCACCATTTCATCGCGATGCCGGACCTGAAGGCTTTTGCTCGCAGCGGCTTTCCGTTCAATCGCATGGCTGATCTGTCGGAAACCCTGGTCGTGGTGCCGCCCCAGGCCGGCGCGGCGCAAATCAGCACATTGTTCGAAACCCTGGCAACGATCAGCGCGCGTTCGGGTGTGCCGGCGCTGAACCTGCAGTTGTCCTCCGATTGGAACATGGCGGCCCGGACGGATGCCGACCTGCTGGTGTTGGGGAGGATGGGCGCGGGTGTTGGCGACAGCCCGGACGTGAACCTGATGCTCGATCACCTCAAGGACTGGTTACTGGAACCTTCCAGCCAGGTGCTCAACGGTTCCTCGGCGCGTGCCGGGCAGCTCAATGATATTCGCAATCAGCCGGCCCACCGGGTCGAAGTCTCGGCTCAGGCGCCGATTGCCGCTTTCGTTGGCCTCAAGTCACCGTTCCATGAGCAGCGCAGCATTGTCGCGCTGCTGGCCAACAGTGACGAGGATTTCCAACTGCTGCGCGACACGCTCGCCGACAACCGGAAGATGGGCGACGTAGCAGGCTCCGTGGCCCTGGTGCGCAGCAGTGGCGTGGAAAGCCGTCAGGTTGGCGAGCAGTATTTCGTCGGACATCTGCCCTGGTGGTTGTTGCTCTGGTTCCACCTCTCCAATCATCCGGTGTTGCTGGCGGCAACGGTGGTGCTGATCGTGCTGCTCATCGCCTTCATGTTGTGGCGTTCGCTGAGTTGGATCGCCCGGCGGCGACTGATGGGCCAGGAATGATTCGGATGAAGGGTTTCGTTGCGCTGCTGTTGACGCTGGGTATCGTGAACCCGGCGAGTGCGGCGCAGTGCGGCTGGCCGGCCTGGGAAAGTTACAAGCAGGCGTTGGTGAGCCCTGACGGTCGGGTGATCGATGCGTCCACGGAGCAGCGGATCTCGACCTCGGAAGGGCAGGGCTACGGCCTGCTCTTCGCGTTGCTGGCCAATGACCGGACGACGGCACAGCGTGAGCGGCTTCATCAGGAACCGCCCGCGCCCGACGCGTATTACAACCGCTCGCTGCTGCTGTTCGGCCAGGGCTGGGACGAACGGCGTTATCGCTTTGACAAGAACGGACAGTTGCTACCGGTTTGGGCCCCTGCATGCAAAAAATAAGCGGATGGGCATTGTTGCTGGGTTGCCTGTGCGGGCCCGCGCTGGGTCAGTCGCTGGGCCAGGTCGATCAGCAACAGCGATTCCTGGAGCAGATGCGCGTCGGTGAAGCGCTTTATCGCGAAGACCTGGTGCGCGATGCCTTGGCACGGCTGAACCTGATCGCCCCCGACCTGCCGCCGGTGCTGGTCGCTGGGATCCGCCAGGCGCTGCTGCAAAATGATCAGGCGCGGGCCGGCCTATTGCTGGACAGGTTGCAGCGCCAGGCACCGGACTCCCCGGAATTGTTCCAGGCACGAAGCCTGATGAAGCTGCAAAGCGCCAACGGGCAGAAAGATTTACATCAGGCACGGGCGTTGGCGCAGGCAGGGAAAGCACAAGACGCTGTCGGTGTGTATCGACAACTCTTCGGCGATGCCCCGCCGGACCTTGCCAGCGCCCTGGAGTATTGGCGCGCCCGCGGTGCCATGGCCGGCCAGCAGGCACTGGCCATCGAACAGTTGCGGGTGCTGGATCGTCAGTATCCGGGGAACGTAGGGCTGCAAGTGGTGCTTGCCAATCTGCTGTTCGAGCAGAAAAAGGACGCCGATGGCCTGGCAATCCTGCATCGCCTGGCGAGTGATCCGATGGCGAGCAACGCCGCCGCCGAACAGGAATACAACTATCTGAGCCGTCAGCCGGTCAGCCCGGCGGGCGTGAAAGGGTGGCAGGACTTTCTCGCCCGCTATCCCGATTCCCCCCTCAATAGCAAAGCCGCCGGGCAACTACAGCTCCAGCAACAGCGACTGGCGGACCCGGCATGGCGGGGCGCGGCGAAGCCTCGGCCGTACGTCGACCCCTACTGGAGTCTGCTGCGCCAGGGCGATCAGGCCATGCGGCGCAAAGACTGGGTCAGTGCCGAGAAAGCCTACAAGCGGGCCGGCAGAGTGAAGCCGAATGATCCCTGGGCGTTGGTGCGACGGGCTGCCATCGCCCAGGCCAAGGCGGATGACATTGCTGCCGAGTCCCTGCTGATGCAGGCGCACCGATTGCAACCGGCAAGCGCGCCTGTGACACAAGCGTTGGTGGGTTTCTACCAGGCGCATGCACCGCAGAAGCTGGAGGCCTTTCTCGATACGCTGCCGCCTGCCCGGCAGCGTGAATTCGCTGCATTGCGCCAGCGCCTGGTTCTGGCGCGACTGAGTGCCCAGGCTGATGCGGCCGAAAAAAGGGCTGATTGGGCGCAGGTCAACGACTTACTGATCAAGGCCCGGACGCTTGATCCGAACGATCCGTGGCTGGCCTTTCGGTTGGCCAAGGCCCAACAGGCGCTGGGGCAGACCGGCGTGGCGGATGACACGTTGCGCCACCTCATGCAGCGTCAGGCCCATAACCCCGAGGCGCTTTACGCCCATGCCCTGTACCTGTCCGGCAATGGTGCTGACGGGGCGGCACTGGATGAGCTTGGGCGCATTCCGAAATCGGCCTGGAACCAAGGGATGCGCGATCTGGATGGCCAGATACGCCGTCGCCAGGCGCTGCAACAGGCCCGACAAATTGCCGAAACGCAATTGGGGTTGATTGAAACCTTGATCGCCCGCGGTCAGGTGCGTTCGGCGCGGCAGAAGCTGGAGCAACTGACTGAGCCACCCGCAGAGCCTGACTATCAACGACGCCAGGCCAATGCCTGGGCCGCCGTCGGCAACGTTGAGAAGGCCGAGGCTTTGTTCACCCAACTGCTGAATTCAACACCGGATGATGCGCTGGCGTATCGCGACGGCGCCCGGCTGATGTCCAAAGAGCAACCGCAACGGGCGCTGGATCATTACGCGCGCGCCATGGCAGCGGCGGGATTGCTCACGCCGGCCGAGGCCGATCCGCGGGATGATCGTGCGATGACCCTCGCCAGCCGGAAGAAAAACGCCGACGATTGGCTGCCAGGCAGCTTGCGCAGTGACGTCGACCGGTTGTATCAGCGGCAGAATCCGACGGTGAATCTCTACCGTGACTACACCTGGCGCAATGACGACAGCGTACCGGGGCTTTCCGACCTGACCACCCAGACCAGCATCCTGCGCATCGATGCGCCTCTGGGTCAGGGCCAGGGCTTTGTCCAGGCCGAGAATGTCGATCTGGATGCCGGTCGTTTCGACACCGATGCCGACGGATTGCATCGGCAACGATTCGGTACCTGCGCGATTCGCTTGCGCAATCGAGCGACGGGTGTGGTGCAGCCCAACGGGTGTTCCGGTGATACGCAAAGCGCGCGCGGCAACGGATTGGCGATCGGTTGGCATGACGATCACTGGGCGCTGGATGTCGGTCATTCCCCTGAGGGGTTCGAGGTGTCGAACTGGCTCGGCGGGGTCAGCTTCGCCAGCGACTGGAACACCCTGGGCTGGAAGCTGACGGCTTCCCGTCGGCCAATGGGCAATTCGCTGCTGTCCTACGCCGGAGCGGTCGACCCGGTAACGGGCATCCGCTGGGGCGGCGTTACCGCCAATGGCCTGACCCTGGATCTCAGTCACGACACCGGAGGCGTGGACGGTGTCTGGGCCAGTCTCGGCGCCCATTGGCTGCGCGGCGAAAACGTCGCCGACAACCAGCGGCATTCGGCGACGGCCGGCTATTACTACAAGCTGATCGAGCGTGCCGACGAACAGCTGCGCACCGGCCTGACCGTCATGTACTGGGGTTACGACAAGGACCTGAGCGAGTACACCTTGGGGCAGGGCGGTTATTACAGTCCACAGCAATATTACTCGATCGGTGTTCCGCTCAATTACGCCTGGCGCAATGCCGAGTGGTCGGTGCGACTGGAGAGTTCCCTGGGCTGGTCTTACGCAAAGACCCGCGCCAGTGAACGCTATCCCCTGGAAGGCCAGGCCGCGCAGTGGCTGAGCAGCGTTGAACAGGCCGGTTTCGACATCGCCGACGACCGCACCAAAAGCGCCAGCGCCAGCAGCGGTGCCAACGTGCGTCTGCAGGGTTTCATTGAACGGCGTCTTGGCGACCATTTGGTATTGGGTGGCGGTTTGACCTGGCAGCACAGCGAAGACTACGCGCCAAGCCGTGCCCTGCTGTATCTGCGTTATGTCTTCGACCCGTGGCAAGGTAACCTGCCATTGCCGGTCGAACCGATAACACCCTACGCGGATTGGCGCTGAGTGTATGGTCGTCGAAACGTTGAAAAGAGAGGATGAGAGGGTGCAAGCAGAACCGGGTTTCAAATCCAGCAAGAGCTCACTCACTTCACGGGCCCTGCGCCTGGCGGTGACGCGGATCGGCCTGGTGTCGTTGTGTGCCGGGGCGGTCTCCTATTACGTGAATCTCCATTCGCTGGAGACGGCGGTTACCGCACAACTACTGCTGTCCACCGAGCAGTCCTTGCAGCGCGAAGCCCTGCCATTCAACGAGATCAAGGATCTGCAGCGCAACTTCCTGAATGAATTCAAAAGCACGCTGGCCCGTCCGGGCATGGCGGCGACGCTGGTGCGGGACTTCGACCGGATCTTCTACCGTCACGAAGACGGCTCCTATACGCAACGTCCGATGCTGTTCGAAGGCGAACCGCTGCCGGACGGCCGGCGATTTGCCGGGATGTCAGCCACTTACGCGCCCGATATCCCACTCAACGACGACATCAAGGCGCGGTTTGCCCTGTCTTATATCCTCTCCCACAAGTACGGTTCCAGCACCGAGGGGCGACTGTTCAATTTCTATGGCGTGGTGCCGGAAAAAGGCTTTCCCATCTACCAGCAGGCGGATATCGCCAAGGTCTTCACCTATTCGGGGCCGGATGCCCTGAAACTGGAAACCTACGAGTTCTACGAGCGCGGCTTCGCGACATCCGGCAACGAAACGCTGTTCACCCGTATGTACTGGGATGCTTCCAACAACGCCTGGATGACCACTGTCGCGACACCTGACGTGGTCGATGCTTCCGGCAAGCACCAGATCCTGGCCTGTGTCGATGTGCTGCTCGATGAACTCATGAAGCGCACCGCCAAGCCCTTCGTGAGCGGTGCCTACAGCACGATGTTCATCGCCGACAGCGACGGCACGCTGGTCTACTATCCAGGCCAGATGGACCAGGTCAAAAGCAGCGAAGGCAAGGCCTCCATTCGCTCGCTCGGGTTGGCCGGCGACTATCCACTGCTCGAGGCCGTTGCTTCGCTGACGCCCGGCGAGGCGACAGTGGTGCAGACTCGCGACGACATTGTCGCGATGGGCATCGTTCCCGGTACGCCCTGGGTCTTGGCCGTGCACTTTCCCCGGGCGCAGATGATCCCGGCGATTTTTGACAACCTGCTCATCGTGATCACTCTTGGACTGCTGACCCTTTTGGTGGAGATCTTCATCCTGCGCTCCATCCTGCAGAAACAGGTGGCCATTCCGTTGTTCCGATTGATCCAGGCCACGCGTTCGCTCGGTCTGTCCAGGGAGCGCCTGAACCGTGACACCCTGCCGATCCGCTCCGCCGACGAGATCGGCGAACTGGCCCGCGACTTCGCCAAGATGGCGGACCGGGTCCAGGATGCCCAGGAACAATTGGAGCTCAAGGTCAAGGACCGTACCGCTGCGCTGGAGGAAGCCAATCGCCAACTGGTCGTGTTGAGTACGACTGACGGTTTGACCGGCATTGCCAACCGCCGGCATTTCGATGAGACCCTGGTCAACGAATGGCGTCGCTCGGTACGGGCGGGAACTCTGCTGTCGCTGATGTTGATCGATGTGGATCACTTCAAGAAGTACAACGACCATTACGGGCATCAGGCCGGTGACGATTGCCTGCGCAGCGTCGCCAATGCCCTCAAGGCTCACGCCCAGCGGGCGGGCGATCTGGTGGCGCGTTATGGTGGCGAAGAGTTCGTGCTCATCACCACGACGCCCAGCGTCGACACGGCGTTGCAACATGCCCAGGCATTGGGTCAGGCCGTGGAAGCCATGGCGATGCCCCATGTCATGTCCCCGTTGGGCGTCGTGACGGTGAGTATTGGCCTGTCGGTCATGGTGCTGATGGAAGAGCGCACGGCCCAGGATCTGCTCAAGCAAGCCGACCAGGCCCTCTACCTGGCCAAGGCCCAGGGGCGTAATCAGGCCGTGCTGGCGAATGCCTTGTAATCCCGCGCGGGTAGTCATTGGCCTACCCGTGACGGTGATTCCCTACTGAAAAACCAGCGCCCCCTGATAGCTGGCTGAGTGGCTCCCATGCCAATCTGAATCGGGCTTGCCTTTGCCGCTCACCCGGTTCGTTCAGTTCAGCGTGTCCATCACCCATGAGCAAAAAAATCCGTCTGTTGATTGCCGATGACCACGCCATCATGCGCGAGGGTTTGAAACAGCTTTTTGTCTTGGCGGGCGACCTGCAGGTGGTGGCCGAAGCCGAGAACGGCGCCATGGTGCTGGAGCGGTTGCAGCGAGGCGGCGTCGACCTGTTGCTACTCGATATGAACATGCCGGGTATCAGTGGCGCTGAGTTGGTGACGCACATCAGTGCCCGCTACCCTGATCAGAAAATGCTGGTGCTGAGCGTGCACAACGAACCCCAGATTGCCCAGCACATCCTCAGGGCCGGCGCCACCGGTTATCTGTGCAAGATGTGTTCGCTGTCGACCCTGCTGGATGCAATCCGCCGCGTGGCCGGCGGAATGCGTTTCATCGATCCGCAAATTGCCGAACGCATTGCCTTCGAAGTCAGCGGGTTGAAACAGCACTCCCACCACCACACCCTCACCGAGCGTGAGTTTCAGATCCTGCTCCTGTTCGCCCGCGGCACCAGCGTGACCCGTATCGCCGAGACGCTGAGCATCAGCCACAAGACTGTCAGCACTCACAAGTCGCGGTTGATGGAAAAGATGGGGTTTTCCAGCAATGCCGAGATCGTGCGCTTTGCCGTGAGCCAACACCTGATCGATTGATGGGCTCAGTTGAAGATCAAGTGACGACCCTGTGGGAGCGAGCAGGCTCGCTCCCACAGGGTTTTGCGTCGACTGTTCCGGTAGGGCAATGCCTACTTCCTGCGCGGTAGAGCCTACCCAAAAACCAGCAATGCCCGATGGTTGCCGCTGCACCCGACCGTCATCATCCGTGCATGGCATTTTGACTGTTGCTTTGACGCAAGATTTTTGAAGCAAGGCTACTGGCGTCCCGCATCCGCCAGCAGGTCCGGTCACGGACGGAGAGTTCACATTTGAGCGCAACAATCGAAGCTCCCGGCTCCGCAGCGGGCCTGCCCTTGGCGGTCCTGGTCCTGTCGGAAATCTCGGCCGCATCCGAGGAACAGTCCACGGGTGTCAACCAGATCAACACGGCGATGAACCCGCTCAACCAGATCATCCGCTGCCGGCAGGCTTCGTGCGTTTTCAGGAATGATCAAGGTGAGCATCTGTAATGAAGCGTTTTAAAGGGCTGAATGCGGGCATCGTGTTCGGCGGTATTTTCGTCATGCTGATGCTGCTGGTCGTGCTGTTTGCGCTTATCGGCGGCCTGGGGATTTCGTTCTGGTTATTGCTGGCGGTCACCCCCGGCATGATCATGCTGATGACTGTGGTTAGCTACTACCGACGCTATCCATCCGAGACCCTCCCGGGTCCATTCAGCGACCCGCTTGCGGGGCGTGCTCCTGAAACGCTTGAGCACTTCCAGCGCAGTACGATGGAGCAGCTTGCCGATATTTCCGCCACCCTGAGCAACAAGGTTCTGCCCTTGAACACCGTGCGAGGTACGGATCAAGCTCACGGAACGGGGCGGAGCGATTCACTGGCAACCAATCCTGCCATCGGCATCCAGCCTGACGCGGGTCGGGCCCAGAGCTTCGTTCAACTCGCCGAAAAAATGCAGCACCTGGCGGACTTGACCACTCATATGCTGGAAAAAAGCCAGACGCTCACCCGTAACGTCGAGCCGGGAGCGGCCCTGAACAGCACACTCGACAGCCAGTACCTTTCCTTCACGCTCGATGGCATGCCGTTTGCGCTGAGCCTGTTGAACGTGCACGCCCTCGTGGAGGCGACTCAACTCACTCCCAAGCCAGGCCGGTCGTCGCAGTCCAGAGCGGTCAGGTTGGGCAGTTCACTGGTGCCGGTGATCGACCTGGGCGCGCACTTCGGCGGGCAGCCCATCAAGATCGATATAAGCACCCATATCGTCATCGTTGATGTGTCGCTGGGCGACCGTTGGCAGCGCGTCGGCATAGTGACCGAGAGAGTTGGCAGGATACTCGACATCCCCTGGACGCAAATCGTGGCACCCACAACATCGGGCGACAGGATCGGCAATGAGTTCGTCCTGGGTACTGCCATGGTCAACGCCCAGAGCGTGACGTTGCTGGACATCGAACGGGTCTTGCTGGCGAGCGAGTCCATCGTACTGCGCGCGCCGACCCCACCAGAGGAACAGGACGAATTGCTGTCATGAGCCTGCGTCCAAGCCTTATATCGGTTTCCGAAGAGCTGGCCGTCGCCGAAGAAGCGAGCGGCCAGGCTGATCTATCGCAACCACGGATGAGCGTCTTCACCCCGGGCAGCGTTGCGGATCCAGGCCCCGCGAACTCCTCCATAACGCGCCGAGAGTCTACCTATGCACCTATTTGATCGACTGTCTTTACCCGGCAAGTTTTCAATGCTGGCGTTGCTTTGCCTGGCACTGATCGCAGCACCGACTTCCTTGTATGTACTGGGCGCCTTGAGTCAGAGCCGTCAGGCAGTGCAGGAGTTTCGCGGCATGCAGCCGGTGCAGGATCTGCTGCAACTGGTACAACTGACCCAGCAGCACAGTGGCCTTTCGTCCGCCGTGCTGGGTGGCAACCACGGATTACTGGAGGCCAGGCAGAAAAAACAGGCTGAGGTGGAGCGCGCCTTCGAGCAAACCGAACGGACATTGAATGACTCACAGGTATCCGCCAGCCTGATGGATGCGTTTGGCCAAGTGCGCCGGCTATGGGGTGAGCTGGCCAGGCAGGTCTCGGGCGCGACCATCGATGGTTCGCAAAGCCTGGCGGCCCATGTCCGGTTGATCGCCGCCGCTTTGCAAGTCGAGGATGGGCTGCTCGATCATTTCGAGTTGTCGCTGGACCCGATCTTCGAAACCTATTACCTGATGAGCGGCACGATGGTTGAGCTGCCGCAGACCGGCGAGTTGCTTGGACAGTTGAGTGCGACCGGTGCCTTGTATCTGGCGCAAGGGCGGATCGAGCCCGAACAGCGTGCGGCCCTGGGCAGCCTGGCGATCCAGGTGATGAACAGCTTTGACCAATTGAACCGCTCTTTCACCAAGGTCCACGCCGCCAGCCCTGAATTCAATGCGTTGTTGAGCGCGCCTCTGGCGACACTGCGCCCCCAGGTCGAGCAGGCCTTGAAGCTGACCGACACGCAGTTGATCTCAGCCGGTGAGCCCGGCTATCCGGTGGCTGACTACATAGCGAACTATGCCAGGACGGTCGATGCCTTGTACGCCTTCAACCGCCCGGCATTGGCCGCGCTCGCCGATGCGCTCGAGGCTCGCCGCGACGATGCCAGGCACGACATCCTGTTGATGTCCGCCGGCCTGTTGGCGATGTTGCTGGTCGGTGCCGCGCTGGCAACCTCCATGGTGTTGCGGTTGCTCAAGCAGATGAGCGCGGCCTTGCAGGCCGCCGAGCGTATCACCGTGGGCGATCTGAGCCACCCCATCGATACCCTCGGTACGGACGAGCCGGCCCGCTTGCTGCAAGCCCTGCAGCATATGCAGGAGGGACTGCGTGAGACCGTCAAGCGCATCATGAACTCAGCCAGGCGCCTGGCTTCGACCGCCGCCGAGCTGAGCGCCGTGACCCAGGACGCCAGCCATGGGCTGACGCGACAGAGCGGTGAACTGGACCAGGCTGCCACCGCCGTCACCGAACTGACCAGCGCCATTGAGGACGTCGCACGCAATGCCGTCTCGGCTTCCCAGGTGTCCGAGTCTGCCAATCAATGTTCCCGCCAGGGCCAGGAAAGCGTGGAGCGCACCGTCGGTGCCATCGAGTCCCTGGCTGGCGATATCGAGCACACCACCGATGCCTTGCAGAATCTGGCGCAGCAGATTGGCGGCATCACGTCCGTGCTGGATGTGATTCGCGGCATTGCCGAGCAGACCAACATGCTGGCCTTGAACGCCGCGATCGAAGCGGCGAGGGCGGGTGAAAGCGGACGCGGTTTCGCCGTGGTGGCGGACGAAGTCCGGGCATTGGCGCGGCGGACCCAGGAGTCGACCCGACAGATCGAGAGCATCATCGGCTCGGTCAAGACCGGCAGCGAGCAAGCCCTCGGCGCCATGCAGAACAGCAACGGCAAGACCCGGGAAACCCTCGAAGTCGCGCGCGAGGCGGGCGCCGCCCTGGGGGTTATTGGCATGGCCATCATGCAGATCAACGAGCGCAGCCAGAGCATTGCCGGTTCCACCCAGGAACAGTCTCATGTGGCCCGCGAGGTTGACAGCAACCTGCTCTGCATCCGCGATGTTTCCGTCCAGGCGGCCGGTGCGGCGAACCAGACTCACGCTTCGAGCCGCGAGCTGGCGGACCTGGCCGACGAGCTGGACGCCATGGTCAAGCATTTCGTTGTCTGAGGGTGTCATGAGCCAGCCGCGAGGCCCCCTCAGGATGATTGACATGGTGCTCTCCGATAAGGAGTCGTGCAGTTTCGCGATTTGTTCTTCGAGATTGTGGGAGCGAGCCTGCTCGCGATGGCGTCGGTACAGCCATATTCCTGCTGACTGACCCGCCGCCATCGCGAGCAGGCTCGCTCCCACAGGGATTTTGAGGTGTACGCCGGATTTGTGAACGCCCGAAAAACTGTGGGTGGGTGCCAGCGAACCAGCGATTTAAAGGAACCCAGTGTCACTCCGGCCTGTCACTCGTTTGTCCAGGAACGACAACAGGGAGTCCACTGATGCGACCTTTGCATTTCACCAGCTTGTCCTTCGCCGTCGTGCTTTGCACGGCCTGTTCCAGTCAACCACCGGCAACATGGAGCTACGCCGATGCCCAGGGGCGGGCCAACTCGCCGCCTGACCAGGCTTATCCGGAGCTGTTCGAAGCGGTGCAGCGCGGCCAGGTGTTTACCGACCAGAAACACTTCGTCGACGCGCTGCCGAACCGCGACCCGGCGCAGATCCGTGCCGATTACCTGGCCCGCCGCGACAGCGCCGGCTTCGACCTCAAGGCATTCGTCAAGGACAATTTCACCGAATCCGGCCAAGCCGAAAGCCCGGCGCCGAAACCCGGCGCGCCGATCCGGGAGCACATCGACAATCTCTGGCCGGTGCTGAGCCGAACCTACAGGGAAGTGCCTCAGTACAGCAGCCTGCTGCCCTTGCCCCAGCCTTATGTGGTGCCGGGCGGGCGTTTTCGCGAGATGTATTACTGGGACTCCTATTTCACCATGCTCGGCCTGGAGCAAAGCGGCGACAAGGCCCAGGTGCGGCAGATGGTCGACAACTTCGCCTACATGATCGACACCTATGGTCATATCCCCAATGGCAACCGCACGTACTACTTGAGCCGGTCGCAGCCGCCGTTCTTTGCCTACATGGTGGAGTTGCAGGCGCACATCGAGGGTGACCAGGCCTACAGTCGATACCTGCCACAACTGCAAAAGGAATATGCCTACTGGATGGCTGGGGCACAAACGCTCAAGCCCGGCGCGGCCGCCGAACACGTGGTCAAGCTGGGGGATGGCAGCGTGCTCAATCGCTACTGGGATGCCAGTCCAACGCCGCGGCAGGAGTCCTGGTTGCAAGACCTCAAGACCGCAGAACAGACGGACAGGCCGAAGCAGGAGGTCTGGCGTGACCTGCGTGCCGGGGCAGAAAGCGGCTGGGATTTCAGCTCCCGCTGGCTGGGCGACAGCAAGGACCTGACGACGATACGGACCACCTCCATCGTGCCGGTGGACCTGAACAGCCTGATGTATCACCTGGAACGCACCATCGCCAAAGGCTGCGAGACTGTTCAGAACGTGCCTTGCGTCCAGACCTACGGCCAGCGCGCCGACCAGCGTCAGCGTGCCATCGAGCAACATTTATGGAAGGCCGATGGTGGTTATTACGTGGACTACGATTGGCAACTGAAGCAGCAACGCCCCAACCTGACCGCTGCGACGCTGTTTCCGCTATACACCGGTTTGGCCTCGGCCGAGCGCGCAGGCCGTACTGCCGATGCGGTACGTTCAGGTTTGCTGCGTCCGGGCGGTATCGCGACCACCCAGGTCAGCAACGGCCAGCAGTGGGATGAGCCCAATGGCTGGGCACCGCTGCAATGGGTGGCGGTGGAAGGTTTGAACCGTTATGGGCAAACCGCGCTGGCTGAGCAGATTGGCACGCGCTTTTTGCAGCAGGTGCGGAATCTCTATCGCGACGAAGACAAACTGGTGGAGAAATACGACGTGTCCGGCGCGGGGCAGGGGGGCGGTGGGGGCGAATATGAGTTGCAGGATGGCTTTGGCTGGACCAATGGTGTCACGCTGAAGTTGTTAGAGAAATATGGCGTAAGCGCCGAATCCGGCAGCCATTGACCGTGCAGTTTCGAGGGGCTTGGTCATGAACAATGTTTATACGATAGGTCATTCGACCAGGACCCTCGAACAGTTCGTGGAAACCATCGCAAGCTTCGGTATCGACACTGTGGTCGACGTGCGAACGGTTCCGCGATCCCGGACGAATCCCCAGTACAACCTGGATAGCTTGCCTGGAGAATTGGCCCGGCTTGGGATCAACCATGAGCAGATCGTGGAGTTGGGAGGGCTGCGAAAGAAGTCGAGCACCGTCCCGGAAGAAACCAACGGATTCTGGACCAATCGCAGTTTTCACAATTACGCCGACTATGCGCTCTCAGATGAGTTCGAGGCCGGTCTGAACCGGCTGCTGGCGCTCGGTGAAACCCAGCGGTGCGTCATCATGTGCGCGGAAGCGGTCTGGTGGCGCTGCCATCGCAGGATCATCGCCGATTATCTGTTGCTGCGCGACGTCGAGGTCATCCACATCATGGACAAGGATAAATCGAGCAAGGCGATATTGAACCCCGCCGCCAAGGCGCACGGCCTCAAGCTGTCTTATCCGGCGTCGGACCAGTGGGGTGGTGGGCCAAGCTCCACCACCCTTTAGCTTCAGCGAGTCGACAACGGTGGTGTACGCGGCGGTACCCGCCGCTTCGACCCGGTCGATTCGAATGCCGAGGCCAGGCGCAGCAGCTTCGAGTCGTCATAGGCACGACCGGCAAACGTCAAGCCGACAGGCATGCCGATGTCGGCCATGACGCCCATCGGCACGGTGACGGTAGGCACGCCCAGATGGCGGATGGCGAGATTGCCGTTGGCGACCCAGACGCCATTGCTCCAGGCGATATCCGCGGAGACCGGGTTGACGTCGGCGTCCGCCGGCCCGACGTCGGCGACGGTGGGGAAAATCACCGCATCGAGTCCAAGCCGTTTCATCCAGTCTTCAAGGTCGATCTGACGGGTCTTTTCCAGCCCTCGCAGGCCGTCCGGCAGCGTCGGGATCTGGTCCCAGGGCATGATGCCGCGTTCGGCCATCTTCACGTATTCGTCCATGCCGGCGGCCAGATCGTCCTCGCGGTTGGGCAGGGTGCCCGGGTCGTGGGGGAAGATCAGCGGACCATTCACGTCGGCCAGGCGATTGAGTTTCGGGTCACCGTTGGCCCGCAGGAAATCATCGAACGCCCAGGCCGACAGGTCCCACAGTTCGTGGTGGAGGAATTCCTTGGAAACCAGGCCGCGGGTAAATACCGTCGGTGCGCCGGGGCGGTCGCCCTCGCAATTGGATACCAGCGGGAAATCCACTTCGATCACTTCGGCGCCGCAGGCTTCGAGGGCCTTGCGTGCTTCTTCCCAGAGGGCGATCACCGAAGGCCGGGTGATGATGCGTTGCCCGGTCGGACCACCGATGCCAGGGGATTCGGCCGTGCCGGCGTCGGGATCGGCGTTGATGTACATGCGCGGAACGCCGAAGCGGATACCTGCCAGCGCCTCGGAAGAAGCGGCGAGCGCGGGGTAGGAGGCGGGCCGCACGGTGTCGACGCTCGGAATGGGCACCCAGGGTTGCAGGCGCCACAGGTCGCCCCGGGTGTCCGGGTCTTGCGCGACCACCACATCCAGCACTTCCAGCAGATCGGCCATGGTCCGGGCGAAAGGCACCACCACGTCCATCGTTGGCGTCAGCGGCCAGTTGCCGCGCACCGAGATCACGCCGCGTGAAGGCGTGTAGGCACACAAGCCATTGTTCGAGGCCGGGCCGCGGCCGCTCGACCAGGTTTCCTCGGCCAGGCCGAATGCGGCGAAACTGGCGGCCGTTGCCGTGCCGGCGCCGTTGGAAGAGCCCGAGGCAAAGGGTGCGGTGAGGTAATCGCCGTTGTACGGGCTCTCGGCACGGCCGTACACGCCGCGCTGCATACCGCCGTTGGCCATGGGCGGCATATTGGTCTTGCCCAGGCAGATCGCCCCGGCACCGCGCAGCCGCTCGATGGTGAAGGCATCGCGGTAGGCAATCAGGTCCTTGAAGGCCGGGCTTCCGGAGGCGGCGGTGAGGCCTTTCACCAGGTAGCTGTCCTTGGCGGTATAGGGAATGCCATCGAGCGGCCCCAGCGTCTTGCCCTGGGCCCGGCGGGCATCGGATGCCCGCGCCTCGTTCAACGCCTCCGGGTTTCGCACCACCACCGCGTTCAGGGCGGTGGGCGTGTCCGGCCCATCATAGGCCTCGATCCTGGCGAGGTAGGCCTGGACCAGCTCTACCGCTGTCGTCTGTCCCGATTCGAGCGCGGCGCGCAGTTGGGCAATGGAAACTTCAGTGATTTCGATCATGCTGTTATCGCTGCGGCTGATGAGAGATGGAGGTTGGACACCCCGGGTCTCTCAAAGTGGGTTCTCATTCGATTGCCGAGCACTTTACCACCGTCATCGCGAGCAGGCTCGCTCCCACAGTGGATCGGCGGTGCGTGCCTTACTTATGGACGACACCGGCCCCTGTGGGAGCCAGGCTTGCCCGCGAAGACGGCGGTACATTCGACATGGATGCAAGCTGAACCAGCGCCATCGCGAGCAGGCTCGCTCCCACAGTGGATCGGCGGTGAATGCCTTACTTATGGACGACACCGGACCTGTGGGAGCCAGGCTTGCCCGCGAAGACGGCCGCACATTCGACATGGATGCAAGCTGAACCAGCGCCATCGCGAGCAGGCTCGCTCCCACACTGGATTGGCGGTGCATGCCTTACTTATGGACGACACCGGTCCCTGTGGGAGCCAGGCTTGCCCGCGAAGGCGGTGGTACATTCGACATGGATGCAAGCTGAACCAGCGCCATCGCGAGCAGGCTCGCTTCCACATTGGAGAGGCGGTGCATGCACTACTTATGTGCGACACCGGACCTGTGGGAGCGAGCCTGCTCGCGATGACGGCGGCACATCCAACATTGAACTATCTGACTCCCCACTCTCCCAATTTGCACCGCAGTACAGACACCAGGTCTTCCCATTGCATACGGGAAAACATATATTCAGATTTTCGTATATAGGTCCAAGCAACATGACGATCAAAGTAGGCATCAATGGTTTTGGCCGGATCGGTCGTCTCGCGATGCGGGCCGCCTGGCATTGGCCCGAGTTCGAGTTTGTGCAGGTCAACGACCCTGCCGGTGACGCGGCCACCCATGCGCACCTGTTGAACTTCGACTCCGTGCACGGCCGCTGGAATCACCAGGCCGATGCAGACGGCGACGACATCGTCATCGAGGGCAGGCGGATCAAGGTGACGGCCAACAAGACCATTGCCGACACCGACTGGTCAGCCTGCGATCTGGTGATCGAGGCCAGCGGCAAGATGAAGACCGTCGCCGTGCTCCAGGCGTACCTCGACCAAGGCGTGAAGCGCGTGGTGGTCAGCGCCCCAGTGAAGGAAAAGGGCGCGCTGAACATCGTCATGGGTGTCAATCAGCACCTGTTCAAACCCGCCGAACATGCCATTGTCACCGCCGCATCCTGCACCACCAACTGCCTGGCCCCGGTGGTCAAGGTCATCCACGAAAAGCTCGGCATCCGCCACGGCTCGATCACCACCATCCATGACCTGACCAATACCCAGAGCCTTCTCGATCAACCCCACAAGGACCTGCGTCGCGCCCGCGCTTGCGGTATGAGCCTGATCCCCACCAGCACCGGCTCGGCCACCGCCATCGCGGAAATCTTCCCCGAGTTGCGCGGGCGCCTGAACGGTCACGCCGTGCGCGTGCCACTGGCCAATGCGTCGCTGACCGACTGCGTCTTCGAGGTCGAGCGGGCCACCACTGTCGAGGAAGTGAATCAATGGCTCAAGGACGCCGCTGAGAACGAATTGAAAGGCATCCTCGGTTTCGAAGAGCGGCCTCTGGTGTCCATCGACTACCGGAGCGACCCGCGCTCATCCATCATCGATGCGCTGTCGACCCTGGTCGTCAACGGGACCCAGGTCAAGCTCTATGCCTGGTACGACAATGAGTGGGGCTACGCCAACCGCACCGTCGAGCTGGCGCGGATGGTCGGTCTGGCCGGGCACCCATGAAGGCACTGGCGGCCCTCGCGCCAGAAGTGCGGCAATACCTGCTCGTCACGGGTAACTACTGGGCCTTCACCCTCACCGACGGTGCCTTGCGCATGTTGGTGGTGTTGCACTTTCATGCGCTGGGCTACAGCCCGCTGCAAATCGCTGCGCTGTTCCTGTTCTACGAACTGTTCGGCGTCATCACCAACCTGGTGGGCGGCTATCTGGGAGCCCGGCTGGGTTTGAACCGCACCATGAACATCGGCCTGGGCATGCAGGTCGTGGCCTTGCTCATGTTGACGGTGCCGGCCGTGTGGCTGAGCGTTCCCTGGGTCATGGCGGCCCAGGCCCTGTCCGGGATCGCTAAGGACCTGAACAAGATGAGTGCCAAGAGCACCCTCAAGCTTCTGGTCCCCGACGGGCAGCAGGGCACGCTGTACCGGTGGGTGGCGATGCTCACCGGCTCGAAAAATGCCCTCAAGGGCGTGGGCTTTTTCCTCGGCGGCGCCTTGCTGGCGTCGTTGGGGTTCAGGGGCGCGCTGCTGGCGATGGCCAGTGCGTTAGGGCTGATCTGGATCGGTAGCCTGATCCTGCTGAAGAGGCACCTGGGCAAGGCGAAAGCCAAGCCCAGGTTCCGTGACCTGCTGTCCAAGAGTCGCGCGATCAATATCCTCTCGGCGGCGCGGCTGTTCCTGTTCGGTGCCCGCGACGTCTGGTTTGTAGTGGCCTTGCCCGTCTACCTGAGCAGCGTCTTCGGCTGGGACTTCTGGAAGGTCGGCGGTTTCCTCGCCGCCTGGGTGATTGGCTACGGCCTCGTGCAGTCGTTTGCGCCCTATATTACTGGCAAAAAACGCGGGCATATACCGGATGGCCGTGGCGCTTTCCTCTGGGCGCTGGCACTGGCGGGCCTGCCAATGACCATTGCGCTGGGCCTGGACAGCGGGCTACCACAACAGACGGTGCTGCTCGGCGGGTTGGCGGTGTTTGGTGCGTTGTTCGCGGTGAATTCGTCCCTGCACAGCTACCTGATCGTGTCCTATGCCAAGGAGGATGGCGTGTCGCTGGACGTGGGCTTTTATTACATGTCCAACGCCATGGGCCGATTGATCGGCACGTTGCTTTCCGGTTGGGTCTATCAGGTTCAGGGGTTGCAGGCATGCCTATGGATTTCCAGCGGCTTTGTCTTGCTCGCCGCGCTGATCTCCATGGCATTGCCCCGTCACGCGGATCGTTGATCACGGGCGCGGTCGCTTTTCCAACACAGAAAACACCGCCATGCCCGCCAGCATGGCCAAGGTGAAGACGATGACCTGCCAGCGTCCGGTCAACAGGATAGTCACGGCGGGGCCGGGGCAAATACCCGCGATGCCCCAGCCGACGCCAAACACCAGGCTGCCACCGATCAGGCGCCGATCCAGTTCACGCTTGACCGGTAACTGCATCGTGGCTCCCAGCAGCGAGCGCGATTGCCGGCTCGCCCAGGTCAGCGGCCCGATGGCAACGCCAATCGCTCCGACCATCACCAAAGCCAGGGAGGGGTCCCAGGCTCCGCTCAAATCAAGGAAAGCCAACACCTTGGTCGGGTTGGTCATGCCCGCCAGCAGCAAACCGATACCAAACAGCAGGCCGGCCATGAACGCAGTCAGCTTTCGCATGCTCAGGCTCCCAAACCATGGCGCAGGACAAACACCGTCACGAAGCCGCAGAGCATGAAACACGCCGTGGCGACCATCGAACGCGGCGAGAGTCGTGAAATGCCACACACGCCATGGCCACTGGTGCAGCCCGAGCCGTAGCGGGTGCCGATACCGACCAACAAACCTGCAACAACCAGCCCGACCCAACCGGTCTGGAATTCAATCCGTGGCACGAAGGCGAACAAACCCCATACAAGCGGAGCGACGAATAACCCCAGGAGAAACAGCACCTTCTCGCTTGCACCCTCGCGGCTGCGTTGCAAAAGGCTGCCGATCAGGCCGCTGACGCCGGCAACGCGCCCATTGGCGACCACGAACAGGCTGGCCGCCAAACCGATCAATGCGCCGCCTGCAAGGGATGACCAGGGTGTGAAGTTCAGCCAGTCGATGCTCATGAAACATCTCCGATCAGTGTTCCGGGTCGCTGTAGTGTGTTTGCGATATTGCCCAAGGGCCGCAGCCGACGTTCGAGGGGCCGGACCTCACTCCGGTTTTTGAAGCCACGAACCGGATCATTCTGCTGTTGGCGCGCCTCTTCTTTCTCGATGTCTACCTTCGATGCTTTCTATCTCCGGCCGTTTACCAGGTATACCCCGTCCGTCGGTTTAAGCATCCATTTCGCAATGTCCACGCCCAGTTTGCGAGTCAGCCCTTCCATCGCGCTGCATTCAGTGGTTTGCGCCGTGATGCGGGAGTATGGGATATGCATCTGGCGCTGCGCCGTGAATTGCGCTGCCGGCAGCCCAGGCCGCTCAAGCACGGCACGAGTGACCACGATGGTTGGGCCGCCGGCGCTGACGGTCACGATGTCGATGATCTCGATCTTCAGCGAAGGGGTGGCCCCCATACCGGAACCCGGCACGGAGAGCACGGATCTATGCCGGGCTTCCAGTTCCTCTTTCACCGCCTGGCGCAACGGGCCCGGCACGCCACACGCGTCATCGGATTCAGACAGCTGGATGCCCCGGTAACTCCCGTACACGATCGGCGGCACCATCACCGCGTTGCGGGCAGCAGGCGAGGAAGGCGTTCGCTCACGCACCTGGGCATGTGACCCACAGGCAACCAGGAGTGCGCTTAGCGCTATCGCGATGCGCGCGAATGTTCTTGTTTTCATTGTTCGAGGAGGGGAATCGTGAAGGCTGCGAGCATTGTCTGGCGTCACGCTGATATGCGCCTTAACGTCAACGGCCAATGGATGGAGGCCGGGATTTTTACCCGGCAACCGGCTGATGTGAGACGGGAGAAGCTACCACTCTACAAAGCCATTTTGAAGCAACTGCTCGAAAGAGCTTGAGCCGATGGCGGTGGCTATCGGCTGATTTCTGAGGCGCAGGACGGTTGTACCAAGTTAACCTGAACTCGTACGACGAATAGGGATCTAGACTCCATTGTAGTTGTACGCGAGACACCCCACCTGAATTCAGACTGCGTTATTGGAGCCGGATGAACCGGCCCGGATATACACATGGGGCGATGGACAGCAAGAGCGGGTTAGCCAGGTGGATCGAGGATCACTGATGTCAAACGTTGAAGAACTTCCCAGGGAAACGCTGGCGCCAAGCGAATACGAAAGCCTGGTTTCGATTGGCACGAATGCACTCGAGGCCATTCCCGGAGCGGTGTATTTGTGCGACCGCGAGGGTTGGCTCGTCAGGTACAACAGTGAGGCGGCTGAACTGTGGGGGCGTAAGCCGGAGCTCGGCGTGAGCGGTGATCGCTACTGTGGTTCCCATCGATTGTTCCTGACCGACGGCACGCCGCTGGCGTTTGAGGATTGTCCGACGGCCTCGGCGCTCAGCACGGGCGTTGTGACCCGCAACCAGGAAATCGTCATCCAGCGCCCGGACGGATCGAGGTTCGTGGCACTCATGAACATCCGCGCCCTGAGAGATCGGCGAGGGGTCATCCAGGGGGCGATCAACTGCTTCCAGGACATTTCCGCACACCACGCCATGGCCGAGGAGCTTCGCCGCAAGAGCGCCGACCTTGAAGACTTCTTCGAAAACAGCGCCGTGGGCCTGCATATCGTCAGTGGCGAGGGCGTCATCCTGCGCGCCAACAAGGCTGAGCTGGCCCTGCTGGGTTATTCGGAAGAGGAATACATCGGCCGCCATATCACCGAGTTTCATGTCGATGAGCCGGTCATTGGCGACATTCTCGATAAACTGGGCAGCGGCGATTGCCTGGAGAGCTACCCGGCACGCTTGAAGGCCAAGGACGGTTCCATCAAACATGTCTCGATCACTTCCAATGGGCGGTTCGAGGACGGAAAACTCTTCAACACCCGGTGTTTCACCATCGACGTGACTTGCGTTCATGCGGCCGAGGCGGCGCGCCAGGAGAGCGACGACAGGCTTTCGGCCACCTACGAGGCGGCGACCATCGGGATCGCCGAGGCCGACATCGACGGTCGCCTGCTGCGGGTGAACGATGCCCTCTGCCGCATGCTGGGCCGCACTCGCGAACAGCTGCTGGCGATGACATTCCTGGACTATACCCACCCGGACAGCGTCGGGCAGGACGCAGCCTTGTACGCGCGTCAGGTTGCCGGTGAACTGGACAACTATGTGCTGCGCAAGCGCGCGCTCAAGCCGGATGGCGAAATCGTCTACCTCGACATCCACAGTTCGTCGGTACGCGATGCCAGCGGCGAGTTCCGCTATGGCGTGCGGGTGCTGCAGGACGTGACCCTCGCGCAAAGGATGGAAAACCAGGTTCGCGAGAGCGAACGGCATATGCGCAATGTGCTCGAAGCACTGCCCGCTGCGGTCTACACCACCGATGCTGAAGGTCGCATCACTTTCTATAACCGTGCGGCTGTCGAGTTGTCGGGGCGCACGCCCGAGTTGGGCGACATGTGGTGCGTGACCTGGAAGCTGTTCAACACCGATGGAAGTCCGCTTCCCCACGACCAATGCCCCATGGCGGTGGCGTTGAAGGAAAACCGGGCGATTCGGGGTGCCGAGGCTATTGCCGAACGCCCGGATGGGGTCCGTGTGCCGTTCAATCCCTATCCGACGCCTCTCCATGACGCCGATGGCAATCTCGTGGGCGCGATCAACATGCTGGTGGACATTACCGAGCGCAAGCAGGCGGAAAACCGCCAGAAGACGTTGATCGACGAGCTCAATCACCGGGTCAAGAACACCTTGGCCACGGTGCAGTCTCTGGCGGCTCAGACCGCGCGCAACGCAGAGGATGCAACAGACGGCTACCGGCGCTTCGAAGCCCGGTTGCTGGCGCTGTCACGAGCCCATGACCTGCTGACTAAGCGGCACTGGGAAAGTACCCCTCTGGACGCCCTGGCCAATGAAGTGTTGATGCCAGTCTTCGGGCTCGAGCCCGATCGCATCACGATCGAAGGCGCGACCATCGACGTCGGCACCCGGGTGGCGCTCAACTTCACGATGACCCTCAACGAACTCGCGATCAACGCGCTCAAATATGGCGCGATGTCCGTCGAGACAGGCACGCTTTCGGTGACCTGGGACCTGCAGCCCCAACCAAACGGCACCTTGTTGATCCTGGACTGGCGGGAGCAGGGTGGGCCGCCCGTGGCTCGACCGGAGCGCGAAGGGCTGGGTTCGCGGTTGATGAAGCGCTGCATCGAGCGCGACCTGGGTGGCAAATTCGACCTGACCTTCGCCCAGGAGGGCGTTTGCTGCCGCTTCTCGTTTCTGATTGGAGCCTAGGCATGCCTCCATTCGCTGGCGTCAGGGTGCTCGTCGTCGAGGACGAAGGCGCGATTGCCATGTTGATCGAGGAAATGCTGGAGGACTTCGGCTGCGAAGTCGTGGCTTCGGTGGCCCGGCTTGCGACGGCGCGGGATCAGGCAAGTACAGCGCTCATCGACCTGGCTCTCCTGGACGTCAACCTGGCCGGTGAGCTGGTTTTTCCGGTGGCCGAGATCCTGCGCAATCGCGGCATTCCGTTCTTGTTCAGCACCGGCTACGGCGTCAGTGGGGTACCGGGCGAGTTCGCCGGGTACCCGGTTCTGCACAAGCCGTTTTCGGAAAGCGAATTGCTGCAGCGTATGACCCTGGCGTTGAGGCATCGAGCGCCGACGTCGGCGTAGTACCTCTCTGCAGGCTGACATGTGGGAGCAAAGCTTGCTCGCGATAGCGGCGGTACCTCCAATATCGATGCAAACTGACCCACCGCCATCGCGAGCAAGCTCAGCTCCCACAGGTTTCGTGATGAATCCGATTTTCCTGGGAGCCCGATAACTGTGGAAGCGAGCCTGCTCGCGATAGCGGCGGCACATTCAACTCGCCCGCGTCCGGGTAACGGCAGGCTAATCAACCATGCTGCCGATGCGCTAATATCCGCGCTCACCTCCCGTACCTCGGACTTCCCCCTCCATGAAATTGCACGTGTTTACCGCCAGTCTGTTCCTCGCCTGTAGCCTGACTCACGCCGCCGAGCCAAAGTCTCTTCCAAAACCTTTGGAGGAGCAGGTCGGGCATCTGGTGGCGCTCCTCAAGGACAGCTACGCCACCGGCTACCCGGAAGCGACGCTGGTGCAGACGCTGGATACCGGGGAGGACAGCGAGGTAACGCTTGCGGTGTTCACCATCGAAGGTTTCGGCATGGGTAACAATTACAGTCAATACCTGGCGGCTTTTACCCCTGAAGAAAACGACGAAGGCCAGCAGCACTACAGCTTGCTGGACGTGATTCGCATCGGTGGCGATAGCTGGCGCTCGATCGATAAGCTGGACGCCAAACTGGTCAGCGATCCGGCGGGGGAGCAGACGTTGATCGATATTCCGGTCATGGAAAATACCGACGACGATGCGCCGAATTTTCCTAGCCGGGCGGCCACCATTCACCTGTCGTTGAACGGGTCGCAGTCGCTGCGGCTGGTGGAGCTGAAGTAGCAACGGTGATCACTGCTGGAAAGCGCTACAGAACCTGTGGGAGCTGAGCTTGCTCGCGATGACAATTGTCCATTCAGTCTCGATGCAAGCTGAACCACCGACATCGCGAGCAAGCTTCGCTCCCACAGGTTCTGTGGTGGATTCTCATGAACATTTGAATGAGCGGGTTTAGAGCCCTTTCCGCCAATGTGCAAGTCGCCGGCAATGGGTTATAAGACAAGTTCCCGTGGAACGCGGGTGACTTTCACCTTGAGTCGCTTTCAGAACGCGTTTTGTCGTCCATGTGCAATTGCCAGTTCCCGGGAGTGGCAAGCTGTAACGATGCCCCGGATCAGGTGCACCAAGATGCCTGACCGGAGAGCGAGGAGGGCGACCGGATAACCACGCTTCCGTGACGTGGCCGGACGCCGCAGCCAAGACTCCGGACGACTGCCCTCAGCAGTGTCGTTCGAGACGCCGAGGTAAGTTTATGCCCGATGAGACGCTTCACCTGCCTCTGATTCAACGTGTATTGGAGCGCGAAAAGGACACCCCCGGTGCCTTGCTGCCGATTCTTCATGCCATCCAGGAAGGCTGCGGGTACGTTCCCGACGCGGCCGTCCCGGAGATCGCCCATGCCCTCAACCTCAGCCAGGCTGAAGTGCGCGGGGTGATCAGTTTTTACCACGATTTCCGTACCACGCCGCCCGCGCGTCATACCTTGCGTCTTTGCCGGGCGGAGTCGTGCCAGAGCATGGGGGCCGAACATCTGGCTGCCCAATTGCGCGAACAGTTGTCGCTTGACGATCACGGCACCAGCGCCGATGGCAGCATCAGCCTGCGGCCGGTCTACTGCCTGGGCGCCTGCGTCTGCTCGCCAGCCCTGGAGCTGGACGGCCAGTTGCACGCGCGGCTGACGCCTGAGCGCCTGCGCGAGTTGGTCAATGGCTGCCTGGAGGAAGGCACATGCTGAAGCTCTGCATTCCCCGCGATTCGGTAGCCCGTGCCGTCGGCGCGGATACGGTGGCCGTTGCGCTGATGCGCGAGGCCGAGCGGCGGCAGTTGCCGCTGGAGGTGCAACGCACCAGTTCCCGTGGCCTCTATTGGCTGGAACCGCTGCTGGAGCTGGAAACCGCCAGCGGCCGGCTGGGCTTCGGCCCCGTCACTCCGGCGGACGTGCCTGGCTTGCTCGACGCCCTGGCAAGCGATCCCGCCAACCATCCGCTGGCCCTGGGGCCGGTGGAGGACATCCCCTATCTCAAGAGCCAACAGCGCCTGCTGTTCGCTCGCGCCGGTATCACCCGGCCGCTGTCCCTGGATGACTACCGCGCTCATGGCGGCTTCCAGGGCCTGGCTCGCGCAATCCAACAGGATGGCGCGCAAGTGGTTGCCAGCGTGCTCGACTCGGGCCTGCGTGGCCGGGGCGGCGCGGCGTTCCCGGCGGGCATTAAGTGGCGCACCGTGCGCGATGCACCGGGTACGCAAAAATACGTGGTGTGCAACGCCGACGAAGGCGACTCGGGCACATTCGCCGACCGCATGCTGATGGAAGGCGATCCTTTCCTGCTGATCGAAGGCATGATCATCGCCGGTATCGCCGTGGGCGCCACCATGGGCTACATCTATGTGCGCTCGGAATACCCGGACGCTGTCGCGACGTTGAACGACGCCCTGGGCATCGCCCGCGAGGCCGGCTATCTGGGCGCCGACGTGGCGGGCAGTGGCCGCGCTTTCGAGCTGGAAGTCCGGGTGGGCGCCGGTGCCTACATCTGTGGTGAAGAAACCGCCCTGCTGGAATCCCTCGAAGGCAAGCGTGGCACGGTTCGCGCCAAGCCACCGTTGCCTGCGCTGCAAGGTCTGTTCGGGTTGCCGACCCTGGTCCACAACGTGCTGACCCTGACCTCGGTACCGGTGATCCTGGAGAAAGGTGCACAGTTCTACCGTGACTTCGGCATGGGCCGTTCCCTGGGGACGATGCCGTTCCAACTGGCCGGCAACATCCGTCATGGCGGCCTGGTGGAACGCGCCTTCGGCCTGACCCTGCGGGAGCTGGTGGAAGAATATGGTGGTGGTACCGCCAGCGGCCGGCCGTTGAAGGCCGCCCAGGTGGGTGGCCCGCTGGGCGCCTGGGTGCCACCTTCGCAATTCGACACGCCGCTGGACTACGAGGCGTTTGCCGCCATGGGCGCGATGCTCGGCCACGGCGGTGTGGTAGTGGCCGATGACAGCCTGGACATGGCCCACATGGCCCGTTTCGCGCTGCAGTTCTGCGCCGAAGAATCCTGCGGCAAATGCACGCCGTGCCGGATCGGCTCCACCCGTGGGGTGGAAGTGGTGGACCGACTGCTCGCCAGCACCGATGCCGGTGCCCGTCAGGAGCAGGTCCTGTTGCTCCAGGATCTCTGCGACACCCTGCAATACGGTTCGCTCTGTGCCTTGGGTGGGATGACTTCCTATCCTGTCGCCAGCGCCCTCAAGCATTTCCCTGCCGACTTCGGTCTGGCGACCACGGAGGCCGACCAATGATCAACATTTTCGATCCCGCCAGCGATATCGACCTGGGCACCCCGGAACGCGAAAGCGAGGTGCAGGTCAGCCTGAGCATCGACGGCCGCGAAATCACCGTTCCCTCCGGGACCTCGGTGATGCGCGCCGCGGCATTGCTCGGCACCACCATCCCCAAACTCTGCGCCACCGACAGCCTGGAGCCGTTCGGCTCCTGCCGCATGTGCCTGGTGGAGATCGACGGCATGCGCGGCTATCCGGCCTCGTGCACCACGCCGGTCACCGAAGGCATGGTGGTACGCACCCAGACCTCCCGACTCGCCGGCCTGCGGCGTAACGTGATGGAACTGTACATCTCCGACCACCCGCTGGACTGCCTGACGTGCTCGGCCAACGGCAACTGCGAATTGCAGACGGTGGCGGGGCAGGTCGGCCTGCGTGAAGTGCGCTATGGCTACGAGGGTGACAACCACCTGGCCGAAACGAAGGACGTTTCCAACCCTTACTTCGATTACGACCCGAGCAAGTGCATCGTCTGCAACCGTTGCGTGCGTGCCTGCGAGGAAACCCAGGGCACCTTCGCACTGACCATCACCGGACGCGGCTTCGATTCGCGCGTGGCGGCCGCTGGCGGTGACAACTTCCTCGACTCCGAATGCGTCTCCTGCGGCGCCTGTGTGCAGGCCTGCCCGACGGCCACGCTGATGGAGAAAAGCGTGGTGGAAATCGGCCAGCCGGAGCGCAGCGTCATCACCACCTGCGCCTACTGTGGTGTCGGATGCTCCTTCCGCGCTGAAATGAAAGGCGACCAACTGGTGCGCATGGTCCCGGACAAGAACGGCCAGGCCAACCATGGCCATTCCTGCGTCAAGGGTCGTTTCGCCTGGGGCTACGCCACCCACCCGGATCGCATCACCAAGCCGATGATCCGCAAGCACATCAACGATCCGTGGCAGGAAGTCAGCTGGGACGAAGCCGTCAATTACGCGGCCAGTGAGTTCCGTCGCATCCAGTTGAAATATGGACGCGACTCCATCGGCGGCATCACGTCCAGCCGCTGCACCAACGAAGAAACCTACCTGGTGCAGAAGCTGGTGCGTGCCGCCTTCGGCAACAACAACGTCGACACCTGCGCCCGGGTCTGCCATTCGCCGACCGGCTATGGCCTCAAGCAGACACTCGGCGAATCCGCCGGCACCCAGACTTTCGACTCGGTGATGCTGGCCGACGTGATCCTGGTGATGGGCGCCAACCCGACCGATGCCCACCCGGTATTCGGTTCGCAGCTCAAGCGTCGTCTGCGCCAGGGTGCGCGGCTGATCGTCATCGACCCGCGGCGCATCGACCTGGTGGATTCGCCCCATGCCCGCGCCGACCTGCACCTGCAACTTCGCCCGGGCACCAACGTGGCGATGCTCAATGCGCTGGCCCATGTGATCGTCACCGAAGGGCTGGTCAACCAGCCTTTCGTCGACGAGCGCTGCGAGGTCGCGGACTTTGCCCGCTGGCGTGACTTCGTCAGCCTGCCGGAGAACGCGCCCGAGCTCCTGGGCCCGGTGTGCGGCGTGCCTGCCGAGCAGATCCGCGCCGCCGCGCGACTCTACGCCACCGGCGGCAACGCGGCCATCTACTACGGCCTCGGCGTTACCGAGCACAGCCAGGGCAGTACGTCGGTGATGGGCATCGCCAACCTTGCCATGGTCACCGGTAACATCGGTCGCGAAGGCGTCGGCGTGAACCCGTTGCGCGGACAGAACAACGTGCAGGGTTCCTGCGACATGGGTTCATTCCCTCACGAGCTGCCTGGTTATCGCCACGTCTCCAACGATGCGGTACGCGCCGAGTTCGAACAGGCCTGGAACGTGACCTTGCAACCCGATCCGGGGCTGCGCATTCCGAACATGTTCGAGGCGGCGCTGGATGGCTCCTTCAAGGCACTTTATTGCCAAGGCGAGGACATCGCCCAGAGCGACCCGAACACCCAACACGTGACCGCGGCCCTGAGCGCCCTGGAATGCGTGGTGGTCCAGGACATCTTCCTCAATGAGACGGCCAAGTTCGCCCACGTATTCCTGCCGGGCAGTTCATTCCTCGAGAAGGACGGTACGTTCACCAACGCCGAGCGCCGCATTTCCCGGGTCCGCAAGGTGATGGAGCCCCTGGCCGGCAAGGCCGACTGGGAAGCAACCATAGCCCTGTCCGAAGCCCTGGGCTACAAGATGGACTACAAGAATCCTTCCGAAATCATGGATGAGATCGCCCGTCTGACGCCGACTTTCACCCGGGTCAGCTACGCCGAACTGGATCGCCATGGCAGCCTGCAATGGCCGTGCAACGATGACGCGCCGGACGGTACGCCGATCATGCACATCGAGGAATTCGTGCGCGGCAAGGGCCGGTTCATGCTCACCGGCTACGTGCCGACCGATGAAAAGGTCAACGGTCGCTATCCGTTGCTACTGACCACCGGGCGTATTCTCAGCCAATACAACGTGGGCGCTCAGACCCGACGCACCGAAAACGTTGCCTGGCACGAGGAAGACCGGTTGGAGATCCATCCGACCGACGCCGAGAACCGCGGTATCGTCGAGGGCGACTGGGTCGGCATCGGCAGTCGCGCCGGGCAGACTGTGCTGCGCGCCAAGGTCTCCGAGCGAGTGGCGCCAGGGGTGGTCTACACCACCTTCCACTTCCCGGAATCGGGTGCCAACGTGATCACCACCGACAACTCCGACTGGGCCACCAACTGCCCGGAATACAAGGTGACGGCGGTGGAAATCGTGCGGGTCAGCCAACCTTCGGAATGGCAGAAGCGCTACCAGGCCTTCAGCGATGAACAGGGGCGCCTGCTGCGCGAACGCCGCCAAGCCGAGAAAGCCGAGGTACGTCGATGAGTACCGAAAGCCTGATCAAGATGGCCAACCAGATTGGCCAGTACTTCTCCAGCGAGCCGGACAAGACGCTGGCAGTGAATGGCGTGCGCCAGCATATCCAGAGTTTCTGGACGCCGGTCATGCGCAAGCAACTGATGAAGTGGCGGGTGGAGAACCCTGACGATGGGCTGCACCCTCTGGTGCAGGCGGCGTTGACGGAGTCTTAGCGGACAGGTTCGATGCACAGTCCCGGTCGGGGCTGTGCATCGAATCCCTGGCACAGGGGGCTGCTGTGTTCAGAACTTGTAACCCAGCCCGACCATGTACACGAAAGGGTCCACCTCGACATTCACCTTGGACCTGACCCCAAGCGTTGTATTGCTCACGTAGGCATCGGTCTCGATGTCTATATAGCGCATCTGCGCGTTGAGCATCAGGCGCTCGGTGAGCATGTAGTCTGCGCCCACCTGGGCCGACCAAGGACTGAGGCGTGGCCAGAAATCCTCCTCCCCCACAGAGGCATCACCACTAGCGCAAGGCCCGAAAGAACGCCCGGATATCCGCGGCGAGCAACTCCGGCTGCTCCAGTGCCGCAAAATGACCACCGCGTGGCATCGTGGTCCAGCGTTCTACCGTACAACACCGCTCCACCCAGCTTCTTGGCGGCATGGGCAGTTCCTTGGGAAACAGCGCGACCCCAACCGCAGGCTTCACCCGTTCCCCGCTGTCGAACTGCAAGGGACGCTTGCTGCCTTCCACGTACTGACGAAACGACGAACCGATACAGTTCGTCAGCCAGTAGAGCGTCACATTGGTCAGCAGCCAGTCACGGTCGATGGCCGGGTCGGTATCACACCAGGCCAACAGCTTTTCCCCCATCCAGGCCAGCAATCCGGCAGGTGAGTCGTTCAAGCCCACGGCCAGGCTCTGGGGTTTGGTGCGCTGCAAATGGGCGTAGGCACCTTCGGCATCGGCAAATGCAGCGGCGCTCTGTAGGAAAAGCGTTTCTTCCGTGGTCTGCGGTGGCTCGGTTTCGCCCAGGGGAGGGCGGTAGGAACCCGGAATGTAGTTGAGGTGAATCCCTGCCACCTGCTCGGGAAACCGCACGCCCAGCCAGGTCGAGACCCCCGCGCCAATGTCCCCGCCTTGGGCACCAAAGCGCTCATAACCCAGCCCACCCATCAACGTCTGCCACAATCCGGCAATCTCATGGGGGCCCATGCCCGCTTGCATGAACGGCGCGGAGAAGGTGTAGCCGGGCAACGACGGCACCACCACATGGAACGCATCCGCCGGGTCGCCCCCATGACTGGCCGGATCCGTCAGCAGCGGGATGATGCGCTGCATCTCGATGAACGAGCCGGGCCAGCCATGGGTCAGGACGAGAGGCATCGGATCCGGCCCGACGCCACGCTGATGAACAAAGTGAACCCGCTGCCCGCCGATGGTGGCGACAAACTGCGGCAAGCGATTGAGCCCAGCCTCCTGCGCACGCCAATCGAACCCAGTCGACCAGTACGCAAGCAGATCGCGCAGCACGCCCATGTCCATGCCTTCGCTCCAGCCTTGATCGAGCAAGGGCTCGGGCAGCCGCGTATTGCGCAAGCGATGGCGCAGGTCTTCCAGGGCGTGCTCGGGGATGTCGATGGAGAAGGGTTCGATGAGCATGGTCTTGGCCCAATACCAGTCAATAAGATAAATAACAGCTGCATAAAGCGCTTGTGGCGAGGGGATTTATCCCCGTTGGGCTGCGTAGCGGCCCCAGCTATTCAACACGTAATCTGCCTGATACGCCGAGGTATCAGGATCTAGTGGCCTGCACGGTTAATTCGAGTATACGAATTGGCCACACAGGCCACCTAGGGCCGCTATGCAGCCCAACGGGGATAAATCCCCTCGCCACAAGAACCGGTGCTGGCTGCTGTCCAACCGACCGGCATTACAAGACAGTGAATGCCATCCTGGCAAGCGTACTGTAAAGGTGAGATTTTCGACGGGCACGGCCTGCTGCTTATGACCATTGCTCAGCCACAAACGCGATACCTGATCTCCCGATCAAACGAGTCCTCGGGGTTCTCATAAGCTTCAAGCATTTCCAGAAACCCCATCTGCTCCAGACCCGCCAGGTCTTCGAGCGACCATCCAAACGGAAAGTCGCTGGACACGTCTTCGCCCTGGCATTCGACCCAGTGGAATACCCCGAATGGAATGTAGCCGAGCCACTCCGACTGATAGACGATTTCGTCGGATTTACGGGCCTTCACCACTGCTGTGATCAAGTATTTGATGATTGCTTGACGGTCATTCATGGTGACTGCTCATTTCGTTTACTGGCTTGCCGGTAGGCCAGGACCGGTTATAGGTGCGGAGGTCGTTCTTGTCAAAAGACACGGTCCTGGTCGCGTACATTTGAAATGTACGGCGTTGCTCGCCAGAATCGCAGCCCGATCCGGCCAACGCTGTCGGACGTTTGGGGTAAGAGGGGTTGCGGTTGAACGAACAGACATTGTCCATGCGTCTGGAACGGGTGGCGGCGCAGGTGCCGGTGGGGGCGCGCCTGGCCGATATCGGCTCGGATCACGGTTATTTGCCGGTGGCATTGATGCGCCGTGGCGTCATTGTCGCGGCGGTGGCCGGGGAGGTGGCGATGACGCCGTTTCGTTCGGCCGAGCGGACCGTGCGCGAACATGGCCTGGAGCCGTGGATCACCGTGCGCCTGGCTGACGGCCTGGCGGCAATCGAGCCGGGCGACGGGATCACGGCGGTCAGCTTCTGTGGCATGGGCGGCGAGACGATCCGCGACATCCTCGAGCGCGACCCGTCGCGCCTGAGCGGCCGGGAGCGCCTGATCCTGCAACCCAATGGCGGCGAACAACCATTGCGCCTGTGGCTGATGGAAAATGGCTACCGCATTCTCGGCGAGGAAGTGCTGCGGGAAAACCGCTTCGACTATGAAATCATCGTTGCCGAGCGCACCGGGCCGGTGACTTACAGCGCCGAAGAGCTGTACTTCGGTCCGCTGCTGATGCGGGCGCGCAGCCCGGCATTCCTGGGTAAGTGGCAGCGCCGGTTGCGCCAGAAGCAGAAGACCCTGGCGAGCTTCGCCCAGGCGCGGCAGGCCGTGCCGGAGGAAGTGGTACAGGATCTTGTCCGGCAGATCCGGTGGATTGCCGAGCTGCTGGCTTGAGCTGGCGTTGATAGTGTGGGAGCGGGCTTGCTCGCGAACGCGGCGGCACAGCCAACATCGCCGCAAGCTGAACTACCGCCATCGCGAGCAGGCTCGCGCCCACAGTGGATCGGCGGTGTATGCGGTATTGATGCCAGGCGCCGGACCCTGTGGGAGCGAGCCTGCTCGCGATGAGGGCAGTGTGTTCGACATCGCCGTCACTGATCATCCACGGATACGAATGTGCGGGGTAACCGACATCCCCACCCGCAGTTTCGCTGCCGCCGGTTGGTCGGGGTCAATGCGGATGCGCACGGGCAGGCGTTGGACGATCTTGGTGAAGTTGCCGGTGGCGTTGTGGGGGGCTATGGCGGAGTAGCTGACGCCGCTGGCGGGCCCCAGGCTTTGTACGGTGCCTGTCAGGGTTTCGCCGGGCAGGGCATCCACTTCGATGTCCACGATCTGGCCGGTTTGCACGCGGGCCAGTTGCGTTTCCCGGAAGTTGGCGGTGATGTAGACGGCATCGAGCGGGACAATTGCGAGCAAGGGTTTGCCGGCATTGACGAACGCGCCGACGCGCACGGATTTTTCCCCGATCGTGCCATTGATCGGCGCGGTGATGCGGGTATAGGACAACTTCAGTTCGGCGATGGCCTGCGCGGCTTGGGCGTGGGCGAGGGTGGCCCTGGCCTGTTCCAGGTCGGCCTTGAGGATGTCCACCTGCTGCCGGGCCGCCTGCAGACCCGCCTGGCTTTTTTCCAGGCCGGCCTGTTGCACGCTCAACTGCGCCTCTGCCTGTTGCTGGGCTTGCACGGTGCCGGAACCGTCGGCGGCCAGGTTGCGATAGCGGGCATGGTTGACCTTGGCCAGCTTGAGCGCGGCACCGTCCGCGGCGACCGTGGCCTTGGCCTGGCGTATGACGGTCTGCTGCTGGATCAGCCGTGCTTCCAGGTTGGCGATGCCGGCCTGGGCGCTGGCGACCTGGGCCTTCGCCACGTTCACGGTGGCGACGAAATCCCGGTCGTCGATGACCGCCAGCAGATCCCCTTTCTTGACCGGCTGGTTGTCTTCGACCAACGCCGTTTCAATCGTGCCCGATACCTGCGGTGCCACCGTGGTGAAGTCGGCGTGGACATAGGCATCGTCCGTCGATTGGGTCGAGGCGCTGGATTCGGAGCGATTGAGATAGAACACGCTGCCGATGGCCACGGTGAGCAGCAGCGCTGCGCTGATCCGGGCTTTCTTCGGTAAGGCCATGATGAGTTACCCGTGTGAGGAAGGAGAAGGCGTCAAGACAGGCGCCGGGATGTAGGCCAGCCGCAGCACCAGCGGAATCATCAGCAGTGCCAGCACGCCCAGCACGCGATAGGCATCGGCGATGGACAGCACCAGTGACTGCTGGCTGACGATGCCCATCAGTGCTGACGGCTCAGGCACGACAAGGGCGTTGCCGGCCAAGGCTGCTTGATCCAGCAGCATGTCCCCATGGAAGCGGCCGCGCACGGTCATGAGCTGGCCGATGAGCGCCGCGCCGAACAGCGAACCAAAGGCCCGCAACGTGTTGATGGTGCCGGACACGTAAGGGCCTTCGGGGGCTGCACCACGCTGGTGATCAGGAACAGCATCGACACCACGGCCATTGGTTGTCCGAAAGACTGCAGCGTTTGCGCCAGGACGAACTGATCGCGGTTCCAGTCGGCTGTCAGTTGCGCGCCGCACAGGCACGCCAGGGCGATCAGCAACAAACCCGAGGCGAACACGATGCGTGCATCGACCCACTTGCGGTACAGCAACAGCGCCACGACAGGCCCCAGCACCAATTGCGGCAGCGCGACGATCAACCCGATCGATGCCATTTGCAGTGGACGATAATGTTGCAGCGGGCCGAGATAGCTGGCCGGTAACAGTGAACTGGACAGCAGCACCACCAGCAATGAAAGAAACAGAATGCAGCCCAGGCCCAGGTTGCGGCGCCCGAGGATCTGCAACTTGATGAACGGCGAGGGGTGATACCACTCCGTCAACAAGTACACCGCCATCAAGGTCAGGCCCATCACCAGGGATGTAGTAATCAGCGGCGACTGAAACCAGTCCAGCCGCACGCCCTGGTCCAGCGCGACGGTGATCAGGCCCAACGCCGGTACGCCGCACGCCATGCCGAACCAGTTGGCCTGACGAAAACGCGGGGTCTGGACCGGCTCCCGAGGCAGCCCCCAGGCGATCAAGCCGGCGGCGATGAGGGCCAGGGGAATGATTTGCCAATATACCCAGCGCCAGTCGTGCAGCCCATCCGTCCAGCTTCCGGCCAGCCAGATGGACAGGTTGGGCGCGAAGGTCGCGGTCATCGCATACAGCGCCAAGCCGTACAGGCGTATGGCCGGCGGCAAGAATTTCAGGGCCGCCATCATCAGCAAGGGAATCGTCGTGCCGCTGGCGATGCCCTGGGCAAAACGCAGGGCCAGCAACAGCTCCAGGTTGTGAATGAACGGCAGCAGCAAGGCTAGCAGGGTGCAAGCAGCGAGCATCCACAATTCGAAGCGCCGCAGCGACAAGGTCAAGGCGAACCAGGCCGAAAAAGGCATGGCGATGAGTTCTCCGGCGCTGTAGGCCGTGGTCAGCCAGGAGCCGTCGTCGAAGCCCAGGCCCAGCGCACCCCTGATATCCGCCAGCGCCAAGGCGCCGACCCGGGTGTTCAACCCGGCCATCATGGCCGCGAGGAAGATGCCGACTAGGCCGACCAACGGGCGGACGGAGGATTGGGTCAGGGGCGCTGCGCCAGTCGCTGCGGCGATCGGCGCCACGGCAGCGACGTTCATTGCCGACCTTCCGGATCCCAGCCGCCGCCCAGGGCTTTGTAGAGATTGACCACGGTGAGCGTGGCACCGGTCGTGCTGGCGTTGAGGCGGGTCTGGCTGGCGAGTACGTTGAGTTGTGCGGTCAGCACGCTCAGGTAGTCGGCGGCACCTTGCTGGTAACCGCGCTCAGCCGCATGCAGTGCCTGCTGGTTCTGCTCGAAGGCCATTTGCAGTTCGTCGTGCTGGCGCTGTTGGGCGGCCCAGGCATCCAGGGCGTTGTCGACTTCATGCCAGGCCCGCAGCACCGTTTTGCGGTAGGCAAGGGCGGCGCTCTTCTGCCGTGACTCATTCAGCTCCAGGCGCTGGGTCAGTCGGCCACCCTGGAAGATCGGCAGGTAAACCGTCGGGCCGATGGAGAAGGTGCGTGAATCCCAACTGCTGAGGTCGCCGCTGTCGAAGGCTTCCACGCCGAGACGTCCCTTGAGGCCGATCCGTGGGTAGAAATCGGCCTTGGCAACGCCGATGGCAGCAGTCGCGGCATGCAGCCGTGCTTCGGCACGCAGGATGTCGGGACGCCGGCGGGCCAGCTCGGAAGAGACGCCGACCGGTATCCGCGTGGGCAGCGAAGGCAAGGGCATCGCCGGGCCCAACTGGGCATCGAGCGCGCGGGGTTGCTCGCCCAGCAGCAATGCCAATGCGTTCATCTGCGCATTGCGCCGCTGGCTCAGTTCGGGCAGCAGGGCCTTGATCGTCGCCAGTTGCGCGCGAGCGGTCGCGGTTTCGAAGTGGGTGGCGACGCCATTGCGTTCGCGGCTTTCAGCCAGGCCCAGGGTCCGCTCGGCGACGGCGAGGTTTTGCCGGGCGATGTCCAGTTGCGCCTGGGTTCCACGTAATTGCAGATAGGTTCGGGCCACTTCGGCGGACAAGGCCACCCGGGCGGCTTCGCGGTCATACACGGTGGCTTCGAGGGACGCGGCAGCGCCTTCACGAGCCCGTCGGGCCCGGCCCCATAGATCGATTTCCCAGCTGGCGTCGAAGCCAAGCTGCCAGAAATTGGTGGCGTCGGTGGGAGCGCCGAGTGCGGCGAACTTGCCGTTCTCGCTAAGCGCCTCGCGGGTGTAACTGGCATAGGCGCCCACATTGGGTTGTAACTGCGATGAGGTGATGCCCAATTGTGCCCGGCTCTGTTCGATGCGCTCGGAGGCCATCTGCAGATCGAGGTTGCCTGCCTGGGCACGTGATTGCAGCCGGGCGAGGGTGGCGTCGTTGAACAGCAGCCACCATTGGGACGGAACCGCGGCACCGGACAGGGGCATGGCGCTGGCATGCTCGGGGCGGGGCGTCAGTTGCAGGGCGTCGAGATCGTTCCCGGGTTTCATGAAGTCGGGACCGACCATGCAGCCCGTCAGAAACAATGCCCCTATGGCGATAAGACCAGGGCTGAACCGTCCCAGGATGCGTTGGGGTGACTCGAAAAATGTCGACATAGCCAGTTCCCGCAAGACTCACGGGCGCGTCGCCCGCCGTGAGTCCATGCTATTGATGACAGGGTGCGGGCACACTTCTACATCGGTTCAAAAAAACCATACGTCGGTGGCGGCGGACTATACAAAGGTATGAGAGGGGTTGCTCAGTGCTGTTGGCTGAGGGCGGTTTCGATACACTCCAGCAGCCGGTCGGCTTCGCAAGGTTTTGGCAGGCAGGCAACCAGCCCGGGGGTGTTGGCGCCCAGGTGGGACACTTTCCCGGGGTAGGCGGTGATTAAAATGGTGGGTATCCTGAAACCCAGCGCGCCGAGTCGCTCGTGCAGTTCCACGCCACTCATGCCCGGCATCTGGATATCGGACACCAGGCAGTTCGTCCCGGCGGGGCCGGCGTTGTCGAGAAAGTCCACGGCGCTGCAGTAGGTGCGGACGGCATAGCCGCTGGAGCGCAACAAGCTTTTGAGGGCGGCCCGAACGGATTCGTCATCATCGACGACTGCAATGGTTTGCGTGTTGCGTATCTGGGTGTCTTCCATAAGGGTCGCTCGTGACAGCGCCTGTCTTGAGTGACACGATACGCGGTCTCGCAAGGCGCAGAAGTATACCTACGTATAACCGGTTAAGACCAAAGGGTCGTTTCGTTCTGCCCGATGCAAGGGCCCAGCTAGCTCAACGGAAATAGCTGTGAAGGGCTTTCGCGGGACGCTAATCTACAGGCCGGTGACACGACTCGTTCCGTTCCCGACGGCGTCTTGCAACAGCCCTGGATGACCGACGATTTATTGTTCCCGTGCCGATGGAAAACAGCATGCAAATATTATGGGACGATGGTGAGCGAATCTTCTGTCGGCAGCTGCGTTCGGGCGTGGACGGCACCTGTTCCGTACTGGTTGCCCGGCCTGCGGGCGAGCAACCTCGCCCGGGCTGCCTGGGCCGTCTCGCTCATGAGTTTGGCCTGAAGGACGAGCTGGAGAGCGCCTGGTCGGTGCGCCCGCTGGAGATGCTGCGCGAAGGTGCCCAGATGTCTCTGGTGCTCGAGGACCCGGGCGGCGTGCCGCTCATGCAGCTGCTGATCGCACCCATGGATACCGCCACGTTCCTGCGGCTTGCCGTGGGCATTGCCGTGGCACTGGGCAAGCTGCATCAGCAGGGTCTCATCCATAAAGACATCAAGCCCAGCCACATCCTGGTGAACTGCACCGACGGCCAGGCCCGGCTCACGGGTTTCGGCCTTGCCTCGCGCTTGCCACGGGAGCGACAGGCGCCCGAGACCCTGGCCGGCACGCTCGCGTACATGGCGCCTGAGCAGACCGGTCGGATGAATCGCTCGATCGATTCGCGCAGCGACCTCTATTCCTTCGGCGTCACCCTTTACCAGATGCTGACCGGCTCGTTGCCGTTCACCGCGTCCGACCCCATCGAGTGGGTGCACTGCCATATCGCCAGGAAGACCCTGCCACCCAGCGAGCGGGTCGCCACCGTTCCCGAGATGCTGTCCCTCATTGTCATGAAGCTGCTCGCCAAGACCGCCGAGGAGCGTTACCAGACCGCTGCCAGTGTCGAGCATGACCTGCGGCGGTGCCTGGCGGACTGGCAGCAACAGGGCCGCATCGATGCCTTTGCGCTGGGCGAACACGGCGCGTCGGATCGGCTGCTGATACCGGAAAAACTCTATGGCCGTGAGCAAGAGGTCGACACCCTGGTCGCCGCATTCTCCCGGATCGTCCAAAGCAGCTCGCCGGAGTTGGTGCTGGTCACCGGTTACTCCGGCATTGGCAAATCTTCGGTGGTCAATGAGTTGCACAAGGCGCTGGTACCGCCGCGAGGACTCTTCGCCAGCGGCAAGTTCGATCAGTACCGGCGCGATATTCCCTACTCGACCCTGGTGCAGGCATTCCAGAGCCTGGTGCGCACACTGCTGGGCAAGAGTGAGGCAGAGCTGGCGACGTGGCGGGAAGCCTTGCAGGAGGCACTGGACGCCAACGCGCGGCTGATGACCGACCTGATCCCCGAGCTCAAGCTGATCATCGGCGAGCCGCCAGCGGTCACGTCCCTTGATCCGCAACAGGAGCAACGTCGCTTCCTGCTGGTGTTCCGGCGCTTTATCGGCGTATTCGCCCGCGAAGACCATCCGCTTGCGCTGTTTCTCGATGATTTGCAATGGCTCGACGCGGCGACCCTCGACCTGTTGGAGGACTTGCTGACCAGCTCCGATGTGCGACACCTGATGCTCATCGGTGCCTACCGCAGCAACGAAGTGGATGTCCTGCACCCGCTGACCGCCAAGCTCCAGGCCATCCGCAACGCCGGAGGCAAAGTCAGTGAAATCACCCTGACGCCACTGGCCAAGACGCATATCGAACAATTGATCACCGAGGCGCTGCAGGACGAACCCTCGCGTATCGAGCCCCTGGCGCAGTTGGTGCTGGATAAAACCGCCGGCAATCCGTTCTTCGTCATCCAGTTCCTGCACGCGCTCGCCGAGGAACATCTGCTGACCTACGACCACGAGGCGCGGCAATGGTGGTGGGACCCGGATCGCATTCATGCCAAGGGCTATACCGACAACATCGTGGACCTGATGGTCGGCAAACTGGTTCGTCTGCCGGAAGACACGCAGCTGGCTCTGCAGCAACTGGCGTGCCTGGGTAACGTTGCCGGCCTCAAGATGCTTTCGACTGCCTTGGGCGTTCCCGAGACGCAACTCAGAGTCGTGCTGTGGGAGGCGATTCGCCAGGAACTGGTCGAACGATTGGACGGCGCCTATCGGTTTGTTCATGACCGTATCCATGAAGCGGCCTATTCGCTGATTGCCGAGGACTCACGTGCCGAGGCCCACCTGCGCATCGGACGCCTGCTTGCCGCACAGACGCCCGAACAAGAGCGGGACGAGGCGATTTTTGAAATTGTCGGCCAGCTCAACCGCGGTGCCGCGCTGATCACTGATCAGGACGAGCGCGAGCAACTAGCGCAATTCAACCTGATCGCCGGTCAGCGGGCCAAGGCCTCGACAGCCTATGCTTCGGCGCTTAATTACTTCGGTACCGGGATGCAGTTGCTGGACGAGGAATGCTGGACCCGTCGGCATGGGCTGGTGTTCGCTCTGGCGTTGAGTCGGGCCGAGTGCGAGCTGCTGACCGGACAACTGGAAGTGGCGGACGCATGCCTGACCACTCTGGCGGATCGCGCCACGACGGTGATCGAGCGGGCCAGCGTTGCCTGCCTGCTGATGGATGTCTACCTGCTGCTGGACCGCAGTGACGGCGCGGTTGCGGTCTGCCTGGCCTACTTGCGGCATGTGGGCATCGAATGGTCGGCTCATCCAAGCGACGCCCAGGTCCGCGAGGAGTACGAGCGCATCGGCTCGTTGCTCGGCGAGCGGGCCATCGAGGAACTGATCGATTTGCCGCTCATGGACGATCCGACGTCCCTCATGACCCTCGACGCGTTGGGCAAACTCTTCGCGCCAGCCTTGCAGAGCGATGGCAACCTGGCGGATCTGTTGATCTGCAAAGCGGTCAACCTGAGCCTGGAGCGGGGCAACTGCGACGCATCCTGTGTGCTCTACGCGAATTTCTTCCGGGTCGCCGGCCGGCGTTTCGGTGACCACCAAATGGGGTTCCGATTCGGCCAGCTCGGTTGCGCACTTGTCGAACGACGGGGCCTGACGCGCTTCGAGGCCAGCACCTATCTGTGCTTCTCGTGTTTTGCCGTGCGCTGGATGAGACCGGTAGGGGAGTGTCGCGACCTGCTGCGCCGCTCCTTCACAGCGGCGAACCGGATCGGCGATCTGCCCTACGGTGCCTATGCCGGCAACAACCTCGTCGCCGATCTGTTGTTCGCCGGCGAGCCGCTGCATGACGTACAAGGCGAGTCCGAACGGGGCCTGGCGTATGCAAGGAAGGTGGGGTTCGGATTGGTGACCGACTTCATCGTCACGCAACTGACGCTGATCCGAATGCTCCGTGGCGAGACCCCGAACTTCGGTCGCCTGGACGACGGTGAGTTAATCGAGTCTGTCACCGAAGCCCACTTGTCCGGTAACCCGGATCTGGTGTTGGCCGAGTGTCTGTATTGGGTCCGCAAACTACAGGCGCGCTACCTGGCCGACGATGCCGAGGCAGCCGTTGAGGCGGCCGCCAAGGCCCACCAGTTGCTCTGGGTTTGCCAGGCGTTCTGCGAGGAGGCCGAATATCACTTCTACGGTGCGTTGGCCCGGGCTGCCCGCTACGACAGCGTCCCGGTGGACGAGCAGGCGCGGCACTTGATTGCCATGAAGGCCGACCACCAATGGCTCGAAGTCTGGGCCCGGCAATGCCCGGAAAACTTTGCCAGCCGCGCCGCCCTGGTCGGTGCCGAGATCGCCCGGGTCGAGGGGCGGGTGATCGACGCCGAGATGCTCTTCGAGCAAGCCCTGCAAACTGCCCAGGCCAGCGGTTTTGTCCATGTTGAAGCGCTTGCCAATGAACTTGCCTCGCGCTTCTATCGGGCGCGCGGGTTCGGCAAGATCGCCCGTGTCTATTTGCAGGATGCCCGCTACGGTTATCTGCGTTGGGGCGCCGAGGGCAAGGTGCGGCAGCTTGAGGACAAGTACCCCTCACTCAGGGCCGACGAGCCTGCGCCCGGTCCGACCACCACGATGGCGACGCCGGTCGAGCACCTTGACCTGGCCACGGTGCTCAAGGTCTCCCAGGCCGTGGCGGGCGAAATCGTCCTGGAAAAACTGATCGACATGATTATGGGCACCGCAATTGAGCAAGCTGGTGCCGAACGCGGGTTGCTGGTTCTGTTGCAGGACGGTGAGCACCGGATCGCTGCGCAAGTGACGGCCGGCGACACCACGACTCAACTGCGAAATGCGCCAGTGAGCGCGGCGCTGTTGCCGGAGTCGGTTCTTTATCATGTGCTGCGCACCCGCGAGAGTGTGGTGCTGGGCGATGCCCTGGTCGAAGCGCCGTTCGCCACGGATCCCTATATCCGCCAGCAGCAGGCCCGTTCGATCCTGTGCTTGCCGCTGACCAACCAGGCCAAGCTCGTCGGCGCGCTCTATCTGGAAAACAACCTGGCACCCCAGGTGTTCAGTCCTGGCCGGATCGCCGTGTTGAAGCTGGTGGCCTCACAGGCCGCGGTTTCCCTGGAAAATGCTCGCCTGTATCGCGAGGTCGCCGAGCGCGAAGCCAAGATCCGCCGCCTGGTGGATGCCAACATCATCGGAATTCTCGTCTGGCATGCCGACGGGCATATCATCGAGGCCAACGATGCGTTCCTGCGCATGTTGGGTTACCAGCGGGAAGACCTTGCCTCTGGCCTGCGCTGGAGAGACCTGACCGTGCCGGAGTTTCGTGAACTCAGCGACCGCTCGCTGGCACAGGCGTTGTTGACCGGACACGCCCGACCCTACGAGAAGGAATATTTCAGGAAGGATGGCAGTCGCTTGCCGGTCATTGTCGGCCTGGCCCTGTTCGAAGCGGGTAGCAATGAGGGGGTTGCCTTTGTACTGGACCTGACCGAGCGCAGGCAGGCGGAAGAAAAAATCCGTGAAAGCGAACGCCGCTATCGCGAGGTGCAAACCGAACTGGCCCATGCCAACCGCGTGGCGACCATGGGGCAACTGGTGGCTTCGATCGCCCACGAAGTCAATCAACCGATCGCCGCCTCCATCCTCAACGCCAATGCGGCGTTACGCTGGTTGAACGCCCAACCACCGGATATCGACGAGGTCCGGCCAGTACTGGAACGCCTCATCCTCGATGCCAATCGGGCGGCGGACGTGCTGGGCCGGATCCGTGGGCATATCCGCAAGGCGCCGCCACAAAAGGGCCTGGTGGACATCAACGCGGCCATCGAGGAGATGATCGAGTTTACCCGTGGCCAGATCATCAAGAGCGGTTCCTCGATACAGACGCAACTCATGGACGGCTTGCCCTTGATTGAAGGCGACCGCGTGGAGCTGCAGCAAGTGCTGCTCAACCTGATCATGAATGCCTTGGAGGCCATGGGCAGCGTCAGTGCAGACGAGCGGCGGTTGGTGATCTGCGCGACGCGGGACGAGGCGGATTGCGTGCTCGTCAGTGTGAGCGATACGGGCCCGGGGTTCGCCTCGCAGAGCACCGACCTGGTGTTCACCTCGTTCTACACCACCAAGCCCACCGGGCTGGGGTTGGGGCTGTCGATCTGTCGCTCCATCATCGAGGCCCATGGCGGTTGCCTGAGCGCTGTCGCCAACCCGCCGCGCGGTGCCACCGTCCAATTCACGCTGCCCATCGCGCCCCCTTGAGGGCGCCGGTTTAATACTTAGGTTTAGGGGTCGTATATCAATCGGTCACCCGAACCAACCCACGTACAAATGAAACGCGATAACCCTGGCGATACATTCCTCATCAAGGACTGCGGAGAATGTGTCGTGAACAACTTGACCGCCAGAACAGCAGAGAAACTGTCATCCCTTCGTTCAATAGCGCTGATTTGCATGGCGCTCATCACGACAAGCGCTTTCTACCGCTTGAGCATGCCGATAGCCGAGCGTCACGGGCCCGCCGAACCACGCCACTGCCATCCAGGTCCGGCGCGCCTGATGGATGTTTCATTGCGTCCGGTCGATATCGAACAGCCTGCGACCCACCTGCCCATAGGCGCACACCTGATTAGCCTGCGCCGATTCTACCTGCATCACGGTATTTATCTGGGCGGGGCAGACGTTGCCCACTACTCGGGGTTCAGCGGTTCGCTCCGGGCGGGGCCCATCGAAGTGACCGATCTTGAGCATTTTGCCAACGGCAAGCCGGTCTGGATGCTTCAGGAACCCTGCAAATATTCCAGCGAGGAAATCGCTGATCGGGCGCGCTCGCGATTGGGTGAAGCTCAGTACCGTTTACTCTTCAATAATTGCGAGCATTTCTGCAGCTGGTGTGTCAGCGGGAACAGTTACAGTGCCCAGGTCGACGCCTGCTTCCGTCGTCCCCAGGATCTGTTCGCTTTGATTTCGGCACTGGAGCCCCGCTTGGTGGCCTAGTGGTCTGTGCTAGAATTTTTTTCGTCCACCCAAAGAGGATCGTGCATGAACGGTAGTCTCTCGTCCCATGAGCCGGGCAGCAAGGACTCCATGGTGTTCGTGGTGGATGACGATGCCTCCATTCGCGATGCCTTGAGCAATCTGCTGCGTTCGGTCGGGATCCGCGTCGAGACGTTTGCGTCCACCGCGGAGTTTCTCCAGCAACCGAAGACGGATTGCGCCAGTTGCCTGGTTCTCGATGTGCGACTTCAGGGAAGCAGTGGCCTGGACTTCCAGCGCTGGTTGGCGGAGTCGGATTCGACTATTCCCATCATCTTCATCACCGGCCATGGCGACATCGAAATGTCGGTCAAGGCGATGAAAGCCGGCGCCGTGGATTTCCTGGCCAAACCCTTCCGCGAACAGGATCTGCTGGACGCCGTGACCGCCGCACTCCAGGCAGACATCAGGCGTCGCGAAATCCGGCAACAATCTGCCGATCTGCGTGCCCACTACCAGACACTGACCGTCCGCGAGAAAGAGGTGATGGCTTTTGCGGTCAAGGGCCTGATGAACAAGCAGATTGCCGGGCAGATGAACCTGAGCGAAATCACCGTGAAAATCCACCGCGCCCATGCAATGAAGAAAATGCACGCCAAATCATTCGCCGACCTGGTTCGAATGGCCGAGTCGCTGGGTACCGGGCCGGGTCGCTGAACCCCGATTTTCGCGCCTTCCCAAATATCCTGAACACCCGAATAACCCTGTGGGAGCCGAGCTTGCTCGCGATAGCGGTAGGTCAGCTTGCATCCATGCTGAATGTGCCGCCGCCATCGCGAGCAAGCTCGGCTCCCACAGGTTCGATGTATTCCCGGAGGTAATGATAGGCCCGCGTTTCTCAGGTAAAAATTATTCTGTAAAAAGTTTTATTGACTAAAAAATATCATCGGGTAATTATTTCCCTGCATCTGCTGTCACGCAGAGTCATTTCCAGGGGCAACCCGATGAATCAAAACACCGCGCCTTCACTGGCCACCCTTTATGTCGAGACGCACGAGTCGTCATCCGACGCACGCTTTACCTCTTCGTTCATGCAAGGCTTTCCTGCCGAACCTCATCGTCGTGTCACCTGGCACAACTGGATGCGTCCGCCCTTCAATCAATGGGGCTTTCGCAATCTGGCGCGCCTGCGGCCTTCTATCGATGTGCAGGCCGGGGCAGGGCCGGTCAGCGTCCTGAAGCAGACGCCACAAGCGCTGGATGAGCTGCACTTCAACAGCGAGTGCGGCTTGAGCATCAGCGTGCTTGAGCACCTGGTGGCCAGCCAGACCGACGCCTTCCTGGTCATGCAGGGTGACACCGTGTTGTTCGAGCGCTACTTCAACGGCCAGACGCCCCAGGACCGGCACGTCATGTTCTCGGTCACCAAATCGCTGATCGGCACCCTCGGCGAACAGCTGGTCAGTGACGGTGTGCTGGATCCAGCGTTGCCCGCGGCCCACTACGTGCCGGAATTCGAAGGCAGTGCCTACGCCGATGCAACCGTGCGTCAGTTGTTCGACATGGCCGTGGGTATCCACTACAGCGAGGTGTACGAGGACCCGGACTCAGAGAGTTCCCAGTACGGTTATGCCTGCGGGTTCCAACCGGCACCGGCGCAGTATGCTCAGTTCGAGTCGCTGTACCAGTTTCTGCCGTCGCTGCGAAAGCAGGGCGACCACGGCGGTTTCTTTCACTACGTGACGGCCACCACCGAAGCCCTGGCCTGGGTCATGGAGCGCGCCAGCGGCAAGGCCTGCCATCACCTGCTGGAAGATATCTGGAGCCAGTTGGGGTGTGAGCGCGACGGCTACTTCATGGCCGACCCCTGGGGGCGCAGCGTAGCCGGTGCCGGTTTCAACGCCACCTTGCGTGACATGGCGCGTTTCGGTCGCCTGCTGGCCAATGACGGCCGTCACGAAGGGCGCCAGTTGCTGTCGCCCGAGACGGTGGCGCGCATCGCCGCTGGCGCCGACCCGGCGATCTACGCCACATCCCCCGACTTTGAATCCTGGACGCCGGGCGCCTCCTACCGCAGCCAGTGGTACGTCTTCAACGATCACAGCCAGGCGCTCATGGCCGGTGGCATCCATGGCCAGTATCTGTTCGTCGACAAGCCATCCGGCGTGGTGATCGTCAAGCAGTCGTCCCTGAACGAAGCCGTCAGCCCGTTCGACGGTGACAGCGTGCGAATGCTGCGCGCCATCGCGGCGCACCTCGGCGGCTGACCAGGCTTCCCGATTACAAGATCGCGTTCCGTTCACCTGGCACCGCCAGGTGTTGGCGACGTTCTGCGCCGCCATTCAATGCCCTGTAACAACAATAAATCACACAGGAGCTTCACATGGTTTCCATGACGCGTTTATCTCGAACGTTCCTGGCGGTCGGGCTACCCCTGACCGCCCAGGCCGCGCTGGCGGGCTACACCTTCGAGGACGGTAACCTCAAGGGGGAAGTCAACGTCACCGCCGGCGCTGCGGCCATTTCCACCCGCAACGTCAACTTCGGCGCTGGCCGTGTCGACATGCGCAGCCGCAAGAATGGCGGCAACAAAATCGACTGGCAGGAGTTCTACGTCAAACCTGGCGTCAAACTGGAGTACGCCTTGCAGCCGGACTTCAGCCTGCTGGCCGGCGGCTCGCTGGTCGGAGCGACAACCTTCGGCGATGGCGATGCCGGCGGCTTCACCCGCAGTTCCGATGGTGAGGTGGCCACCGAAGAGCTCTACGGTGGTTTCCGGGCCGGGGAGTGGACGTTCACCGCCGGCCGCCAGAACTACATGATCGGCACCGGCTTCATCGTCATGGACGGCAACCTGGACCAACTCAAGGACGGCGCCTACTGGCTCGCACCACGGAGCGCCTTCAAGGACTCGGCGGTGCTGGCCTGGGATCATGGCGCGTTGAGAACCCAGGCGTTCACCCTGCGCACCGACGATGACCTGGGTGACTTCCGGATGACCGGGGCCAATCTCGACTACAACCTCGACGATCAGGTGACGCTCGGCGCCATGGCCATGAAGGTCAATGCCCTCGGCCCCAGGGGCGCCACGCCGCTGCGTCGGGACGGCATGCAGGTGTACAACCTGCGGGCGCTCAACGCCAGGGTCCCGGGCTTGCCGGCCCTGACCCTCAACGCCGAGTACGCGTTGCAACGCGGCAACGGCGAAGGCGTCGAGTATGATGCCAAGGCCTGGTATGGCCAGGCGGACTATGCCTTCGATGCCTTGCCGCTGACGCCGGTCGTGAGTTATCGCTACGCGAGCTTTTCCGGCGATGACAACCTGGCGGACAACCGCCAGAAGTCCTGGGACCCGCTCAGCAAGGGCTATGTCGATTGGGGCACCTGGCTGGTAGGGGATATCGTCGGCAACTATCTGCTGTTCAACAGCAACGAAAACGTTCAACAGTTCTCGATCAAGACCCACCTCAACGAAACCCTCACCCTCGGGGCCATTCACTACCAGTTCTGGCTGGATGAAAAGAACTACATGGGCACGGCGGTCAGTGACCGGCGTTTTGCCGACGAGAGCGTCGTTTTCCTGGATTGGGCGCCGTCGAAGGCATTGCTTTCTTCGCTGTCCTATAACTGGGTCAAGCCCATGGCCGCGGCCAAGCAGGTGTTTGGCAACGACCGGAAATTCAGCGCGCTGGAATTATCGCTCACTTATCGCTATTGATGCCGCGAGCCTTCGCGGCCGCGCTGGAGTGTTTTGTCATGAACAAGTCTTTGCGTAACACGGTGTTGGGTGCTCTCGTTTCGTTGCTGGCCAGTGGTGCAAGCCTGGCTGAGGAGCGGACGGTGCGAATCTATAACTGGATCGAGTACCTGCCGCCGGAAATCCTCAAGAGCTTTCAGGAAGAGACAGGGATCCGCCCGATCTATGACGTGTTCGACAGTGTCGAGACCCTGGAGTCCAAGCTGCTGACCGGCAATTCCGGGTACGACGTGGTGTACCCGAGCAGTTCCAACGTCAGCCACCTGATCGCCGCCGGCGCCGTCCAGCCCCTGGATCGCAGCCAACTGCCAAGCTGGCAGCAACTGGACCCGGAGTTCATGAAAGGTCTGGAAGCGGTGGGTGACCCGGGTAACCGCTATGCGGCGCCGTACCTGTGGGGTACCACGCTGATCGGCTATAACGTCGACAAGGTTCGACAGGCGCTGGGAGCCGATGTGCCGATAGACAGTTGGGACATCATCTTCAAGGAAGAAAACCTGGCCAAACTGACCAGTTGCGGGGTCGGCTTTCTCGATGCCGCCAACGAGATCGTGCCCATCGCCTTGCATTACAAGGGATTGAACCCCAACAGCCAGAAACGTGAGGACTACCCGCAGGCACAGGCGGTGATGGCCAAGATCCGGCCGTTCATCTCCTACTTCAATTCGTCACGCTACGGAATGGACCTGGCCAATGGCGACGTCTGCATCGCCGTAGGCTGGTCAGGCGGCGTGGCGCTCGCCAAGCGGCTGGCCGATGCCGCAGGCAAGGGTGTCAACGTGGCAATGGCGCTGCCCAAGGAAGGTGCGCCGATGTGGTCGGACGTGATGATGATCCCCACCAACGCCCCCCATGTCCAGGAGGCCCATGCGTTCATCAACTACATCATGCGGGCCGATGTCATCGCCCGTATCAGCAACAAGATCGGCTACCCCAACCCCAACAAGGAAGCCACCGCGCTGGTGAATCCCGAGGTCCGTGACAATCCGGCGATGTACATCCCGGACGACGCACGCAAGACGCTGTTCGCCCTGGAGCCCATGCCGGCGGCAATCGAGCGGATCCGCACGCGGACCTGGACGGCGATCAAGACCAATCGCTGATCCAGGCTATACGAACTGTGGGAGCGAGCCTGCTCGCGAAGGCGGCCTGTCATCCGGTACATGGGTGGCTGACCCACCGCTATCGCGAGCAGGCTCGCTCCCACATTGGTTCTTCAGTGCACGGGCATTCCGCGTCCGGCGTCAATCCCCTGTGGGAGCGAGCCTGCTCGCGATGGCGATCTGTCAGGTCTTCCTTTTAGGCACGCATGCCCTGGAACAGCAACGCAGTGATCCGCTTGACCTGGGCGGAGTGCGCCTCGATGTCCGGTTGTTCCTGGTTGACCAGCCTGAACAACTGCAGGTGTGAGTAATCGTTCAACAGGAAGGCGGCCAGTTCGACGTCGAGGTCGGCGCGCAGCTTGCCGGCCTGTTGCAGTTCCTTGATCAAACCACTGATTTCAGCCCTGAGTGCGTCGTTCATGGCGCGATAACCATCCGGCAATCCGCCGTCGCCGCCAAACAGAATCAAGGGCAGCAATTCGCGCCAGAGGCTGGGGTGCATGACCTCCAGCGCATAGCCCGTCAGCAGCCGTTCCAGGTAACACAGCGCCTCGACCGGATCCTCTATTTCAGGGACCTGCAACCGAGTGTCCTTGAGCGCACGCTGGTCGGCCTCGTGAAGAATCTCCAGGATGATCTCCTGCTTGTTGCCGAAATACTTGAACACGGTAGGGGCCGACACGCCGGCTTGGCCGGCGATCTGTTCGATGGTCGTGTTCTGGAAGCCCTGGCGCTCGAACAGTTCGATCGCCGCCTTGCTGATGGCTTGGCGTCGTTCGGCTTTTTGACGTTCACGCAGTCCGCTCACGGGAGGTCCTTTGTCACTGGAAAAGAGGGCATGCAGCGCCCGGGATCCATGCAAAATACTTAACTCGATAAAATATTTAAAGCATTTATTTAGATGCTGGCCTTTTAGTGCGAACGCTCTGCAATGCCCCTTGGATGAGGGGTATATGGCCAAATGCTACGTGATTTATGACGAGATCAGGCACAAAAGGAGCGCTTACAGATAATTCAGCGAGCAAGTGAGACAGGTAACGTGGCGCACCGTTTCTTCGTAGCGTCTGTTCCTCGGTACGTTCAATGTCGATTAAAAAGAGAACAAGAAAATGACCAGCCCCAGTTTCAAGGATTCGAACGGCCATCTGGCACAGGGCTTCAAGCCTCGTCACGTCACCATGCTGTCCATTGCCGGGATCATCGGCGCAGGCTTGTTCGTGGGCTCAGGGCATGCCATTGCGGCAGCGGGCCCGGCGGTGTTGCTGGCCTATCTGTTCTCCGGCCTGTTGGTGGTACTGGTCATGCGCATGCTCGGTGAGATGGCGGTGGCCCGCCCGGACACCGGTTCGTTCTCAACCTATGCCGACCAGGCCATCGGACGCTGGGCCGGCTTCACCATCGGTTGGCTGTACTGGTGGTTCTGGGTCCTGGTGATTCCCATCGAGGCGCTGGCCGCCGGGCATGTGTTGAACCAGTGGTTTCCGTCTGTTGATGCCTGGCTGTTTGCGTCGATATCGATCGTCGCCCTGGCAGTGACGAACCTGTTCAGCGTCTCCAAGTACGGCGAGTTCGAGTTCTGGTTCGCGATGGCCAAGGTCGTGGCGATCATCGGTTTCATTTCCCTGGGGTTCGCCGTCCTGATGGGCTGGATTCCCGAGCGGGAAGCCAGCGGCCTGAGCCGTCTGATGGAAGAACATGGCGGCTTCGCGCCCAACGGTCTGTCGGCAGTGGTCGGGGCCTTCATCACCATCATGTTCAGCTTCATCGGGACAGAGGCGGTGACGATTGCGGCGGCCGAATCCGATAACCCCGCGCAGAACATTGCCAAGGCGACGCGTTCGGTGATCTGGCGCATTGGTGTGTTCTATCTGCTGTCGATCTTCGTGGTCATCTCCGTGGTGCCGTGGAACGATCCGCAGTTGGCTTCGGTGGGCTCCTACCAGCGGGCGCTGGAACTGATGAACATTCCCCATGCCAAGTTCCTGGTGGATGCCGTGGTACTGATCGCGGTGGCCAGCTGCATGAACTCCTCGATCTACATCGCCTCGCGCATGCTGTACTCGCTGGGGCGGCGCGGCGATGCGCCAAAGGCCCTGAAGGTGACGTCGGGGGAAGGCGTTCCGCGGACAGCGGTGATTGCCAGTACCGTGTTGGGGGCGGGTATCACGCTGTTCAGCTACTTCATGCCCGCCGGCCTGTTCCAGTTCCTGCTCGCCAGTTCCGGCGCCATCGCGCTGCTGGTGTACCTGGCGATTGCCATTTCCCAACTGCGCATGCGTCGGCTGCTGCGTCAGCAGAACGTCGAGCTGACCTTCCGCATGTGGCTGTTTCCCTGGCTGACCTGGCTGGTCATCGTGTTCATCTGCGCGGCGCTGGCGGTGATGATGGTGACGCCGGAGCACCGTAGCGAAGTCAGCTCGACCCTCGGCCTGGCGCTGATCATTTCCTTTATCGGGCTGATCACGTCGCGGCAGCAGCCGCAGGTGGAGAGGGCGGCGTCCCTGGGGTAAGGGGAACCTGCACACAGTTCTTGTGGCAAGGGGATTTATCTGTGGCGAGGGGATTTATCCCCGCCGGGCTGCGAAGCAGCCCTAATACAGTGCATTCAATTCGCCTGAGATTCCGAGTTATCTGGTTTTGGGGCTGCTTCGCAGCCCAGCGGGGATAAATCCCCTCGCCACAAGAAGCGTTCCATTCCCAATCTGTTTCACCCCTGAAACACCCTCCTGAAACCAGGCCCTCCGCCTGTCACCCTGCCTGTAAACCCTCTCCGCCGATCTGGCACTAACCCGTTCGAGCGTTGTCAGTAATGGGCGCCTCCTGTTGGCGTCACGTCAGCTGTATCGATGGGCTTCTCGAACGCCTTCGGGCAAAAAACTCGCGATGGATTGCGTCCTGGACCGACAATTTTTTTGCGGGTTGCCATTCTATGGGGCTGCTTCTCGATCCTCGTCATGACATCGATGCCGCGTTACTGAGCTATCGCCGGGTGTTCTGGTCCCTGGCGCTGTTCAGCGGCGTCATCAATCTACTGGTGCTGGTGCCGTCGCTCTACATGATGCAGGTGTACGACCGGGTCCTGACCAGTCGCAATGAAACCACCTTGTTCATGCTGACCCTGATCGCCCTGGGTCTGTTCATGTTCAGTGCCTTGATCGAGTGGGTGCGCGGCGAGGTGATGATTCGCATGAGCGCGGGGCTGGACGACGCCCTGGGCGAACGGGTTTTCGATGCGGCTTTTGCCCGCAGCCTGCGCGAACACAACGCCAACCCGGCGCAGGTGCTCAGCGACTTGGCGACGCTACGGCAATTGATTACCGGCCAGGGGCTGATCGCCTTGCTCGATGCGCCGTGGCTGCCGATCTTCCTGTTGGTAGCCTTCATTTTTCATCATTGGTTCGGGGTGTTGACCCTGGTGCTCGCCCTGGTGCTGATCGGACTGGCGCTGTGGGGCGAACTGGCGACCCGCACGCGCCTGGGCGAAGCCAACCGCCTGGGCGTGCAGTCGGCCGCCTACGTCAACAGCACGCTGCACAACGCCGAAGTCATCCAGGCGCTGGGCATGCTCGGGCCGTTGCGTCAGCGCTGGAGTCTTTTGCAACAACGCATCATCGCCGCCCAGGCCCATGCCAGTGACCGCGGCGCCCGTATCACCTCGATGACCCGTTTCGTGCGCATCTCCGGCCAATCCCTGTCGCTGGGGCTGGGGGCGTTGCTGGTGCTTGAGGGGCAGCTGTCGGCAGGCATGATGATCGCCATGTCGCTCCTGCTGGGGCGGGCCCTGGCACCCGTGGAAATCGCCATCGGTTCGTGGAAGCAATTCAATGCCGGGCGCCAGAGCTATCAACGCCTGAGCCTGCTCCTTGCCCAGCATCCTCGTGATCGCCTGCGCATGCCTTTGCCGCCGCCCACCGGTGCGGTGCGCCTGGAGCAGCTGTACGTCGGCCCACCCGGCGCCGCGCAGCCGATTCTGCGAGGGATCAATTTCCATCTCGAAAAGGGTGAGGTACTCGCCGTGGTGGGCCCCAGCGCCAGTGGCAAGTCAACCCTCGCCAGGGCGCTGGTCGGCGTATGGCCGCCCCTCGGCGGTTCGGTGCGTCTGGACAATGCCGAAATCAGCCAGTGGTCCCACGACGCCCTGGGGCCTCACCTGGGGTATCTGCCCCAGGACATCGAATTGTTCGACGGCAGTGTTGCCGACAACATCGCCCGTTTCGGCGAGCAGGATGCCGACAAGATCATCGCCGCCAGCCGTCACGCCGGCATCCACGAAATGATCCTGAGGTTTCCCAAGGGTTATGACACGCCGCTGGGGCCCGGAGGGCTCGGCTTGTCCGGCGGGCAGAAGCAACGCCTCGGCCTGGCCCGTGCGCTCTATGGGCTCCCGGCGCTGATCGTGCTCGACGAGCCGAACTCCAACCTCGATGAAGCCGGCGAGCTGGCTCTGGTGCAAGCCATCGCCGTGCTCAAGGCGGCGGGCAGCACGGTGGTGCTGATCACCCACCGGCCAAGCGTGCTGGCGATGGTCGATCACATCCTTGTGCTCAAGGACGGAACCCAACAGGCATTCGGTCCCCGCGACCGGGTACTCAAGGCGCTGATGCCGGGGCCGCGCCCGGCTGCGGTGAGGGAGGCTGGCGAAGATGCCTGATCTGACTCCAAGTCCACACGTGTATAGCGAGCAGGGGAGGAACCTGCGCAATGTCAGCCCGTTGCCCGGCGCCAGTACCGATGCCGGTGGCGCGGCGCGTTATGGCGTGGGTTTCCTGGTGCTGGCGTTGGGCGGCGCGTTGCTCTGGGCCTGCCTGGCACCGCTGGACCAGGGCGTCGTCGGCAGCGGCACCGTGGTGGTGGCGGGCGAGCGCAAGGCGGTGCAATCGCTGGTGGGGGGCGTGGTGGAAAAGCTGCTGGTCAGCGATGGCGATCGCGTCAGCCAGGGGCAGTTGCTGGTGCAGCTCAATACCGTGCAGGCCCAAGCGCAGTTGGACGTGACGCTGGGCAAGTTGCTCAATGATCGCAGCATCGAGGCACGCCTGATTGCCGAGCGTCTGGGCAGCGCCGAGATCCAATGGCCGGAGGACCTGCTGGCCCGTGCCGACGAGCCACGGGTCAAGGCGGCCATGGCGTTGCAGAGCCAATTGTTCCTGAGCCGCCGCGCCGAGCTGGGCAGCCGCTTGCAGATCATCGAGCACGAAGTGGCGGCGCTGGAGCAGCAGTTGCTCGGCTACGAAGGGGTCAAGCGCAACTACGACGCGCAGATGCGTTTCCAGCGCCAGGAACTGGAGGGCCTGCGGGACCTGGCGCGGGAAGGCTATGTCCCGCGCAACAAGCTCTTCGAGGCCGAGCGCAACGCCGCCCAATTGGCCGGTCAGATTGCTTCCGGGATCGGTGATGTCGGCAGGACCCGCCAGTCGATCAACGAAAGTCGGCTCAAGGCTTTGCAGGCGCAACAGGAGTTCCGCCGCGATGCCGAAACCCAGCTCAGTGAAGTGTCCGCCGAGGCGGCGGGTTACGCCGATCAGATCCGCGCCTTGCAGTTCGAGGTCGACAACGGTGCAATCCGCGCGCCGGCGGCCGGGCAGGTCATGGACTTGAACATTCACACGGTCGGTGGCGTCGTCCAGGCCAGCCAGACCCTGATGCAAGTGGTCCCCCTGGATGCGCCGATGGCGATTACGGCGCGGTTCGAGCCGTTGATGGCCAACAAGCTGCGGCCGGGGCTGCCGGTGCATGTGCATTTCACGGCGCTGCAGCGGGTGGACACGCCGACAGTCACGGGCACGGTCAGCACGGTGTCGGCGGATCAGTTGATCAACGAGCAGACGCACCAGCCGTACTTCTCCGCCAAGGTCGAGATTCCCGCCAACACCGTCGCCTCGCTGCAGGCCGCCGGCCTGTGGGTACGTCCTGGCATGTTGGCCGATGTCACGGTGGTGACCGGCGAACGGACCCTGATGAATTACCTGATGAAACCTTTGCGCGAACGCTTGCTTGCTGCCTTCAAGGAGGAATGAGCATGACTGACCGGCGCCTTTATCGCTCCCGTGTGTTGTTGAGCCTGTATACCAGTTGGGTGGCGATCAGCCCCGCGTGGGCCGCCGAGGGTGGCCTTAGCCTGACCGCCGCGTACGATGCCTCTCGCCTCAACGATCCGACCCTGCAATCGGCCACCCATGCCTTCGATGCTTCGCGCAACGAAGAGGCCATCGGCCGCGGTGGCCTGTATCCGCAGGTATCCCTGACATCGCGCTACGGTTACGGCGGCCGTACCGACGGCGGCGACGACAGAAGCTACGTGAACAGCAACGACTACCAGGCGAACAGCGTCACCCTGGCGGCGCAGCAACCGCTTTATGACAAGGGCCGCTGGGCGGCTTATCAAGAAGGCAAGGCTCGCGGCCAACTGGGCAGCCAGCTGTTCGATGTCGCCGGCCAGACCTTGTACGACCGGGTGGCCAAAGGGTATTTCGATGTGGCCCGGGCGGAGAATGAAATCAAGTTGATCGCCCAGCAGAAGGCGGCGATCAGCGGATTGGTTATCCAGAGCAAAAAGCTTTACCAGGGCGGCCAGGGTGCGATCACCGACATCGATGAGGCCCAGGCGCGGCTCGATCTGGTCGAGGCCCAGGAGGCCGAGGCCCAGGCCCGTCGGGTGGCGGCCTTGCGGGCCTTGTCCGGCCGGGCCAGCGTGCCCATCGACGACATCCAGCCGATGCGCGAGGAGTTGCCTCTCGGCAGCCCGATTCCGCCGGAGCAGGACCTGCGCTACTGGACGGCTATCGCCCGTGACGCGAGTCCCGAATTGGCGGCCCGCCTGGCGGCGGTGAAGGTGGCCGAGGCCCAGGCCGACAGTCAGCGTGCCGGGCACTACCCGAGCCTGTCACTGACCACGCAGTTGACCCGCCGGGAAACCCGTCAGTATCAGGAACTCGATCCGCGCCAGGACACCTATTACGTGGGAGTGCAACTGGATATCCCGCTGTATCGCGGCGGCTCGGTGCGTGCTTCGGTGGCCAAGGCCGAAGCGCAACTGGCCGGTGCCCAGTCCGACTATGACGTGCAGCGCCAGCAGTTGGCCGAGAATATCGAGACCGATTACCTGGGCGTGGTGGCCGGGTTTGCCAAGAGCAAGGCCATGCAGCGCGCGGTGGAATCCAACCAGCGTGCGCTGACTTCAACGGAGAAAGGCTTCCAGGGCGGCGTGCGCTCCACCGTGGACATCCTCGATGCCCAGCAGCGGGTGTTCCAGGCCCGTCGGGACCTGCTCAATACCAAGCTCGACATGCTGCAAAGCTACGTCAGCCTGCACACCCACACCGGCCAGATGAACCGCGCAGTGCTGGAGCAGGTGCAGCGGTTGTTTTGAGGTTCCGGGTGGGGGAGGTTCGTCGAGGGTGCCCGGGCTGCCGTCATCGCGAGCAGGCTCGCTCCCACAGGGATCTATGGTGTACGCGGAACCTGTGGGAGCGGGCTTGCTCGCGAAGGCGGTGGGTCAGCTTGCAATGATGTTGGCTGTGCTGCCGCCATCGCGGGCAAGTCCGGCTCCCACAGGGGATTGGCGGTGGGCATGAGTCCCGCGGCCACCCCGAAACCTTGTGGGAGCGAGCCTGCTCGCGATGACGATCTGCCGGCCAGCACCGCTTTAGGACTTGATAGCCCAAGGCCAACCCGGGCATTGAGCTATCATGCTCACTTTCCCAGCGACCGACCGATTCCCATGACTGCCGTAACCGACACCCTGCTGCACGCTCTCGAAACCTGCGACATGCTGATCATCGACGGGCTGCACGCCTTCGATTTCTCCCTCGACGAACAGGATCAGTTGCACGTCGAGTGCATGAACGGCCGCACCCTCGCGCACTGGCGTTTCACACCTGCGCAAATGCAGGCCGCGACGTTCGACCCGGCTTCGAAACACTGGATCGTCTCCAGCGACTCGGGCGACCACCACCTGGAATGTGTGGAAGCAATCAGCGGCCACGACGATGAGGAGGACGAACATGAAGATGCGTAGTCTCTGGCCATTGTTGATGGCCGGCAGCGTGGGCGCCATGGGCATGCACGCTAACGCCGATGAGCGCTATCAATTGCTGGTGGGCTCCTACACGGCGGGCCAGAGCCAGGGCGTCTACCGGCTGCAGTTCGATAGTCGCACCGGCCAGCTCGATGCCAAGCCGTTGCAGGTGATCAAGACGGACAACCCTTCGTGGCTGACCCTGTCCCCGGACATGAGCCGCCTGTTCGTGGTCAACGAAAACGGGCCGGGACAGAAGGATCCGGTGGGCAAGGTCAGCAGTTATGCCATCGACCCGACGACCCACGCACTGAGCTTGATCAACCAGGTGCAGACCGTGGGCAATGAGCCGACCCATTCCAGCCTCAGCGGCGATGGCCGGCATCTGCTGGTCAGCAACTATTCGGTGGTGGAGGACCCGGGCGGTACGCTGGCGGTATTGCCCGTGGGGGCCGATGGCAAGCTGGCGCCCGTCGTGCAGTTGAGCAGTCACCAGCCAAGCCGGGTCAACCCCGAGCGGCAGATGTCGGCCCATGTGCATTCGGCCGTATCGTCGCCCGATGGCAAATACGTGTTCGCCAACGACTTGGGGGCGGATAAGGTGTTCGTCTATCGCTACGACCCCAAGGCCAATCCCGAGCTGCCGCTGACTGCCGCCAACCCGGCATTCGTCCAACTGCCGCCCGGCAGCGGACCGCGTCACCTGCTGTTCAGCGCCGACGGCAAGCACGCCTGGCTGACCCTGGAAATGACCGCGCAAGTGGCGGTGTTCGATTACCAGAACGGTCGCCTGGTCCAGCGCCAACTGGTTGATCTGGCGGCCGGCAAGCCCCAGCCGGCGAGGGCGGCTGCGGCCTTGCATGCCTCGAAGGATGGCAGGTTCCTGTATGTCAGCAACCGCGGCACCAGCAACGAAGTGCTGGTCTTCGCCATCGACCCGGTGGCTGGCACGCTGAAAGAACTGCAACGCCGCTCCGTCGAGGGTGACCATCCGCGGGAGTTCAGCCTCGACCCGAGCGGGAAATTCCTGTTGGTTGCCAACCAGAAGAGCAACCAGATCGTGGTGTTCGAACGCGATCCAAAGACCGGTCTGCTGGGTAAATCGGTGCAGAAATTGCCGATGGATGCGCCGAGCGATGTGAAGTTCATCCAGCCTCAATAAGTCGCAGGCCCCGTTTTTCGAGGCCTGCGCGGTTATATCAACGGGACTGATATTCGCTAGCATTGCAAAGCATTTCTAGACGAGACGCCTCGGCGCGTAAGTTTGCTCCACGGCCCAACCGGGCAAGACAGCCAACTGAATCCGAGGAATACCGCCATGAACCTGAACCTCTTCTCCATCATCGCCGCTTCCGCCATCTCTGCCACCGTGGCGCTGCCGGCCAGTGCCAGCATCGAGATCAGCGACAAGAAGAATCGTACCCAGAGCTACACCGAGAAATACCTGCAACAGAGCGCCAACTTCTACGCCGCACTGGATCACAAGACCCAGCACTGAGCGCGTCGTAACGACTGAAGCCTGCGATCTTTTCGTCTCCGTACCGAGAGAAAAGATCGCAGGCTTCGTCATTTTCACCAATCGCTTCAGTCTGTTCTGAAAAATCCGCTGTAATATCACATAGCCATGTGTTTAAATTTGACGCTGAAAAATTGACTCCTTTCTCCCATAAGGATCGACACCATGGCGATGCGTCTGGCAATGATGCTGCTGTTTCTTTATTCCGCCCCGATTGTCTCGGCTGCCCAACCCGTGCCGGGCGAGCCGGAAGCGGCTCGCGAGCGATTACTGAGCTTGCTGCAAGACTGATCGGGCCAGTCAAGCCACAATCCCTGTGGGAGCGAGCCTGCTCGCGATAGCGGCGGTACAGTCAACATTGATGCAAGCTGACCCACCGCCATCGCGAGCAGGCTCGCTCCCACAAGGTCCACAGGTGTTCAGCAGTCCTACTTGACCTCCACCGTACTCAACCCATTCCCCTGGCGATGCACCTGGATCTGCACCGGGATCCGTTCGTGCATTTCCTGCACATGGGAAATCACCGCGACCTTGCGACCCTGGGCCTGTAAGCCGTCGAGGGTGTCCATCGCCAGTTGCAGGGATTCGGGGTCGAGGCTGCCGAAACCTTCGTCGATGAACAGCGACTCGATCCTCAGCGTACTGGACGCCATCGAGGCCAGGCCCAGCGCCAGGGCAAGGGAAACCAGGAAGGTTTCGCCACCTGACAATGAATGCACCGAACGCAGTTCATCACCCATTTCCGTATCAAGCACCAAGAGCCCGAGCATGCTGCCGCCGCGCTTGAGCCGGTAGCGGCGCGCCAATTGCCGCAACTGGACGTTGGCGTGGTGCACCAGCAAATCAAGGTTGTAGGCCTGGGCCAGTTTACGGAAACGGTCACCGGTGGCCGAGCCGATCAGCGCATCCAACCGGGCCCAACGCTGATACTCGGCATAGGCCTGCTCGATTTGCAGGACCAGCGCCTGGTTGGCGCTTTGCCGGCGTTGGTCTTCAGCCTGTTCGGCGCGCAGTTCGGCGCAACGTTGTTCGCTGGCGGAAAATTGCAGTTGCAGTTGGGTGAGCGCGTCGGCCAGCTGTTCGGGCGACAGGTTGCCGTTGTGCTGGGCCTGATGATTCTGCAGGCGCTGTTCCCGCTCGATCAGCAGTACACGGGCCTGTTCGATGGCTTTCTCACTGCTGAGCAAGCGCTGGCGCAACTGACCGACCTGTTGCTCATCGAGGGCGAGCAGGGCTTCGAGGGCCGCGTCGTCCAGTTCAGGATGGGACGCGCGCCATTGAGCGATGCCGGCGGCCAGTGCCTGATGTTCAGCGTCCAGGGACTGCGCCTGCTCCTGTCGGGCTTTGAGTTCGGCGGCCAGTTGTACCAGGTTGTTGCGTAATTCATGCAGCTGTTGATTGGCTGCTGTCTCGATCGAGCGTGCCTGTTCCAGGACCTGGTCGAGTTGTTGCTGCCATTGTTCGGCGCTGCTGTGTTCTCCGAGTAATTGCGTGAGTGCCTGCTGGCAGGCCTGCTGCTGTTCGGTCAGACCCTTGAGTTGCTGTTGCGCCGATTCCAGTTGCTGGACGCGGGTCTGTTGGCGGTCCTGTTCCTTTTCCAGGGTCTGTTGGCGCTGGAGCTGTTCGCTGAGTTCTTCGCGCTGCTGTTCCAGCTGTTCCAGGCGTTGGGCAATCTGCTGGTCGAGCTGCATGAAGGTCGCGGCGGGCTCGGTGCGCAGGGCTTGCAAGGTGTCTGCCGGCAACAGGGGGCTGAAGTGGCTCAGTTCATCGTCCAGGCGCTGGCGATCCCGGTCCAGTTCCTGCTGCTGATTGGTCAGGTGCAGTGAGGCCTGTTGGCTCGCCGTTTCCGCATTGCGCAAGTGCTGGGACAGGCGGGCGGCATCCTGTTGCAGGGTCAGCAGGGCGGCTTGCCGTTGTTCGTCCTGGGTGATGCGCTGGTGCAGTTGGGAGTTCTGCTGGGCCAGCCAGGTATCGCGCCTGACGGTGTCCTGAGCCAGCAGTTGCGCGGCCAGCGGATGGGCTTCAAGGGTGGGGGCCAGATCCTGTTGCCGGGCCGCCAGTTGTTCCTGCTGCTGCTTCAACTCCTTGAGCTGGGCCATGACCCCGCTGTACTGCGCACGCAGGTCGATGACTTTTTCATTGAGCTGGTCGACGGTTTTGCGTGCGTTGGCCTCTTCGTTTTCGTCGTGGCGCCCGAGGCTTTGCAGCAGCGCTTCAGGCTGATGATAAGGATGCTCGACGCTGCCGCACACCGGGCATGGCTGCTCGTCCTGTAACTGCGCGCGCAACTGCTCGACGCTTTCGCTGCGGGCCAGTCGTTGGCGCGCCAGCAGTTCGCGGGTCACGCTCAAGGTCTGTTCGGCAACCGCCAGCTCGGCCTTCGCTTCGCCGCCTTCGCGCACCAGCCGGTCGCGTTCCTGCAACACCTGTTGCTGGCGTTGTTCAAGCTCGGCGCCGCGCTTGTCCAGCTCTTGCTGGCTGGCCCACAACCGCGTGAGGTCCTCGAAGGCCCGTTGTTGCTTGCGGTTATCTTGCAGCAGGTTGCCGAGCAACTGGATCTGCTCGGCGACTGCTTCGGGCTCGGCGCCGGCTTCCTTGTAAAGCACTTCGAGTTCTTGTCGACGGGCCACCAGTTCCTCGGCGGCGCGGGTTGCGCTGGCTTCCAGCGCAACGAGTTCGGCCTGGCCCTTGTTCAGGCGATTGCCGATCAGCATCAACTGTTGGAGGCGATCACGGTAAGCCTTCCAGGCATCGCTCAACGGCGCGAGGTGAGTGCTTTGTTCAAGCTTGCTGGCGATGCGTTGCAGGCGCGCGGCCACTTGGTTCTGCTGTTCGAGCAAGGTCTCGATGGTACGCTGGCCATCCGTGCAGGCCAGTTGCGCCTGCGCCTGGCGTTCGGCGCTCTGGTTGGCCTCCGTGATCAGGCGGGCGAGGGTGTTCTGTTGTTCAAAGGCCTGGCGCAGCAACGGCGCATTGTCGGTACTTTGTTGACGGGCGGCGGCCAGCGCCTGTTGTGCTGCGGCCAGGCCTTTTTCCAGCTCCGCCTGCTGTTCATTCAGGTCGATCTGCTGCTGGCCGAGCTGTTGGACCTGTATCGCCAGCGGCGCCAGGAGCCGGGTCAGTTCCGCCTGGCGGATGAACTGATGGCGCTGGGGAGCCAGTTGCTCCAGACGGGTCAGCTTCAGGCGCTCATCCGCCAGGGCGTGCCAGTCGGCCTCGGCCTGTTGCAATTGTTCGGCGGCGCTGGCGTGTTCATCCTGCAACTGGCGCAGATCCTTGAGCCAGGTGTGTTGCAACTCCAACTGCTTGAGTTGCGCCTGTTGGGTCTTGAGCTGTTGCTGCGCTTCGTTGAAGCGCGCGTCCAGCTCGGCCCGGGCCTCGGGGGGCAGCGGCGTGACGCCGGTAGCCTGGTCCTGCAACTGCTTGTGGTTGTCCTTGGCCTGCTTGGCCTTGTCGAATGCGCGGCGACCGAGGCGGGTATACAGGGCGGTGTCGGTGAGCTTTTCCAGCAGTTCGCTGCGGTCGTTGTCATCGGCCTTGAGGAATGCGCTGAACTCGCTCTGGGCCAACAACACGGCGCGGGTGAACTGCTCGAAGTTCAGCCCCAGCGCCGCTTCGAGCTGGGCTTTGTACTCGCCTTTCTGACTCGCCAACAACTGGTCGTTGTCCAGGTCCCGCAGGCTCTGGCGACTGGCCTGCAACTTGCCGCCGGCCTTTTCCCGGGCGCGATTGGCTTCCCAACGGGCGCGATAACGGCGCCCGTCGATGCCACGGAAATCCACTTCCGCGTAGCCATCGCCGGTGCCACGGCGCAACAACGTGCGCGGGTCACCGGTGGTGATTTCGCCGTCGACGTCCGGCACCTTGGCATCGCGTCCGGTGTTGTTGAGGCGTGGCACGGCGCCGAACAACGCCAGGCACAGGGCATCGAGCAAGGTGCTTTTGCCGGCGCCGGTGGGGCCGGTGATGGCGAACAGGCCGGCGCTGGCCAGGGGCTCGGCGGTGAAGTCGATGTCGAAAGGGCCTGCCAGGGAGGCGAGGTTCTTGAGGCGGATCGCGAGGATCTTCATGGTTGCTCGCTCTCCATCTGGACGTCTTGCAGCAGCACGGCAAAATCCTTGAGGGTCTGCTCATCCACGTCGTTGCCATAGGTGTCCTGCCAGGCCCGGCTGAACAGCTCCTGTGGGCTCAGTTGATCCAGCTCGATCAAGGCAGTGTCGTCATCGGCCCCTGCTGCGCCGCCGTGACCGGCGTATTCGGCGGCGATCCGCACCAGCCGCACAGCCTTGCCTTGCAGGGCGGTTTCCACCTGGTTGCGCAGGTCCGGCTGGGGTTCGTCGAGGCGCACCCGTACTTCCAGCCAGGGTTGCCGCTGGACGTCGGCCAGCAGGTCGATGTCTGGCAGGTCCTTGAGTTGCCCGAGGATCTCGGCCAGCGGCGCCGGGCCCAGGCGTTGCAGGTTGACGGCCCGGGGAATCAGTCGTGGCTCGACCTTGACCAGGGTGTCGCCGTCCAGGGTGACGTCGAGGATCTGATGCTGGTAACCGATTTCTGAGAACGACAGGGGAATCGGCGAGCCGCTGTAGCGGATGCGTTCTTCGCCGTTGACCTTCTGCGGTTTGTGCAAGTGGCCAAGGGCGACGTAGCTGATGCTTGGGCCGAAGAGGCTGGCGGGCAGGGCTTCGGCGTTGCCGATGATCAGGCTGCGCTCCGAGTCCTCGGACACGGAACCGCCGGCCATGTGCGCATGGCTGATGGCGATCAATGTCTGGCCCTTCTTGCGCTTGCCGTTGGCGGCGGCAATCAGCCATTCGTGGACCTGGCCGATGCCTCGCAGATAGTCATCGCCCAGTTGCGCGCCGGTCACTTCGGCAGGGCGCAGGAATGGCAGGGCCAGGCACCACGCCCTGATCTTGCCCTTGGCATCGGGCAAGGGCAGCAGCAGGCGTTCGACGTCCAGTTGTCCGTCGTCCAGCCACAACACTCGGCCGAGGGCGTGAGTACGCAGCCGTCGCATCAGTGGCGCGGGCAGCTCGATCCGCGAGCCGGAGTCGTGGTTGCCGGCAATCATCACGATGGTCAGGTTGGGGTGCTGTTCATGGGCGCTGACGATGAAATCGTACAGCCGCTCCTGGGCTTTGACCGGTGGGTTGACCGTGTCGAAGATATCGCCGGCGATCAGCAGCACATCGGGTTTTTCATTGGCCAACTGACGCAGCAGCCACTCGAGGAAACACGCGTGTTCGAAATCGCGCTCCTGGCCGTGCAGGTTTTGCCCCAGGTGCCAGTCGGAGGTGTGGAACAGACGCAAGGCGAACTCCAGAAAACAGGTGATGGCCGCGGGTGAAGAGGGCGGCTGGAAAGAAGCAGAGTTTACTGGGAAGAACCGACCCTGTGGCGAGGGGATTTATCCCCGTTGGGCTGCGAAGCAGCCCTAAACCTGACACCTCGATGTGCCAGACAGATTGAGTTGACTGTTTTTGGGGCCGCTTCGCAGCCCAGCGGGGATGAATCCCCTCGCCACAAGGGCCGGTGATTATTTCGGATAGAGCGGTGGCAAACCACTGTCACCCAGCGGATCCTGGGAGCGCTCTGCGGCGGGAATGGCACGAATGGCGCGCCACAGGTCTTCGCCCTGCCAGTGCTGGCCGGTTTCGCTGTAGAGCGCGCCGTTGAGCCCATCCAGGGCGTCGGACAGCGGCACGAAGCGCGCCGCCATGTCGGCCAGGGTTTCCGGCTGCTGGCGGGCCCAGGCGTCGAGTGCCTGGCGGGTGGCGTGGGGGTCGTTGGCCAGGCAGGTACGCTTGAGGTCGTCCAGCAAGGTGCGTGGGCTCGGTCCGGCCTGGGCCGCGCGCAGGATTGCCGGCTGCGAGCGGGCGCGCCACCACAGGCCGAAGCCGAGCAGCGTCGTGCAGGCCAGGAGGAACGAGCTCAGTTGCCAGTACCACAAGGCTTCGTTGTCGACGGTGGTCACGATCTGCGGCGTGCCCGCTGGTGTATCCACCATCAGGCTCGGGTTGTTTGCCACTTGCAGGGTTCGCGCCGGGAGGCTGGTGCGGTCCAGGTGATTTTCCAGGGTGTTCCACCAGACCACTTCAACGGGCGGCAGCTCGATGGTGCCGCTGCGGTTCGGCACCAGTGCCTCGCGGTCTTCACGGCTGCCCACCAGCCCGCGTTCGCTGCTGCGGCTGCTCAGCACCGGCTGGTCGGGATAGCGCCGCAGGCCGTTGATTTCAGTGGCAGGCAAGGGGGGCAGCTGGGCGCTGGCCAGGCCTTCGGCTTCAAGGGTCAGGCTGCGGGTCAGGGAATCGCCGACCTGGCTGTGGGTCGGTTCCGGGCTCCAGCTTTCGCTCAAGGAAAGGCTGCGTGCCGGCAGCCAGGGCACATCGGCCGGATAGCTGGCCGGCTTGGGGTCGACGGTCAGCAACAATGGCGTCGAGCTGACGCGCATCAACTGACCGGGCTTCGGCCCCGACGGAGCGGCGTCCTGGGCCACTGGCTCGACCAGAGTGGCGCTGAACGTCTGGGCCGGGATCGCCAGTTCGCCACTGCGTTGCGGATAGATGCCGTAGCGCAGTTCGATCACGCCGTGGCGCACGTCATTGATGACTTTTTCATAGGTGCGGGATTCGCCCAGCTGTTCGGTGCGCGCATCGGGAATGTGCAGGGGCGTCAGGCTGCTGTCGTCGTACAGCGACACCGAATGGTAGATGCGCAGGGTCAGGATCGCCTGGGCCTGTACATACACATGGCTCTGGTCGAGGCTGGCCTCGATGAATATCGGGGCCAGGGCCCCGGCCGCGTTGCGGGTTTCGCTTTCGATCACTTGCAGGGTGATCGGCTGGCTGGCCACTTCGCCCAGATGCACGGCGGGGATGACCACGGTGCCGCTCTGGCGTGGCAGCAGGGTCACGATCCAGCGGGTGGTGGCGCGGTTTTCGCCGTCCAGGGTGGTCAACTGGTTGACCTGGCGAGTGCCGCGCACATCGAACAGTGACTGCAGCGGGCTCAGGTCAGGCTTGCCGAACAGCGTGGCGTCGTTGGATTCCAGGGTCAGTTCCACCGTCTCCCCGGAATTCAGGCGGCTGCGATCCACGCTGGCCGTCAGCTGCGCGGCCTGGGCGGCGCCGATCCAGAGCAGCAAGGCAAGGAACTGGGCGGTGAAGCGGATCATTGGGTTTTTCCCTGGGCCTGATGGCTTTGCTGTTCATACCAGAATTTTCGCCTGAGCAGCTCCCCTGGATTGTCGGGGATCTGGCGCAGCCATTGCTCCAGCGCCTGGTGCTGCTCTTCTTCGTTGCGCTGGCCGGCGGCGGGGCGCAGCGGTGGGGTGGTGGTCTGTTCGTCGGGCAACTCGCTGCCCGGTACGTCCTGGGCGGCCGTCGCGGGCTTGTGGGGCGCCTGAGTTTCATCTGGCGCCGTGGTGGCCTCGGCAGGGGCCGATTCGGTCTGCGAAGACGCCGGCGGCGTACCGGCGTTCGGCGATTGCTCGGCGGGACCCGGTTCCTCGCTTTCGGCAGGCTTGGGTTCATCCGGCGGTGGTACCTGCTCCTTCAACAGGCTTTCCACCAAGGCCTTGTTGGTTTGCGCCGGGCGCAGGTCCGGTTGCAACTCCAGGGCCTGTTCATAGGCATCCAGCGCGGCTTCCAGTTCGCCGCTCTTGGCCAACGCGTTGCCCCGATTGTAATGCGCGCGGGCGTCGTTGCCTTCGGCAAAGCGTCGGGCGGCCTCGCCATAGGCGCCGGCTTCGTACAAGGCGACCCCTTGCCATTGGCTGTCCTCGAAGTGCTCGGCGGCCTCGGCCGGGCGTTTCTGCTTGAGCAGATGCAAGCCTTGCTGGTCGGGGCGCAACCACAGGTCCTCGAATTCAAAGGCATAACCAGTCTGTGGCAAGGCGAACAGCAACGGCAGGCAGAACAACCAGCCTCGACGCCCAGCGCAGGCGGCCAGCAGCAACAGCGGCAGCAGCAACCAATAGCCCTGGTCGGCCCAGGTGTCCAGGCGCAAGGTCTGACCATCGCTGCGCAGATGGCGCGGGCCGGCCAGCAGGCCCAGACCTTTCAGGTCACTGTCGTCCAGACGTGCCGGGCGATAACGGCCGTCCAGCTCATTGGCGAAGGATTTGAGGCTCGGGCTGTCCAGGCGCGGCAGCAGGATCGCTCCCTGGTCATCCTTGAGGTAGCTGCCGTCGTTCTGGGCCACCGGCGCGCCTTCCCGGGTACCGATGCCCAGCATCAACAAGCGCGTGGCTGAGCCTTCAAGCACCAGGTGAATACCTTGGCGTTCCTGCTCGTTCAACGACGAGCCGATCCACAGGATCCGACCATGACCCAGCCCGCCCTGGTCCAGCAGAGCCATGGCCTTGTTGATCGCCAGGTCGGCGCGATGGCCGCTTTGCGGCATGATCGACGGTGCCAGGGCTTCGAGCAGGTTGGTGCTGGTGGACAGGTCGTCGGACAGCGGCACCAGGGTATGGGCACTGCCGGCGTAGACAATGATCCCGGTCTGCGCATCGCTGCGGTTATGCAGCAGGTCCAGCAGTTTGCGCCGAGCCTGCTCCAGGCGTGTGGGTGGAACGTCGGTGGCGAGCATCTCCGGCGTCAGTTCGAGCACCACCACCAGTGGGTCGGCGGGCTTCTGGCTGGCCTGTTCGACCCGCGCCCAGCTTGGCCCCAGCAATGCCAGCACTATCAGCAACCAGCCCAGGCCCAGGGCGATCCAGGGCAGCCGGCTTTCCCGACCGCTGCCGCCACTGAGCAGCACGGCATGGAACGCCGGGGGCAGGATCATCTGCCAGCGGCCCACGCGTCTCTGCCGATGCCACAGCTGCCAGAGCAACCAGCCCAGCAGGGGCAGCAGCAACACGAATGCGGGGCGCAGCCAGTGCGGCCAGAGAGCGGTCATCGACGCCTCCGCAAACGCAGGCGCTTGAGGCGCTGGCGCCATTCAGTGGGGCGGGCCGGTTGGAACAGCGGTTGGCTGAACAGCCGTTGCAACGGATTGTCCGGCCAACGTTCCCTGGCCACCAGCAACACGCTCAACAGTAACGCAACGCTCAGCGGCCATTGGTAGAGCGCACGGGCGGGCCGGGCCTGGGTCGGTTGCTGGGTAACCGGTTCGAGCTGGTCGAGGGTGGTCTTGATCGCCAGCAGTTGTTCGCCGTCCTGGGCGCGAAAGTAGCGGCCGCCCGTGGCCTGGGCGATGTCCTTGAGTGTCGGCTCGTCAAGGTCCAGGCTCGGATTGACCCCGAGAAAACCCGCAGTGCCACTTTGCTCCGGATCGGCGCCGATGCCGATGGGATAAATCTTCACGCCTTCGTCGGCAGCCAGCCGGGCGGCGGTCAGCGGGTCGATCTCACCACCGTTATTGGCGCCGTCGGTGACCAGGATCAGCACGCGGCTGTGGGCCGGGCGCTGACGCAGGCGCTTGAGGGCCAGGCCGATGGCGTCGCCGATGGCGGTGTTCTTGCCGGCGATGCCGATGCGTGCTTCGTCCAGCCAGCGCCGCACCGTGCGCCGGTCGAACGTCAGCGGTGCCTGCAGATAGGCCTGGCTGCCGAACAGGATCAGGCCGACCCGGTCGCCTTCGCGGCTTTCGAGAAAATCCCCGAGCATGTGCTGGACCAGCGCCAGGCGGCTGACTTCTTCGTCCTTCCACTGCATGTCGGGAAAGTCCATGGAGCCCGAGACATCCACCGCCACCAGCAGGTCACGGCCACTGGCGGCAATCGGCAACGGCTCACCCAGCCATTGCGGGCGGGCGGCGGCAATCAGCAACAGCAGCCAGAGCAGGATGAAGGGCGCCTGCTGCCGCCAGCTCGGCAAGTGGGTCCGGGCCCGACGTCCAACGAGGCCTTCCAGGTCCTCCAGGAAGCTGACCTTGAGCATCGATTCGCCGCTGTCGGCCGCCGGCAGCACCAGGCGCATCAGCCAGGGCAGCGGCAACAGGGCAAAGATCCACGGCCAGGCGAACTCAAACATGCTTGCGAATCCAGATTTCAATCGCTTGGGTCAGGCCGGCGATGGCCTTGTCATCCAGCTTGCATTCGGGCTTGTAGGCACCTTCGACCAGCACCATCCAGCGGGTCAGGCCGGCCGCCGGGCAGCGGTTATCGAGGAAGGCCAGCCATTTTCGCCCGTTGAGGGTGTGGCTCTGGCTGTAGGGATAATGATTGCGGCACAGGCGCTTGAGCAGCCCGTTGAGCTGCTGCAGCCAGGCACCGGCTGGCGCGCCATCATAAGGTTTGGGCAGCAGCGCCAGTTCGGCCAGGGCGGCCAGGCGCACCGGGTCCAGAGGTTGCTCGGCGCGGGCCGTGGTGCGCTTGACGGGAAGGAACCGGCGCAGGTGCCACAAGCCCAGGCCCAGCAGCGGCAACAGCACCAGCAGCAGCCACCAGCCGGGCGCGGGGGGCCAGAAACCGATGGGAGGAGGCGCTATCAGCGGCAGCAACTGATCGAGGCTGCTCATCGGTTTTTCCCCGCTCGGCCGGGGTTCAGGTAGTCGCGCAGTTGTTCGACCATGTCGCCCTGGGTGCTGAGGGGCAACATCAGGATTCGCAGCTTCTGCGCCAGCCATTCCCAGCGCGCCTGGCGGGCGTCGGCCTGGGCCCGATAGGCCTGGCGCAATTCGACGTTCAATGTGTCGAGCTCCAGTTGCGCGCCGCGCTGGGAAAAACGCAGCAACCCGGCAGCGGGGAGGGCGTGGTCCAGCGGGTCCGACAGCGGCAGCAGCAGCAGGTCGCAATGCCGGGACAGCAGGCTCAGTTGCTGCTCGGCGCTGTCGGACAGCGCACGCTCGTCGCAAATGACGATGACCAGGCTGCCGGGGCGCAGCACCTCGCGGGCCCGGCGCAGGGCAACGCCGAACGAATCGCGGTCCGGTTCGCTTTCGGTGTGCAGCGACTGGTTGACCCGCACCAGGCGATTGAGCAGTTGCAGCAGGCTCTGCTTGCTGCGCCGTGGCTTGACCTCGTAATGGGTGTTGTTGCCGAACACCAGCCCGCCCACCCGGTCGTTATGCCCCAGAGCGGCCCAGCCGATGAGGCTGGCGGCCTGGGCGGCAAGCACCGACTTGAACACCAGCCCCGAGCCGAAGAACAGGCGATGGCTCTGCTCGATCATGATGAAAATCGGCCGTTCCCGTTCTTCATGGAACAGTTTGGTGTGGGGTTCCTGGGTCCGGGCGGTGACGCGCCAGTCGATGGTGCGCACATCGTCGCCGGCCTGGTAGACCCGCACCTGGTCGAAGTCCACCCCGCGCCCGCGCAACTTGGAGTGATGCAGGCCGATCAACGGGCTGCGCTGGCCCGGCGTGGAGAACAATTGCACTTCGCGCACGCGATGGCGCATCTCGATCAGCTCCGAAAGGCTGACGCGGATGCCCGGTGTGGGCGCCAGTGGATTATTCATGACTCATGCTCAAGCGACAGCGACGACGTCGAGAATCCGCTGCACGACCCGGTCCTGATCGATGCCCGCGGCTTCCGCTTCGAACGACAGGATGATGCGATGGCGCAGCACGTCGAACAGCACGGCCTGGATATCTTCCGGGCTGACGAAGTCCCGTCCGGCGAGCCAGGCGTGGGCGCGGGCGCAGCGGTCCAGGGCAATCGAACCCCGCGGGCTGGCGCCGTAGGCGATCCACTCGGCCAGCTCCGGGTCGAACTTGGCCGGGGTGCGGGTCGCCATGACCAGTTGAACCAGGTACTCCTCCACGGCGTCGGCCATGTACAGGCCGAGGATTTCCTTGCGGGCGGAGAAGATCGCCTGCTGGCTCACCCGCCGCTCCGGCGTGGTCTCGCCGTGCAGCGCTTCGCCCCGGGCTTGTTGCAGGATGCGGCGTTCCACCGCAGCATCCGGGAAGCCGATCTTGACGTGCATCAGGAACCGGTCGAGCTGGGCTTCGGGCAGCGGATAGGTGCCTTCCTGCTCGATCGGGTTCTGCGTGGCCATGACCAGGAACAGCGGCGACAGCTCATAGGTGCTACGCCCGACGCTGACCTGCCGCTCGGCCATCGCCTCCAGCAGGGCCGACTGGACCTTGGCCGGGGCGCGGTTGATCTCGTCCGCCAGCACCAGGTTGTGGAAGATCGGCCCCTGCTGGAACACGAAGCTGCCGGTTTCCGGACGGTAGATCTCCGTGCCGGTGATGTCGGCGGGCAGCAGGTCGGGAGTGAACTGGATGCGATGGAACTGCGCCTCGACGCCTTCAGCCAACTCCTTGATGGCCTTGGTCTTGGCCAGGCCCGGCGCGCCCTCCACCAACATGTGGCCGTCGGCGAGCAGGGCGATGAGCAGGCGCTCGATGAGTTTTTCCTGCCCGAGGATCTGCGTTGAAAGAAAGGTTCGCAGCGCAAGCAGCGCTTCACGATGTTCCATCGGTGACGGTTCCTGGAAAGGGTGGCCCAGGACATTCGGATAACGCCCGGGCTGGGGGCGTTACTTTAATGCATGGCGGGGGGTGGCGACTAACGGGATTTTGATCGGGTGTTCACAATTGTGATCGGTTGGGGAACATTGTGGGGGAGGGTTTGATCCCGCTTGAGCTGCAAAGCACGCACAAAACGGGGGGGTGTTTATCCGGACGTAGGAGCGCTCTGGAACAGGCTACGTTGTCTTGCGCCATTACCTACAACTGCGCCAGAATCTGCCGGCTTGTGCGCTTGGAAGGCAGGTTCTATCGTTTCCGGGTCGCTGATGAATCAGCGATCGGGTTTGGTAGCCCGGCTTTTGACTTGTCGCACAGCCCCCTGTAACAGAGGCCTTTTCGGTATCTGTTTTATGGCGGTCATGCACAGGGCGTCTTCGGACGCGCCGGTTCTCCAAGTCACCGATCTACCAACCCGCGTATGGCCGCCACTCATCGTCAACCAGAACATCGACACCGAAAGCCCGCTCGCCAATTTCAGCGAAATCCTGGCTTCAGCCAACGTCATGGTCAACGACCTGGCCTTCGACCTGGAGGGTTCACGCCGGCATTTCCTCCTGGGCATCCAACAGCTGATCGAACTGGGTACCCTGTTGGCAAACCGCGCACTCGACAACGTCGAGACGCGTTAGTCGCTATAGCCCATGTGGCGAGGGAGCAAGCTCCCTCGCCACATGGGCCAGTGACAGCCTCAGTTATTGGGCACACCGCAAGTCCTGTGGGAGCGAGCCTGCTCGCGATAGAGACGGAAAAAGCGATACTAGTGCCGGATCTCATCCAGCAACAATTTAACCGCCGGCCTGCTGACCAACTCCCGCCACGGGCCTTCATCCACGATCGTGCCGCCGTCCATCACAATGACCCGATCAAAGCGATGCAAATGGTCGACATCATGGGTCACGCAGATGAGTCCGCGATCGGCAAACACCTCGAACAGCAAATCCCACAGCGGCCCGGTCAACCTGGGTTCGATGGATGCACTAGGTTCGTCGAACAGGTTGAATTTCCCAGGTTTGTTGATCAGGCGCAGCAGTGACAAGCGTTTGGCCTCGCCGCCGGAAATATTCGCTGCGTTTTCGCTGATGTGCCGGTCCATGACGTCCTCAAGTTGCAGTCGCCGTATGGCTTGAGACAGCAGCGGTGATGCGTCGCTGCCGAACAGGACCGAACTCTCAAAAAAGCCTTCGAGAAACCGTGGTTGTTGAGGGCAGTACCTCAAGGCAGTCAGGTGTGATTGGCGCGTCAACAGCGAAACCGATACCGAATCAATATTCAGGTGGCCTCGCGTCAACGCATTGAGCCCGGCGAGCACTTCTAGAAAGGTGGATTTACCTGCGCCGCTTGGTCCCGTAATGGCCACCGATTGGCCCTGGGTAAAGTTCAGGGGGTGTTTGATTGACAGATGAGGTTTGCCATTTTCTGTCACAGCACAGGGCGCGAGTGCCAATATTGAGTTGCCTGGAAAGTCCATGACTGTCCGCCGCTCGCAATGATCGAAATCCGCTAGCGATAGCAAATGCTGGAACTGCCGCTGATCAGCAAGGAACTGGTCAAGCACCCGATAGCCCTCGGTCAAGGTGGCAATACTGAGTAGATAAGTCCCTGCAATCGAGAAGATGGCAACCAGTTGTCCGACACTGATGCTGGGTTGGCCCGACAGTTGATCCACGACTCCCCAACACAGCAACCCGCCGGTGGACAGGCTGACGAACAGAATTTTGGCGGCACTCAGGAGACCGCCTGAAGAAGCCGTGGTTACTGCAGCCGTAGCGTATCGCTCGAAAGCCTGGTTCAACGGCAGCATCGCCGTAGACTCGGCACATTCCAGTTTGATGGCTTTACCGGCACTGAGGGTGCTGTATAAGCGGGCACTGAGTTCATCTTCCTGCTCGTTGACCGCATCAATGTGTTTCCTGCGCCAGCGAATAATTTTGTGGGTAACCAGCAGATAAACGACTCCAAGCCCGGTCATGCTCAGGAACACTGCGCTACCCCCCATATAAAGGAAAGCACCGCCAACCACTACAAATTCCAGGCACACCGGCAGCGCCACGGTGATCAGAAACGTCAGCAGTTGTTCGTGAGCGGTGATTCCTCGTTCAACCGACTTGATTAAGTGGCCCATTCGCCACGCGTTGAACAGGACAAATTCCTTGCGTATCAGGCTCCTGATCCAATCAATGGAGGCCGTCATGACAATGTGCTGGACCAGTTTGCACAGCACATGTATTTGCAACGGACTGATGATGGCGTGCATGCAACCGGCGACAATCAGCCCCACCGTCAGCATCTGCAGTGTGCCGGACGCTACGGATTTATCGCCGTGCAGTGTATCGATGATTGTTCCAAGGATAAGTGGCGGAGCGAGCACGATCAGTTTGAGCGCCAGGATCGTGATGAGGGTGGCGATCAGAAGTGCTGTATGTTTCTGGTAGGCGCTTTTAATTATTGTTTGTATGGTACTCATGAACCCACTCCCAATCGCTGAAAATTCTGAATATTTAGCGGAGTAATATGTACTGAGGTGTGACCGGGCGCCCGTTTCGAATTATATTGAAGCGTTCAAGTCCTGGGATGTAGGTTTGGGTAACTATGCTGTTGCTTGAAAAACTGGCGATCGTTCGATGGAAGAGTTTCTTTCCGGTGTTTGATAGCGTTTTTTGTAAGGTTTTTAATTGGGATTCGACGGTTTCATTATGTTCGTCTGAGGGGGCGTCAATTATAGGGAAGGGCGTGCTTCTGAGTGGTGCGAAGTCGATCAGTTTTTTAAGGCTCTCTGAGCTTGACAGTAAGTCAAAGGTCTTTCTGTCTGCAAGATCTTCAGATGCGCCATACAATTCTTCAGATTGGAATTGTTCGGTCACAGCTCTCTGGATAGCAATATGGATATCCAACGAGCAACCCGAGCCAATAGGGGATAGATGGTAATGCCCAGGTCCTGCTTTGGGAAACGCCACTGCGAAGTAGACAGATAGTACATCTTTGATAATGATGATCTGTAGCCTGCCTGCGGATGCCAAAGCGAAAGGATGGTTCAGTAACGCCGCTTCAAGTAAATCTTCAGATGGACTGTACAAGTTAATTGTCGGGCCTAGCCCGCAGACACCCATAAAGAAGAGGGACAGGATATGTCTTTCGATAACTTCTTGAGCTCCATGCAACAACGCCTCGTTTTTCGTGCAGCCAAAAGCGATTCCTGAGTTGGAAGAATAGCGAGACAGGAACTGCAATGCGAGGCTGTCGTCTGCTCTGTTTTGTGCGGTTCCGGGACAAAGAAGGGCACATGGAGCAAATAATTCGTCATTATTTCCAAACGATGTAAGTCTGTAGCAGTCAATTAGCTCGTCGTTGTACGGAAGGTTAATAAAAAAGCCATCCTTTGCGACTGTTGCTTGAGTGGAGATGTTGTCTGAGCGAAGCAGTGTGGATGCGTCGGTATAGGGCTGAAAGGTGCAGAAGTGCTCAATGCTTTCTGCCAGCGCACCAATTAGTGAGTCCAGCCCTTTGCCTGCACCTGTTCCCACAAGGTTATTGCTGTTGTCGAAAAGCTCGGCGGTCGCTACCAGTTTGGATGGTGTTGCGTAATGCGTCGCTGCTCTGAATCCAAGAGTATGGATGGTTGACATGATCTGGAACAGTGCTTCATTAGGGGGTAGTTCGCGTTCAGACATAGTGTTCTCCAATTGTCTGGATGCCGAAAGGAAGCCCTTTCGGCATCTTTTTCTAACTTAATCGGTCACTGACTTAATCGGTCAGCGAGGCGAAGAAGTTGGCTTCAGTTGGCAGTAGACCTTTGGAGAAGCCCAATGCTTGCGGCAGACCATCGAAGGTATTTATTTCAGAGCGTTTGCTACCCATATCAATTACTCCTGCATAGTTGGTCAGCGTCGCGAAGCGATCGCCTAACTTGCGTGTTTGCGCAAGTGACTAATTAATAACAGTGGAGTCTTTGATGGACTATTGTGCGACTTCCGACGATGTCGTAGGTCTGTTCTTGGCGTTTAGTAGGAGGCGTGCGTAGGAATTCGAGGAAATGTTGAAAATTGCTGTTTTGCCTTGCCGTTTCATCAACTTGAGGGGTTTACTTTTTTTGAGGCGGGGTGATTCGTAAATAATTTTCAGGCTATGAGTGCGCTGAGAGATGGCTATTCAGGGAAATGTGGCTGTTTTGGTCTCTGCTCGACATCGTTGCCACCGCAAACGCTTACGATGGCAGCGATCTGGCGAAAAAAAACTCAGCCTTTCCACGCCCCCGGGTTCACCAGGTTCATCGGCCGCTCTCCCGCCAATGCCGCCAGCAGGTTGTCCACCGCGCAGCGGGCCATGGCCTCTCGGGTCTCGTGGGTCGCCGACCCCATATGCGGGGTGGCCACCACATTGTCCATGCGCAGGAGCGGCGAGTCCGGGTCCAAGGGTTCGCGTTCGAACACGTCCAGCCCGGCGCCACGGATCTGGCCGTTGCGCAGGGCGTCGATCAGCGCCGCTTCGTCCACCACCTTGCCCCGGGAGATGTTGATGAACAGGGTCTCGGGGCGCATCTGCGCAAACGCTTGTGCATCGATCAGGCCTTGGGTTTCTGCCGTCAATGGCAGGGTCAGGCAAACGAAGTCGGCTTCGTGCAACAGCGCTTCTAGCGAGCAGTAGCGCGCATTGAATCGCTGCTCGACGGCAGGTTTGGGCGAGTGGCTGTGGTAGATCACCGGCATGCCGAAGCCGAAGTGGCCGCGCTGTGCCAAGGCCTCGCCGATGCGGCCCATGCCGATGATGCCCAGGGTCTTGCCGTGGACATCGGTACCGAAATGCCTCGGGCCGATGCTTTGTTGCCAGCCGCCCGTGCGAACCAGGTTGGCCAGTTCCACCACGCGGCGGGCCGTCGCCAGGATCAGCGCGAACCCGGTGTCGGCCGTGGTCTCGGTCAGCACGTCCGGGGTATTGCTCAGCAGGATCCGGCGTTCGGTCAGGTAGTCGATGTCATAGTTGTCGACCCCCACCGAGACACTGGCGATGGCTTGCAGGTTCGGCGCCAGGTCCAGTAGGGATGCGTCCAGCTTGAGGCTGGCGCCCAGCAGGCCGTGGGCTGTAGGGAGGGCGTCGCGCAGTTGCGCCAGGCCTTGGGCATCGAGGCGTTCGATGAGCGTGACTTGGGCCTGGGCGTGCAGGCGAGCCATCAACTGAGGTGATAGCGCTTTGTACAACACCACGTGCTTTTTCATGGGAGGGACCTCGATTCAGGAACGGGTGGGCGCCGGGTCTGGCGTCGCGGGGTTGGAGATGGTCCGGTCGCTGGCGCCGGGCTTGAGGGCGAGGGTCAGCACCACTGACAGCAGCAATGCGCCGCTCATCAGCAGGAAGGACATGCCCGGGGAGCCGGTGGAGCCGTTGAGGTAGCCCACCAGGTACGAACCACCGAAGGAGCCCAGCGCGCCCATGCTGTTGATCAACGCCATGGCGCCGCCGGCGACGTTAGCCGGCAGGATTTCCGGAACGATGGCAAAGAACGGCCCGTAGGGTGCGTACATGCTGGCGCCGGCGATCACCAGCAAACTGTAGGACCACCAGAAATGCTCAGGCCCCAGCAGGTACGAGGCGTAGAACGCGATGGAGGCCACCAGCAGCGGCGGCCAGACGAAACGCTTGCGCTTCTGTGCCTTGTCCGAGGCCCAGGACACGCCAAGCATGGCGACGACGGCCGCCAGGTACGGCAACGACGACAGCCATCCGGCCTCGACCATGCTCATTTGCAGGCCGGCCTTGAGGATGGACGGCAGCCACAGCACGAACCCGTAGACGCCGATGCTCCAGCAGAAGAACTGCAACGCCAGGATGATGACCTTGGGCGAGCGGAAGGCCTCGGCGTAGTTCTTCACCGCCTTGATGCCCACCTGTTCGGCCGCCAGCACGCTTTCCAGGTCCTGTTTTTCCTGGGCGCTGAGCCATTTGGCCTGGGACGGACGGTCATCCGCCAGGCGCCACCAGATGAAGGCCCAGAGTACTGCCGGCAGGCCTTCGATGATGAACATCCAGCGCCAGTCGAATTGCTGCACCAGGTAACCCGACACCACCGACATCCACAACATGGTCACCGGGTTGCCGAGGATCAGGAAGGTATTGGCGCGCGAGCGCTCGGCTCGGGTGAACCAGTGGCACAGGTACACCAGCATGGCCGGCATCACGGCGGCTTCGACCACGCCGAGCATGAAGCGGATCACGATCAGCCAGTAGGCGTTGGACACCACGCCGGTCAACGTCGCCAGCGAGCCCCAGAGGATCAGGCTGACGAAGATCAGTTTCTTCACGCTGTGTTTCTGCGCGTAGATCGCCCCCGGCACCTGGAAGAAAAAGTAGCCGAGGAAAAACAGCGCGCCGAGCAATGACGACAGTCCCGGGGTGATCATCAGGTCCTTGGCCATGCCCGAGGCTGCGGCGAAGCCATAATTGGCCCGGTCCAGGTAGGCCAGGCTGTAGGTGATGAACACGATGGGCATGATGTACCACCAGCGGCGGGTGGCGAGGTTGAGCGTTTGCATGTCGTTGACTCCTGAGCTTGTTGTTTTTGTTGCAGCAGGTGTATGTGCGCTATTCTTCAGGCTGTCATTGCTCGCACGTCAGGCCCCTGTGGGAGCGAGCCTGCTCGCGAATGACGCCCTCAAATTCAGCCGATAACTCGGTCCGGGTCGGCAACCCCTCCATGTCTCCGCGGCTCTGTACGACGCGGCTGCCAATCCAATTGGCGCGCTGCACGGCCTCGGTGATGTCCCGGCCTTCCAGCAGTGCACTGATCAGGCCGACGGCAAACCCGTCGCCAGCGCCTACCGTGTCCACCACTCGGCCCACCGGCACGCCAGCCACGAAGCCCTGGTCCTGCGGCGTGCGGTAGTAGGCGCCTTGGGCGCCGAGCTTGATCACCACAGCCTTGGCGCCCTGATCCAGGTAGAAGGCAGCGATGTCGGCCGGGTCGTCGAAACCGGTCAGCAACCGGCCTTCTTCCAGCCCGGGCAAGACCCAGTGGGCGAGGGCGGCGAGGCGATTGACTTCGCTGATCATCAACGACTCGCTGGACCACAGGCTGGGTCGCAGGTTGGGGTCAAAGGACAGGCTGCGGCCGGCCTCGCGCATGCGGGTCATCAACTCAAGGGACATCTCCCGGGCCGTCACCGACAACGCCGGCACGATACCGGTGGCATGCAAGTGCCGGGCGCCCAGCAGCGCCGGGGCAATGGCGTCGATCGACAGATGGCTGGCCGCCGAGCCGCGCCGGAAATACTCCACCTGCGGGTCGCAGCCATCGTCGCTACGGGATTTGAACTGGAACCCGGTGGGGTGCGTTGGGTCGACCGCCACGTGGCGACAATCCAGGCCTTCCTGCTCCAGCGTCTGCACGACAAAACGTCCCAGGGAATCGGCTCCGATCCGGCTCAACCACGCCACGTTGAAGCCCAGCCGCGCCAGGCCGATGGCGACGTTGCTGTCGGCCCCGGCGATACGTTTACTGAAATGGTTGACGCGGGCCAGGTCGCCGCAACTGTCGGCCACCAGCATCGCCATGGTTTCGCCGAACGACAAGACATCGAACTCAGACATGGGCAGGCTCCCGGCGTGCTTGCCCGAGGCTGGCAAGGGTGGCGACGTGTTCAGCGGTCAATTGCAGCAAGTCATCGCCTTGCAGCGGGTACTCGGCGGCGCGCATCACGTCGACGGGCATCTGCTTGAACAGCTGTTCCCACAGATGCAGATCGGTCAGCGCCGGCGGCACCGCAATCAGCTTGCCGTCGTCGCGCCGGGCCACTGCCTTGCAATGCACATACCTCACGTGGCGTCCGAGTTCGCGGGCCGCCATGGCCGCCGATTGGTCCTGCCATTGCCAGTTGCCAATGTCGAACGTCATGCCGATGGGCAATCCTTGGCGCTCGGTGGCGGCGAAGAACCGTTGGAAGGGTTCGATCCGGCCGCCCTGCGTCGTCTGGTCGTTCTCCACCAGCAACTGCACCGGGCTCGCGGCGAGGATGTCCGCCAGGCTGGCCAAGTCATGGGTGTCGGTGAAATGCCCGAGTGAGACTTTCAGCCATTTCGAGCCAAATGCTTCGGCACGCTGCAAGGCCGGCGACAGCGCGGGATTGGGCTGGGCACGGTCGGCAAGCCACAGCTCGAGGGGCGACGAGAAAATACTTTGCAGGCCTTGGGCCTGGGCGCTGGCGGCCAGCTCGGCGGGCTGTTCGTGGGTGAGCAGTTCTTCACGCCATTCGATCCGTGAGGCGCCGGCGGCGGCCAATAGCGTGGTGAAACGGCCTTGGCCTTGCTGGCGCACCAAGTCGGCGCCGTAGCTGGACAGGCTGATGGAAACGGGTGGCTTGTTCATTGTTCTACACCTCTGAAACCGGTTTCAGTTCTGTTCAAAAAAAAGGTTCTGCTTGAGGGCCCCATCGCGAGCAGGCTCGCTCCCACAAGGGATCGTCCATGCTCCCCAGTTCCACTGTGGGAGCGAGCCTGCTCGCGATTGGGCCATCACCGTTCCGTCCCCTGGGTCGACCCACGCTCAATCAACTGCGCCGCAAAATCCAGGGTTTGCACCGGCCCGTTGTCACCGCGCAAGCGCTTGAGCAAGCATTCGAAGGCACTGGCACCGATCTCGGCGGTCGGTTGGGCCAGGGCGGTGATGCCGCTGCCCACCAATGGGTACCAGTCCAGGTCGTCGAGGGCGATCAACCCCACGTCGTCGAACAGGTGGCAGCCCAATTCGCGCAGCACTTGGGTGGCGACCAGGGCGGCAATGCCGTTGGCGCAGAACAGCGCCTTGGGGCCGGGGCCCGGCTGGGCGAGGAAGGTCTTGATCCGAGCCGTCAGTTGGTCGCGGATTTCCACCACGGCGCCGGCCAGGGCCGGACGTCGTTCGATGCCCGACTTGAAGCTCTCGACCCGCTCGATCCGGGAACTGGTGCCGTCGAAGGGTTCGGTCACCATCAGCAGGTCGCGGTAGCCGCGCTGTTCGAGATGGTCGAGGGCCATCTTCACCGCCGCCGGGTTGTCCAGGCCCACCAGGTCACTTTCGAGCCGATCGACCTTGCGGTCCACCAGCACCAGGGGCATTTCGCTGCGCAGCTCAAGCAGTTCATCCCGGTGATGACCCAGGGTGTTCACGATCAGCCCTTCGATGTTGTAGGCACGCAACAGGGCCAGGTGCTGGCGCTCCTGTTCGTCATCCCGGTCGGTGTTGCACACCACGAGGCTGTAGCCGTGGCGGCGGCAGGCGGTTTCCACGCCGTGCATCACGGCAATTGAATAGGGGTTGCGGATATCAGCCACCAGCATGCCGATCAGGCGGGTGCGGCCGCGCTTGAGGCCGCGGGCCATCTGGTTGGGGCGATAGCCCAGCTCGCTGATCGCCTGCTCGATGCGCCGGGCGATGGCCTCGGAGAGCAGGGCGCGATCCTCGCCGATGAACCGCGAGACGCTGGCCTTGGAAACCCCGGCGCGTTCGGCGACATCGAGCATGGTCACGCGGCTGCGCTGGGCGGCGGAGAAAGAATTCACGGTGGAACCTGCCTGTTGGATTTATTAGTGGCTATGAAACCGGTTTCAGGAAACCTCAGAACCTGGTAAGTCGTCAAGGGCGTTGTGTGGGAGGGGCGACCGACGGTGGGTGACGATCAGGGGCCAGACGGCTGGGCCGCCGCTTCGCGAGCAGGCTCGCTCCCACAGGGTTCCAGGTTGATTGCAGGATCTGTGGTTGCCAGAGAAACCTGTAGGAGCGGGCTTGCCCGCGAAGGCGGTGTGTCTGTTACAGGTGTATTGGATGTGCCGGCGTTATCGCGGGCAAACCCGGCTCCCACAGGGGTTCCAGGTTGATCGCAGGATCTGTGGTCTCCAGCGAAACCTGTGGGAGCTAGCCTGCTCGCGATAGCAGTGGGTCAGCTTGCATCCGCGCTGGATGCAAGCGTTGCCCTTAGACCCGGAACTGTTTGAGCAGGCCGTTAAGCTGTTCGCTCAGTGCCTTGAGGCGTGTGCTGGCCAGGCTCGACTGTTCCGCCGCGATGGCGGTGCTGTGGGAAAGGCCGGCGGCTTGGGTGACGTTCTGGTTGATGTCCTCTACCACGTGGGCCTGTTGCAGGGTTGCACTGGCGATGGAGGCGTTCAGGCTGTTGAGATTGCGCAGGGCCTGGCCGATGGCATTGAGGCTGGCGCCCGCCAGGCCGGCCTGTTCGATGGTCAGTTGCGAGGCGCGGCTGCTGTCGCTGATGACTTTCACCGCGGCTTCGGAGTGAGTCTGCAGGCGTTCGATCATCCCCTGGATCTCGGCGGTGGACTTCTGTGTGCGCTGGGCCAGCAACCTCACCTCATCGGCCACCACGGCAAAGCCCCGGCCCTGTTCCCCGGCGCGAGCGGCCTCGATCGCGGCGTTGAGGGCCAGCAGGTTGGTCTGCTCGGCAATGGAGCGGATCACCTCCAGTACGCTGCCGATCTGGGTGCTTTCGCTGGCCAGGGTGCGAATCACCTCCACCGCCTGGTCGATGGTCTGGGACAGACGGTCGATCTGCTGCAAGCTGCCGTCGATGTTGACCTGGCCCTGCTGGGCCTGGGATTCGGCGTCGCGCATTTCACTGGCGGCGTGTTCAGCGTTCTTGGCGACGTCCTGCACGCCATAGGTCACTTCGTTGATGGCCGTGGCCACCAGCTCCATCTGTTGCGATTGCTGCTGGCTGCGTTCCTGGGCCTGGGCGGCGTCGCTCCCCAGTTCATTGGACGATTGCCCCAGCGCTCTGGCCGAGTCCTGCAATTGGCTTATTACTTGGCGCAACTTGGTGGTAAACGCGTTGAAGTGTCGCGCCAGTTGGGTGACTTCATCCTGGCCATGGGTGTCGAGGGTGCGGGTCAGGTCGCTTTCACCGCTGGCAATATTGGCCATGGCATTCACCGTTTCCTGCAGAGGACGCACGATGCTGCGCACGATCAGAGTCAGCAGCAGGCTCATGATCAATACGATCGACAAGCCGACCAGCGAGGCCTTGATCAGTTGAGCCTGGAACTCGGCCTGCACGTCATCCACGTACACGCCCGAGCCGATGATCCAGCCCCAGGGTTCGAACAGTTTGACGTAGGAGGTTTTCGCGACCGGTGCCTCGGCCCCCGGTTTCGGCCACAGATAGTTCACCATCCCGGCGCCCTTGGCCTTGGCGATGGTGACCATCTCGTTGAACAGCGCGAAACCGTTCGGGTCGCGGACCGCCGAGAGGTTCTGGCCTTCGAGCTTCGGGTTGGTGGGGTGCATGACCATGACCGGTGTCAGGTCATTGATCCAGAAATAGTCTGTCTCGTTGTAGCGCAGGCCACGCACGGCACTGAGAGCCTGCTTCTGGGCCGCTTCGCGGGTCAGGGTGCCAGCGGTTTCCAGGCCATGGTAATAGCTCAGCACGCCACTGGCGGTCTGGACCACATGTTCGGTTTTCTGCACCTTGGCTTGATAGAGATCGCCGTGGATCTGTTTCAGCATCAAGGCACCCAACGTGAATACCATCAAGATGGCCACGACGAGGATGAGCCACAAGCGTCGGCTGATCGACACATTGCGCAAGCTATTCATACGCTGTCACTCCAGTTTCTTGTTCTTGTCATCCACGGCCGGTGGATCGCCCCCTGGGTCATAACGCGGCGGCGTTATGAGGGCTTGTCTGATAGGATTTCGGCCTCGCAACGCAAAACCTGAGGCTGTCTTTGATTTTTCATTGGTTTTTTGGGCAAGGGCGCAGGTATCGTGCACCCGCTGCGCGCACTGGCATGACACTTGATTATCGATTGGGCTCTGCCTGACAGGGCCTTTCTTGGGGGATGAATGGATTTGTGGACGGCCTTTCAGGCATTGATTCTTGGCATTGTAGAAGGTCTGACGGAGTTCCTGCCGATTTCCAGCACGGGACACCAGATCATTGCCGCCGACTTGCTTGGGTTCGGTGGGGAACGGGCCATGGCGTTCAACATCATCATCCAGTTGGGGGCGATCCTGGCGGTGGTCTGGGAGTTCCGGCGCAAGATCTTCGACGTGGTACTGGGTTTGCCCACCCAACCCGGTGCCCGGCGGTTTACCGCTAACCTGCTGGTGGCCTTCCTGCCCGCCGTGGTGCTGGGCGTGCTGTTTGCCGATCTGATCCACGAATACCTGTTCAACCCCATCACCGTGGCCGCCGCGCTGGTGGTGGGTGGTTTTGTCATGCTGTGGGCTGAGCGGCGCCAGCATGAGGTGCACGCCGAAACGGTGGACGAGATCACCTGGAAAGACGCGCTCAAGGTCGGTCTGGCCCAATGCCTGGCGATGATTCCCGGTACCTCCCGTTCCGGATCGACCATCATTGGCGGGTTGCTGTTCGGACTTTCGCGCAAGACCGCGACCGAGTTCTCCTTCTTCCTGGCCATGCCGACCATGGTGGGCGCGGCTGTCTACTCGGGCTACAAATACCGCGCACTCTTCGTACCGGCGGATTTCCCGGTGTTCGCCATCGGTTTTGTCACCGCGTTCATCTTCGCCATGATCGCGGTCAGGGGACTGCTGCGGTTCATCGCCAGCCACAGCTACGCGGTGTTCGCCTGGTATCGGATCGTGTTCGGCTTGTTGATCCTGGCGACCTGGCAATTCGGTTGGGTCGACTGGACGACGGCCCATCCATGAATGATTCGGGCGTACGCAGACACACTGCCGGCAATACCGGTGGAGCGGTGCAGAACCTGCGGCTCAAGTTGATCGTGTTCGGGCTGCTGTGCGCACTGCCGCTGACGGGCTCGCTGCTGCTCGGGTTGCAGGAGGCGTCATGGGTGCCGTTGACGGCCTATGGGATCGTCAGCGTCGTGGCGTTCCTGCTGTACTGGAGTGACAAGCGCAAGGCGCGCTCCGACGCCTGGCGCACCCCCGAGAACGTACTGCACGCCGTGGAGCTGGCCGGCGGTTGGCCCGGGGCGTTGCTGGCCCAGCAGGTCTTTCGACACAAGACCCGCAAGGTGTCGTTCCAGGTGGTGTTCTGGTTCATCGTGCTGCTGCATCAGGCGTTCTGGGTCGACCAGCTGTTCCTGGGCGGTCATCTGCTGGCCTGGGTTTAATATCACGGCAATAGCAAACCGACCTGCGTGCGCTTGGGCAGCTTGCTGACCACCAGTTGGTGGGAGCGCCGCAGCAGGCCATGCAGTTCTTCAGCCCCCAAGGGGTAGGGCGTGTGCATGATGATCCATTGCGCTCGCGCCAGGTACGGGGCGGGATGGATGCCCGGTCGGTCGCAATGTCCCAGGAACAGATCCTTGTCGACCTTGAACGCCAATGAGTCGCTGCGCAGCCCCTGCAGGGCGAACATCTTGTTCCCGGCGATGGAAAACACCCGCACGCCACCCCATTTGTAATCTTCCCTGGCGCCAGGCAAGCCCAGGCAGAACCGTGCGACGTCCTCTTCGCTCAAACTCATAACGTCCTTTCTCCACACCGATTGAAGGCTTCCACCAGATGGTCAAGCCATGCGCGTACCGCCGGCAACATGCCCCGGCGATGGGGATAGACCGCCTGCAGCCAGCCATCGGGCAGCGACCATCCCGGTAACAATTCCACCAGTGTGCCGTCCTTCAGCTCCTGCTCGCAATACATGCTCGGCAACAAGGTAAAGCCCAGGCCGGCGAGGACGCAGGCGTGACGGACAATGAAATCGTCAATGCCCAGGCGGGCCTCGAGGGCCAATTCAGCGATCTGCCCGTCGGTGCTGTGCAGGCGCAGATGCACCAGACGATCGCTCTCAAGGGCTCCGAGCACCGGGACCTGTTTGAGGTCTTCGGGGGTTTCGATCCGCCGCCCTTCGACGAAGGCCGGGCTGGCGACCATGATCAACCGTGCCTGACGCAATCGGCGGGTCATCAGCAGCGGGTCTTCGTCACCCAGGTCGCGCACGCGCAACGCTACGTCGATGCCCTCGCTCACCAGGTCGACACGGCGATTGACCAGGATCACCTCCAGTTGGACCTGGGGATATTTTTCCAGGAAATCGGCCACCACCCCGGCCAGGATTTCGTGGGCCAGCCCCACCGGACTTGAAACCCGAAGCCGGCCACGGGGCGCGCTGGACATGCTCGCCACCGCTTCGTCGGCCATTTCCGCCTCCAGCAACATGGCCTGGCAATGGCGCAGGTAACGTTCGCCCACCGCCGTCAGTTTCAATTGACGGGTGGTACGTTGCAGCAGGCGGGCGCCGAGGCGGTCTTCCAGTTCGGCAATGCGCCTGGACAGTCGCGACTTGGGGATGCCAAGGGTGCGGCCGGCTGCGGCGAAGCCACCGGCTTCGACGACTTTGGCGAAATAATAGAGATCGTTGAGGTCTTGCATGGCGCGCTCTATTGTCCTATCAGTGGAACGAACTATCGCATCATTGCGGGCTAATCGGCCATTGGTTTCATCGGTAGGATGGTCTCCATTCGATCGCCCGGTAGCGATCCTCATTGGAGAGCATTCATATGAAACTTCTGCACATCGATTCGAGCATCCTTGGCGACAACTCCGCCTCCCGCCAGTTGAGCCGTGACGTGGTCGAGGCCTGGAAAGACGCCGAAGCAGACGTGGTCGTGACCTATCGCGACCTGGCCGCCGATGCGATCAGTCACTTTTCCGCACAGACGCTGGTTGCGGCCGGTACCAGCGCTGAACTGCGTGACGCCGCGCTGCAGCACGAAGCCGACCTCAGCGCCGCTACGATGACTGAGTTCCTCGCGGCGGATGCGGTCGTGATCGCGGCCCCGATGTACAACTTCACCGTCCCGACCCAGCTCAAAGCCTGGATCGACCGCATCGCCGTGGCGGGGCAGACGTTCAGCTACACCGAAGCCGGCCCGCAAGGCCTGTGTGGCGGCAAAAAACTGGTGATTGTCTCCACTGCCGGCGGCCTGCATGCTGGCCAGCCGAGCGGTGTGGGCCATGAAGACTATCTGAAGCTGCTGTTTGGTTTCCTTGGCATCACCGACATCGAAATCGTCCGCGCCGAGGGCCTGGCCTACGGGGATGACATGCGCAACAAGGCCATGAGCGAAGCCAAGGCGCAGATCGGCGAACAGTTCGCTGCCGCGTAAGGCTTGCACAGAGTCATCAAGCCCTGAAATCCCTGTGGGAGCGAGCCCTGCTCGCGATGACGGTGTACCAGTCATCCCTATGCTGACTGTCCCACCGCTTTCGCGAGCAGGCTCGCTCCCACACGGGTTTTTGGGTGACCGTGAGATTTGCATTCACTACCAATCTACGGTGGGAGCGAGCCCTGCTCGCGATGACGGTGTATCAGTCACCTCCATGCTGACTGTCCATAGCTTTCGCGTTTTGGGTGGCGGTGAGAGTAGCGTCACCCCCTTTGACATTGATGAATATCGAAACCTTCATGAAACGCTGTATTCTGCTTATCGGGCTTTTGGCGTAGGCCATGCAAGTCCAGGCAGCGAGCGACGGGGCCTTCCTGTCCGCTGGTGAAGGTGGATGATTCGATGATGCGTCTTGGTGCAGGGTTACTGCTTTGCCTGCTTGGCAGTCTGGTTACGGTGCAGGCCGCACCGGCGTTGCACCCCAATTGGAGTGCCGGCTTCCATGAGCTGAGCTTTCTCGATCCGCTGGATCACCAGCCGATGCACGCCATCGCTTTTTATCCGTCTATCGCCAGGGAGCAGACCAGCCAACTGGGCGGCTACCAGATCGACGCCGCGCCGGACGCCCGGATTGCCATCGGCCGCTTTCCCATGTTGATGCTCTCCCACGGCAACACCGGTACACCGCTGGCCCTGCACGATCTGGCGACTTCACTGGCGCGCAAGGGGTTCGTCGTGGTCGCGGTGATCCACCCTGGCGACAATGCCCAGGACCACAGCCGGCTGGGAACCCTGAGCAACCTTTACGGGCGGCCGATCCAGATTTCCGAGGCCATCACCGCGACCCTTAACGATCCGATGCTGTCGCCGTTCGTCAATGCTACGCAGGTGGGGGTGATCGGCTATTCCGCAGGTGGAGAAACCGCACTGATCCTGTCCGGCGCCACGCCGGATCTCAATCGCCTGCGCCGGTATTGCCAGGAGCGGCCGGACGACCGTGACGCCTGCAACACCCAGGGTGAACTGATTGCCGACCGCGACGATCTGCAACCGATGGCCGACCCCAGGGTCCGGGCATTGCTGTTGATGGCGCCGTTGAGCCTGAAGTTCGGTCGCCATACCCTGGCTGACGTCCATGTGCCGGTGCTGTTGTACAGCGGCGATGGCGACAAACTGGTGGCCTTCGACAAGAATGCCGCCGCCCTGGCCCGCAAGCTGCCCACCGCGCCGGATTTCAAGACCCTGGCCGGAGCAGGGCACTTTGTCTTCCTGGCGCCCTGCACCGATGAGCAGATTGCCGCGATGCCTGCGTTGTGCACCGATGCCGACGGTGTCGACCGCAAGGACATCCACCGCACGATGATTTCCGAAGCGGGACGTTTCTTCAGTCAGGCCCTGAGCAAGCCGACCCCGGCCGGTATGCGCACGGCCGATCAGTAAGGGGCTTGCTCGGCGCGTCGACGCAGCAGCAGGGTCAACCCCAGCCCGGTGACCGACAGTAGGGCGGCGCAGAAAAAGATCGACGAATAGCCCATGTTCAACGCCACCGCCCCCATCAATGGCCCGGCAATCGCCAGGGCCAGGTCGAAGAACACCGCATAGGCGCTCAACCCCGCGCCACGGCTGGTGTTCGGCACTTGCTTGATGGCTTCCACCCCGAGCGCCGGATACACCAGCGACAACCCGAAACCCGCCAGCCCGGCGCCTACCAATGCGAATGCGGGGGAAGGCGCCAGCCAGAGCAACACCAGCCCCAAGGTTTCGATACTCATGCACGCAATGGCCGAGTTGAAACCACCGAAGCGGGCAATGCTGGAAATGAACAGCAAGCGCGAAAGAATGAAGCAGATACCGAATACCGTCAGGCACCACGCCGCGCCGATCCAGCCACGACTGACATAAAACAGGGTAATGAACGTGGTGAGAGTGCCGTAGCCGATCGAGGCAAGGCTCAGGCTGGCCCCGTACGGCGCAATACGTCCGAACACGGCCCGGAAGGGCAGGCGTTCGCCACGGACTACCGGTACCGAAGGTTTGTTACGGATCAACAACAGCGCCGCGCCGGCCAACAGCGACAGCGCGATCCCCAGGCTGCTGAAGCCCAGGTCACCCACCATCACCACCCCCAGCGGGGCTCCGATGGCAATGGCGCCGTAGGACGCAATGCCGTTCCAGGAGATCGCACGGGCCGTGTGCTCCACGCCGACCTGGCCCATGCACCAACTGATGGTGCCAACGCCAATCAAGCCCTGGGCCACGCCAAGCAGCAAGCGGCCGACGATCAGGATCACCAGACTCGGCAGCGGCAGGCTTTGCAGCAAGGTCGAGATCAACGTCAGCACACCGCTGAGCAGAATGCCCGACAAACCGTAGACAATTGCCCGCTTGGTCCCGACGCTGTCCGACACCCGCCCGGCCATGGGGCGGCTGAGCAGGGTCGCCAGGTACTGCGAACCGATGGTCAGCCCGGCCACCACCGCACTGAAGCCCAACTGTTCATGGACATAACCCGGCAACACCGCAATCGGCAGACCGATGCAGAGGAAGGCGATGAAGGTATAGAAAACGATGGAGACGATCTGCAACGTGATCGACAGGGAGCTGGGGGTGGCTTGCGGCGTAGACATAGGCTCGTTCGCGGGCGGCGGCAGGAGAGCCTCATCATGGCCCGGGGTGGGAATAAAAGAAAGCTGGCTAACTAAATACGCGGACGAAGGTCACCGCAAATCCTTTGTGGGAGCGGGCTTGCTCGCGATGGCGGTGTGTCAGTTGATCAATATGTCGGCTGACATACTGCCATCGCGAGCAGGCTCGCTCCCACAGGGGGCTGTGTTCTTGAAATGAAAAAGCCCCGTCACATTGGACAGGGCTTTTCACTTGCAGCTCGAGGCTGACTTAGAACATCACACCCTGGCTGCGCAGGTAGTCATCATAGGTACCGCTGAAGTCGACCACGCCATCCGCGCTCAGCTCGATGATGCGGGTGGCCAGGGACGAGACGAACTCACGGTCGTGGCTGACGAAGATCAGCGTGCCCGGGTAGTTCTCCAGCGCCAGGTTCAGCGCTTCGATGGATTCCATGTCCAGGTGGTTGGTAGGTTCGTCCATCACCAGTACGTTCGGCTTCTGCAGGATCAGCTTGCCGAACAGCATGCGGCCCTGTTCGCCACCGGAGATGACCTTGACCGACTTGAGGATCTCGTCGTTGGAAAACAGCATGCGGCCCAAGGTGCCACGGATCATCTGTTCACCCTGGGTCCACTGGCCCATCCAGTCGAACAGGCTGACATCGTCGGCGAAGTCATGGGCATGGTCCTGGGCGTAGTAGCCCAGCTCCGCGCTCTCGGTCCACTTCACCGAGCCGGCGTCCGGCGCCAGCTCGCCCATCAGGGTACGCAACAAGGTGGTCTTGCCGATACCGTTGGGGCCAATGATCGCCACGCGTTCGCCGGCTTCGACGGTGAAGCTGAAGTTCTTGAACAGAGTCTTGCCATCGAAACCCTTGGACATGCGCTCGATGGTCACCGCCTGGCGGTGCAGTTTCTTGGTCTGCTCGAAGCGGATGAACGGGCTTACGCGGCTCGATGGCTTGACCTCGGCGAGCTGGATCTTGTCGATCTGCTTGGCGCGGGAGGTGGCCTGCTTGGCTTTCGAGGCGTTGGCCGAGAAGCGGCTGACGAAGGTCTGCAGCTCGGCGATCTGGGCTTTCTTCTTGGCGTTGTCCGACAGCAACTGCTCGCGGGACTGGGTCGCGGCGATCATGTATTCGTCGTAGTTGCCCGGGAACAGGCGCAGCTCGCCGTAGTCCAGGTCGGCCATGTGGGTGCAGACGCTGTTCAGGAAGTGCCGGTCGTGGGAAATGATGATCATGGTGCTGTTACGCGCCGTGAGAATGTTTTCCAGCCAGCGGATGGTGTTGATGTCCAGGTGGTTGGTCGGTTCGTCGAGCAACAGCACTTCCGGATCGGAGAACAGTGCCTGGGCGAGCAGCACCCGCAGTTTCCAGCCTGGCGCGACTTCGGTCATCGGGCCGAAATGCTGCTCCAGCGGAATACCCAGGCCCAGCAACAGCTCACCGGCGCGGGATTCGGCGGTGTAGCCGTCCATTTCGGCGAACTCGGTTTCCAGCTCGGCCACGGCCATGCCGTCTTCTTCGGTCATTTCCGGCAGCGAATAGATGCGATCGCGCTCGGCCTTGACCTTCCACAGCTCTTCGTGACCCATGATCACGGTGTCGATGACAGTGAATTGCTCGTAGGCGAACTGGTCCTGGCGCAATTTGCCCAGGCGTACGTTCGGCTCGAGCATGACTTGGCCGCCGGACGGCTCGAGGTCGTCGCCGAGGATTTTCATGAAGGTCGACTTGCCGCAACCGTTGGCGCCGATCAGGCCGTAGCGGTTGCCCGCGCCGAATTTGACAGAGACGTTTTCGAACAGCGGCTTGGCGCCGAACTGCATCGTGATGTTAGCTGTAGAGATCAAAGGTTTATCCTGCGGAACATTCAGAGTAGCTAAGGGTGCGGCAGTACCTGTTCAGTACCTGTCTGCGCCGATCCGCAACCGTGCAAGGCGGCGCGGTCACAAGCGCAAGGGTCCATCCGGCATAAGAGGACAGCAGCATACGAAGCGCCGGGCCCGAGTGGATGTGCGCGAAACCGGGTTCACGGTGTCGGCCAAAAGGGGGGCGCACAATATTTGGCGGCGATTGTACTGATCTGGCCGCGTTAACGATAGGGTATTGCCTGGGCAAGACGGTTTTTCACAAATGAGGATAACTTTCAGTTACAACCTGTGGCTAAAATGCCACCTTTCAGCTGCCATCCCTTTTTGCCGCTTGGTTGGCCAGGGACGCGACCTGTTCACTCCACTAGTGTGACGGACTCCGTGAAACTCATCATTGCCGCAATCTATATCCTGTCCATCGGCTATGTGCACCTGCGCGGACGCGTGCGGCATAAGCTCGGACGCCAGCTAAGCGACCATTCGTCCTTCCTGGCGCCCGTCAATTGCCTGCTTTACCTGTGTTCTAAACTGCCTAACAAGCCATACCTGAGCCCGGTAGACTTTCCTGGCCTGAGCCCCCTGCAGGCCCATTGGGAAGAAATTCGCGCCGAGGGCCAGAGCCTGTTGCAAGCAGGGGCGATCAAGCGTTCAAGTCAATACGACGATGTGGGTTTCAATTCGTTCTTCAAAACGGGCTGGAAGCGCTTCTATCTGAAATGGTACGGCGACAGCCACCCCTCGGCCATGAAGCTGTGTCCACGCACCACCGAACTGGTGCAGAGCATCGGTTCGATCAAGGCGGCAATGTTTGCCGAGCTGCCGCCAGGTTCCAGACTGGTTCGGCACCGCGACCCGTACGCCGGGTCCTATCGGTATCACCTGGGCCTGGAAACCCCCAACGATGCCGGTTGCTATATCAATGTCGATGGCGAGCCTTACCATTGGCGCGATGGCGAGGCGGTGATCTTTGACGAAACCTTCATCCATTACGCCGAAAATACCACTTCTCACAACCGCATCATTTTGTTTTGCGACGTGGAGCGTCCGATGAGGTTTCGCTGGGCGACCGCGTTCAATCGCTGGTTCAGCCGTACTGTGATGGCCGCTGCGGGTGCGCCGAACGATGCCGGTGACAAGACGGGCGGATTGAACCGGGCGTTCTCCAGGCTCTATAAGATTCGCTTGCAGGGCAAGGCGCTGAAGAAGCGCAACCGAAAGCTGTATTACCTCCAGAAGTGGGCGTTCTTTGGTGGCCTGCTGGCAGTGTTCATCTGGATCTGAACCCTTGCCCGGCTCCTACCGGAGCATATGTTCATTCCTTGGGCTTTTCTGCATCCAGTTGCTCCCACATCCTGGCGGTGATCCGTTGGCGGTGGCTGTAACCTTCCCATGGATCGGCTCTCAGGGCCTTGACCCGTTCAAGGACCGTCTGGATATCCCATTGCTGGGCGTTGCGCAGGCCGTCGAGTTCGGCCCTGGCGACCGGAACCGATACCGGCAAGCCCGGCCGGGCGCGTACCGAGTATGCGACGACCGTGCTGGCGCCCCGGGCATTACGCAGGTAATCGACGAATACCTTCCCGATCCGGTTCCTGGGCCCCATGGTCGCGGTGATCCGTTCCGGCATCTGGCGGGACATGAACTGTGAGATCGCTTTCGCGAAGGCCTTGGTGGCGTCCCAGCCTTCGCTGCGCGCCAGCGGCACGACGATGTGCATGCCTTTGCCGCCGCTGGTCTTGAGGAACGCCTGCAGGCCCAGCTCATCGAGCACCGACAAGGTCATGCGAGTGGCCTCGAGCATGGCGCTCCAAGGCAGTGACGGATCGGGGTCCAGGTCCAGGACGAACAGGTCCGGCGTCTCGATCCGGTCGTGGGTGGCGGTCCAGGTATGCAGCTCCACCGTGCCCATCTGCGCCGCGCTGATGAGCGCCTGGAGGCTGTCGATTTCCATCAGGGCGGCGTGGCCCGGGTCCAGTCCCGGATCCAGTTGTCGGATATGGGGGATTTCCAGGCGATCGGCGTGTTTCTGAAAGAACTGTTCCTCGCCGATTCCGTCCGGTGCCCGCAACAGCGCAACGGGGCGCTGTTTCAGGTGGGGCAGGATCCACGGTGCGATCTGCGCGTAATACTGCGCCAGTTCGACTTTATGCACGCCACTGACACTGTCGATGACGCGCTCGGGATGGGTGATTTGCACGCCCTCGACGTCTACCTCGCGTTTCTTGCCGCCGCGCTTGGATTCAGGCGTCCCGGTTTTTCTCGGCAGCGGGTGTTCGCGGACAATCCTGTTCGCTGGCATGTCGTCGAGTAGCGCCACGAAAGCGGCCTGGTTTACAAGGCCGCTGGCGGTCCATTCGGTGAACTCGACCTCACAGACCAGGTCAGGCTCGACCCACTGCACGCCGCGACCCTGTGTCGGGTTGACAGGTTTGGCCAGGGGCGAATCAGCGCGCTCCTGGGCGGACAGTCGCTCGTGCAATCGTTTGATTTCATCCTGGCCGAGCCCGCTGCTGACCCGGCCGGCATACACCCATCCCGAAGAATCTTTGACTGCGAGCAACAAGGCACCGAAGCCGTTGCGCCTGCCTTGTGGGCGCGTGAACCCGACGATCACGAAGGCCTGGCGCAGCCGGCACTTCAGATTGACCCAGTCGCTGCTGCGCCTTGACACATAAGGGCTGCCCTGACGCTTGCCGACCACGCGATCCAGCGAGAGGGCGCTGGCGCTTTCCAGGATCTCATCCTCGCTGGCGGAAAAGGCTTCGGAGAAGCGCAGTCGCTTGCCACCGTGGTGCTTGAGGACTTTTCTCAACGCCGCGCGTCGTTCTTCCACGGGGGTCTGACGCAAGTCCTCGCCATTGAGGAAGGGGGCGTCGAACAGCACGTAGACCATGTCCACCGTACGGCCGATTTCGAAGGCGTCGCGCAGGGCGCCCATGTCGGACTGGCCGGTTTCGTCGAGCAGAACCAGGTCGCCGTCCAGCCAACTGTCTCTCAGGTTCAGCTCCGCCAGGGCCTGGGCGTGCAGTTTGAGGCGTTCGGTCCAATCCTGATGGTCGCGGTTGAACAGGCGGACTTCGCCATCCTCGATGCGGGTCAGCAACCGATAGCCATCGAATTTGACTTCATAGCGCCATTCACCGGTGGGCGGTTGCTCCACGGGCGTCGCCAGTTGTGGCAGCAGTCGTTCGGGAAGGCGTTTTTTGCGGCCCCGTTGGGGGCGGCTGCTCACGGTTCTTTCGGATGTGGGGGCAGATTCACGATCGGCCTTGGCCATGACAGATTCCCTTGTATCGCTAACGTCCGTGGTTTAGCCCCGGGAGGCCTTGGGGGCTTTTTTGGCGGGAGCGGATTTACTGGTCTTCGCAGCTTTTGCAGGCGTTTTTGCGGCGGGCTTGTCAGAGGCCTTGCCCTTGCTGCCCAGGCTGCGCTTGAGCAGTTCGGTCAGGTCGATGACATCGGCGGTCTTGCGCTGTTCTTCGCCCGGGTCGGTTTCCACTGCTTCGAGCCGGCCTTCGTTGGCCTTCTTCTCCACCAGCTCCATGATCTTGTCCTGGAAACTGTCCCGATAGTCCTGGGGTTCCCAGTCGGCGCTCATGTCTTGCACCAGGCGCTTGGCCATCTCCAGCTCGCCTTTGACCAGGTTCGGTTTGGTGACCTCGTCACCCAGTTCCAGGATGTCCAGCCCGCGCACTTCTGCCGGCCAGCGCAGCATCACCAGCACCAGGGCCGACTCCAGGGGCATCAGTGCCGCCAGGTGTTGGCGGGTATGCAGGACGACGTGGGCCAGGGCCACCTTGTTGGTCTTGATCAGGGTTTCGCGAAGCAAGGCGTAGACTTTGCCGCCACGTTTGTCGGGAGCGAGGAAGTAGGGCGTGTCGATGTTCTGCAGCGGGATCTTCTCGCTGTCGACGAAAGAAAAGATATCGATGGTCTGGGTCGATTTGGGATGGGCGGAGCGGATTTCCTCCTCGCTGAGCAGCACGTACTGGCCTTTCTGGTACTCGACGCCCTTGACGATGTCTTCCTTGGTCACCTCCTTGCCCGTGACCTTGTTGACCCGCTTGTAGCCCACCGGATCCATGCTGCGCTTGTCCAGCCAGTCGAAATCCACGCCTTGGGACGACGTCGCCGAGACCAGCGCCACGGGAATGTGGACCAGTCCGAAACTGATTGCGCCTTTCCAGATTGCCCGTGCCATGCTGCGGTTTCCTTGCCATAAAGGGTTCTCTCTGGTGACCTTCCTGCCTTTGAAAAAGTTTCCATCGGGCGCCGGTTGGCGGTGTGGCAGGGCGGTGCCTCTTCGATGAATACCGACCCGGAAGGTGCCCTTGTGGGAGCGAGCCTGCTCGCGATGGCGGAGTGTCAGTCAACATTGCCATCGCGAGCAGGCTCGCTCCCACAGGATTGCTCTCAGAGAAGCCTCGTTACATCTTCAAGCGGATATTTCGCTTAACAACCGTGAACCTGCGCGGTAGCGTGTTTTCGATATCCCTGAGCGATTTCCGCGAAGCAGGAGGTACCGATGAACAGGCTCGTACTCGCCATCACCACGCTATTGCTGAGCGCCGTCGCTCAGGCCGCGACACCCGGCCAGGGCCCTGTGATCGTGGCCCAGAACCTGCCGGGCAACAACAACCCCTATAACAATCCCATACGTCGGGCCAATCCCAACAGCATGCAGGGAACCCAGCCCAACGTACCGACGATCCATAACAACCCGACGATTCCGGTGCCTCGTCGACCGACCCTGGAAAACGGCGGTATCGGCAATGGCTATCCGCGTTCGGGCCCGCCGGCCGGTTCGCCCAGGCCCACCATCGAATCCGGTACGCCACCCAGGAACCCGAACGGCAGCAATCGCTAGTCGTCCTGTTATCCATCACAGAAGGAAGTGTGCATGTTGCGTAAAACACTCCAGGCCGCGCTCTGCGCCAGTGCGGCCCTGACCCTGGCCGCGCCGGCCTGCGCCGCGCAAACCCAGGTATTGAAGAGTGAAGAGGGCACCGTGGAGGTGACCACCGTGGTCAGGGGCCTGGAACATCCCTGGTCCGTGGCGTTCCTGCCGGGGCAGCGGGGCATGCTGGTCACGGAGAGACCGGGCAATCTGCGTCTGGTGAGCCCCGATGGTCGGCTGTCGGCGCCATTGAGCGGTGTGCCCGAGGTATGGGCCAACGGCCAGGGTGGTTTGCTGGATGTGGTGCTGTCGCCGGACTTCAAACAGGATCGCACCGTGTACCTGTCCTACGCCGAAGCCGGTAAAGACGGCAAGGCCGGTACCGCGGTAGGTCGCGGGCAGTTGTCCGAAGACCTCAAGAGCCTGGAGAACTTCGATGTGATTTTCCGTCAGCAGCCCAAGCTCTCCACGGGTAATCACTTCGGCTCGCGGCTGGTCTTCGACCGCGAGGGTTACCTGTTCGTCACCCTGGGGGAAAACAACGACCGGGCGACGGCCCAGGACCTGGACAAGCTGCAAGGCAAGATCGTGCGCATCTACCCGGACGGCAAGGTGCCGGATGACAACCCTTTTGTTGGCCAGAAGAATGTCCGTCCCGAGATCTGGTCCTATGGCATTCGCAATCCCCAAGGGGCCGCGCTCAACCCCTGGAACGGCACGTTGTGGGAAAACGAGCATGGCCCCAGGGGCGGCGACGAACTGAATATCATCGAGCGTGGCAAGAACTACGGCTGGCCGCTGGCGACCCATGGCATCAACTACTCCGGCGCACCGATTCCCGAAGCCCAGGGCAAGAACGCCGAAGGCACGCTTGGCCCGCACCATGTCTGGCAAGTCTCGCCGGGCCTCAGCGGCATGGCGTTCTATGACGACGAGCGTTTCAAGCCTTGGCGGCACAACGTCTTCATCGGTGCGCTGGTGTCCCGCAACCTGATCCGCTTGCAGATGGAAGGCGACAAGGTCGTGCACGAAGAGCGCCTGCTGGGCGAGCTCAAGGAGCGGATCCGCGATGTGCGCCAGGGACCGGATGGCTACCTGTATGTCCTGACGGATGAAAACGACGGGGCACTGTATAAAGTCGGGCTCAAATGACCCGGATCCTGTAGGCACCCGGAAAAACTGTGGGAGCGAGCCTGCTCGCGGTGAGGGGTAGCCAGTCAATATTTCATCAACTGACACACTGCCATCGCGAGCAGGCTCGCTCCCACCCGGTTTTCGTATGATCAGAGAGTCGAGTCCAACACGGGCCCCTGTGGGAGCGAGCCTGCTCGCGATGACGGCGGCACATTCAACCTTTCTGTAACAGAGACACCGCCATCGCGAGCAAGCTCGCTCCCACAGGGATTATTGCTGGACAAGCGCAACTCACCATTGACTTGCCAGCAGTGCCCGGCTAATTTCCAGCCATGACTTCTACCGTACTGCGCAGCCAGCCAAGCATTATTACCGCCATTCCTTATCTGGCGGGCTAGCTGACGGCTGCACCCAACCCGCCCTTGAGGCGGGTTTTTTCTTTCTGTCTCCCGGGCCCGATTCAAACCAGGAGACCGCCATGACCGCTTCCCGCCCCGAGCAAACCTTGCTGGAGCATTACGTTAAGAAGATCCTCGCCGCGCCGGTGTACGAACTCGCCGTGCGCACACCGCTGCAAGCGGCTCCTGCGCTGTCCGAAACCCTGGGAAACCGGATCCTGCTCAAGCGTGAAGACCTGCAACCGACGTTTTCCTTCAAGATCCGAGGCGCCTACAACAAACTCGTGCAATTGACGCCGGAGCAGCGAGCCCGTGGCGTCATCACCGCTTCGGCCGGCAACCATGCCCAGGGGGTTGCACTGGCGGCACGGGAGCTGGGAATCTCGGCCTGCATCGTCATGCCGGTGACCACGCCGCAGCTGAAAGTGCTGGGCGTGCGTCATCGCGGTGCCGAGGCGCTGCTGCACGGCGAGAGTTTTCCGTTCGCCCTGGCGCATGCGCTGGAACTGGCCCGGCAGACCGGTAGAGAGTTCGTTTCACCGTTCGATGATCCGGATGTCATCGCCGGCCAAGGCACGGTCGCCATGGAAATACTGCGCCAGCACAGCGGTGCGCTGGACGCCATCTTCGTCCCGGTCGGCGGTGGGGGCCTGATCGCCGGGGTTGCGGCCTACGTTAAATACCTGCGTCCGGAAGTCCGCATCATCGGTGTGGAATCGCAACACTCCGCTTGCTTGCAGGCGGCGCTGGCTGCAGACGAGCGCGTTGTCCTGCCGACCGTGGGAACCTTCGCCGATGGTGTCGCCGTGGCGCAGATCGGCGCCCATGGTTTCGATGTCTGCCGCTTTTGTGTCGACGAGGTGATGACCGTCAGCGACGACCAGCTCTGCGCTGCGATCAAGGACATCTATGATGACACCCGTTCCATCACCGAGCCCTCCGGAGCCCTGGCCGTGGCGGGCATCAAACAGTACGTCGCTCGCACCGGTGCCCGTGGCCAGACCCTGATCGCCATCGACTCGGGGGCCAACATCAACTTCGACAGTTTGCGCCATGTGGCGGAGCGTGCCGCCGTCGAAACAGCCTGACACGACCTGTCATCGCTTTTTTCGACTACCCGACGGATGCCCGGCCCCGCCTTTGCAAATTGGGGCTACTCTAGCCTTCGGACAGCAAGAAAGTGATTGCGGTCTGCATGCAGTTTGCAAGAAGGAAGCGCCGTTCTCTTGCATTTTGCACGGGACGTTCGGCGCGCCGGCACACTAAGTTGTTGATTTATATCAAACAAAAATGTGGCAAATGCAGGCATGTTCTTTGCGGGATGGTTCAGGAGTTCGCTTCCCGGGCTCATTGATCAGAACGCCAAGAAATGAACATACGACACGGTATTCGTAGTCTCAGTCCACAAGGAAGAAACGGACGAAGTACCGACGTTGTAAACATAAATTGGCCGCCTCAACAGGAGAGAGTTGCCATGTTTCTATCTGCCCTCGAAATGCGCAATATCATTGAAAGCAGTTTGTTGCCCAAGCGCTCGCAATGCACCTTGTCACCCGATCTGACGATGACGATCAAGATTTTCGATGATCATGAAACCGACCGTGTGGCCTTGATCAAGTCCAATATCGATGCCAATAAACTCACTGGCTGTCGGGCGATCAACGACCTGATTGCCGAGTTGCGTACCGAACTCGACCACAACCACGGCAGTGGGAACTACTTTCATCAACAACATCACCGTATGACCGGGCGCTGATCGCGGCCTGTCTCGGTAATCTGACGCCCGGGTCCGGCTGGTAGCCGAACCCGGGCGTCCAGTTTCAATGCGGCGATGGCATTCAGTTGTCGTTCGTACAAGCATCCGAAAGCTTTTGATAGGACACATCCCGGGTTTGTCCCGCCTTGTCGATGTACACCATTTGTGCGGTGATGACTTCGCAATAAGGTGTGGATGGTTCCGTCAATGACAGCACCTTCTTGATTTCCAGCGGCATGCCATAGTGATATGGCGTGGACTGTGGGGCATCGTCGGCCTGAGCCAAACCGGTGATACCAAACAGGCCCAGTAAGGACGCAGTGACTACTAGCGCATAAGTATTCATGTTCAAAACTCCGCAACAGAGAGACGTCGACCTGATGCCTTGGCATCGAGATCTGCCGCGCGGCGACTCTGTCAGGGAGGGCGCGGTCCGGGGCAGTGTCGGATCGCGGAATTAAAAGTGGGTTAAGCGAAACACTTGGCTACACCCAGGCTGCCGCAATGTCCGGACGAAGCGGCAGTCGCTGGGGTGAGTGGTCAGTTCAACTGCTGGCGATAGGGCAGGTCCGGCCCGGTCTTGCCGCAGGTCAGCGCGGCTGCACGCATGGCAAAGTCGAGCATGGCGCTGATCTGATCCCGGGTCAGCGTCAGCAGTCCCTCGACTGAATCCAATTGCTGTTCGATCAACCAGGTAATCAAGGCAGCCTGGAAGGTATCCCCTGCGCCTACGGTGTCGGCGATTTTCACCGAGCAGGCCGGCATCGACCATGTACCATGGCGACGGCTGAACACGGTTGCGCCCTGGCCACCGCGGGTCAGGAACACCAATTGGCAACGATGTTCCAGCCAGCCTTCGATCACCACCTGAGGATCCTGCCCGGGATAGAGCAGGCTCAAGTCTTCGTCGCTGACTTTGATCAGGTCGGCGTATTCCACCAGTGTTGCAATCCGTGAGCGCCACAGGTCGATGTCCGGCTGCGGGTTGAGTCGCACGTTCGGGTCCAGGCTGATGAGGCGCTTGCCGCTCTCGCGTTGCGCCAGCGCCAGCAGGGTGTCGCCAATCGGTTGCACCACCAGGCAGAACGAGCCGAAATGCAGGCCTCTCACTTCAGGGTCCAACTCGGGCAGGTGTTGCAGGCCCAGTTGCCGGTCCGCGCAGCCTTCGCCACGAAAACTGTAGTGGGGCGAGCCGTTTGCGCCCACGGCGACCATCGCCAGGGTGGTCGGTGCGTCGAAATCCCGCAGGTATTTTGTGCTGACGCCTTCGTTGATCAGGACCTGCCGCAAGCGCCGGCCAAGGTAGTCGGTGGACAGGCCGGCAAACAGCGCCGATTCCACACCCAGGCGACGCAGCCCCAGCGCCACGTTGAACGGCGAACCGCCGGCGATGGCCTTGAAGTTGACCTGCGAGGCCGGGCCGCCGTCTTCGTTGTCACTGAAGAAATCAAACAGTGCTTCACCACACACCAGATACATGGATGTCTGCTCTCAAAGGGTTGCGACGTGTTGTCGATAAGTTTCATAGGCTTGTTGGGCGGCCGCGACATGTTCGGCGACCGGCCGGGTTTCGCTGGCCGGGTCGAGCTTGACGCAACGCTCGCAGAGTTCGGCCAGGCCTTGTTGCGATCCGGAATGACACCACGCTGCCTGGATCGCCGCGCCCAGGGCAGCCGCTTCGCTCTGTTCAGTACAGATGACGGTGGTATCCATGATGTCGGCAACGATCTGCCGCCATACCGGGCTCTTCGAGCCGCCGCCGATCAGGCGGATGCTCCGCGCCTCCAGCCCTGTGGCACGCAGCAGGTCCAGGCCATAGCGCAAGCCGAAGGTGGTGCCTTCGACCACGGCCCGGCATAGGTTGGCGCGGTTCAGGTTGGTGGTCGTCAGGCCCAGCAGGCTGGCGGTGGCATGGGGCAGGGCGGGGACCCGTTCACCGTTGAGGAACGGCAGCATGCAGACCCCTTCGGCGCCGATCGGGGCTTGGGCCACCAGGGTGTTGAACGCCTCGATGTCCAGCTCGAACAACTCGCGTATGGCGCTGGTGGCGTTGGTCAGGTTCATGGTGCAGATCAGCGGCAGCCAGCCACCGCTGGATGAGCAGAAGGCCGCTACCGAGGCTTCGGGGCTGACCGCGGGCTCGCTGGCATAGGCATAGACTGTGCCGGAGGAACCGAGGCTCATGGTGATCACGCCGGGCTGGATGTTGCCGGTGCCGATCGCGCCCATCATGTTGTCGCCACCGCCGCTTGCCACGACGGCATCAGGGTTGATGCCCAGGCGTGCGGCAATGGCCGGCAGGATGCGCCCGACCGGTTGGTGGGCCTCGATCAGTTCCGGCAGCGCCGCTTGCAACCGGCCGCTGGGGTCGATGTGCTGTAGCAGCTGCAGGTCCCATTGACGGGTGCGCACGTTGAAATAGCCGGTGCCCGAGGCATCGCCGTATTCGCTGCAATGACGGCCGGTGAGCCAGTGGTTCAGGAAGTCGTGGGGCAACAGGATGTGCGCGATACGAGCAAAAACCTGCGGATGGTGTTCCCGGGTCCACAACAGCTTGGAGACTGTGTAGCCGGGGGCGATGACCACACCGAGACGCTCCAGGGCGCCGCTTTCGCCGCCCAGGTGCATCAGCAGTTGATCGTTTTGCGGGGCACTTTCGGTGTCGCACCAGAGCTTGGCCGGGCGCAGCACCTGATCCTGCTCATCGAGCAACACCAGGCCATGTTGCTGGCCGGAGACGCCAATGCCGAGAATCGCCTGGCCATCGACACCGGCGTCTGCCAAGGCCTGGTGAGTGGCCTGGGTGAACGCATCGATCCATTGCCCGGTGTCTTGTTCACGCCGGCCATTGGCGCCGCTGATCATGGTGTGGGCAGCGGCGCCCTGGCCCAGGACCTGGCCGCTGTTCGCATCCAGGATCAAGGCCTTGGTGCCTTGGGTGCCGCAGTCGATGCCCAGGAACAACTGTTGATTTGCCATAAAAATCCTCAGATCAATGAATGCTCGCCACAGGATGCGAACCTAACCCTCCAGCACCCGCTCAAGTGTCCGGGTCACCCCATGTTCGCGCAAGCTGTTGCAGCACCATTCGAAGGCCGCGACGAACTCCGCCGAGTTCGGGATTGCCGTGCCAAAAATCTCCTCGACCTCCAGCATCCGCTGGGTCACCAGCGCATCGTCGGCCACCAGTGCCTGGCAGAATCCCGCCCGTGGGTCCGGAATCGTGTAGCCCACGCCGTTTTCGTCGACCCCCTTGAGGTATACGGCCCAAGCCGCGACCACCAGCGCCGCGCGCCGGGTTTCGCCACCGTCGGCAATCAGGCGGTTGATGGTCGGCACGGTGAATTTGGGAAACTTCGACGAACCGTCCGAGCATACCCGTTCCAGCTGGTCGGCGATGGCCTGGTTGGAGAAGCGCTCCACCAGGGTGTCCTTGTAGCTGCCCAGATCGATGCCCGGCACGGGGGCCAGTTGCGGTGTCACATCCAGGTCCATATAGGCACGGATATAACGCACGAACAACGGGTCGTTCATGGTTTCATGGACGAAGCGATAGCCCTTGAGGAACCCCAGGTAGGTCAGGGCCAGATGGCTGCCGTTGAGCAGTTTGATCTTCATCTCTTCGTAGGGGGAAACGTCATCGGTGAACTGCACGCCGACCTTTTCCCAGGCCGGGCGCCCGTTGACGAACTTGTCTTCCAGTACCCACTGCACGAACGGCTCACAGACCACCGGCCAGGCGTCGTCGATGCCGTGTTCGTCGTGCAGTTGCAGGCGATGGGCGACGCTGGTCATCGGGGTGATGCGGTCGACCATGGCGTTGGGGAAGCTCACGTTGTGGTCGATCCACTGCGCCAGCTCGGCGTCGTGCCGCGTGGCGAAGGCCAGCAACGCCTTGCGGGTCACCGCGCCGTTGTGGGGCAGGTTATCGCAGGACATCAGGGTAAACGCCGGCGTCCCGGCGGCGCGACGCTTGGCCAGGGCGGCGCAGAGGAAGCCGAATACGGTGGTCGGAGCCTCCGGGTGGGCCAGGTCGTGCTGGATCTGCGGCAGGTGGGCCATGAATTCGCCGTTGCTGTCGTCGATGCAGTAGCCGCCCTCGGTAATCGTCAGTGAAACGATGCGGATCTGCGGATCCGCCAATTTGTCGATCAGCACCTGGGCGCCGTCTTCGGCCAGCAGCATGTCGTTGATGGCGCCAATCACGCGGACTTCGGTGTCGTCGGTGTCACCCAGTTCATAAAGGGTGAACAGGTAATCCTGGCCGGCCAGGTCATCCCGGGCGCGGCGGTCTTCGGCCCGCAACCCAACGCCGCAGATGGCCCAGTCCAGGTCCGCGCCGGTGTTCATCAGCGCATCGGTGTAGTACGCCTGATGAGCCCGGTGGAAGCCGCCGACGCCGATGTGGGCGATGCCTTGGCGGATATCGCCCACAGGATAGGCGGGCAGGGCTACTTCCGGCTTGAGGTTATGCAGGTTTTGGCGGTTGAGTTTCATCACAAGTCTCGGTAGTCAGGCGGCGGCGCGCAGCGCACGGGTGACCGCTACGCCATCGGCATCGAACAAATGGCAGTGTTGGGCGTCCAGGTGCAGGTTCAACTGCTCGCCGAAACGGCTCGCCAGGTCGCCGCGAACCCGCATGGTCAAGGCCTCCCCGGACGTGGTGTTGACGTGACAGAACGTGTCGCTGCCCAGTCGCTCACTCACGTCGGCGGTCACTTGCAACGTACACTCGCCGGGTTGCGCCAGGTTCAGGTGCTCCGGACGGATGCCCAGGGTGACCGGGCTGCCGACACTGAGGCTGGCGCCGTTGACCGGCAACTGGATGCGTGTACCCGCGTCCAACTGAACTTCGCAGCCCTGGCTGTTGAGTGCGCTGACCTTGCCCTTGAGGAAGCCCATTTTCGGCGTGCCGAGGAACCCGGCGACAAATAGGTTGGCCGGCTGGTGATACAGCTCCAGGGGCGAGCCGACCTGTTCGATGCGCCCGCCGTTGAGCACCACCACCTTGTCGGCCAGGGTCATGGCTTCGACCTGATCGTGGGTCACGTAGATCATGGTCGCCTGCAGTTCCTTGTGCAGCCGCGCCAGTTCCAGGCGCATCTGCACCCGCAGGGCGGCGTCGAGGTTGGACAGTGGTTCGTCGAACAGGAAGATTTTCGGATTGCGCACGATAGCCCGGCCGATTGCAACCCGCTGGCGCTGGCCGCCGGACAGTTGTTTGGGCTTGCGTTCGAGCATCGGTCCCAACTCAAGGATGCGCGCGGCTTCGTTGACCTTCTTCTCGACGTCGGCCTTGGGCACGCCCGCCAGGTCCAGGGCGAAGGACATGTTCTTGCGCACGCTCATGTGGGGGTACAAGGCGTAAGTCTGGAACACCATCGCCAGGTCGCGCTTGGCCGGGCTGACTTCGGTGATGTCACGCCCGTCCAGCTCAATGGTGCCGTCGCTGACTTCTTCCAGACCGGCGATCAGCCGCAGCAGGGTGGATTTGCCGCAGCCCGATGGGCCGACGAAGACCACGAACTCGCGGTCGTTCACCTCAAGGTCAATGCCCTTGATGATGGAAAAGCCTTCGAAGCCTTTTTGCAGATTCTTGATTTTCAGGTTGGCCATGATGATGGGCCTCCACGTCTGATTAGGGTGTTGGGCGCGTTACTTCACGGCGCCAAAGGACAAGCCGCGGACCAGTTGCTTCTGGCTGATCCAGCCGAAGATCAGGATCGGCGCGCAGGCCAGGGTCGAGACGGCGGACAATTTGGCCCAGAACAAACCTTCGGGGCTGGAGTAGGAAGCGATCAGGGCCGTCAGCGGCGCGGCTTTGGACGAGGTGAGGTTCAGCGACCAGAAGGCCTCGTTCCAGCACAGGATCAGTGACAGCAGCACGGTGGAGGCCAGCCCGCCCTTGGCGATCGGCAGCAGCACGCGAACCATTTCCTGCCACAGGGTGGCGCCGTCCAGGCGCGCGGCTTCGAGGATGTCCCGGGGAATGTCCTTGAAGTAGGTGTAAATCATCCAGACCACGATCGGCAGGTTGATCAGCGTGTAGATGATGATCAGCGCAATGCGGGTATCCAGCAGGCCAACGCTCTTGGCCAGCAGGTAGATCGGCATCAGCACGCCCACCGGTGGCAGCATCTTGGTGGAGAGCATCCACAGCAAGGTGCCCTTGGTGCGTTGGGTTTCGTAGAACGCCATGGAGTAGGCCGCCGGTACCGCGATCAGCAGGCACAGGGCCGTGGCGCTGAAGGAAATCACCACCGAGTTCCAGGCGAACGTGAAGTAGTCGCTGCGCTCGTTGATGTGCAGGTAGTTCTCCAGCGTCGGCGCGAAAATGAACTGCGGCGGCGTGGCGAACGCATCGATTTCGGTCTTGAAGCTGGTCAGCACCATCCAGAAGATCGGGAAGAAAATCAGGATCGCGATGGCCCAGGCCAGCGTGCCCAGCAGCAGGCTTTGCAGCCGGCGGGATTGTTGAAGTGTCATGGCGGCGGCCTCAGTTCTTGTCAGTGAGGTTTTTGCCGATCATCCGCACCAGGAGGATGGCGGCGATGTTGGCAATCACTACGGCTATCAGACCACCGGCCGAAGCCATGCCGACGTCGAACTGCACCAGCGCCTGGTTGTAGATCAGGTAGGCGAGGTTGGTCGAGGCGTAGCCGGGGCCGCCGTTGGTGGTGGTGAAGATTTCGGCGAACACCGACAACAGAAAAATGGTTTCGATCATCACAACGACGGCAATCGGGCGGGCCAGGTGTGGCAGGGTCAGGTGCCAGAAAATCGCGATCGGACCGGCGCCGTCCAGGCGGGCGGCTTCCTTCTGCTCCTGGTCGAGGGACTGCATGGCTGTCATCAGGATCAGGATCGCGAAGGGCAGCCACTGCCAGCTGACAATGATGATGATCGACAACAGCGGGTAATGGGCCAGCCAGTCCACCGGCTGTGCGCCGAACAGTTTCCAGACTGAGGCGAGGATCCCCGAGACCGGGTGGAAAATCAGGTTCTTCCAGATCAGCGCGCCTACGGTGGGCATGATGAAAAACGGTGATATCAGCAGGACCCGGACGATGCCGCGGCCAAAGAACTCGCTGGCCTCCAGCAGTGCGCTGATCAATACCCCGAACACGATACTGATCAGCAGCACGCTGCCTACCAGCAATAAAGTATTGGTGGCACCGGGCATGAAACCCGAGTCGGTGAGGAAGTAGGTGAAATTCTCCAGCCCGACGAACTCGTTTTCACCGGGGTAGAGCAGGTTGTAGCGGATCATCGAAAAGTAGACGGTCATGCCCAGGGGCACGATCATCCACAGCAGCAACAAGGCTACCGATGGACTGACCAGGAACCAGCCGGGGTTCGCCAGGCGGGTCTTGCGCGTCGGTACTGCAAGCTCGAGAGGCGCTTTGGCAGTTGTCGTTGAAGTATTCATGGCATTGAACCGTTTTGTGCAGGCCTATGAAGAACCCAGATGTGGGAGCAGCTCCTCGTGGGAGCGAGCCTGCTCGCGATAGCGTCCTGACAGTCGACATCGAGATGGCTGTCACACCGTCATCGCGAGCAGGCTCGCTCCCACACTGGATCTCCTACAGAAATGGAAGCGGCGCGGTTACTTGGGATACCCGGCGCGCTTCATCTCGCGCTCGGTGGTGGACTGCGCGGCGGTCAACGCCTGGTCCACGCTCTGCTGACCGGTCAGCGCGCCCGAGAAGAACTTGCCCACCTGGGTGCCGATGGCCTGGAACTCGGGAATGGTCACCAACTGGATACCGATATAAGGCACCGGCTTGAGGGTTGGTGCTTTCGGGTCGGCGACTTTCAGCGACTCCAGCGTGACCTTGGCGAACGGCGCGGCTTTCATGTACTCGTCGCTGTAGGTCGAGGTGCGGGTGCCCGGCGGTACGTTGGCGATGCCATCGGTCTTGGCGACCAGTTGGCTGTACTCCTTGGAAGTCGCCCAACTGGCAAAGACCTTGGCGGCATCCTTGGCCTTGGAGCTGGTCGGGATTGCCAGTGACCAGGAGTACAGCCAGGAGGTGCCCTTATCGGTTTTTTCGTGGGGCGCGAAGGTGAAGCCGACGTGATCGGACACCTTGCTCTGGGTCTTGTCAGTCACGAACGAGCCGGCAACGCTGGCATCGACCCAAATCGCGCATTTGCCGCTGTTGAACAGGGCCAGGTTCTCGTTGAAACCGTTGCTCGACGCACCTGGCGGGCCGGACTTCTTCATGTTGTCGACGTAGAAGGTCAGCGCGTCTTTCCACTCGGGACCATTGAATTGCGGCTGCCACTTCTCATCGAACCAGCGCGCCCCGTAGCCGTTGGCCAGGGTGGTAATCAGCGCCATGTTCTCACCCCAACCGGCCTTGCCCCGCAGGCACAGGCCATATTGTTCCTTGCTCTTGTCGGTGAGTTTTTCCGCAAACTCACCGATCTGGGTCCAGGTCGGGTGTTCGGGCATGGTCAGCCCGGCATCCTTGAACAAGTCGGTGCGGTAGTAAGTGATCGAGCTCTCGGCATAGAACGGCAGGGCATACAGCGAGCCCTTGACGGACAAGCCGTCACGCACGGAAGGGAAGACGTCCTCCAGGTCGTAGGAGGCCGGCAGGTCCTTCATCGGTTCCAGCCAACCCTTGGCACCCCAGAGTGCAGCTTCGTACATGCCGATGGTCAGCACATCGAACTGTCCGCCCTGGGTGGCGATGTCGGTGGTCAGGCGTTGGCGCAGGACGTTCTCTTCGAGCACCACCCAATTCAGCTTGATGTCCGGATGCTCCGACTCGAAGGTTTTCGAGAGCTTCTGCATGCGGATCATGTCGCTGTTGTTGACAGTGGCAATGGTGAGGGTCTGTGCGCCGAAACTGACGCTGCTGAGGGTCATGCAGGTGGAGACAAGCAGAGCTTTTACCGAAGGTTTCATCGCGCACTCCTTTTCCGTGCCGGAAGGCGGCGGAAGGACAGTTATTGTTTTTTGTCTTCCGGATGAAGGGAAGAATGTGCGCTGATTACAGCCTTCTATGGACGGCGTGACAAATCATCCGTCGCACTGGTGCTGATACTTTTTTGCACTGAGCCGGAGCATTGGTTAAAGGATTAACCTGTGGCGAGGGGATTTAGCGAATCGTCGCACCGCCCGCTGGGCTGCGAAGCGGCCCCAATATCTCTGCCACCGCGGTGTATCAATTAGAACGCAAGGGGCCGCTTCGCGACCTAGCGGGGGATAAATCCCCTCGCCACAGGGGAGTAAAGCCTCAGCCCTGATTCTGCTCGGTCAACCGCTGCACCGCGAGCCGCCGGTAATGGGAAGGGGTCATGCCCTTGAGTTGCTGGAAGCGCCGGTTGAAGTTCGAGATGTTGTTGAAGCCCGACTCGAAACACACGTCCGTGACGGGTTTGTCACCGTCAGCCAGCAGTTCGCAGGATTTGCTGATGCGCAGGCGGTTGACGAATTCGATGAAGCAGCGACCGGTGGCCTGTTTGAATACCCGGCTGAAGTAGGTGGGTTTCATGCCCAGGTGTTCGGCGACTTCCTCCAGGGACAGCTCCCGGGCGTAATGGGCAAAAATGTAGTCCACGGCCCGGTTGGTACGGTCGATGCTGTGCTCATCGGTCATCTGTGAAGACGCACCGCCGGAGAGCACTTGATAGTCATCCGTGGTCGCGAGCAGCTCCATCAGGATGAAAAAGTATCCCAGGCGGCTCATGCCCTGGGAGTCGGCAATACGCTGCATCAGGATCATCGCCTGGCGGATGGTGCGCTTGCAGCGGAACTCGATGCCGTAGCGGGCCCGTTCGAGCAGCGGCGCGATGGTCTTGAGCTCGGCAAATACCTGATGCCCGCTTTCGAACAACTCGTCGGTGAAATTCACCAACATGTCGCGCTTGGGTACCACCTCGTCCTCGGCCACCTGGCTGATCCAGTTGTGGGGCAGGTTGGGGCCGGTGAGAAACAGGGTCTGGGGGTAGAAGTTGCCGATGTAGTCGCCAATGAACACCTTGCCGGAACTGGCGACGATCAGGTGCAGCTCGTATTCCTTATGGAAATGCCAGCGCACCAACGGGCAGGGAAAGCCGTGCTGGCGATAGATAATGGACCGTCCGTCATGGTCATCCATCAACTCGTAGGAAGGGTCGGTGACTCGCGCTGTTCGGGTCATGGGCCTGCACTTTTATTGTTATCGCCGCTGGATAATGCCCCCTTCGCCGGGCAGGTGCCAACCCCGAATATTCTTCCGATGATCGCTTGGCGCCATGCCGTCAGTGTTGCTGGCACCTACACCGCTGCGTTGTTGCGGTGCTTTTCTTCAATCCACTGGGACATGTATTGGGTGCTCTTGTGCTGGTGGTGGCGCAACATGCTGCCGGTGAAATTGTCACGACGGCGTTGCCCCAGGTTGGCACGGCACGCCAGGATACTTTCAATCAGCGCCGGCCCATGAATCTCTTTGCGGTACCGCTCCGCCAGCAGCTTCAGGCCGGCATCCCGGGCCTGGCTCCAGCGGGTCGGGTCGCTGTACAACTGCACGGCGGCGTTGGCGAGGGTTTCGGCACTCTGGCCGATAACCCCGGGCCAGGGCATCTCCCCATACATGGCCTCGGCGCCGATGGGCGTGGTGACGCTTGGCGTGCCACAGAGCATGGCTTCGACCAGCTTGCCCTTGATGCCAGCGCCGAACCGCAGCGGTGCCAGGCAGATGCGGGCCGCCGACATCACCTGCAGGGCATCCTCCGCCCAGTTCATGATATGGAATCCCTGGGTCGGATTATGCAGCGCGGCAGCTTTTGGCGGGGTGTAGGCGCCGTACAGGTGCAGTTGCGCGCCCGGCAGTTGCTGGCGGATCAGCGGCCAGATGGCATTCTTCATCCAGAGCACCGCGTCCCAGTTCGGCGCATGGCGGAAGTTGCCGATACTCAAGAAGTGCGCACGATCTTCGAAGGGCACCGGTGACGTGGCCGGCAAGTCGATCATCAATGGGCACCAGAACAGGAGGCTGCGGGGCACATTGAAGTGCTCCACCAACAGCTCGATCTCCACCTCGGACACCATCAGGTTCAGGTCGCAGCGGTACAAGGCGGCGATCTCGCGCTTGGCCATATCGGTGTCGGCCATCAGCTGGAATGTTTCGGGCAGGTCTGGCGCGAAAAGATCGCTGAAGTCCTGGGAGGTCTCGTCAGCTTTCAAGCGGTCCTTGAGGCGCTGATGCCGGGCGTGGCGCAGGCTTTGCAGATCGGACGTTTCCAGCACACGCAGGGCGCCGGGGCATTGCATCTCGACCCGCCAGCCGAACTGCTCTTCCATCATGAATTGGTCGAACAGGACGATATCCGGCGCCAGTTCGCTGACGAACACATCGAAACTGCTGTTGTTGAGTTCGATGGGCACTTCGTGGATGCCCAGCCCGATCAGGTCCGCGCGGTGCTCTCCGGGCCTCGCCGGGCTGCTGAAGGTGATGTCCCAGCCTTGCCCGAGGAAGGCTTCCAGGATCTGCATGATGTGCCCACCCGCCGCCGATGAACGCGGCTCGGGCCAGACATAACCGATGACCAGGACCTTGAGGGCGGAGGGATGAGGCATGGGCAGGCATTTCCTTGGGAGGGATCAGGCGCAGTCGGCGCGCGGGGGCGCCGATAGTGACCAAGAATCCGCTTGGGCTCAAGAAAGAATGCTTTTGACTTTGTCGCGCAACTGGTCGATGGAAAAAGGCTTGCCGATCACCGCCATGCTTTCCGGTACGTCGATGCTTTCGGCATAGCCGCTGGCGAACAGGACCGGCAGCGCAGGTCGCACCAGGCGGGCTTGCCTGGCCAGCTCGCGGCCGTCCATCACCGGCAGGCCTATGTCCGTCATCATCAGGTCGATCGGTTGATCCAGATTGCGCAGGAAGTCCAGCGCCTGCTCGCAACCGTCCGCCTCGAGTACCTGGTATTCCAGTTCTTCCAGTACATCGACGATCAACATACGGACGATGTCGTCGTCTTCGACTACCAGGACGTTGACGGCAGTGACAGGGGCGGGGGTGGACATAGTGGTTATTCTCAGAAAATAAAATCGGGAAGGGCGAAAAAAGGCCTCATGTATGAGTAAGTAGCGAGGCGGCACAAGTTCCCAATCCTGTACAAGAAAGGATCTATAGTACAAGAGCTGACAAGGATAGTCGTTTTCTTGCTACGGGGCAGATCGTTGTGGGAATCGTACCTTTGACTTTGTCAGAAATGTGGATCCAACCCTTCTCTTTCGGGCAAACTCCATGGTTTCCAACTGTTCGCCAAGGCCTTTTCCATGACTCTTTCGTCTTCGGTTGACGAGCAAAGTTTTCGCAAGCTCATGAGCCGCAATATCAGCCTGCCGTTGGGCATGGGTGCCCTCAGCGCGGTGTTTTTCATTGTGCTGATCACGTATCTGCTGTCGGTGATCCAGTGGGTCGGGCACAGCGATCGGGTGATCAGTAATGCCAACGAAGCCATCAAGCTGAATGTGGACCTGGAGACCGGCATGCGCGGCTATCTCTTGAGTGGGGACGAGCACTTCCTCGACCCCTATGAGATCGCCAGGCCGCGTATTGCCGTCGCGCTTGAGACATTGCTGGAATTGACAGCCGATAACCCCATCCAGACCGAGCGCCTGCATAAGGTGCAAGCGCTCCAGACGGATTGGGCCAATTACGCCCAGGGCATGATCGACCTGCAACGCAGCAGCGGCGATTATCGGGGCGCGGTGAAGGCCGGGCGCGGCAAGCGGCTGACGGACGAAATCCGCAGGACCTTTGAAGACATTGTCGAAACCGAGGAGCAATTGCGTACCGCGCGCAACGAAGAGGTGCGCTCCACCACGATCTGGAGCATTACCCTCTACCTGCTGTTCGTTGCCGCTGTCAGCGGATTGCTGGCCTATGTCGGACGGCGAGATCTGTTGAGCCTGTCCAACAGTTACGGCGCCAGCCTGCGGATACAGCAAGAGAGTGCCTTGCACCTGGAAAAACAGGCCTGGCTACGCAATGGCCAGACCCAACTGGCCGAGCAAGTGCTGGGGCAGCTGACCCTGAACCTGTTGGGGCGCAACATCCTGCAGTTCTGCGCCAAATATCTCGGCACCGTCGTCGCTGCGCTGTATGCGCGGGAGGAAAACGGCATGCTCAGGCGCGTCGCCACCTACGGTCTTTCCCGGGAGGACGATGAACAGCACCAAGTGATCGTCGCCGGCGAAGGCATCGTCGGCCAGGCCGTGCAGCAGGGGCGTCTTATTCGTCTGGACCATGTTCCTGACGATTACCTGAAGGTCAGCTCCGGGCTGGGGCAGGGCTTGCCCAACAGCGTGGTGGTAGTGCCGACCAGCGACGACGACCGGATCAACGGTGTCATCGAACTGGGCTTTCTGCGCCCCTTGACCGAGCGCGATCTCGAGCTGCTGGAACTGATTGCCGGTAACGTCGGCACTTCCATCGAGGCCGCTCGTTACCGGCAGCGCTTGCAGGAAGTACTGGCGGAAACCCAGCAGTTGAACGAAGAACTGCAGGTCCAGCAGGAAGAGCTCAAGACCGCCAACGAAGAGCTTGAGGAGCAGTCGCGCATTCTCAAGGAGTCCCAGGTCCACCTGGAGGCTCAACAGCAGGAACTGGAACAGACCAACGAGCAACTGGCCGAGCAACGCGACGCCATGGACCAGAAAAACAACGAGCTGAATCTGGCCCAGCTCCAGTTGCAGGAACGCGCCGACGAGTTGCAGCGTTCGAGCAAGTACAAGTCCGAGTTTCTCGCCAACATGTCCCATGAGCTGCGCACGCCGCTCAACAGTTCGCTGATCCTGTCCAAGCTGTTGGCGGAGAATCCGCAGAACAACCTGAGCGAGGAACAGGTCAAGTTTGCCGAATCGATCTACTCCGCCGGCAACGATCTGCTGAACCTGATCAATGACATTCTCGACATCTCCAAGGTCGAGGCCGGCAAGCTGGAGGTTCGTCCGGAAAACACCGGCGTGGCGCGCCTGGTGGAAGGCTTGCGCGACCTGTTCAAGCCGCTGGCGGCCGACAAGGGCCTGGGCTTCGAAGTCCAGGTGCTGCCCGACGCACCCGCGATGCTGTACACCGACCGCCAGCGCCTGGAACAGGTGCTCAAGAACTTGTTGTCCAACGCGGTGAAGTTCACCGAGCAAGGCACCGTGAGCCTGTCCGTGGCCGGCCAGCCGGGTTCAGGCATTGCCTTCATGGTGCGGGATTCGGGCATCGGCATTTCCCCCGAGCAGCAGCAAAGCATCTTCGAGGCATTCCGCCAGGCCGACGGCACCACCAATCGCCGTTACGGCGGTACCGGCCTGGGGCTGTCGATCTCCCGGGACCTGGCAACCTTGCTGGGCGGTTCGATCTCCGTTTCCAGCGCGCCGGGGCAGGGCAGTGTGTTCACGCTGGTGTTGCCTGAGCGTTATGTCGAACCTGGGGAGACACCGGTGGAGCCGCGGACCTTCACGCCCACGGCCACTGTGCCGGCCGCCGTGACCAATGCGCCGGTGCCCGCACCGGCACCGCTGGTCGCCCAGGTAGAACCGCCCATTGCCAGCTTCGCCGACGACCGGGACAAGGCGCCATTCAACGGCCGCTGCATCCTGGTGATCGAAGACGAGCCCAAGTTCGCCCGGATCCTGTTCGACCTCGCCCATGAATTGGATTACCAATGCCTGGTGGCCCATGGCGCCGACGAAGGCTTTGACCTGGCCTCGCAACTGAGCCCCGATGCAATCCTGCTGGACATGCGCCTGCCGGACCATTCCGGGCTGACGGTGTTGCAGCGGCTCAAGGAGCAGGCCGCGACCCGGCATATCCCGGTGCATGTGATTTCCGTCGAAGACCGCGTCGAGGCCGCGATGCACATGGGCGCCATCGGCTATGCGGTCAAGCCGACCACCCGTGAAGAGCTCAAGAACGTGTTCGCCCGCCTGGAAGCCAAGCTGACCCAAAAGGTCAAGCGAGTGTTGCTGGTGGAAGACGATGATCTGCAGCGCGACAGTATTACCCGCCTGATCGGCGACGAGGACATCGAGATCACCGCCGTTGGCCTGGCCCAGCAGGCCTTGGATCTGCTGCGGACCAACGTCTACGACTGCATGGTCATCGACCTGAAGTTGCCGGATATGTTGGGCAATGACCTGCTCAAGCGCATGTCCACCGAAGAGATCTGTTCATTCCCGCCGGTGATTGTTTACACCGGGCGCAACCTGACCCGCGATGAGGAGGCCGAGCTGCGCAAGTATTCGCGCTCGATCATCATCAAGGGCGCCCGCTCGCCAGAGCGTTTGCTGGACGAGGTGACACTCTTTTTGCACAAAGTCGAATCCCGCTTGTCCCATGAAAGGCAGCGGATGCTCAAGACAGCCCGCAGCCGGGACAAAGTGTTCGAGGGCCGCAAGGTGCTGCTGGTGGATGACGATGTGCGCAACATCTTTGCATTGACCAGCGCCCTGGAGGCAAAAGGGGCGATCGTGGTCATTGGCCGTAACGGTTATGAAGCGATCGAGCGCCTCAATGAAGTGGAAGACATCGATCTGGTGCTGATGGACGTGATGATGCCGGAAATGGACGGTTTCGAAGCCACTGCGCGCATCCGCAAGGACCCGCGCTGGCGCAAGCTGCCTATCATCGCCGTGACGGCCAAGGCCATGAAGGATGATCAGGAGCGTTGCATCGCGGCCGGCTCCAACGACTACCTGGCCAAACCGATCGACCTCGATCGCCTGTTTTCGCTGATTCGCGTGTGGTTGCCGAATATGGAAAGAATTTAGTGGAAAGAGACACCGATATTGAACTGCGTTTGCTGATCGACGCGATCTACCTCAAGTACAGCTACGATTTCAGGGATTACTCCGGCGCGTCCATCAAGCGCCGGGTTCACCACGCGCTGAGCCAGTTCGAATGCCGGACCATCTCAGCGCTCCAGGAACGTGTACTGCACGACCCGGGCATGTTCATGCAGTTGCTGCAACTGCTGACGATCCCTGTCAGTGAGATGTTCCGCGACCCCTCGCACTTCCTGGCCATTCGCCGGGAAGTGGTGCCGCTGCTCAAGACCTATCCGTCGCTCAAGATCTGGATCGCCGGTTGCAGCACGGGGGAGGAAGTCTATTCCATGGCGATCCTGCTGCATGAAGAGGGCCTGCTGGACCGCACGCTCATCTACGCCACCGACATCAATCCCAGGTCGCTGGAGAAGGCCAAGCAGGGCATTTTTGCCCTGGAGAACGTACGGGCCTATACCCAGAACTATCAGTTGGCCGGGGGGCGATGCTCGTTTGCCGATTACTACACTGCCGCCTACGATTATGCGATGTTCGACAAGACCCTGCGTGAGAACGTGACCTTTGCCGATCACAGCCTGGCGACGGATAGCGTCTTTTCAGAAACTCAATTGATTTCTTGTCGTAATGTATTGATATATTTCAATAAAAAGCTGCAAGATCGCGCGTTCGGGCTGTTTCATGAGTCCCTGTGTCACCGTGGTTTTCTGGTGCTGGGCAGCAAGGAGACGCTGGACTTTTCGATGTTCGGCAAGCAATTCGAGCCGTTGGTCAAACAGGAACGGATCTATCGCAAGTTATGAACCAGACAACGGACAGATCCGGATCCGCAATGGAAGTCATCGCCGTCGGTGCATCCGCCGGCGGCGTGGAGGCGCTGCTCAGATTGTTCGGGCACCTGCGCAAAGGCTTTCGCTTGCCTATTCTGGTGGTGCTGCATCTACCCGACGAGCGCTACAGTCAGTTGGCCCAGGTCCTTGATCACCGTCTGGCGATACCGGTGCAAGAGGCTCAGGATAAACAGGACATTCGCCCCGGTACCCTTTACGTCGCTGCGCCAGGCTACCATTTGTCGGTCGAGGCCGATCGCAGCCTGTCGTTGAGCCTGGAGGAGCCGGTGCATCATTCGCGGCCGTCCATTGACGTGCTGTTCGAATCGGCCGCCGACGTCTATGGCCCGAACCTGCTGGCCATCGTGCTGACCGGGGCCAACGACGACGGCGCCCGGGGCTTGGCCAGGGTCAAGGAACTGGGCGGGATCACCGTCGTCCAAGATCCCGCCGAAGCCCAGGTTTCGACCATGCCGGAAGCCGCGCTGGCCCTGCACGAGCCCGACCATATCCTCACTTTGCAAGGCATCGGCCAATTGTTGGCCGGGCTGGAATGAACCACATGCCAAGAGATATTCAAGCCAAACTGCTGATCGTCGATGATCTGCCGGAGAATCTGTTGGCGCTGGAGGCCCTGATCAAGGGCGACGACCGCAAGGTCTACAAGGCTCAGTCGGCTGACCAGGCATTTTCCCTGTTGCTGCAACATGACTTTGCCCTGGCCATCATCGACGTACAGATGCCAGACATGAACGGTTTCGAACTGGCCGAGCTGATGCGGGGCACGGAGAAGACCCGTAGCATTCCGATCATTTTTGTCAGCGCCGCCGGCCGCGAGCGCAACTATGCCTTTACCGGCTATGAAAACGGCGCGGTGGACTTCTTGCACAAGCCATTGGACACCCATGCCGTCAAGAGCAAGGTCAACGTGTTCGTGGAACTCCATCGCCAGAAGAGGGCGGTGAAGGAGCAGGTCATCGCCCTGGAGCGGAGTCGGCGGGAACAGGAAGTGCTGCTTCAGCAATTGCAGGCCACCCGCAGCGAACTCGAGCAGGCGGTGCGAATGCGCGACGATTTCATGTCGATTGTCGCCCACGAGGTCCGCACGCCTCTCAACGGCCTGATTCTCGAAACACAACTGCGCAAGATGCACCTGGCCCGGGACAATGCCGCGGCGTTCAGCCTGGATAAGGTGAAGGCGATGGTCGAGCGCGACGAGCGGCAGATCAAGAGCCTGATCCGACTCATTGAGGACATGCTGGATGTGTCGCGCATTCGTACCGGCAAGTTGTCCATCCGCCCGACCCGTTTCAACCTGTCGGCGCTGGTGGAAAACCTGTTGCGCAATTTCCAGCCGCAGTTGCTGGCTGCCGAATGCGCGTTGAACTACACCGCCGAGCCGTCGGTGGAAGGGCTCTGGGATGAGTTTCGGATCGAGCAGGTGGTGTCGAACCTGCTGACCAATGCGTTGCGCTATGGGGGCAAGAGCCCGATCGATGTGCGCGTCTACAAGACGCCCGAGCATGCCTGTATCGAGGTCCAGGACCACGGCATCGGTATCAGCGAGGAGAACCAGAAACGCATCTTCCAGCAGTTCGAGCGGGTGACCTCTAAAGCGGTCGCCTCCGGTCTGGGGTTGGGCTTATTCATTTCCGAGCAGATCGTCACCGCCCATGGCGGGACCATCACGGTCAACAGCCGTATCAACGAGGGCGCGTTGTTCCGCGTTTGCCTGCCGTTGCAGGGCGCTGTCCTTTCAAAAAACGTCGCATTGACGCAACCTCTGAATGGCCCTACGGTCGTATCAGCAGCTATTGATCGAACGAAGGCTTCTCATGAGTGAAGATGCGCAAGATGTCGTACTGGTGGTCGAGGATGATCCGTCAATCATGATGGTATTGTCCGCCTACCTGTCAGGGGCGGGCTATCGGGTGCTGCAGGCCGAAAACGGGGAAAAGGCCTTCGAAATCCTGGCAAGCAAACCCCACCTCGACATGATGATTACCGACTTTCGCCTGCCGGGCGGCATTTCCGGGGTGCAGATCGCCGAACCTGCGGTCAAGCTGCGTCCTGAGCTGAAAGTGATCTTCATCAGCGGTTACGCCCAGGAAGTGCGCGACACCGACAGCCCCATCACCCGCCAGGCGCCGATCCTGGACAAACCGTTCGACCTGGACGAATTGCAGGGCATCATGCGCTCGATGTTGTCCTGAGGCTTTTAAGTTCACCCCAGCCCCCTGCGGGAGCGAGCCTGCCCGCGATGACGGCGGCACATTCAACATCTCTGAGGCAGATATACCGCTATCGCGAGTAGGCTCGCTCCCACACTGGGTCCTGCGGCGTATGCAGCTTTATGTAGGCCACAAAACCCTGTGGGAGCGAGCTTGCCCGCGAAGGCGGCACATTCAACATCTCTGAGGCAGACATACGGCTATCGCGAGCAGGCTCGCTCCCACACTAGGTCCTGCGGCGTATGCAGCTTTATGTAGGCCACAAAACCCTGTGGGAGCGGGCTTGCCCGCGAAGGCGGCACATTCAACATCTCTGAGGCAGACATACGGCTATCGCGAGCAGGCTCGCTCCCACACTAGGTCCTGCGGCGTATGCAGCTTTATGTAGGCACAAAGCCCTGTGGGAGCGGGCTTGCCCGCGAAGGCGGCGGCACATTCAACATCTCTGAGGCAGATATACCGCTATCGCGAGCAGGCTCGCTCCCACAGGGGATCCGGGTGTGTTCAGGCTCCGATCATCTCCCGGACCTTGGCCGTCAACAGATCAAACGTGAACGGCTTGGTGATCATTTGCATGCCCGGGTCGAGGAATCCGCCGCGTACCGCGGCATGCTCAGCGTAGCCGGTGATGAACAGCACCCGCAGGTCCGGACGGATCTGCCGGCCGACTTCCGCCAGTTGCCGGCCGTTCATGCCCGGCAAGCCCACGTCGCTGATCAACAGATCGATGCGCTGGCCTGACTGAAGAATCGGCACCGCACCGTTGGCATCGCTGGCTTCAAGGAAGGTATAGCCCAGTTCGCCCAGTACCGAGCTGACCAGTACCCGCACTGCCGGATCGTCTTCGACGATCAGCACGGTCTCGCCGGCGTGCGCGGGGGCGGCATGTTGGCTGTCGATTAACGACTCGGGTGTTTCTTCGCCCAGGAAACGCGGCAGATAAAGACTGACAGTCGTGCCTTTGCCAACGTCACTGTCGATGGCCACATGGCCACGTGATTGCTTGCTGAACCCATAGATCATCGACAGGCCCAGCCCCGTGCCCTGGCCGATGGGCTTGGTAGTGAAAAATGGATCGAATGCGCGATTGATGACCGATTCGGGCATGCCGCAGCCGCTGTCCTGCACGCTCAGCACCACATAGTCGCCGGGCTCCAGGTTGGTGTACGCGTCGGTGAAACCGGCATCCAGATGTTTGTTGAACGTGCGCACCACCAGCATTCCGCCTTCCGGCATGGCATCGCGTGCGTTGAGCACAAGGTTGAGCAGGGCGCTTTCCAGTTGATTGGGATCGGCCTCGGCAATCCAGAGCTCCTCGTCCAGCTGCATGTCCAGCCGGATGCTCTCGTTGAGACTGCGCTGCAACAGCTCCCCCATGGACAACACCAGCGTGTTCATCTGCACGGCCTTGGAATCCAGCGACTGGCGCCGGGAGAAAGCCAGCAGGCGATGGGTCAGGCCGGCTGCTCGGTTGGCTGAGGTCACGCCGAGGTCGATCAGGCTGTCCAGGTCTTCGGTGCGCCCCCGGGCCAGGCGCCTGCGCAGCAGTTCGAGGCTGCCGATGATGCCGGTCAACATGTTGTTGAAGTCGTGGGCGATACCGCCGGTCAGTTGGCCGACCGCTTCCATTTTCTGCGATTGACGCAGGGCTTCCTCATTGTGGCGCAATTGAGCGGTGCGCTCTTCTACCTGCTGTTCAAGGGTTTCGAGGGTATTTTGCAGGCGCAGCTCACTGTTGCTGAGATCGATCAGGCGTTCCCGGGCCTCGTATTGCCTTCGTCGACCGCGCAAGGCGGTGGTGACCAGGCTGACCAGGGTCACCGGATGGAACGGGCGCTCCAGGAACGTTACGTTGCCCAGCTGCATGCCGATACGTGCCGCCGGGTTCTGTTCCGGACCCCCATGATGGGTCAGCAGGACGATGGGCAGGTCGGACCAGGCCGGCTGCTGTTCAATATGCTGGAACAATGTCTCCAGGTCGGGACCTACCAAGGCTTCCGACGAGATGACCAACAGGCCGGCGCCATGTTCAAGTTCCTCACACAACTGCCCCAGGTGGCGACAAATGAGGCCGGTGAACCCGGCTTCATTCAGGATCATCAGGGCGATCTGGCTGTCCCGTCCCAGCGGCGCGAGGATCAGTGCCCGCTCCGACAGGGGCTCGACCGACATCACTTGAGCTCATCCCTGAGCAGCGGATGGTCCGCTCCCATATAGGTCGGTACCCCACGCAAGACACCCTGGAAGGCTTCGAGTGGCTCACCGATCGTCATGCCTTGCCCGCTGATGCGGTACTCGCGGATCGTCGATTCGTGACTGCCGGTGCGCTTCTTGATGATGGAAATCGCCCGGCGGACCTTACCCAGCGCCTCGAAATACCGCAACAGAATCACGGTGTCGGCCAGATAAGTAATGTCCACCGGCGCCTGCATGTCGCCTACCAGGCCATGTTGCGCAACGGTCATGAAGGTCGCTGCTCCCTTGCGATTGAGGTACAGCAACAGCTCGTGCATGTGCAGCACCAGAGCGTTTTCTTCCGGCATGGCGGCCTGATAGCCGTTGATGCTGTCGATCACCACGGTCTTGATGTCACCTTCATCGACGCAACGACGTACCCGGTGGGAGAACTCGCCGGGGGACAACTCGGCGGCGTCCACCTGTTCGATCAACAGGTTTCCGGTCCCTTGCAGCGCCTGCAGGTCGATGCCGATATTTTTCATGCGTTCGAACAGCAGGCCCAGCTCTTCGTCGAAAATGAACAAGGCAGCCTTTTCGCCGCGATGCACGGCGGCTGCGGCGAAAATCATCGAGATCAGCGACTTCCCGGTACCGGCCGGCCCCAGGATCAAGGTGCTGGACCCCGTCTCGATACCGCCACCCAGCAGGGCATCCATTTCCGCGATGCCACTGGACAGTTGTTTGCGCAGGTATTGCCCGCGATGCTCGGCCGCCACCAGGCGCGGGAAGACATGAAGACCGTCCCCCATGATCGTGAAGTCGTGGAAGCCGCCACGGTATTTTTGCCCGCGATACTTGACCACCCGGATCCGTCGCCGCTCGGCGCCATAATTGGGCGTCAGCTCTTCGAGGCGAATCACCCCGTGGGCGACACTGTGCACGGTCTTGTCCAGGGATTCGGTGGTCAGGTCATCGAGCAGCAGGACGGTGGCGTCGTAGCGCACGAAGTAATGCTTGATCGCCAGGATCTGCCGACGATAGCGCAGGGAGCTCTGTGCCAGCAGGCGGATCTCCGACAGGCTGTCGAGTACGACCCGGGTCGGCTTGACCTGTTCGACCACCTCGAAGATTTGCCGCGTCGCTTCCCCAAGCTCCAGGTCCGATGAATACAGCAGACTTTGCTGATGCTCGGCATTGAGCAGGCTTTCAGGCGGCGTCAGTTCGAAAATGTGAATGTTTTCGTCCAGCGTCCATCCGTGGGAGGTCGCGCCTTGGCGCAGTTCACGCTCGGTTTCCGACAGCGTGATGTACAACGAGCGCTCGCCGGCCTTGGCGCCGGCCAACAGGAAATGCAACGCGACCGTGGTCTTGCCGGTGCCGGGTTCCCCTTCCAACAGGAACACATGGCCGCGGGACAAGCCACCGGAGAGGATATTGTCCAGTCCTTCGATACCGGTGGCGGCTTTGGCGTCGATCAACTCGTTCAATGTAGACAAAAATAGCCCCCTCATGGCCAGGGAAGTAAAGCAGGTTGAAGTGTCTGAATACTTGACCTTTGGCGGTGATAGCGGTTCCACTTCCTGCACAAAACCTGTGAAGTTGTACAGCTTTTGGAGCGATCGGGGCTTTCTACAACCCTTGCTGCAACGCCGGGTCGTCCGGGTTCAGCTGCTCCAGTTTCGCCAGCAGGATCTGCACATTCTGCAGTTGCCCGGTTTCCTTCCAATAGTTGATCAGCAGTACCCGCGCCTTGCGGTCGGCGGGGTAGCGCTGGACAATTTCCTGCAACTGTTTCTGCGCGGCTTCCAGCTCTTGCTCGGCATGCAGGGTGGTTGCCAGGTCGTAACGGTAATGACGATTGTCTGGCTCGAGTTCCACGGCTTTTGCCAGGCCGAGCACCGCGTATTCGCTCTGGCCATGCTGCAGCAACCACATGCCCAGCGCATGTTGCAGATAAGCTGACTGCGGCTGGCTTTGCAACTGTTTGGCGAGTAACTGTCGCGCGGCTTCGCCCTGACCCTGTTTGTCGAGCACTTCGATCTGCGTGACCACTGCCGGCAGGTTGTCCGGCTGCAGGCGCAGGGCTTGCTCCAGGGCTTGCTGGGCCTTTTTCAGCTCGGCGTTGTGCAGGTGCAAGCGGGCGAGTTGATAGAAAGACTCGGTGGTTTGCGGGCCGTCCTGAAGCTGCTGTTCCCAGGTATCGATGGCCAGCTGCATGGCGCCGAAGTACAAACCAAGGTCATCCGGCGACAGGCCCAGCAGTGCGTTCACGGCGGCAAATCGCACGCTGGGATCGTCATCGTCGAGCAACGGCCCCAGCAGCAGGCTGCGCTGTCCCGTCGGCACCAGCCCGACAATGCTGGCGATGGCGGCCCGACGTACATCCGGCGATTCGTTGTGCAGGTCCGCATCCGCCAGTTTCAGAGCCTGGGGGCTCGGGTAGTTCGGCAGTTCGGCGTGCAGCCACACACGCCGCTTGGGCGAGAGATCCGGACGCCCCAATTGCTGATAGAGCATTCTTGCCGCGCCTGGAAGCCCATTGCGTGCCTGTGCCAAGGCTTCACTGTAGCCGCGCTTGACGGCCTCGGGGATCTGAGGGGTGCTGCTGTGCCGCCACAACGCAACCAGACCGATCATCAGGACGACCCCAAGGCTGAGCAGAAGATAGCGGCGAGACGAGAGCATGCAGGTAATCCATGACCGGGAACTTGAAGTGTCGCAAGCTTCGGTCAGGTGGGGGGCTGAGTCAAACCTTGTAATAGGTATGCAGGGCCTGTGAGTACAGGTTGCTCTTGCTGGAATGTGGCAAGAACCTGGTGGGAGCGAGCCTGCTCGCGATAGCTCCCTGCCAGTCGGCATCCCTATTGACTGACACGCTGCCATCGCGAGCAGGCTCGCTTGTATGGTAGGACTTGAAGGGAGGAGGAGGGACAAGGCTCGATTCTGACTGTTAGCCGCAGTACAGACCGTGGGAGATTTCGCCCCTCCTCCTTTCACCCAAGCGCCGATAAAGAATGCTTCTGGCCTAGACCGACGATAGGAACAAGCCTGCGCCTCTGGGTGAACCCTTCAAGTGTTCAAACCTTAGCCCGGAGGATTTTCAATGGCAATGCCCATCGCCATCACCCAGCCAATCGTAGGTGTCGATGTCGCCAAGGATGAGTTGGTGATTTATCACGCCGAATCTGACCGGCTCGAAACAATCCCCAATACCAAAGCTGCGATCAAGAAATGGCTCAAGGCGTTGCCCGCATCAGTGGATGTTGCCATTGAAGCGACCAATACCTATCACCAGGAATTCGCCGATCTGGCCTATGCGCAAGGTTGTGTGATCTACATAATCGACGGTTACGAGCTCAGTCATTACCGCAAGGGCGTGAAAGTTCGCGCGAAAACAGATGCGCTGGATGCTCGCTTGCTGGCCCGCTACTTAAACAACGAAGGCCACCTGTTGCACCCTTGGGTCCCGCCATCACCCCTTTATTGCCGACTTATAAGCCTTTTCCGGCGCCGCGCAGCTCTGGTTCAGGCGCGTGTCAGCCTCAAGCAGAGCTGGGCGAACGAGCCATTGCTCGAAGCGGCTTTCAAAAGCCAGATAAACGCTATGCAAAGACTGGAAACCCTGCTCGAAAAAACCATTCAGACGCAGTTGGAACAAGCCGGTTTGGCTCATCAGCTCAAGCGTTGCATGAAAGTCGAAGGCATCGGCTTGTTGAGTGGTGCTCGTTTAATCGCGTCGTTTCAGCGTGGGGACTTCAGGAATGCCGATGCTTTCATCGCTTTTCTGGGCTTGGATTTGCGCATAGCGGACTCGGGGAAAAAGAAAGGGCGCCGTTGCTTGTCTAAACGAGGTGATCCAGAGGCGCGTCGCTTGATGCACAACGCCGCGATGTCGGCGAGCCGCACCGCGGCGTGGAGGGGATTTTATGAGGCCCTAAGGGCTCGAGGACTTAGCACAACCCAAGCACTGGTAGCACTGGCCCGCAAACTTGCGCGAGTGGTATTCGCTCTGTTGAAGAACCAGAGCGAATACCTACCAAAATGCATCTAGGGGGCTAGCCCTGCACCATAGAATCTCCCACAGGGGCTCGCGGGTGAGAGATAAAAAGCCCCGCATCCAGGGCGGAGGCGGGGCAAGGGTCTGGTTGATTGCGGTCAACCAAAGGGGCTCGGTGTGAACGGTTGGTCAGTTGCTGGCGACGGTTTCTGGCTGCCAGCCACCGCCCAGGGCCTTGTAGATCGCGACGATGCCGCGATAAAGGTCGACTTCGGCCTGGGCCTGGGTGTCTTCGGCGGCCAGGCGTTCGCGCTGGGCGTCGAGCAGCACGAGGAAATCCACGGTGCCTTCGCGGTAGCGGATTTCGGCCAGGTCGGCAGCGGCGCGGCTGGATTCGCTCTGGCGGATCAACGAGATCAGCCGTTGCTGGCGTTTGCCGTAATCGCTGAAGGCGTTTTCCGATTCTTCCAGGGCCAGTAGTACCTGCTGCTCATAAGTCGCCAGGGCGCCATCGGCCTCGGCATTGGCACCGCGCAGGCGAGCCCGCACGCTGCCCAGGTCAAAGGCCGCCCAGGTAATGCTCGGGCCCAGCGCCCAGGCATTGGCCGCCGAGGAGCCGATCTGCGAACCACGCCCTGCGGTAAAGCCAAGGAAGCCGCTCAAGCTGACCCGTGGAAACAGGTCGGCCTTGGCCACGCCAATGCGCGCGGTGGCCGCGGCCAACTGACGTTCGGCGCTGAGAATGTCCGGGCGACGTTGCAGCAACTGCCCCGGGTCGCCGATCGGCAAGGCCTTGGCAATGGCCGGCAGGTCTTTGGGGCTCAGGTCCACGCTCAATTTGTCCGGGCGCTCACCCAGCAGAGTGGCGATGCGGTTGCGCTGACGCACCTGTTCAGCCTGCAACTGCGGCACGCTGGCTTCTACCGAGGCCAGGCGTGCATCGGCACGGACCACGTCCAGCTGATCGCCCACACCGGCATCGCGCAGGCTTTCGGTGATCTTGCGCGACGCCTGCTGGTTCCTAAGGTTCGCCAGGGCGATTTTTTCCCGCAGCTGGGCGCCGCGCAGTTGACCGTAGGCATCCACCAACTCGGCGATCATGGTCACCTGCAGTTGATAGAGATCGGCCTCGGCCGCCTGCTGATCGGCGTCGGTGGCTTCCAGGTTGCGCTGGATGCGCCCGAACAGATCCACTTCCCAAGCCATGTCCAGGCCCAGGTCGTAGCGCTCGGTATTGACCCGGTCGGTGGTCTGTCCCGGAATCTGGCCTTTGCCCAGGTTGCTGCTGACGCGACTGGTGATGGTCGGCATCGCATCATTGCTGGCGTCGTCGCGAATGGCCCGCGCCGCGCGCAGACGGGCGAAGGCTACGCGCAACTCGCGGTTGCCTTCCAGGGAACGGCTCACCAGCGCGTTGAGGGTCGGGTCATCGAACTGCTGCCACCAGACACCTTCGAAACGTGCCCGGTCGAAGTTCTTCTGGCCGGCGGCGCCGTCCGTGGCGGTAGTGATATTCGCTGCCTCGGTTTGCGGTGCCTTGTAGTCCGGCCCCACGGCGCAGGCACTCAGCGCCAGGACCAGCAAGCTCGGCACGAACACTTTCAAGCTCATTGTGGCCAAGCTCATTGTTGCGTCTCCAGTTTCAAAGCCCGGGCCGCCTTGCGGGCCTCGCTGCGTTCGACGAAGTTACGGATCAGTACATAGAACACAGGGGTGAGCAGCAGGCCGAAGAAGGTCACGCCCAACATCCCCGAGAACACCGCGACACCCATGGCGTGGCGCATTTCGGCACCGGCACCGCTGGAGAACACCAGGGGCACCACGCCCATGATGAAGGCCACGGAGGTCATCAGAATCGGCCGCAGCCGCAGGCGGCAGGCTTCCAGGACCGCTGCCAGCGGGTTCATGCCTTCGAGCTGTTTATCCTTGGCGAACTCGACGATCAGAATCGCGTTCTTGCAGGCAAGTCCCACCAGTACGATCAGGCCGATCTGGGTAAAGATGTTGTTGTCGCCACCGGACAGGATCACCCCGGTAATGGCGGACAGCAGGGTCATCGGTACGATCAGGATCACCGCCAGCGGCAGGCTCCAGCTCTCGTACTGCGCCGCGAGCACCAGGAACGCCAGCAGAACGCAGAGCGGGAACACGAACAGCGCGGTGTTGCCCGAGAGGATCTGCTGGTACGTCAGGTCAGTCCACTCGTAGGTCATGCCGTTGGGCAATTCCTCCTTGAGCAGTTTCTCGATGGCTTTCTCGGCCTGGCCGGAGCTGTAGCCCGGGGCGGCGGCCCCGTTGATTTCAGCAGTGATGAAGCCGTTGTAGTGCATCACGCGATCCGGTCCCGAGGAGTCGCTGACCTTGATGAAGGTCGCCAGCGGGATCATCTCGCCACGGTTATTACGCACCTTGAGCTGGCCGATCTGGTCGGATTCGAGGCGGAATTGCTGCTCGGCCTGGACGTTGACCTGGTAGGTGCGGCCGAAGCGGTTGAAGTCGTTGGCATACAGCGAACCCAGGTAGATCTGCAGGGTGTCGAAGATGTCGCTGACGGCCACGCCGTGGGTCTTGGCTTTTTCGCGGTCGATGGCGGCATCGACCTGGGGCACGTTCACGGTGTAGCTGGTGAACAGCCCGGCCAGTTCAGGCACGCTGCGGCTCTTGGTGATGATGTTCATGGTTTCCTTGTACAGCTCGTCGTAGCCCAGGTTGCCCCGGTCTTCGATCTGCAGGCGGAAACCACCGATGGTGCCCAGGCCCTGTACCGGCGGCGGCGGGAAGATCGCCATGTAGGCTTCCTGGATGCTCGCGAACTGGCCGTTCAAGGCACCGGCGATGGCGCCGGCCGACTGGCTCGGGTCCTTGCGCTCGTCGAAGGGCTTGAGGGTCACGAACACGATGCCGGCGTTCGGGCTGTTGGTGAAACCGTTGATCGACAGGCCAGGGAACGCCACCGCGCTTTGCACGCCCGGTTGCTTGAGCGCCAGGTCGGACATGCGCTTGATCACGTCTTCGGTGCGGTCCAGGCTCGCGGCATCCGGTAATTGGGCGAAGGCCACCAGGTATTGCTTGTCCTGGCCGGGCACGAAGCCGGTCGGGGTGTTGGAGAAGCCGAAGAACGTCAACACCATCAGGCCCGCGTAGACGAACAGGGCGATGCCGCTGCTGCGGATCACGCGGCCTACGGCACCCACGTAGTTGTGGCTGGCACGTTCGAAGAAGCGGTTGAACGGACGGAACAGCCAACTGCCCAGCAGTGCATCGAGGAACCTGGAGAAGCGGTCCTTGGGCGCATCATGGCTCTTGAGCAGTACCGCGGCCAGGGCCGGCGACAGGGTCAGAGAGTTGAACGCAGAAATCACGGTGGAAATGGCAATGGTCAGGGCGAACTGTTTATAGAACTGCCCGGTCAAGCCGCTGATGAAGGCCGCCGGAACGAACACCGCGCAGAGCACCAGGGCGGTGGCGATGATCGGGCCGGTCACTTCGCTCATGGCGCGCTTGGTCGCTTCCACCGGGGTGAGGCCGAGGCCGATGTTCCGTTCGACGTTTTCCACCACGACGATGGCGTCATCCACCACGATACCAATGGCCAACACCAACCCGAACAGCGAAAGCGCGTTCAGCGAGAAGCCGAACAGGTGCATCACGGCGAACGTACCGATCAACGACACCGGCACGGCCACCAGCGGGATGATCGAGGCGCGCCAGGTCTGCAGGAACAGGATCACCACCAGCACCACGAGAATCAGCGCTTCGAAGAGGGTGTGAACCACTGCCTCGATGGAGCCGCGCACGAAGATCGTCGGGTCGTAGACGATGCTGTAGTCCATGCCCGCCGGGAAGTTCTTCTTCAGTTCGTCCATCTTGGCATGGACGTCGTTGGAGATCTGGATGGCGTTGGAACCCGGGCGCTGGAAGATCGGGATCGCCACCGCCGGCTGGTTATCGAGCAACGAGCGCAGCGCGTACTGGCTGGAGCCCAGCTCCACCCGGGCAATGTCTTTCAGGCGGGTGATTTCACCATTGGCGCCGGAACGGATGATGATGTTCTCGAACTCTTCCTCATTCACCAGGCGACCCTGGGTATTGATCGAGAGCTGGAAAGCCTGGGCATTCGGCGCCGGTGGCGCACCCAGGGCACCGGCCGCGACCTGACGGTTCTGCTCGCGAATGGCGGTGACCACATCGGTGGCGGTCAGGTTGCGCGAAGCGGTCTTGTTCGGATCCAGCCAGACCCGCAGGGAGTAATCGCCCATGCCGAACAGTTGCACATCACCCACACCGCCCAGGCGCGCCAGCTCATCCTTGATGTTGAGCAGGGCGTAGTTGGACAGGTAGAGCATGTCGTAGCGTTTGTCCGGCGAGGTCAAGTGCACGACCATGGTCAGGTCGGGCGATGCCTTGTCCACCGTGATGCCGATCCGGGTCACTTCTTCCGGGAGCTTGGGCTCGGTCCGGGTGACGCGGTTCTGCACCTGCACCTGGGCATTGTCCAGGTCGGTGCCCAGGGCAAAGGTGATGGTCAGGGTGATCTTGCCGTCAGCGGTGGATTGCGAGGACATGTACAGCATGTTCTCGATGCCGGTGATGGCCTGTTCCAGGGGCGCGGCCACGGTTTCACCGATGACCTTGGGGTTGGCGCCCGGGAAGTTGGCCCGCACGACCACCGTAGGCGGCACGACTTCGGGGTATTCGCTGATCGGCAACTGGAACAGCGAAATGGCGCCGGCGATCAGGATCAGCAGCGAAAGCACCGCTGCGAAGATCGGCCGGGAAATGAAGAACTGGGAAAATTTCATCTTGAGTTCAGTTCCTTAACCGCGTGGGGTCGCAGCGGCCAGTTTGCCCGCCGTCGTGGACGTCGCCTTGGACGGCGCGACCTGGGGCAGGTTGCTGGCTTCGAGCGCCTTGCGTTGTTGAGCCAGGGCAGCGAGGGTCTGTTCGCTGGCCATCGGCACGGTTTCAGGCGTGACCGGTGCCCCCGGGCGAGCCCGTTGCAGCCCCTTGACGATGATGGTGTCGTCCTTGGTCAGGCCGCTACGCACGATGCGCAGGCCTTCGATCTTCGGTCCCAGCTCTACGGAGCGATACGCAGGCTTGTTGTCGGCGTCCATCACCAACACGAATTTCTTGCCCAGGTCGGTGCCCACGGCTTCATCATTGATCAGCACGGCGGAGTAGGTGCCGCTGCCCACCAGCTTCAAACGGGCATAGAGGCCGGGGGTATAGGCGCCATCCTTGTTGTCGAACACGGCGCGGCCACGGATGGTGCCGGTCTGCGGGTTGACCTGGTTGTCGATGAAGTTCATCTGGCCCAGGTGCGGGTTGCCGTCCTCGTTGGACAGGCCCATGTAGACCGGTGTGGCCTGGCCGCGTTGGCCCTGGCGGGCGAGCTCGGTGTATTTGAGGAAGACACGTTCATCGGCATCGAAGTAGGCGTAGACCTTGTCGGTGGAGACCACACTGGTGAGCGCGCTAACGTCGGCGGTCACCAGGTTGCCGGCGGTGATTTCCGCGCGGCTGACGCGACCATTGATGGGCGAAGTGACGCGGGTGAAGCTCAGGTTCAGTTTGGCCAGGTCCAGTTGCGCCTGGATCGCCGCGGCAGCGGCACGGGCTTCCTGGGCGGCGCTGGTGCGCGAATCCGCCAGTTCGGCGGAAATGGCATTGCTCTGGCGCAGGCGTTCGCCACGCCGGGCTTCGTTCTCGCTGCGGGTAGCGGTGGCGCGGGCCTGGGCCAGTTGAGCTTCGAGACGACGCACTTCAGCCTGGAAGGGGCGAGGGTCGATCTGGAACAGCAGGTCGCCTTTCTTGACCAGCGCTCCTTCGGTGAAGGCCACTTCGTCGATCTGCCCCGAAACCCGTGGACGAATCTCGACGGTTTCCGGTGCTTCGAGGCGTCCGGTGAATTCGTCCCATTCGTTGACTGGCTGTTCCAGTACCTTGGCCACGCTGACTTTGGCGGCCGGCATGGACGCTGCCGTGTCAGGTGTCTTGCCACAGGCGCTTATCACCAGCACCGCCAACAGTGCGAGGGGAAAACGTAGTTTTGAAAGTGAATGGTCCATGGATAGCATCCGCCAAGTGTATTGAGATGGGCGGATGATGCGTGGCGCAATGCGGGGGAACGAATCGAATGAAGCAAAGGTAACTATCATTCGGAATGATATAAGGCGATCAAAAACCTTCCGATTGCGGAACTATGGCTCTGTAGGAGCTGCCGGAGGTTGCGGTCTTGTTGCTGGCGATCGAGTCGCTAGGCGAAAGATCAAATATCAAAGGATCGCAGCCTTAGGCACCTCCTACCGTGGCAGATAGAGGTTCTGCACACGATTGATGGTGCCATCCTTGCGCAACGCCTCAACGGCCTCGCGCAGAGCCTCGACCATCTGGGGAGAACATTGCTTCGAGCAGGCCAGGTAAAGGTCGGCATGGCTGTTGACCGGGCTCATGAGCAGTTTGCGCTGGGACACCTTCGGCCAGATGTAGCGGCTTTCCGGAACGCCGTTGAACCAGGCATCGATGCGTCCCATCAGCAGCATCTGGGCGGGGTTGTCGCCAATGGTCAGGGGATAGATCTGGTCATTCCTGAATCCCTCGGCCCGCAGGATATCTTCCTGGGCACTGCCCAGGCCGACGCCGATCTTGTGGTAAGTGTCCCTGGCTTCGGCAAAATTGCGCACTTGCCGGTCGAGGCTGAAGAAAGCCCGCTCCATCGGCATGATGGAGGCGATCCAGATGAAGTGGTCCTCACGACTGGGGATGCGCGACAGGGGCGCGATCAGATGGTCTCGCTCCTCGCTGACATGTTTTTGCGCCCTGGCCCAGGGCAATACGTGGATTTTCACCGCGTAACCTGCCTTGACCATGGCCTGCACGGCGATATCGCCGACAATGCCGTAGCCCCTGGGGTCGTTGACGAAGGTCAGCGGGGGCGCGTCCAGGATGTGCAGTTCAATTGGCCCGGGCTCGCCGTGGGCCGTGTGAGCGAGTAGCAATGATAGCCACAGGCAAAGCCGGCAAAGCGCTTTGGGAGGAGCATTCAAAACGCAGGTGATCCGGCTCATGATCGATACTTCAGGCATTGAAAAAAGGGACGGCATTCTACTGTGGTTGGCGTTGTGAAACAGCGTCCTGCAGATTTTAAGGATCATTCGATGCGGCGTGCCCGAAGGTAGATCCGCCACGATCGTTTCATCCAGACATCCTGCTGTAATTGCCGACCTTACAGGTTGTTCTGAAGGTATAGATCATCTGGCCAATGGAGGCCCTGCGTTTTGATTCCGGATTGACACCCGGAGGGTAGATGGCCGGGTATCCGCCAACCCGGATAACAACGCTGTTCCGGCGGATCATCGCGCAACCGCAATTTCCCCTTCAGAACCACACACACCTGCCGATACCCCGCAGACAGCTCAAACCGCGCGGGCGATTCAGAGGTGTCTGCCGACGCCACTCAAAGCGTCCACAGGTCAGTGCTTACTACGATTTTTGCAGATTGACCCCACGTCGACCTCAGGTAATGAACCATGTCAGCCCAACCCCGGACCGAGCTGGAAGCGGCGCTTGCGCTCTGCAAGGGCAGTTTTCTGTCCGTTGGATTTTTCAGTTTTTTCGTCAATGTGCTGATGCTGGTTCCATCGTTCTACATGTTGCAGGTGTATGACCGCGCGGTAGGCAGTGCCAGCCTGTCGACCCTGTTGATGCTGACGCTGATCATGTTGCTGTTGATGACCACGATGGGTGGCCTGGAGTGGGTGCGCTCACGGATCATGGTGCGCGTCAGTACGCGCCTGGACTCGTTGCTGGGGCAGCGTCTGTTCGATGCCAGTTTCAAGCAGGCACTCAATACCGGCGGCATGAACGCCTCGGGCCAGCCGTTGAGCGATCTGAGCGCCTTGCGCCAGTTCCTGACTGGTAACGGCCTGTTCGCTTTTTTCGATGCGCCCTGGATTCCAATCTACCTGGGTGTCATGTTCATTTTTCATCCCTGGTACGGTTGGATGGGGGTATTGAGCGCCTTGCTGCTGGGGGCGTTGGCCTTCGTCAATGAAAAACTCACGCGCTCACCGTTGCAGGCCGCCAACCGCGAGCAGATGACGGCCACAACCTTCATCAGCAAAAGCCTGCGCAATGCCGAAGTGGTCGAGTCCATGGGCATGCTTGCTAGCCTGCGTGAGCATTGGAGCCGGCGGGTCCATGAGGTCCTGGTCCTGCAAAGCCTGGCCAGTGATCGCGGTGCAACCATCTCGGCGGTGTCCAGGACATTCCGCCAGGTCGTCCAATCCTTGGTGTTGGGCCTGGGGGCCTATTTGACGATCACTCACCAGATTTCACCCGGGCTGATGATTGCCGGCTCCATTTTGCTGGGACGCGCACTGGCTCCCATCGACCAGTTGATCGGCGTGTGGAAAGGCTTTCTCGGGGCGCGCTCGCAATATGCCCGGCTCCACGAATTGCTGGTCAAGGTGGCCGCAGAGCCCGAACGCATGCCGTTGCCCGCGCCGAAAGGGGCGATTCGTGTCGAAGGGTTGGCGGTCGGCGCTCCCGACGCTGGCAAACCGATCATTCGCAGCCTGGATTTCCAGGTTGCCGCGGGGGAGGTGGTGGGCATCATTGGCCCCAGCGGTGCCGGGAAATCCACGCTGGCCCGGGCGCTGCTGGGAATCTGGCCAACCCAGGCCGGTACCGTGCGCCTGGACGATGCGGACATCAGCCAATGGCGCCGTGATGAACTGGGCCAGTACCTCGGTTATCTGCCCCAGGACATCGAACTGTTCGAGGGCACCATCAGCCAGAATATCTCGCGCTTCGGCCCGGCCAACGCGCCGGCGGTGGTTGCTGCCGCACGCATGGCCGGCGTGCATGAGCTGGTGCTGCAATTGCCCGAGGGCTACGACACCGTGATCGGTGCCAATGGCGGCGGCTTATCCGGCGGCCAGCGTCAACGCGTTGGCCTGGCCCGTGCCTTATACGGCGAACCACGCCTGGTGGTCCTCGACGAACCCAATTCCAACCTGGATGACGCCGGCGAAAAAATGCTCGCCGAGGCCCTGCGCAAACTCAGGCAGAGTCGGGCCACGGTATTTGTCATCACCCATCGCTCCGGGGTGCTGGCGCAGGTGGACAAACTGCTGGTGCTCAATCAGGGCGAGCTGAGTCTGTTCGGCCCGCGGGACAAGGTCCTGGCGCGCTTGCAGGGCGCTGCGCCGGCGGTCCACCCAGCCACCGCGATTCAATCGTAAGCAGCGGATAGATTCTTACATGCAGAACAATCAGCCTTTATCCGCCCACGTGCCCGCGCTGCCGATCGATGATGGTCCGGCACGGCGCATCGGCTACCTCATGCTGTTGGTGACGTTCGGCCTGTTCGGCGGCTGGGCCAGCCTGGCGCCGCTTGACAGTGCCGCACTGGCGCCGGGCGTGGTCACGGTCAAAAGCTATCGCAAGACCGTACAACACCTTGAAGGCGGCATTGTCCGCGAGCTGCGCGTACATGACGGCGACCGGGTTAACGCCGGCGATGTGTTGCTGGTGCTCGACAACACCCAGGCGCGCTCGGAAATGGAAGCGATGCGCAGCCAGTTGATCGCCGCGCTGGAGTTGCAGGCCCGACTGGAGGCCGAGCGGGACGCACTGCCCGAGCCGATAGCCGTGCCGACCCTGGATCCCGCTGACCCGCGAGTGCGTGAGGCGCGTGACAGTGAAGCGCGAATCTTTCAGGCGAGACGCAATTCGTTGCAGGGCGAAGTCGGCTTGCAGGAAAAGACCATCGGGCAAATCGAAGAACAGATTCGCGGATTCAAGACCATCATCGCCAGCAAGCAGATGCTGGCGGCCTCCTACCAGGACGAGATTGTCGATTTGCGAGCGCTGCTTGCCGAAGGCTACGTGGACAAGCAGCGTCTGCGTGAACAGGAGCGCAGTCTCTCCCGGCTGCAGACTGAGATAGCCGAAACCCAATCCCAGATCGCCCAGGCGCGGATCAATGTCGACGAGGCAACACTGAAGATACTGCAGTTGAAAAAGACCTTCGCCAGCGAAGTCGCCGGCCTGTTGGGGGATGCCCGAACCAAAGTGTTCGAACTGCGCGAGCGGTTGGCGACCCTGCAGGATCGTGACCAACGCACTGACATCTTCGCACCCGAATCGGGCATGGTCATGGGCATGACTGTCCACACCCTGGGCGCGGTGGTCAGTCCGGGCACGGCGCTGCTCGACATCGTTCCGGCCAACGAAGAGCTGATCGTCGAAGCCCAGGTTTCGCCAATGGACATCGATCGCATTGCGGTGGGCAAGTTGGCGAGCATTCGTTTCAGTGCGTTCAAGAACAGCGCCACGCCGGTCGTCGAAGGGCAACTGGTGCAAGTATCCGCTGATCGCCTGGTCAACAAGGACACCGGCACGCCGTATTACCTCGCACGGGTGACCATGACCGACAAGGGGCGCCAGACGCTGGGCGGCCTGACCCTGGTGCCGGGCATGCCGGTCGAAGTGCTGATCAATACCGGCGAGCGGACGCTGTTGCAGTATTTGTTGCAGCCGGCGAGCAATGCTTTCGCCCGTTCGTTGATCGAGGACTGACATGAAGTCCCTGATCGCGATCTGTCTGCTCGTCATCTCGCTTGGCGCCGTTGCTGACGACACTTATATAGACCTGTGGCAACTTCATCAGGAGGCGCAGGGTGCCGATCCGCGCATTCTGCGGGCGCAAGCCCGGATCCACAGCGGAGAGGGCAACGAGCGGGCGGCCCTTGGCCAACTGCTGCCACAACTCAGCGCTGGCGGCAGCGTCAATCGCGGTCGGCGTGACGACGATCTGAGCCGTATCCAGTACAACGGCAAGCGCATGGCCGTGTCGCTCAGTCAGGTGATCTACGACCCGCAGGTCTGGCGCAGCTACCAGAAGTACGTAGAGCTGGCCCGGCAAAGCGAATACGAATCCGACGACACCCAGGTGCAGTCCAGCATCGACCTGTCCGAACGCTACTTCGCCGTGCTCGCGGCGGAGGATGAACTGTCCCTGGTACGCAGCGAGCTGGACGCCACCGAGCGCAACCTCAAGCGTGTCAATGCGCTGTATGCGCGGCAGATGGCGATGGTGACCGATACGCTTGACCTCGAGGCGCGAGTGGATGCGCTCAGGGCGGACGAGATCGAAGCCGGCAACAAGGTCCAGGTCAGTCGGGAAGCCGTTTCCGAATTGGTAGGGCGTGATGTCCAGGAACCTTTCAAACGCATCGGCGATAACCCGGCCTTCAGTCTGCCGGCGCAACCCCCGGATTATTGGGTGCAGACGGCACTCGACAGCAACCCGGCACTGCATGCCCGCGAACACAGTATCCGTGCCGCCGAGGCGGCTATCGGTGAAGCCAGGGCCGGTCATCTGCCCCGCCTGGGCCTGAACCTCACGGCGCAACGCAGCGATATCGGTTATGAAGGGGCGGTGACGCCGCGCTCGGACAACCTCGTCGCCTCCCTTGACTTGCAGGTGCCGCTCTACAGCGGAGGATCCACCAGCGCCCGGGTATCGACGTCCGAAAGCGACAAGGAAGTTGCCCTGCAAGAGCTGGAGGCCTTGCGGCGCCAGGTGGTCAAGGAAACCCGCACCGCCTATCTCGGGATGTCGGCCGAACTCAGCCGGATCAAGGCAACGCGTCATGCACTGGCGTCCGCTGAAAAATCACGGATGGCCACGGAGAAGGCCTTCGGATATGGCGTCAAGAACGCCGTGGATGTCCTGGACAGCATCAAGGAAGAATTTCGTGCGCGACGTGACTTCTATCAGGCCCAGTACCGCTTCGTCACCAGCTTGCTTGTACTGCATCGCTGGAGCGGGAGGCTGGGGGATGGAGATATTCGCAGGGCCAATGAATGGCTGGTTGCGCCAGAAAAATAGCGTCAGAATTGAAAAGTTAGTGGCTAGATGATATCAATGTCGCCATTTCCAAACCCATGATCCCTTGTAGCGGCCGTACCCAGGAAGGACCGCAGATTTGCATACAGGAAGCTTTGCATGCCTAGCCCACTTGGTTATTCATCTGTTTCATCGGCAATACTGACGGGCAATGCGCAAGTCGACAGCTTGATCTATGGCACCTATTGGAAGGGGGCTTGGACGAGCGGAGCTTTCTCCACATCCCTGACGTACAGCTTCATGGGCACCGGCTCCTACTTCACCCAGTTCTATACCGGTGAAAATGAATACAACTTCAGCTATGCCCTGGCTTCGGCACAGAAGACGGCCATCGTCAGTGCGCTAGGGAGCTGGAGCTCGGTGGCCAACATCAAGTTCACACAGGTCAGCGAAACTTTCAGCAAGGTTGGTGACTTGCGATTCGGTGGCTATTGGGGCATGGATGCCAGCACCGCAGCCTGGGCTTATATGCCCGGGGAGAACCCCGCGGCGGGCGACGTCTGGATCGGGCCTTCGACGCACAACACGGCCCCGGTCAAGGGCACCTACGATTACATGGTTTTTGCCCATGAAATCGGTCACGCGCTGGGTCTCAAGCACCCGTTCGACGCCGAGCCATCCAACGCCGCGGTACTGGCTGCCGAGTTCGATGACGTGCGGTATACCATCATGAGTTACAACAGCTCATATTCCTATCTGCCGACTACGCCCATGCTGTTGGATATTGCCGCTATCCAGAGTCTTTATGGCGCCAATACCCATTGGCAGACCGGGAACAACACCTATCGCTGGGCTACCGGCCAGTCGGTTTTCGAGACGATCTGGGATGCTGGCGGCAATGACACGATCGATGCCAGTAACCAGGCGGCAGCGGTCCGTATCGACCTGAATGAAGGCGAGTTCAGCAAAATAGGCAAGGTGTTCCTGAACCTGGATACTCTGACAGCCTTTAACGAAGGACTGGCGATTGCTTATGGCACCAAAATAGAAAACGCCATCGGTTCGGCGCATAACGATACTTTGATAGGTAACGGGCTGGATAACGTTCTCAACGGTCTGGGTGGCGCGGATACGCTGAATGGCGGCGCCGGCAACGACACTTATGTGGTCGACAATCCCGGTGACACGATCATCGAAGAAAGCACCTCGTTTATGGAAGTCGACAGTGTCCTCTCGTCCGTCAGCTACTCCCTGGGCAGCAACGTGGAAAACCTCACGCTGACAGGTTCGGCCGCTATCAACGCTACGGGTAATGCTCTGGACAACCGCCTTACCGGTAACGCGGGGGCCAATACCCTGAATGGTGGTGCCGGCACCGACACTCTGGACGGTGGAACAGGGCAGGACAAGCTGATCGGCGGTGCGGGGAGTGACACTTATATCGTCGATAACCTCGGCGACACGGTCGTCGAACTCGTCGACGAGGGTCAAGATCTGATTCGTACCTCGGTAAGCTATACCTTGTCGGCCAATGTCGAGGGCGGCCAGTTGCTTGGCACTGCTGCCCTCAACCTTGTCGGCAACGCGCTGAACAACAGTCTGGCCGGCAACAGCGCCGCCAACGTGCTCAATGGCCTGGGCGGCGCGGATACGATGATCGGCGGGGCAGGCAACGACACCTACGTGGTCGACAACATCGGGGACAGGATCACCGAGGCGGGTGCTTCGCTCACGGAAATCGACAGCGTCCTATCGTCTGTCAGCTACACGCTGAGCAGCAATCTGGAAAACCTCACATTGACCGGCGCGGCCTCTGTCAATGCTACCGGCAATGCGCTGAACAACCGCATCACCGGCAACACGGGGGCCAACATCCTGGACGGTGGCGCAGGCATCGACACCCTGATCGGCGGGGCCGGCAACGACACCTACGTGGTCGATAACCTCAAGGATGTAGTCAGCGAAACCAGCACCCTGGCGAGCGAAGTCGATACCGTACGCTCGTCGGTGAGCTGGACCCTGGGCGCCAACCTGGAAAACCTCACGCTGACCGGCACCGCCGCGATCAACGGCACCGGCAACACCCTGGGCAACGTATTGACCGGCAATGCCGGCAACAACGTACTCAATGGCGGAGCCGGGCGGGATACGCTGATCGGTGGTGCGGGGAATGACACCTACCTTGTCGACAACCTCGGTGACACGATCACCGAGCTCGCGGATGAAGGCCGCGATCTGGTGCGTACCTCGGTCAGCCACACCTTGTCGACCAACGTCGAAGATGGCCTGCTGCTAGGTGTTGCCGCTATCAACCTTTTCGGTAATGCCTCGAACAACAGTCTGGTCGGCAACAGCGCCGCCAACGTGTTGAGTGGCCTGGACGGTGCGGACATCCTGGACGGGGGCGCGGGTATCGATACCCTCATCGGCGGTACCGGCAACGACACGTATATCGTCGACAACCTGAAGGACGTCATCAGCGAAACCAGTACCCTGGACAACGAAATCGACACCGTGCGTTCTTCGGTGAGCTGGACACTGGGCGCCAATTTGGAAAACCTCACGCTGACGGGTGTCACCGCGATCAACGCTAGCGGCAACGCCCTGGGCAACGTGCTGAGCGGCAACAGCGCCGCCAACGTGCTCAATGGCCTGGGCGGCGCGGATACGATGATCGGCGGGACAGGCAACGATACCTACGTGGTCGACAACATCGGCGACACGATCACCGAAGCAGGTGCGTCGCTTACGGAGATCGACAGCGTCGTGTCGTCCATCAGCTACACCCTCGGTACCAATCTGGAAATCCTGACGCTGACCGGGACGGGTAGTCTCGACGGTACCGGCAATGCCCTGAACAACCGTCTCACCGGCAACACGGGCGCCAACGTCCTGGACGGCGGCGTCGGCATCGACACCCTGATCGGCGGGGCCGGCAACGACACCTACGTGGTCGATAACCTCAAGGATGTAGTCAGCGAAACCAGCACCCTGGTGAGCGAAGTCGATACCGTACGCTCGTCGGTGAGCTGGACCCTGGGCGCCAACCTGGAAAACCTCACGCTGACCGGCACCGCCGCGATCAACGGCACCGGCAACGCCCTGGGCAACGTATTGACCGGCAATGCCGGCAACAACGTACTCAATGGTGGAGCCGGGCGGGATACGCTGATCGGTGGTGCGGGGAATGACACCTACCTTGTCGACAACCTCGGTGACACGATCACCGAGCTCGCGGATGAAGGCCGCGATCTGGTGCGGACCTCGGTCAGCCACACCTTGTCGACCAACGTCGAAGATGGCCTGCTGCTAGGTGTTGCCGCTATCAACCTTTTCGGTAATGCCTCGGACAACAGTCTGGTCGGCAACAGCGCCGCCAACGTGTTGAGTGGTCTGGACGGTGCGGACATCCTGGACGGGGGCGCGGGTATCGATACCCTTATCGGCGGTACCGGCAACGACACGTATATCGTCGACAACCTGAAGGACGTCATCAGCGAAACCAGTACCCTGGACAACGAAATCGACACCGTGCGTTCTTCGGTGAGCTGGACATTGGGCGCCAATTTGGAAAACCTCACGCTGACGGGGGTCACCGCGATCAACGCTACCGGCAACGCCCTGGGCAACGTGCTCACCGGCAACGCCGCCAGCAACACGCTGAACGGCGGTGCGGGTAACGATCAACTTGACGGCGGCGCGGGCAATGACCTGTTGATCGGCGGCATTGGCGCCGACACCCTGAGCGGTGGCGCCGGAGCTGACCGTTTTGTGTTCAGCGCGTTGAACGAGCTGGGTATTGGCGATGCTCGCGATGTCATCCTGGATTTCAGCAGACTCCAGGGCGATAAGCTTGACCTGTCGAAGCTGGATGCCAATATCCTGGCCACAGGGATCAGCAAATTCAGCTTCATCGATTCGGCCGACTTTAGCGGCGCAGGGCAATTGCGCTTCGTCGATCATGTGCTTTCCGGCAATATCGACGGCAATCTGGGGGCAGATTTCGAGATTCAACTGGTGGGTGTCAACACCTTCAGCGCCAACGATCTGCTTGCCTGAGCGATCGGCTTATGAGTCATTGTGGCGAGGGGATTTATCCCCGCTGGGCTGCGCAGCAGCCCTAAAACCTGCTAGCTCAGTGTTTCAGGTTAATCGCGTCGACTGCTTTGGGGCTGCTGCGCAGCCCGCGGGGATAAATCCCCTCGCCACAAAATAATTCAGCCAGCCTGTCGATTTCGTTCTATACCGTTCGACTAACCCTCGAGCCGCTACTAGAACGGCTTATCCCATTCCCCAGGAGATAAGACCATGCGATTTTTGGTGATCGTCAAAGCCAGCCCGGAGTCGGAAGCCGGGGAAATGCCCAGTGAAGCGTTGCTGACCGCCATGGGCGCCTATAATGAGGAGCTGGCCAAGGCCGGGGTGATGCTCGCGGCTGAAGGCCTGCACCCCAGTGCCAAGGGCGTGCGCGTACAGTTTTCCGGCAAGAACCGCACCGTCGTCGACGGCCCCTTCGCCGAAACCAAAGAGTTGGTCGCCGGCTTCTGGATCTTCCAGGTCCAGTCGCTGCAAGAAGCCATCGACTGGGTCAAGCGTTGTCCGAACCCGATGATCAGCGACAGCGAGATCGAAATCCGCCAGATCTTCGAAATGGAGGATTTCGGCGAAACCTTTACCTCCGATCTACGCGAGCAGGAAGAGCGTATTCGAGCGCAAATGCCCAATCAATCGTGAAACCTGACAACAGGAGATCCGACCATGAGAATCATTCCTTACCTGACCTTCAACGGTAACTGCAAGGAAGCCTTTGCGCTGTACAAGGATGTGCTGGGCGGCGAGCAGTTTTCCATGACCTTTGCCGAAGCGCCTGAAGAAACGGGCATGCCCAAGGACAACAACCTGATCCTGCATACCTGCCTGACCGTAGGCGATTTCAGCCTGATGGCTTCCGATTGCCCGCCGGGCCAGCCATACCGCAAGCCGCAGGGCGTGTCGGTATCCCTCAATGTCGACAGCGTGGCCGAGGCCGAGCGACTGTTCAATGGCTTGAGCGCCGGTGGCAGCGTGCACATGCCATTGGCGAAGACATTCTGGGCGGAACGCTTCGCCATGTTCGAAGACCGTTTCGGGATTGCCTGGATGGTCAACTGCGAGGGTGCGAAGTAGCGGCGAGCGGGGTGTCGATCTATATCGATGCCCTGATCACCAACGGGCAATCCACTGGCTGGCTGCCCGTGACCTCTAGCGTTTCGATCAGGTGCCGGGCGGCCTGGCGGCCGATTTCGTAGTACGGCAGTTGCACCGTGGTCAGGGGCGGGATGAACAGCTCGGCGATGCCGATCATGTTGTCGTAGCCGAGCACGGCCACATCGCCGGGAATCTTCAGGCCACGGCCCAGCAGCAGTTGATAGGCACAAAAGGCAATGCGGTCGTTGCCGCAGATCAGGATGTCGAACTCGGGGCGACCGTCGACGATGTGCCGGTCAAGGATGGCGGCCGTTTCACCGTAGGCATCGTGATCGGAAAGGTCGTATTGCAGCAATGCTTCCGGGGGCAGCCCGAATGCCTGGCAGGCACGCTGCAGGCCGGCCTGTCGCAGGCCCCAGGCAACGCTGCGCTTTGGCAGATTGATGCACAGGGGGCGCCGATAGCCCTGGCTCAAGGCGTGATGCACGGCGCGATGCTGGCCGCTCTCGTCATCGGGCACGTAACTGACCAGGCGACTGTCATCCTCCAGGCAGTTGGCGAGCACCAGCGGCTTGCTCTTCAAACGCTCGGGAATGCTCACCTGGCGCAACCCCATGGCACTGAAGATCAACCCGTCGGGCCGGTGCGAGAGCATCAGGTCGATGTCCTGGTCAGTGGGCGGGTTGTTCAACAGGTTGAGAATGAAGACGTTCCAGCCTGCTTGCTGCGCGGTCTGTTCGATGGACAGCAGCAGCTCGACCGCGAAGGGGGTGGTCGCCGTGTCCAGGGCGAACACGCCGATGGTCCGTGCCTGGAGGTTGTCGCCGCGCATTCTGCGTGCCGACAGGCTCGGTACGAACTGCAGCTCATCAATGGCGCGACGCACTCGCTGAAGGGTTTCGGCGCTCAGTTTTTCCGGATTGTTGAGCGCTCTGGAAACCGTCATCAGGGACACGCCGGCCAGCTGTGCAACGTCTTTCACTGAAGTCATGCGAGGTGGGGCCCGTCAGGTTGACGGGCAATCATGACACAGGCTCCGGGCTTCTCGCGACTTCGGTGGCGTTCATAGCCAGGCTGATCCCAGGGGCCATGCCCTGGGAATGGAGACGCGCCCGCCGGTCCCGCTGGCCAGCAACTTCACCCCCAGGCTGTCGGAGCGGGGATAGAGGCGGCTGCTGAGGCTGAAGCGTCCGTTCAGGTCAAACACCTCGATGGACGAACGATCAAGAAACACGCGCAATTGCAACTGCTCCAGCGCCGGGTCTATCGGCACACTGCGCTGACCACCGACTTGCGCACCCGAACGGCTGCGATCCAGCACCAGGCGCTGCAATGCCCCATCGTAGTAGAGCAGGGTTTGTTCAGTGTTTTCGTCATCGGTGCTGCAGCGCAAGGCGACACCCAGGTGACCGTCGGTGCAGCCGGGCAGGTCCAGGTGCACCAGGATTTCGAGCCGGTCGCCGCTGATGTGCGACACCTCCTGAGTGCCCGAGCCGGCCCATGGCGGTGTGCCTGGAAGCGGCGCCTGGCGCAAGGCCGTCAACTCCCGCGCCGGGAACACGCGCAGGCGATCGGCATGCAGCTCAAGCTCGCGGGGCAGGCCGAGCATGCCGCACCAGTGATGCGCCTGGCTCGGCATCGGGCTCTCCCACATGTCGAGCCACGCCCACACCAGGCGTCGGCCGTCGGCGGCCTCCAGCGTTTGTGCGGCGTAGAAGTCATGGCCGTTATCCAGTTCGATGAAGGGGCCGCCGGTGAAGTGCCATTCGCTGTCGAGCCGGCCTACCCGGTAGCCGGTCTGGTACTTGTTGAGCCGTTCGTAACCCTCGGGGTGCATGCCTTGGGGGGAGTACAGCAGCACATCGCGCCCATCCAGTCGAAACAGATCCGGGCACTCCCACATATAGCCGTCGCCTTCCTCGCCTTGGTCGACATAATCGAGGAACTCCCAGGCGTGCAGATCAACTGAGCGATACAACGGCAGCAGCGGCCTGTCGCCCAGGCGTGCGCCGGCAATCAGGTACCAATGGTCGTCCTGCTTCCAGACCTTGGGATCACGAAAGTGCATGATCGTGTCCGCGGGTGGGTGTTCGATCACCGCGCCATGCTTGATGAAGTGGATGCCGTCGGTACTGGTAGCCAGGCACTGGACTTGCCGGATCAGGCGTTCGTCCCCCACATCCCCCAGCCAGGTATGCCCGGTGTAGACCAGCGCCAAGGTGTCCCCGCACACCACCGCACTGCCGGAAAAGCACCCGTCGCGGTCGAAGTCGTCGCCCGGTGCCAGGGCAATGGGCAAGTGCTGCCAATGGACCAGGTCAGCGCTCTTGGCATGACCCCAATACATGGGGCCCCATTTTGCTTCGAAGGGGTGGTGTTGATAGAACACATGGTATTCGCCCCGAAAGTACACCACCCCGTTAGGGTCATTCATCCAGCCCGCAACAGGGGCAAGATGATAGGCGGGTCGATAATCCTGGATGACGCGGGACAGGCCGTCGAGCAGCGCCTGCTGCGCATGTTCGAGGGCCGGGGACAGGGTTGCTGGGGACATAAGTGCGTTCATGGTAGTCAAAGACAAGGTCATAGGGCGCCTGCGGGTGCCGGGCGCAGGGGCACGCCATCGGGCAGGGTTTCAAGGGCGTGGCGCTTCAAGGCCGTTCCGTCGGCATCGAACAGGTGCAGGTTGTCGGTTTCCAGGCGCAGCTTGACCCGGTCGCCGATCTGCCAGCCAGCACTCACCTCGCACCGACAGATCAGCGGTTCGTCCTGGCCGGTATCGACATGCACATAGGTTTCGCTACCGAGGTATTCGATGCCGGTCACGACCACGCCGACGGATCCTGGCGCGGCTTCCAGCGTCACGTGTTCCGGACGAATCCCCAGGCTCAGTTGGGTATCCGCCGCGAGGCCGGAGCTGTCGAAGGGCAGGGATGCCTTGCCCAGCACGAAGCTTTCAACCAGGCTGGTTTCCCCTGGCGCATGCAGAAACGCTGGAAGAAAATTCATCCTGGGCGAGCCCAGGAAACCGGCGACAAAGCGGCTGGCCGGTCGCTCGTAGAGTTCACGCGGCGAGCCGACCTGTTCGATGCGGCCACCGTTGAGCACGACAATCTTGTCGGCCAGGGTCATCGCCTCGACCTGATCGTGGGTGACGTAGATCACGGTCGAACCCAGCCGAGCGTGCAACCGGGCGATTTCGTTGCGCATCTGCACCCGCAGGGAGGCATCCAGGTTGGACAGCGGTTCATCGAACAACAGGATGTCCGGCTCCCTGGCCATGGCCCTGCCCATGGCCACCCGCTGACGCTGTCCGCCCGACAACTCCTTTGGTTTGCGTTGCAGGAGCTTGTCCAATTGCAGGATCTGCGCGGTTTTCAACACGCGCTCACGCAGGCTGGTCTTTTCGGTCTTGGCCAGTTTGAGCCCGAAGCTGATGTTGTCGTAGACGGTCATGTGCGGGTACAGCGCATACGACTGGAACACCATGCCGACGCCACGCTCGCGGGGCTCCAGGTCGTTGACCCGACGTCCGTCGATCAGCAGGTCGCCGGCGCAGATCGAGTCCAACCCGGCGATCAGGCGCAGCAAGGTCGATTTTCCGCAACCGGACGGGCCGACGAACACCACGAACTCACCCGCCGCGATGTCCAGGCTGACGTTGCGCAGAATACGCGCGCCGCCTAATTGTTTGTTCACGTTATCCAGCTTCAATTTGCTCACGATGGGGTTCCTTGTCTTTATGGGGCGTCAGCCCTTCAACGCGCCGGCAGTGAGTCCGGAAACGATCCGGCGTTGGAAGATCAGCACCAGGATGACCAGTGGGACCGTGACCAGCACCGACGCCGCCATCAACAGCCCCCAGGGCAGTTCATGGGAGCTGCCGCCGGAAATCAGAGCGATGGCCACCGGTACCGTGCGTTGGGTGTCTGTCAGGGTGAAGGTCAGGGCGAACAGGAATTCGTTCCAGGCCGCAATGAAAGCCAGCAGGCCGGTGGTGACCAGGGCCGGCCAGAGCAGGGGCAGCAGCACGCGGGTCAGCGTGACCCACGGCGAAGCGCCGTCCATGATTGCCGCTTCCTCCAGTTCGTGGGGCAGTTGTCCCATGAACGTCGTCAGCACCCAGACGGTGAAGGGCAGGGTGAAAATCGTGTAGCTCAGGATCAGCGCCCAAGATGTGTTGTAGAGGCCCAGGGCACGTATCACCTCGAACAGCCCCGACAGTACGGCAACCTGAGGGAACATCGACACACCGAGAACCAGCATCAATACCGTGCCACGGCCACGAAATTTCACCCTGCCCAATGCGTAGGCAGCCGTCAGGCTGAGGAACAGCGCCAGCGCGACCACGCACAGCGAAACCACCAGCGAATTCCCGATCGCCCGCAGGAACGAGGCTTGCTGGAGTACGGCGGCATAGTTGGAAAAGTCCGGGTTGTCGATCCAGTAGTTCACCTGGAACAAGGCCGTGGACGACTTCAGCGACGTGACGATGGCGTAGTAGAAAGGGAAGACCGCATACAGCAGCAGGATCCCGATCAGGCACCAGAAGCCGAGGCGCAACAGCGCTTTCTTCAGTAGTCGCCGGTTCATGAGCGGACCTCCATCTGGCGGCGCCCGAGGTACAGATAGACGATGGCGATCACCGCAACCACGAGGAACAGCAGGCTGGAGGCGGCGCTGCCGTAGCCGACGTCCTGGAATTCCACCAGGTGCTGGCGGGCGTAGACCGACATGCTCATGGTGCTCGAAGAATTCGAGGTCAGCACATAGATGACATCGAACACCCGCAAGGCGTCGAGAATGCGGAAGATTGCCGCCACCAGCAGCGCCGGCAACAGCAGTGGCAGAGTGACCCGCCAGAACACTTTCAACGGGTGGATGCCGTCGACTCGGGCGGCTTCGTAGCAGTCGCCCGGCAACATCTGCAAGGCCGCCAGCATCAACAACGTGACGAAAGGGACGGTCTTCCAGACGTCGACGATAATCACCGCCCACATCGACAGTTGCGCATCTGCGGTCCAGGCCAGGGGCGCGTCAATCAGCCCGAGGCCCAGCATCAGGTGATTGATGATGCCGAACTGGTCGTTGAGCATCCATGACCAGATCTTCGCCGAGACGATGGTCGGAATCGCCCAGGGAATCAGGATCAACGCCCGCACCAGGGCGCGCCCGGTGAAGTTGATGTTCAGCAACAGCGCCACCAGCAGCCCCAGGACCATTTCCAGTCCCACGGACACCACGGTGAAGTGCAGGGTGTTGCGCACCGCGTTCCACCATTGCGGGTCCACCAGCACGCCGGACCAGCCGGAGCCGCTGTAGAACAGATAATTGCTCAAGCCGACAAAGGTGCCACCGCTGGTGTCCGCGAGGCTGGCATCGGTCAGGCTGAACCAGAACGTACGCAGCAGCGGCCAGGCCGCCACCAGGGTCAGGCACAGCAGCATCGGCGCCAGGAACAGCCAGGCAGCGCGTACTCGACGACGTTGTATCGGCGTTTCCCGGGCGGGCAGGTGCTCGGCGCAGGGCGCGTGGGCAGAAGAGACAGACATGGTGATTTCCTTCCTTGTGGCTTACCAGTTCCGGCGTTTGATACGTGTGAGTTCGCTTTCCAGGTCGGCCAGCGCCTGATCGACCGGCAACTCTCCGGCCAGTACGCCGTGGACCTGATCGAAGAACGCATTGGAGACCCGTGGGTAGCGGGCGGCAGTGATGGCGGCGGGGCGCATGACCCCGTCGTTCAGGATGCTGTGCAACTGGTTGTAGTACGGCATGGCCGCGAGCAGCTCGGGGTCTTGGTAGAGCGACTCGATCACCGGGTTGTAGGCGCCTACCAGCGCACGATGCTTCTGTTGTTGGGCGCTGGTCAGGTAGCCCACCAGCTCCGCGGCCAGCTTGGGCCTGGCGCTGTAGCGCGATACCGCCAGGCCCCAGCCGCCGAGGGTGGAGGCGTGGCTGCCGGTCGCGCCGCCACGGGGCAGGGGGGCGACCCCGACCTTGTCCTTCACCGCACTGTCCGGACTTTGCACCAGGGCCCAGGCATACGGCCAGTTGCGCATGAACAGCGCATTACCCGACTGGAATACCCCGCGTCCTTCCTCTTCGGTGTAGTTGAGCACGCCACGGGGGGAAATATCGCCCACCCAGCTTTTTGCCAGGGTCAACGCAGTGCGTGCGGCCTGGTTGTTGACCACGATGTCGCCTTGTGGATTGACCAGGCCGCCGTCCGGTTGACTGCTGATCCACTCCAGCGCGTTGCACGTCAGCCCCTCGTAGGCTCGTCCCTGAAAGACATAACCCCATGCGTTGGCGTTCCCGGCGTTGCGCTCTGCCTGTTGCACATCCCTGGCGGTGGCGGTCATTTCTTCCCAGGTCTGAGGGACCGGCTTGTTGTACTTATCGAGCAAGTCCTTGCGGTAATACAACAGTCCCGAGTCGGTGAACCACGGCATCGTGACCAGCCGCCCATTTACCGTGGCGTTATCCACCTGGGCCTGGAAGTAGCCTTGGGTCGCGTTGGCGGGGAGCACCTCGCGCAAGTCCATCAAATGACTGGCCAACATCCCCGGCCAGACCATATCGATCTGGATGATGTCGATGTCGCTGGACTGGGCACTGAGAATCTGCTGGTAGAACGACAACCGTTCGGTTGCCGAGTTAGGCGTGGACACCACGTCGACGCTATGGCCGGTCTGTTTCGACCAGGCCTCGACAGCCTCTTTGCACAGTTGCAGCTCCGCACCCACCGCACCGCAGGAGATCGTCAGATCGGCTGCGCTGCAAAGGCTGGGAAGTCCGGCAAAAGCGCTGAACAGTGCCGCTGGAAGGAGCGATTTGAGTCGTTTCATAAAGCCCTCTTTATTTTTGTTTTTATAAAAGTTAACGTTAACATCTCCAAATGTAGCAGCGTATTTGCGATGAGGCATCCTTTTTTTCGGGGAATCTGACAATTAGCCCTCCGTGGAAAACAGGTCGATCGCGAGACAGAACAATAAAAACAAAACAGGGAAATCCACATGCAGAAAGCATCAAGCTGGCTCATTGCGGGCGTGCTCGGCACCTCGGCGGTCACTGCCCAGGCCGCGACACTGGAAGAGCGCATGGCAGCCTTCGAAGCCCGCACCAGCGCCGCGGAAAAACGTGCCGCCGCGGCCGAACAACAGGCCCAGGCACTCGCCAGGGAACTGCAGCAACTCAAGCTCACCAATCCCGCCTTGCAACCGACGGCCACCGTTGCGACCACCCCCGTGGCGCCCACCTTGGACGCGCGGTTGGCAAAACTCGAAGCCAGTCAGCAAAGCCTGGAGAAGACGGGCAGTGGCGGGCACCTCACTGACGGGTTCAGCTTCAAGGGTTACGCCCGCTCCGGATTGCTGATCAACGATGGTCTGGGGGGAGGGCGCGGCGGTCCCTATACCACCCCGGCCGGTTCTGTGGGCGGCGCGGTGGGGCGACTCGGCAACGAGGACGATACCTACATGCGCATCGACCTGTCGAAAGAGCTGTATGCGCAGAACGGCACCCGTTCCAAATTCACCGTTTCCATTGCCGATGGCGTGGAAAGCTCCAATGACTGGACCGCCGAAGAAAGCAACCTGAACGTGCGCCAGGTGTTTACCGAGCTCGACCATCTTGCCGCGTTCAAGGGCAACCCGATGTTCGAGAACGCCACCCTGTGGGCAGGCAAGCGCTTCGACCGGGACAACTTCGATATCCACTGGCTGGATTCGGACGTCGTCTACCTGGCCGGTACCGGCGGTGGCATCTACGACGTGCAGATGAGCAAGGACTGGCGGTCGAATTACTCGCTGATCGGACGCAACTACGGGGACTTCAGTGAGGGTGGGGTCAATGCCGATGTGGAGAGCTATGTGCTGACCTCCAACCAGTTTTTTGCCAACGGACAGTGGCAATGGATGTTCAACGGCATCGGCTCAAAGAAAAACGACTTCAGTACCCGCACCAATGAAGCGGGCCTGGCCCCGGCGGACTCCGGCCTGCACAGCATGATTGCGAATCATCAACGCAGTTTTTTTGGCCGGGAAGGCTTCTTCAAGACGGCGCTGCTCTATGGGCAAGGCCTGGGGGCGGAGGTCAAGAACATTGGGGCGGACGGCGAACTGATCGACGAAGCCCGGGCCCTGCGCCTGGCGCTCTACGGTGAAACCCCGATTGCGCCAGGCTGGCGCATTGGCCCGAGCCTGCTCGCCGAACAGAGCAAGGACCGCTACGTCAAGGGGGACGACTACCGCTGGATGACCCTGAACGTGCGACTGGCCAACGAGATCAACAGCAATTTCGAGATGGCCTACGAGATGAGCTGGCAGACCATGGACCTGGATCCCAAGGGTTACATGCAACGTAACGCGGTGGACGGCAACTTCTGGAAATTCACCGTTGCGCCGACCTTCAAGCCGGACTTGGGCGACCTGCTCACCCGTCCTGAACTGCGGGTGTTCGCGAGCGTCATGAACTGGTCTTCGGATCTGGACCGCTACAGTGCTTCGGATTCGTTCGGCAAGACGGATTTCAACGCCGGTGGTGTCTGGCAGTACGGGATTCAGATGGAGACGTGGTTCTAGGACCTCATCCGGGCTGACTGTGGGGCGTCGTTCTTATGGCGGGAGTTTGCTCTCCCTTGTCACAAGAAATGGCGCCCCACAGTGGCGGCAGAGTCATCCCTATACCATGGCCTCGGCGACCCCCTGATCCTCGCCCAGAAATCCACCGCTCTGATGCTGCCACAGCCGCGCATAAGTCCCGTTTTTCGCCAGCAGTTCGGCGTGGGTGCCTTGTTCGATGATGCGCCCGTCATCCATGACAATCAGCCGATCCATCGCCGCGATCGTGGATAGTCGATGGGCAATGGCGATGACCGTCTTGCCCAGCATCATTTCATCGAGGCTTTCCTGGATGGCGACTTCGACTTCCGAGTCCAGGGCGCTGGTGGCCTCGTCCAGCAACAGGATCGGGGCGTTCTTGAGCATCACCCGGGCGATGGCGATGCGTTGGCGCTGGCCGCCGGATAACTTGATGCCGCGCTCGCCCACCAGGGTGTCATAGCCGGTGTGACCCTGGCGGTCGCTCAACTGGCTGATGAATCCGTCGGCCTGGGCATTGGCCGCGGCCCTGCGGATCTGTGCTTCGGTCGCATCCGGACGGCCATAGGCGATGTTGTCGCGAATGGAGCGGTGGAGCAGGGAGGTGTCCTGGGTGACCATGCCGATGGCGCTGCGCAGGCTGTCCTGGGTGACGTGGGCGATGTTTTGCCCGTCGATGCGAATCTCACCGCTGTCCACGTCGTAGAAACGCAGCAGCAGGTTGATCAGCGTGGATTTGCCGGCGCCGGAACGACCCACCAGGCCGATTTTCTCCCCTGGACGAATATTCAGGCTCAGTCCATCGAGCACTTGGCGTTCGCCGCTGTAGTTGAAGCTCACATTGTCGAACGTCACCGCGCCGCCGGAGGGCACCAGCACGCCGGCATCCGGCGCATCCTGCACCTTGGGACCACGGGTCAAGGTGTCCATGCCATCTTGCACGGTGCCGATGCTTTCGAACAACGAGGTCATCTGCCACATGATCCAATGGGACATGCCGTTGATACGCAACGCCATGGCCGTGATCGCCGCCACCGCCCCGGTGCCGACTTCGCCCTGGTGCCAAAGCCATAAGGCATAGCCGCCTGCGCCAAGGATCAGTCCTACCACCAGCGCCTGATTGACGATCTCGAACTGGCTGACCAGGCGCATCTGGCGAAAGCCGGTGTGCTTGAAATCCTCCATCGCCGCGCGCGCGAAGTGCGCTTCCCGCTTGGAGTGCGAGAACAGCTTCACGGTGGTGATGTTGGTGTAGGCATCCGAAATGCGCCCGGTCATCGAAGACCGGGCATGGGCCTGTTCTTGCCCGACTTGCCCCAGGCGCGGCACGAAATACAGCATGGCCAGCCCGAACAGCACGATCCAGGCAATGAAAGGCAGCATCAGCTTCAAGGCGAAGCCGCCGGCCAGCGCGATGATCGCGATGAAGTACACCCCGATGCCGGGGGCGATTTCGATCACGGTGAACAAGACTTCGCGCACGGCCAGTGCGGTCTGCATGACCTTGGTTGTGACCCGGCCGGAGAACTCATCGGAAAAGAACGAAAGGCTCTGCCGCAGCATCAGGCGATGGAAATCCCAGCGCAGTCGCAACGGCAAATTGATCGCCAATATCTGGTGCTGCACCATGGTCCGCAGCGCCACCAGCCCGATGCTGGTGACCAGGACGATGCCGATACCCCATAGCACCCGGCTTTCCTGCCCCTGCGCATCACCGCCGGCCTGCCAGGTCGAGAGCAAGTCCACGACCTGGCCAAGGAAAGAAAACAGCCAGGCCTCATAGATCGACACACCGGCGCTCAGCAGCGCAAACACCAGGATATAGCCCCGGGCGCCCCGGGTGCAGGCCCACAGGAACCGCGTCAGGCCAACCGGTGGCGGTGGTGCTTCATCGGGCGGGAAGGGGTCGAGTCTTCGTTCAAACACACGAAGCATTGTGGTCTCCGAAAGGGGTGAGTTGAGAAGATTCTACCCTGAGACCTTAGTTCAAAGCTTTTCGCCGGAATGCGCACGAGTCAGGGCGAAGGGCGTTCTATCCATTCAGAACCAGCGACATGTCCGGGTATCTGTCGCACATGAAATCGACAAAGGCGCGAACCTTGGGCGCAGCCAGGCGCCTGGAGGTATGCAAGATCCACAGCGCAGGCTCCGCCCCCGATACCGTGCCCCACTGAACCAACTCGCCACGCGCCAGCTGATTCCAGGCAATGGATTGTGGGATCAGTGCTGCACCGCCCCCGGCGATAGCTGCATCGCGGACCATCAGGAACGAAGAGAAACGCAGTTTCGGGATCGGTTCCAGGATCAACTGCCCTTCGTCGAGACTCCACCGGGTGGGCTGGAAAGTCGTCGTCACGATGCCGGGGACGGATCTGACTGCGCCGGACGCTGGCTTGGGGATTCCAGGTGCGGCCACGACCACCAGCCGGTCCCTGGCGAAACATCGTCCGACCAGATTGCTATCCGGGCTCGGGTTGATCCGGATCGCGACGTCGAACTGTTCTTCCACGAGGTCCACCGCGCGATCCTCCGCCGTGACTTCAAGCTGGACTTCCGGGTAGGCCGCGCAGAACTCGGCGCCAATGCGGCCCATCGCGAGTTGGGAAAACAAAACCGGGGCCGCCACCCGCAAGTATCCACGGGGTGTCGAAACGCCCTCGCGTGCCGCCGTCATGGCTTCGGAGACTTCACTCAGCAGGCCTTCCGTTCGCGACATCAGCCTCTCGCCGGCTTCGGTCAGCTTCAGGCCGCGAGCACTGCGCTCGATCAGCCTGACGCCCAGTTGTTCTTCAAGCTCGCTGATATGCCGCGACAAGGTGGCTTTGGAAATGCCGCTCGCGCGGCTTGCCTTCCCCAGTCCCCCATGGGTTGCGACGAGGATGAAATCGGACAGTGAGTTCAGGTTCATGGTGTTCCATATATGAAACGAGGTTTCTGGATTTTGTGATCTTTGTTTCCTGAGTGCAACGGAATACTTTCTCTTCGTCGTCTTCTCAAGGCCCATCAGACACCTACTGCAGGAGATTCAAACATGAGCATTCTCGTTATTGGTGCCACCGGCACTGTTGGTTCCCTCGTTACCCAGGGCCTTGTCAGCGCGGGCGCCGAAGTCAAGGCGCTGGTGCGCCAGGCAGGCAAGCGCGATTTCCCCGTAGGTGTCACTGAAGTCGTCGCCGACCTCTCCGACGTCGCTTCGATGCGTGTCGCGCTGTCCTCGGTACGTACGCTGTTTCTGCTCAACGCCGTGACACCCGATGAGGTGACCCAAGCCCTCATCACGCTGAACCTCGCTCGGGAGGCGGGCATCGAACGCATCGTCTACCTGTCGGTTATTCACGCCGACACGTTCACTAACGTTCCGCATTTCACCGGCAAGCACACGGTTGAACGAATGATCGAAAACCTCGACATCCCCGCGACCATCCTGCGTCCGGCTTACTTCATGCAAAACGAACACATGGTCCTGCAGACGATCCAGAATTATTCGATCTACCCGATGCCGATCGGCTCAGCGGGCGTTTCGATGATCGATGTTCGTGACATCGCCGACGTGGCCGTTGCGGAGCTGCTGCGACGCGACAAGGCACCTTCTGCTCTGGATCGGGTGACGCTGGAGCTTGTTGGGCCCCAGGCACTCACCGGTGCCTCCGTGGCGAAGATCTGGAGCTCGGCCCTGGGGCGTGAAATCGCCTACGGCGGTGATGATGCAGCGGCCTTCGAAGGACAACTGGCTGCGTACGGCCCCAGCTGGTTGGCGTATGACATGCGCCTGATGATGGAGGGTATCCAGGCGTTCGGCATGCAGGCGCCTGAAGGAACCGTGGAGCGGCTGCAGGCCCTCATCGGGCATCCGCTGCGTACTTATGAAGACTTCGTGCGCGAGGCGCTTGCCGGGGCATAGGGAGTCACAACGGGGGCAGGTGTTGCCCCCTTCGTGGCGTCAGCCTCTTGAAAAGTGATCTGCCACTAGAACCTCCCTCTTCAATTGGCCGCCGGGGCCACTACAGCCCTCTGCTCAGCGATTCAAATGAGGGCTGTCTCTTTGTTACAGCCCTCCAGCGCAGAGGCCCCGTTAGAGCTCAACCGAATTGACTGGCCGATTCAACTGCGCTTTCACGCTTCCTCCTACGTGTTAACTGATAAGCAATTGCCAGCCATATGAACCACCCCGGCATGACCAACAGGGCAACGCGAGTGTCAGGTCTTAATGCCAGCAGGCAGAGAACGAAGCCCAGAAAAGCCATTGAGAACCATGCCATTGGGACGCCGCCTGGCATCTTGTAAGCAGATTTGGCATGAAGCTCAGGACGCTTTTTGCGGTAGGCAATGTAAGACGCGAGAATGGTCGACCAAGTGAAGATCACCAGAATCGCTGACACGGTGGAAACGATGGTGAATGCCGTCATGACTTCCGGAACGATGAACAGCACGAGCACACCCAGCAGCATCAATAGTGTAGTGAAGGCCAGGCTCAGCAGAGGCACGCTGTTGCCCGATAGACGCCGAAAAATACCCGGAGCGTTGTCCTGATTCGCCAACCCGAACAGCATGCGGCTCGATGAAAATACGCCGCTGTTGGCCGATGAGGCCGCCGAGGTCAGAACCACGAAGTTGACGATACCGGCCGCTGCGGGGAACCCGGCGACGAGGAACAGTTCGACAAAAGGGCTTTTGACGGGGGAAACCTGTTGCCACGATGTCACGGCAATAATGCAGGTCAGCGCGAGGACGTAGAACAGGATGATCCGCAGCGGAATGGAGTTGATGGCTTTGGGCAGGGTCTTCTCCGGCGAGCGGGTTTCGGCGGCGGCGGTGCCGATCAGCTCGGTGCCGGCGAAGGAGAAGATCGCCATTTGAAATCCGGCGAAGAAGCCAAGCAAGCCGTTAGGGAAAGCCGCCTGTTTGTCTATCAGGTGACTCAGGGATGCGGTGACGCCACTGGGGGAAACGAAGGCGCTGGCAATCAGCACGATGCTGACGCCGATCAGGGTCACGACGGCAATGATCTTGATGATCGCGAACCAGAACTCCACCTCACCGAATAGCCTGACCGTGAGCACGTTCAAGGCGAACAGTGTCGCCAGCATGCCGACGGCGGGTATCCACGCCGGCACATCGGGGAACCAGTACTGGAAGAATCCGCCGACCACGACGGCGTCGCCGATCACCGCTACGCTCCAGCTCAGCCAGTACGACCAGCCGAGAAAGAACGCCGCGCGCGGGCCGAGGTAGGCGCCGGCGAAGTCGGCAAAGGTTTTGAAGTTGAGGTTGGACAGAAGCATTTCGCCCATGGCACGCATGACGAAAAACACGAACAGACCGATGATCATGTAGATGAGGATGATCGACGTCCCGGAGAGGGCGATAATCTTCCCGGAGCCCATGAACAGGCCGGTCCCGATGGCACCGCCCATGGCCATTAACTGGATGTGGCGATTGCTGAGCGTGCGCTGCAGCGCGGGCTGTTCAAGCAGCCCGGAAGGGTTCGATTTCATTACAAAACCTCTTGATTTTATGTTTTTGAGTTTTGGCAGAAAGTAGGTGTCGAGCGTTCTTGTTAGAGAGACAACGGCTAATCAAACGATGCCTGGAGGGTGAATGGCCCCTCGCCAAGTGGCAAAGGCGGCCATTACCGATCAACTGACGGTGCGTAGACGCGAGGCTTTGGCCGGTGGCGGATCGAGCAGTTGGAAGAGATTTTTGATGTTGGCCGGCGTCGGGACCAGGTGGACGCGCTGGCCGATTTGCTGTGCCTGAGCCAGGTCGTTGAGATAGCGCAATGACGAAAAGTCTTCCAAGGCAAAGCCCACCGAATCAAACACCGTCACCTGCATATCGTTTTCGCGTCCGGCCACTTCGCCTTGCACAATCCGGAAAAACTCGATCACCGGGGAATCGGCTTCCAGTTGCTGAATGTCGCCTTCAATGCGGGTTTGCGGTTCGAACTCGACGATGACCCGGGCGTTGCGCAGGATGTCGGCGTGTAGTTCGGTTTTACCCGGGCAATCACCACCGACCGCATTGATGTGCATGCCGGGCTCGATCATCTCGGGCGTCAGAATGGTTGCGTAGGCTTTGTCGGCGGTGACTGTGGTGACGATGTCCGCGCCCTTGACCGCGTCCTTCACCGAGCTGGCCAGAATCACTTCGATGTTCGGGAACGCCGCGAGGTTGTGTTTCAGTTTGAAGGACGCTTCTTGATCAATATCGAAAATGCGGATTTCGTTGATGCCCAACATTTCATGAAAGGCCAGCGCCTGAAATTCACTTTGGGCACCGTTGCCGATCAGGGCCATCGAGGTCGCGCCGGGGCGAGCCAGCGATTGCGCGACCAGCGCGGAGGTGGCTGCGGTGCGCACAGCGGTGGTCAGGGTGAGTTCGCTGAGCAGGGTGGGATAGCCACTCTGCACATCCGCCAGAAGTCCGAAGGCCATGACCGTCAGTAAATTCTGCTGGCCGTTGTTGGGGTGGCCGTTGACGTATTTGAACGAGTACTGCTGGCCATCGTCGGTCGGCATCAACTCGATCACGCCGTCTGTTGAGTGGTTGGCCGTGCGCGGTGATTTATCAAACTGCGCCCAGCGTGCGTAGTCGGCTTCGATGTAGCCCGCCATTTCGCGGATGGCGCGGCGGATACCGACTTGGGTGAACAGGCGTGCAGCATCATCGACATCTATAAAAAGCGTCATGTTCTTATTCTCCGATCCAGACATTGAAAGGCTGTAGAGCGCGGGGTGGCTCAGTTGCGTTTGCTCTCGAAACCGTGCAGTACGTTGACGGCATTGATGCCGATTTCATCGACCATGTAGCCGCCCTCCATCACGAACAGGGTCGGGCAGCCGACGCTCGCGATCAGTTCACCGATGCCAATGAAGTCGTCACTTTCCAGCAGGAAGTGACTGATGGGATCGTCCTTGAACGTGTCGACTCCCAAGGAAATCACCAGCACTTCAGGCGAGAACTGCTGGAGTTTTTTGCAGGCGTGGAGCAGGGCGTTGCGGTAGCCCTCCCAGGTGGTGTTTTTCGGCAGGGGATAGTTGAGGTTGTAACCCTCGCCGGCACCCGCGCCGACTTCGTGGCTGTAACCCGAGAAGTACGGGTAGGACACCGCCGGTTCACCGTGCAGCGACACGAACATGACGTCGCTGCGCTGATAAAAAATGTTCTGCGTGCCGTTGCCGTGATGGAAGTCGACGTCCAGCACCGCGACACGTTTGGCGCCCTGGGTGATGGCCTGTTGCGCGGCAATGGCGGCGTTGTTGAGGTAACAATAACCGCCCATGTATTCGCGCGCGGCGTGATGGCCAGGCGGGCGGCACAGGGCGAAGGTACTGTCGTGGCCTTCATCGAGCAGGGCCAGGCCGGTGAGGGCGATATCGGCGCTGGTTTTTACGGCTTGCCAGGTCGTCGCCGTAATGGGTGAGCCGGCGTCCATGGCATAGAAGCCGAGCTTGCCGTCGATGAACGTTGGCACCTCTTCGCCGGCCAGATCGCGCACCGGCCATACCAACGGCAAGGCGTCGTGAGTGCGACCGGTTGCGCACCATTCGCTCCAGGCATTTTCCAGAAAACTGACGTAGCGCTCGCTGTGCGCGTTGACGTAACACGAGCGGTCAAAAGCGCGCGGTTCGATGATCTGACCAAGGCCGACCTGTTTGACGCGGTTGTGCACCGTGTCGGCCCGACTCGGCTGTTCGAAAGACGGTTTGAGCACGCCGTCTTTCAATTCGGTGCCGTGGTGCAACCGGTGGGAATCACTGAAAACTGTAAACATTCTGCGCATCCGTTAATGTGAGCCAGTGCAAATATTCTGTTCCGGCCTGGCTGCACTTTCTTTGCTTTGTTTTCGTGGTTCAGTGGATTATTCGGGCATTTTTACTCAGGGGTGGCGTCATGCAGAAAAAAATATCCAAGCGCATCAGTCTCGATGAAACCGATCTGGCCATTCTTGAGTTGTTGCAGGAGGACGCGAACATTTCCAATGCCGAACTCAGTGAACGGCTGTCGTTGAGCCTTACTCCGTGCTGGCGACGGCGCAAGCGAATGGAGGAGGCGGGTGTCATCAAGGGCTATCAAGCCAACCTTGATCGGCGAATGCTCGGGCTGGATATCATGGCATTCGTGCACATTCGCTTTTCCACCCATGCCGATCACGCTCCGGACGCCTTCGAGGCCGTGATTGCGCAATTGCCAGAGGTACTGGCCTGCCACAAGATCACCGGAGATGCCGACTACGTACTTCAAGTGTTAGCCGAGGATCTTGATAGCTATAGCGACTTTATCGAGCAAGTGCTGAGGCGCCAGGTCGGTATCGCGTCCATTCAGTCGAGTCTGGCTCTGCGCGAAGTCAAAGCGGGTAGCCGTATGGCCATACCCAAATTGAGCAAGGATTGAATTTCGGACGTTCTGGGCTGAACAAGGCGCTAAAACCGGAATCAGGCAGTTTGCCTCGCTTGACTACCCATTGGACCTAAGCTTTCTGCGACAGCTCCACAATCGCTACGGATCGATAATGGCCTCCACACTGCCGGCGTGAGGCCATTATATTGCTCATCAGATAGCGCCGATGGAGAAGCGGTTTTCCTTGCCATACAGCCGGTACTTCAAGCCAGCACTTGGAAGGGGATTTGCCGACCTTGCTCGACGCCCTCATCTCCAATAGTCGTGGAATTCATTGGATTCGGGCAGGCGACAGTGGACTGAAATTTCCAATAACTACTTGTTATAAAACAGTTTTATGGAATTTATTGGAACTCCATTACAGGCTATCGGGGTCGCCGAAAAACATCTGAATCCGCGACCGCAACCAGCGTTCCCCCGGGTCATTGTCCTGGGACCCACGCCAAGCCATGTGCAGTTCAAAGCTGCGCACCGGAATCGGAGGGTCTTCGGCGCGCACGCCGCCGGCGGCGGTCAGCGCGTCGGCGGTGTAGTCGGGGACGGTGGCGACGATGTCCGTGCCTGCCAGCAGGGTGCTCAGGCCATTGAACTGCGGCACTGCCAATACCACATGGCGCTTGCGACCGAGTTTTTCCAACTCTTCATCAATGAAGCCGCTCAGGTCGCCCGCGAAGGACACCAGGGCATGGGGGCGCGCGCAGAATTCGTCCAGGGTCAGTTGGCCCGGCGCGGTATCGGCCCGCAGCACCTTGGGCGAGCTGCGGCGCAGGACCTTGCGCTTGGCGTTGGCCGGCAGGTCGTCGGTGTAGCTGACGCCGATGGAGATTTCGCCGGACGCCAGCAGGCTCGGCATCAGGATGTAGTTGACCCGGCGCACCACCAGCACGATGCCGGGGGCTTCGGCGCGCAGGCGCTTGAGCAGCATCGGCAGCAGGGCGAATTCGGCGTCGTCCGACAGGCCGATGCGAAACACCGAGGTGCTGGTGGCCGGGTCGAATTCCGCCGCGCGGCTGACCGCCGTGGAAATCGAATCCAGGGCAGGAGAGAGCAGGGCGAAGATTTCGATCGCCCGGGCCGAGGGTTCCATGCTGCGGCCAGTGCGCACGAACAGCGGGTCATCGAACAGGCTGCGCAGGCGCGACAGCGCGGCGCTGATGGCCGGCTGGCCGAGGAACAATTTCTCGGCGGCGCGGGTCACGCTGCGTTCATGCATCAGTGTTTCGAATACGATCAACAGGTTCAGGTCGACACGACGCAGGTCATTGCGATTCATCTGGGGTCCTGGCAGATTCGGCGAGCTTGACGTGAGCGGCCATATGCGAACAATGACCGACATGAATCTTACGGGCAAAGGCTGGTACTCTGCACTGGCTAAATGATTTTTTGTAGGATTTGCCCTACAGGGCTGATTGATTTTCTTGCTGCGGAATCAATGACAGGCATGTCGACTATTAATAGCCACTGATGGTCTTGGGTACAAAGCCCGGATAGAGTTCATGGCATTAGAGGTTACTTTGACGAGGTTTGCGATGTCCCGCACGATCCGTTTTCACAAGTTTGGTGGTGCCGAGGTGCTCAAATGCGAAGAGCAGCCGGCGGCTCTTCCTGCGCCAGGAGAAGTGCAGGTCCGTGTCGAAGCGATCGGCATCAGTTGGCATGACACCTTGTGGCGCCAGAACCTGGCGTCGTCCCAGGCCCGCCTGCCTTCCGGCCTGGGCCATGAAATGGCCGGCGTGGTGACGGCGGTCGGCGATGGTGTCGACGATCTGGTCGTGGGTGACAAGGTCGCCAGCTTTCCCGCACAAAGCGCGAACGATTATCCGGTGTACGGTGAGATCATCGTGCTGCCGCGCACCGCGCTGACCCGATATCCCGATGTCTTGAGCCCGATCGAAGCCGCGGTGCACTACACGCCGCTGCTGGTCGCTTATTTTGCCTACGTTGACCTGGCACGGGTCAAACCCGGGCAGTTCGCCCTGGTCACCGATGCCAGCCATTGCGCCGGCCCTTCCTTCGTACAGCTCGGCAAGGCGCTGGGTGTACGGGTGATCGCGGCCACCAAGACCGCCGACGAGCGTGAGTACCTGTTGTCCCTGGGGGCCGAGAAAGTCATTGTCACGGAAGAGCAGGATTTGCTCATGCAAATCAACAAGCTCACCGACAATCGTGGCGTCGACGTGGTGTTCGACGGCCTGGGCGGGCCGCAGATGTCACTGCTCGGCGATGTCCTGGCTCCACGAGGCAGCCTGGTCTTGTATGGCCTGCAAGGGGGGAACCAGACACCGTTCCCGGCCTGCGCGGCGTTCCAGAAGAACATTCAGTTCTTCGTGCATTGCATCGGCAATTTCACCGGCAAGCCGGAACTGGGCATCATCCAGGACCAGGTGGCGCTGCAGCGGGCCTTGCGCGATATCAACCAACTGACTGCCGACCGCGTCCTGTTGCCACTCAAGACCCGGGTCTTTCCGTTCAACGAGTTTGTCGAAGCTCACCGTTACATGGACGAATGTCCTTGCCGTGAGCGCGTTGCCCTTCAGGTCGTCGACCCCGCCTGACGCCTGTCTTGCGCAAGAGTCATCGTCCTTGGCTCTTGCGCTGCCTTCTGGCCTGATCGGGCCATTCTTCCTTTCCTCCTGCTTCAGCATGTGTCCGTGCCCGCCAGCCCGTTCACGACGACTCCGTTTACTCTGCCGGCAACTGAACTGGTTTTTGCCCTCAATCTGTATCTTCTAATCATTATTGAAGTCCTGATAATTGAATGCTGGTTTTCAGCTCAAGGAAGAAGTCATGGCTCAATACATGTTTCCAGAAAGGCTTGATCCCTTAATGTCTGTTCAAGATGCTTCAGGCGTTAATGGAGGCAAGGTCTTCTATCGACTATCGGAAAAGCAGTATGGGGTAACCGGTCAATTGAAGTTCAGCAAGTTCTTTATTTCTCGTACTCATTGTCTGTGGGACGTTGTCGGAATTCTCCTAGGACGCAACGCGGGGTGCGCAGAGCCCAATGATTTTGCGGCTTTCAGGCTTTGGCGCAAAGGGCGGCAGTCGACGCCCTATGTATGTGTCAAATAATTACGGCGAGCAAAGCCCGAACGTATTGCTAATACTCTTCGCAGTAGTGAAATAAGACTTCCAGCCGAACGCGTCGCGCGATCACGTGGCTGGGTGCGGCACTGATATTTGAACTTCCAGGTAAATGGTTATGAGCGCAATTCATGAGCAGGCAATGATTCACGTGTATCAACAGATACTGCAGCGGCTGTTGGGTTTTTATTCTCGCGCGGAGCGTACGGCGTTGCAGCTTTTGATCCAGCGTTTGATCGTCGCCGCTGGTGGCATTGAGCGGATCGGTGACTACCGTGTACTGACGGTCCTGAACGGGAGCCGGGACAGCTTTTACGTACTGACGGCCCTGAGAGCCGCCCAACTGAGCATCGCCGGCAGGAATCCCGTGACCTTCGACCTGCGTGTCGCCACGCCGCGGTTGAGCGAGACCACCCAGGCGACCCTGGAAAACATTCATCGCTGCTACAGCGCGCTGTTCGTCTACGACGACCCCCGGGTGGAGCTGCTGATGGCGGATAACCGCGAAGTGGTGCCGTTCAACCACCGGCAGCCATTGTCGGTGGCCGGGCATGAGTCCAACCGCATGGACATGCTGGTCCTGGGCCACCTTCGCTCGGTCGACAGCCCTCTGGAGATCGGCGATGACGGCTACCTGGCCATGGCGGAGTTCTACCGCCACATGGCACGTTGGGAGGCAGGGGTGGATTCCCTGGTCAGCAGCGATACGCCGCGCCAGCAGAAACAGTTCATGGCGGGCCTGCGGCGTGCCACCCGCAAGATTGGCCTGGGTATCGACACCACTCACACCTTCGACAATCTGTTTGCGCAACTCGATACCCTGGGGGGCGATCTCTATCGGCACTTCTACGGGGTTCAACGCCTCGGCGCGTGGAAACCCGAGGGCTGTTTCGAGGCCTGTCGGCGGGTAGGGCACATCGGCATCGATGACCTGATCGTCGATCGCTGCGAAGAGATGAACTGGCTGCTGTTCAGCGAGTTTCTGAGAATACGGACTGACGACCTGATCGCCTCGGCGCCGGAAAACGAATACCTCGGCCCGCTGCTGTCGGCCCATTTGCATGGGTTGCAAGCGGCGTGCCTGCAAGGACGCAGTTACGAAGCGGGCTACGGGGATTATGTGCAGCGGGCAATCATGATCATGCACCGCAAGCAACTGCCGGAACACGTCTGTGAGCAGGCCCGGGAACTGTTCGGTCCGCCTTCGGCCATTGCGGAGCGCCGTGCCCAGGCCACCGCCGAGGCGCAAACGAGCCTGGGGCTCAACGAGACGCAACTGGTGTGCATGGTGTTCGCGCCCTTTGTCGAGAGGGGCGCGGGGCTGGAGCATTTCCTGCGTTGTTGCCACCCCGGCATGCTGGTGGCGATGCCGGACCTGCACAAGGCCATGCAGGGCGCGACAGTCGCTGATCAGGTGGCGCAATGGATGGTCGATGTCAGCGGCCTGTCGATCGACATGCTCGGCAGGCTCTATGGGGCGAGCGTAGCGTTACCGGAATACGAAAACACCCTGGGAACCGACCCGCAACAGGCTGTCGACAACGCCGATACCGAAGCGCCCGGGCTGCTGGGTCGCGATGGCCTGCGCGAAGGCTCGGGCAGATATTGAGGGGGGCGGTTTGACGGCTTCACCCACCTTGTATCCGGCCGCAGCTGCCGGTGTGCCGCCGCGGCCGGTCGCGGCCCATCCCACGGGTCTGAAGCTATGAAGGGCTCGCGGGAAACGGATTTCGCCTACCAGGCGGTCTATCGCTACCTGACGGCCCTGATCAGCGAGTTGGGTAGCGAGGCCCGGGTTCGACTGCCGTCGTTACGGCAACTGGCCGACCGGTTGAACGTGTCGATTTCTACTATCCAGTACGCCTATTCGCTGCTGGAAAAGGAAGGGCGGGTCTACTCGATTGCCAAGTCCGGCTATTACGCGCTGCCAGTGCCCAGTGTGGTCGCCCTGGGCGGCGGTGACGATCTGCTCGAGACGCTCTACGTCAATGCGCGGCGTCCAGGCATGCTGGTGCTCAGCGCGGATGAACCGGCGTCGATGCAACCCCTGGACAGCCCGCTGTTGCTGCTCGAGCGCGAGCTTTTGCGCCAATACCCACGGGTCTCCCAGATGCCTTTGCAGTCCTGGGGAGAGCTGGAACTGCGCGCTGCCCTGGCGGCCCGTTACACCTCCTCGCCGGCGCGCTGCTGGAAGGCCGATGACGTGTATATCGGTGCCGATCTGCGTGGCGTGCTGGAGATCCTGATCGCCGTGCTGGGGCTCAGGGGGGCCACGGTATTGATCGAATCGCCCTGCGACTGGATGATCCTGCGCTTGCTGCAAGCCGCCGACGTCAAGGTTATCGAGCTTCCGTTGTTGGCGGATGGCGGCATCAGTCTCGAGCAACTGGAGCAACTCCTGCAGAGCGAAACCGTGCGCCTGGTGGTGCTGTCGTCGGTGTTGAGCATGCCGAGAGGTACGCACATTCCCGAAGGCAACCGCCGCGCCGTGGCGGGTTTGCTGCAGGTGCACGGTACCTGGGTACTGGAGAACGACAGCTACACGGACCTGGTGTTCGAAACCGGGGTCGTGCCTTTTCGCGACCTGCTCGACCCGGACCGCCTGATCGTCTATTCCACTTTCGAAAAAACCATTGGCCCGGAAGCGCCGTATGGTTATGTCCTGTCGCGTCAGTTGACCCTGCTGTTGCAGCGGCATTTCCTGCTGCGCGCGTTTCGGTTATCGCCTATTCGGCAGAAGGCCATCGCACGCTTGTACAGCAGCGGACGGATCGATCAGCATTTGCTGGTGTTGCGACGGTTGTTGCGGGAAAGCGCGACCTCGACGACGCAATTGCTACGGGAGCGGCTGGGGGACAGCCTGCAATGGGCTGAAGCCCAGGGAGGCGCGACGATCTGGATTCGATCGTCACGGCGGGTAGACCTGCGACAGGTTTTTCAGCGCTTGCTGGCCCAGCGCATCGTCATCGCCCCTGGCGAACTGTTCAGTATCCAAGGGCTTTATACCCAGCATTTACGCATCACGCATGCCTTGAGTGGGGTCGCCGACCTGGATCCCGCGCTCTGCGCGCTGGCCGATGCGTTGCGGCTTGAGCAATCGTGAGAAGGGCGATGGATCGAACCCATCGCGCCACTGTCGAACTGTCAGTAAACTGCATCCCATTTCCCAAGCCACTCCATCCAGAGGTTTTGCATGACAGTCAGTCCATTTGCGGGCAAGCCGGCACCGGCAGAGTTGTTGATCGATATCCCGCGACTGGTGACGGCCTATTACACCGGCCGGCCCGATGCCTCGGTTGCGACCCAGCGTGTGGCTTTCGGCACCTCCGGCCACCGTGGCAGTTCCTTCGACCTGGGGTTCAACGAATGGCACGTACTGGCCATCAGTCAGGCCATCTGCCTGTACCGTGAAGCCCACGGAATCGATGGGCCGCTGTTCGTCGGTATCGACACCCATGCGCTCTCTACCCCTGCCGGAGCCAGTGCGCTGGAAGTACTGGCCGCCAATGGCGTGACCGTGATGATCGCCGAAGGCGACGAATACACTCCGACGCCGGCGGTTTCCCACGCGATCATTTGCTACAACCGGGGGCGCACCACGGGCCTGGCGGACGGTATCGTCATCACGCCATCCCATAACCCGCCGCAAAGTGGCGGCTACAAGTACAACCCTACCAACGGTGGTCCGGCCGATACCCATATCACCAAGTGGATCGAAGCCAAGGCCAACGAACTGCTGGCCAACCAGTTGACCGGCGTCAAGCGCATCAGCTACGAGCAGGCCCTGAAGGCCGATACCACTCACCGTCACGACTACCTCAACACCTATGTGGCGGACCTGGTCAATGTCATCGATTTCGATGCCATCCGCGCCGCCGGGTTGCGCCTGGGCGTCGACCCGCTGGGCGGCGCGGGTGTGCGCTACTGGCCGGCCATCGCCGAGCATTACCGGCTTGACCTGGAGGTGGTGAACACTCAGGTGGATTCGACGTTCCGCTTCATGACAGTCGACTGGGACGGGCAGATCCGCATGGATCCTTCTTCCAGCCATGCCATGCAGGGGCTGATCGGCCTGAAGGAGCGTTTCGACGTGGCCTTCGCCTGTGACCCGGATCACGACCGCCATGGCATCGTGACGCCGTCTGGTGGCCTGCTGGCACCGAACAACTACCTGGCGGTATCCATCGACTACCTGTTCCAGAACCGTCCGCAATGGCGCGCCGATGCCGGCGTCGGCAAGACGGTGGTCAGCAGCGGGCTGATCGACCGCGTGGCCAGGCGCCTGGGGCGTCGTCTCTATGAAGTGCCGGTTGGCTTCAAGTGGTTCGCCGATGGTCTGTTCGACGGCTCCCTGGGGTTCGGCGGTGAGGAAAGCGCCGGTGCTTCGTTCCTGCGCAAGGACGGCGGTGTATGGAGTACCGACAAGGACGGCCTGATCCCGGCGTTGCTGGCAGCTGAAATGACCGCTCGCACCGGTCGCGACCCAAGCCAGGCCTACCGCGCCCTGACGAACGAATTGGGCGAGCCGTTCTCGGTACGCGTCGATGCGAAGGCGACTCCGCAGCAGAAGGCATTGCTGAGCAAACTCTCACCGGACCAGGTCGCGTCTACTCAGCTGGCCGGTGAGCCGATCCAAAGCATTCTCAGCCACGCGCCGGGCAACGACCAGGCCATCGGCGGCCTGAAGGTCATGACCGAAAACGGCTGGTTCGCGGCGCGTCCGTCCGGTACCGAGGACATCTACAAGATCTACGCCGAAAGCTTCCTTGGCGACGAGCACCTCAAGCAGTTGGTGAGCGAGGCGCAGACCCTGGTGGATGGTGCTATCAGCGGCAAGTGATACCAACACTGCACTCTGTGGCGAGGGGATTTATCCCCGCTGGGGTGCGAAGCGCCCCAAAATCTCTTTGGTCGGAGGTTTTGGATCGCTAAGCGACCCAACGGGGATAAATCCCCTCGCCACTAAAAGGCTACGCAATATTAGATGGACCTTTCACTTCATCGCCTAACCCCATGACTTACAAGCTTTTGGGTGGCACTCCTCGGCAAATACAGACACCATAGGGCCATGGTTCTGAACACCGGAGTCCCAAAGCGTGCCGCAACACTCTCCCGATCTTCCTCCTGAGCTGCTTCCCCTGGCGCAGATGCCGCTGCTCAAGCGTCTGGTCGCCCGCTTCTTTGGTCATGGCCTGACACGTCTGCGCGCCCAACACCGGGCTTCCTGGCTACATGGACAGGCCGATGGTTTTCGCAGCGGCCATACCGCCGGCTTCGATTATGGCTTCAAGGAGGGCAAGGCCGAGGGCTTGGAAGAGGGGCGTCAGGTCTTGTTGATCCGCGACTTCCGCAGCACGGAACACCCGGCCCCTAAAGTGGACGACCTGCTCTTCGACGACTGGCGCCTGCCATTGACCCCCGAACTCAAGAAGCGCGTGAAAGCCGATGTCGCCCGATTGCTGCCGGCCCATGCACAACCCAGTGCTGCACAGTGGAAGATGATCTTCAGTGATACGCCTTCTACCTCGGTGGTTGCCGGAGCGGGTGCGGGCAAGTCCACGACCCTGGTGCTGCGCATCGTGCTGCTGTCCCATTACCTGGGCTTCGAACTGGACTCGATGACCGTGGTGACGTTCACCCGGGAGTCGCGCAAGGACTTCATCCAGAAGCTGATCGAGGTCTTTGCCTTGTGGGGGCGAGCGGTCAGCCCCAAGGAAGCGCGCGACCTGGTGCGGACCTTCCATTCGCGCATCTTGCCCATGGTCCGCAGTTTGCCGGGCTTCGAGCGGCTTCAGGCCTTCGAAACCCTGAGCCATCGTACGGGAACGGGCGATGACGACGCCGACGGCAATCCGTTCGACTTGCGTATCAACGACGCCCAGCGTCAGCAGCTCAACGCCTGTTACCACCGTCTTTATCAGCGTGACGAGCGTTTTCGCGAGCTGATCAAGCCGCTGTCCCGGCACGCTTTTCAGCTCAAGGAGCTGGAGCGTGACCACCCTGACGTGCAAAAGCGCGTAGCCGTGACCGAACTGGCTGCCCAGCGCGATGAAGAGCTGTGCGATGCCATCGAGGATTTGTGGTTTCGCGCCGGCGCATGGCCGATCAAGGGCGTCGAGCCCAAGCGTCAGACATTCGAGATCAACGGTTCGACATTCCATTGTCATGGTTACATCCCATCCCTGGATGCGTGGGTGATGCTGGGGTTCGATTCCCGGGAGGATGCCCGTCTGAGTCGCCCAGGCGCGCGGCTGAGTCTCCGTGCGGAATGGGCGGTCAAGCGCACCCTGTTTCAAGCTTTCTATCGTAAGCCATTGATTTGGATAGAAAGCTATGAGAGTTCGAAACGCTTGCTCGCCTCACTGGCCGGGGATGCCAGTGCCGGGCCGGGCTTCGACTATAAGGTCAAGGGAGAGCTGGGTTCGGCGCCGTTGCTGGATTGCTTCGTCGCGGCAGCGGGTTTTATCGAGAACCTGGGCCTGGATGTCCCGGATGCCATAGGGCGGATGAGTTTCGCCCAGGATGACCCCGATCGGTACTTTTTCGAGGCATTGAGCCGCTATTGGCGGGCGTTCGAAGACCATCTGCTCGACCAGTCGCCTCCCGTCATGACCTATAACCGTATGTTTGCGCTGTTCAGCGAGCACTCGCCGGAAAACTTCAAGTTGCTGGGCGATGCGCTGCTCAGGCCCATGTCACATCTGATGATCGACGAATTTCAGGACGTTTCTCCGCAGATCGTCTCCTGGCTTCGCGCAACCCTTAGAGAAGTGCGGCGTCGGGGGGCGGCGATGCACGTGGGACGCGGCGCGCACCATTCCTCCTTGTTGTGTGTTGGTGACGATTGGCAGTCGATCTATGGCTGGCGCGGCAGTTCGCCGAGCTATTTCATGGCGTTCAACCAGCAATTCCCTTCGCCGGCAACGACGCGGGTGATGCTCACCGACAACTACCGCAGTCATCAGCACATCATTGATGCGGCCGAGCATATTGTTCGGTCGGCGGCTGCCATCCCTGGCAAAAAGGCCAAGGCCGGCGGTAAATCCACATTGCTGAGCCCGGTCAATGTGCTGGATCGGGACGATGAAGGCCTGGCGCGACGGCTGGACGAGCATTATCGCAAAGGGGATTCGATCTTGATGTTGTATCGAAAAAGTAGCGATAAGTCACTGATAGAAAAGTATATTCAGTCAACAGTTAATGTAGATTCTAGCTTGCCCTATGAAGCGAGGCGCCTGAGGCAGATGACCTATCACAGCGCCAAGGGGCTCCAGGCTGATGCGGTGTTCTTGTTGGGCGACTGTCAGCATTTGACCCGTTCACCTTACAAAAATCAGGTCTATCGAATGGCCGGGCTGGGTCAGGACGGTGACGCCGAGCCGTACGACACGGCGCAAAGGGACGAGATCCTGCGCCTGGCCTACGTGGGCATCACCCGGGCGGTGCAGCATTGCTACTGGTACGTGGATGAGCCGGACAGCCAGGCCGCCAATGGGCCCAAGGCTTCGGACCGTATCGACAAGGGCAAACCGTACTTCGTTGACCATCGTCGCGCCCGCGGTTGAGAAGTGAGCTGGGTGCCTGGAAGATCGCCATCGCGAGCAGGCTCGCTCCCACAAGGTCCCGGGGGGGGCTTCAGCAAATCTGTTCATCAAGCCCCTGTGGGAGCGAGCCTGCTCGCGATAGCGCGTGACGGCTAGCCACATATTTCGAAACAGCGCCCACAAAAAAGCCCACGACCGTGGGCTTTTTACTCAGGAGGCGAATCGCCTCAAACCAACCGGTGGTACGAAGGCTTCCAGCTCGGCTTCCACCGCTTCGATTATTCGCTCCACGTCAGGGGCGTTCATCACGGTCGCGCAGGGGATGCCTGCAATCGCGATCATGGTTTCGCCGCTGGCACGGTCGAACAACCGGGCGACCATGCTGCCCGGCGCATCCATACTGGCCTCGAAGCCCATTGGATGGAAATGCCAGCGCATCAGCTGGCAAGCGTTGGGAAACGTAACCTTGCTGAACGATCCTTTATTCATCTGTTGCCCACCTTCTTCATCAAGCGCTTCCGTTTGCTCTTGTCAGGAAGGAAGAGCCATCATGGCCCTACCAGTGAGAGTTAAAAATAGCACCTGATAATGAAAGTCATGTGGCTTTTTTCAGTCCGTTTTGCGATTGGTTCACTTTTTTTGATCTGCATCATGACTTAACGGCCAATGCTCAGAGTGCCATCACCCTTTGCCCGACGAAGGCTGGTGGCCCCTCAACGGCTCTGGCGCACGGTATTGCAGGGCGATGAACAGGGCCAGGACTACCATCGATAAAGCGGCGATGAAGGTGAAGTGCAGGCCGTTTGCGACCTCCCCGGGGCTGGCGGCAGAGACGCCGTTGGTCGGTAATGCGGATGCGAATACCGCGCCGAGCACCGATGCGCCGGTAAAGAAACCCAGGTTGCGCGACAGGTTGAGCAACCCGGCAATGACGCCGCGCTTCTGCGCGGGAACGTCCGTCATCACGGCCGTGTTGTTGGCGGTCTGGAACAATGCGTAGCCCAACGTGGTGACTACGATGGCCATGACATAACCGCCCACGCCCAACGCCGGTGACAGCAGCGTCAGCATCGAGCAGCCCAGTACCATGGTTGTCAACCCGACAAGCCGCATGGGGCGCACGCCGAACCGATCCGTGAGGCGCCCGGCAGGCACGCCGGCCAATGCGGCAACGCAGGGACCGACGGCCAGCACCAACCCCACCAGCGTGGTCGGCAGTCCAAGGCTGATAGACAAATAGAAAGGCCCTATCAGCAGCGTCGCCATCATGACGGTCGCCACCAATGCACTCGTCGCCAAACCCGAAACCAGCAGCCGGTCGCGGAACAATGCCAGGGGGATCAGCGGTGACGTCACACGGCGCTGAGCCAGGACGAACAGCCCACCGCCGAGGATTGCCACCAGCAGCAAGGCGAGATTGATTCCGCCAAAGCTGCCGCGTCCCAAAGTCATGGCCAGTGCATAAGCGCCCAGTGCCGTCGCCAGCAGCACCGTGCCGGTGATATCGAAGCCGGGTCTTTCGGCATGTGCCGGGGGGCGATGGATAGGCAAGGAGCGCCAGGCCAACAACCACGTCAGCAGTCCGAGGGGTACGTTGATCAGGAAGATGGCGTGCCAGCCGAAGACGCTGACCAGCGTACCGCCGAGCGAGGGCCCCAGAGCAGTGCCCACCGCTGACAGTGTGGCCAGCAAGCCCATGGCGCGACCGGTGCGGTCCTTGCCGACCGTTTCGCCGACCAGGGCCAGGGTCAGGGTCATCATGACGGCCGCTCCCAGGCCTTGCAGCGTCCGGCCCGCGATCAACAGCTCCAAGGAAGGGGCGAACCCGCACAGGACGGACGCCAGGGTGAACAACAAAATCCCGGCCAGCAGCAGTTGCCGACGTCCAACCAGGTCTCCCAGGCGTCCGACGCTGACAATCAGGGTGGAGATCGCCAGCAAGTAAGCCAGCACCACCCATTGGACCGCCTGGAAGGAGGCGCTGAACGCTTCGGCCAAGGCAGGCAGGCCGACCGTGGCGACGCTGGTACCCAGCGAGGCCAGCAGGGTTGCAAGGGCAAGGCTGGTCAACGCCCAGCGTGCCGAGGTGGCTTGGGGTGCGCCGGTAATCTCCGGCGGGCAAGGTTGCGTACTGACGGGTTTCATTCTGTTCTCCATTTGCGACTCGCAAAAACTGGGCTGTCAGAACAGTACGCTGGGGCATAACATGGCGGAAGACGCAGCAGTTGCACTTTATAGCTGCATAGAACGCCACCTATCAGCCCAAGGCCTGATCATGTCCATTCCCGATCTCAACCTGTTGGTCACCCTTGACGTATTGTTGGCGGAAGGCAGCGTCGCCCGGGCGGCCCAACGGCTGCGGCTCAGTCCTTCGGCGATGAGCCGGGCGTTGGCGCGCTTGCGGGAAACCACCGGTGACCCGCTGTTGGTGCGGGCCGGGCGAGGGTTGGTTGCCACGCCCCGAGCCCTGGAGTTGCGCGAGCTGGTCAGTCAACTGGTACAGGACGCCCAGACGGTGCTGCGTCCGGTCCAGGCCCCGGACCTGCGGCGCTTGAGTCGGACCTTTACGCTGCGCACCCGGGAAGGGTTCGTTGAAAACTTCGGGGTCGATCTGATTGCCCGCATCGGCGAAGAGGCGCCCGGTGTCCGGATGCGTTTCGTGGACAAGGCTGACAAGAGCAATAAGGCATTACGCGAGGGGACCGTGGACCTGGAAACCGCTGTAGTGGACAAGGACACCCGCCCGGAGCTGCGCACCCAGGCGTTGTTCGTCGACCGTTTCATCGGTGTGGTTCGCCTGGAGCACCCACTGGCCCAGGCCGAGATGACCGCTGCCGCTTATGCGGCGGGTGGGCACATTGATGTCGCGCTGCGCGACCTCGACCACGGTCCCATCGACCGGGCTTTGGCTTCCTTGGACCTGACGCGCGAGATCATCACCACTGTCCCGGGGTTCTCCACGGCGCTGGGGCTCGCGCGGTCCAGCGACCTGGTCGCCAGTGTGCCCGAACGCTATACCACCCGCCTGCGTAGCGGCCTGTACAGTTTTGCGCTGCCGTTCCCGGTGCCGGCGTTCACGATTGCCATGCTCTGGCATCCAAGAATGGATGCCGATCCGGTGCACCGCTGGCTGCGGGGTTGTTTGCGGGAGGTTTGCGCGCGCAACACCGAGGAACAAATAGGCCACTAGTTCATATTAATTAATAGCATTTCACTGGCAGTTAGTTGCTGGAAGAGCGACGAGCGACATAGGGCGATATTTAATATTTAAATAGGATTTTGTCCGACAATTTTGGGTCTTGACGCTGTACTGCCTGTATTAACTGGGCGGACGCCTAGTGCTCTGCTCGGTGTCCGAGTTGCTGTTGAGAGGGCTCAAAAAAATCGCTAGACGTTTGATTTCGAATTGTGTCAGTTTTCTTGCGTCCTCAATTGGGCGAGTGATAGGACGATCTCGCCAGAGATTGCCTGTCTGAAAAAACTGTTCCATTGCAAACAAGGAAGTGTGTTTATGTCGAAAGTCAAAACCAGCACTATTGATTCCGCCGAACAACTCCTCTGGGCACCGCAATCATTGGCCGAACCGAGTAGTGCGTTCAACCGGATCAATAGTTTCAGCCATCAATACGACCGTGGCGGCGATCTCACCGTCAATGGCAAGCCGTCGTACTCAGTGGACGAGGCGGCCACCCAATTGCTGCGCGACGGCGCGGCGTATCAGGACAGGGACGGCAGCGGCAAGATCGAGCTGACCTATACCTTTCTTACCTCCGCATCTTCGAGCACCATGAACAAGCACGGGATCAGCGGTTTCAGTCAGTTCAGCGCCCAGCAGAAGGGCCAGGCTGCGCTGGCCATGCAATCCTGGGCGGACGTGGCCAATGTCACCTTTACCGAGAAGAGCAGCGGTGGCGACGGGCACATGACCTTCGGCAACTACAGCGGCGGCCAGGACGGCGCAGCGGCGTTCGCCTATCTGCCGGGGACTGGCGCCGGCTATGACGGGACGTCCTGGTACCTGATCAACAGCAGCTACACCCAGAACAAGAACCCGGACCTGAATAATTATGGCCGGCAGACCCTGACCCACGAAATCGGCCACACCCTGGGCCTGGCGCATCCTGGCGACTACAACGCCGGCGAAGGCAGCCCGACCTACGATGACGCCACGTACGGCCAGGACACCCGCGGCTACAGCGTCATGAGCTACTGGAGCGAAAGCAACACCGACCAGAACTTCAGCAAGGGCGGCGTCGAAGCCTATTCCTCGGGCCCTTTGATGGATGACATCGCGGCGATCCAGAAGCTCTACGGTGCCAACACCAGCACCCGTACCGGTGACACCACTTACGGTTTCAATTCCAACGCCGGCCGCGACTTCCTCAGTGCTTCTTCCTCGTCGGACAAGGTGGTGTTCTCGGTATGGGACGCGGGCGGTCGCGATACCCTGGACTTCTCCGGTTTCACCCAGAACCAGAAAATAAACCTCAATGACGCCTCGTTCTCCGACGTTGGCGGCATGGTGGGCAACGTCTCCATCGCCCAGGGCGCCACCATCGAAAATGCCATTGGCGGGTCGGGCAGTGATTTGCTGATCGGCAACGAAGTGGCCAACGAGCTCAAGGGCGGCGCCGGCAATGACATCCTCTGGGGGGGCGGCGGTGCGGACAAGCTGTCGGGCGGTTCGGGTGCCGACACGTTTGTGTTCGCCGCGAGCTCCGATTCGCGGCCGGGTGCCACGGATCAGATCCTCGACTTCGTCAGCGGCCTGGACAAGATCGACCTGACCGGTATCACCAATGGCGCGGGCCTGCACTTCGTGAATGCGTTTACCGGTGCGGCGGGCGATGCGGTGCTGTCGACATCGGGTGGCAACAGCTTGTTGTCGGTGGACTTCTCCGGGCATGGCGTGGCCGATTTCCTGGTCAGTACCGTCGGACAGGCAGCGGTTTCGGACATCGTGGCCTGAACCACGCCGTAGGAGCTGGCGAAGCCTGCGATCTTTTTTCGCTCATTTGAGCCACGAATGAAGATTGCGGGCTTCGCCAGCTCCTACGGGATCTTTGTTGGAATGGACAAGATGGGTAAAAAATTTACGCCCTGTAGCTTCCCGGCAACCGCCTGGTTACTCGCTACGCTGATGTTGTTTTCTGGAGAAGTCGCCATGGCGCGCAGCCTGTTGTTAGCAGAACCCTCGCAGTTGGCCGGTCAGTGGCGTGCCGTCCTGGCAGGCCCGCAGGACACCGCGCAAACCCAGGCGTTGCAGGACAAGCCGTCGAATGTCTGCGTGATCGAACTCAAGGCGGACCAGACCGTGGGTGGGCAAACCGATTGCCTGGGTCACTGGCTCGGGGATGAGCCGGTGCATTGGTTTCCGGAACCCGATGGTCTTTCGCTGCTTGGCAAGCAAGATGCCAGAGTTCATCTGGGGCTCCGTCAGGGCCAGCATTATCAAGTCAATTTGAAGTCGGGATTGAGCGTTACGCTCGAGCGCGATATCCAAGAGAGCGCACGTTAACGTATTCGTACGGCCTGGGCCTGTTTACCCGTATCCAAGCGCGCTTGTTCGAACGAGCGCGCACTTTGGTGTGTTCAGGTTCAACTAATAAAAGATTGGCGAGTTCGAGAGTTCGCCAACTCTATGGCAAAGCCAAGAGCAGGGAAGAATGATGAAAAGGGCAAAGACCGCCGCTGCGGTGCCGCTGTTCAAGGCGCTGGGCGATTATAAAAATATCCTGCTCAGTGTCGGTTGTTTTACCGCATTGATTAATGTCCTGATGCTTGCGCCTTCCATTTACATGCTCCAGGTATATGACCGTGGATTGTCATCGCAGAACGAGACCACCCTGGTGATGTTGTCGTTGATGGTGGTGGGGTTCTTTGTCTTCATCGGGCTGCTGGAAATGGTGCGCAGTTTCATTGTCATCCGTATCGGCAGCCAGTTGGAAAGGCGTTTCAACCTTCAGGTCTACAAGGCCGCGTTCGAGCGCAACCTGCTCCAGGGCGAAGGCAACGCCGGACAGTCCCTGGGTGACTTGACCCATCTGCGCCAGTTCGTCACCGGCCCGGCATTGTTTGCCTTCTTCGATGCCCCCTGGTTCCCGGTCTATCTGTTGGTGATCTATCTGTTCAACGTCTGGCTGGGCGTGTTCGCCAGCATCGGCACGCTGTTGCTCATCGGCCTGGCATGCCTGAACGAGGTCATGACCCGAAAACCATTGGCGCAGGCCAGCGGCTACTCGCAACAGTCCGGTCAACTGGCTACCAGCCACTTGCACAACGCCGAATCGATCCAGGCCATGGGCATGCTCGATGCGCTGCGCAACCGCTGGTTTGCCGTGCACTCGCGCTTTCTCGGTCTGCAGAACCAGGCCAGCGACACCGGTGCGGTCATCAGTGCCTTCAGCAAGGCCTTGCGCCTGTGCCTGCAATCGCTCGTGCTGGGGTTGGGGGCGCTGCTGGTGATCAAGGGCGACATGACCGCCGGGATGATGATTGCCGGCTCGATCCTGATGGGCCGGGTATTGAGCCCCATCGATCAATTGATTGCCGTGTGGAAGCAGTGGAGCGGCGCGAAGCTGGCTTATCGTCGTCTCGATGCGCTGTTGCAAGCCTATCCGCCCCAGGACGATACGATGCCGTTGCCACCGCCCAAGGGCCAGGTGAGTTTCGAGCAGGTCAGCGCCGGACCGCCGGGGCAGCGCCAAGCGACATTGCATCAAGTGAGTTTCAGCCTCGCTACCGGCGAGGTGCTTGGGATCCTGGGCGCCTCGGGCTCCGGCAAATCCACCCTGGCCCGCGTGCTGGTGGGCGTATGGCCGATCCTCGGTGGCGCGGTGCGCCTGGACGGCGCCGATATCCATCGCTGGAACCGCGACCAACTCGGCCCATACATCGGCTACCTGCCCCAGGACATCGAGCTGTTCAGCGGCAGCATCGCCGAGAACATTGCCCGCTTTCGCGAGGCCGACCCGCAGAAAATCGTCGCTGCCGCGCAGCAGGCCGGGGTGCATGAGCTGATCCTGCGCATGCCCCAAGGCTACGACACGGTACTGGGGGAGGACGGTTGCGGATTGTCCGGTGGGCAGAAGCAACGGGTCGCCCTGGCTCGGGCCCTGTACGACCGGCCGAGCCTGGTGGTGCTCGACGAGCCCAACTCCAACCTCGATACCGTCGGCGAGGCGGCACTGGCCAGTGCCATCGCGCAGCTCAAAGCCCAGGGCACCAGCGTTGTGCTGGTGACCCATCGCTCTTCGGCACTGGCCCAGGCCGACAAGTTGCTGGTGCTCAACGAAGGTCGCCTGCAAGCGTTCGGACCGAGCCAGGACGTGCTGCGGGCGCTGTCCGGCCAGCCGGAAACCCCGCGGGACAAACCCCAGTCGACGCCCAACGGCTTGAGCATGAGCCGTCAGTACCAGGCCGCCGGCAAGCCCGGCAACGCATGAGCAAGGATCGCGACATGACCCTCGAACACACTCGACTCCCCGAGCCTCCCGAACGTGACGCCGGTTTCTTCATGCGCATGGGCTGGGCCCTGGCGATCCTTGGCGCTGGCAGCTTCTTTACCTGGGCCAGCCTGGCCCCGTTGGACCAGGGCATTCCCGTGCAGGGCACGGTGGTGGTTTCCGGCAAGCGCAAGGCCGTGCAATCGATGAGCAGCGGCATGGTCAGCCGGATCCTGGTGCGTGAAGGCGAAGCGGTCAAGCAAGGGCAACCACTGTTTCGCCTGGACCAGACCCAGGCCGCGGCGGATGTGCAATCGCTGCAAGCCCAATACCGGATGGCCTGGGCCAGCCTGGCGCGCTGGCAAAGCGAGCGGGACAACCTGGCGCAAGTGAGTTTCCCGAGCGCGTTGAGCCAGGACCCGGACCCGCGCCTGGCGTTGGTGCTCGAAGGCCAGCGACAACTGTTCAGCAGCCGTCGCGAAGCCTTCGCCCGGGAACAAGCCGCATTGCGCGCCAGCATCGACGGCGCCACCGCGCAATTGGCGGGGATGCGTCGGGCCCGTGGCGACCTGACGGCCCAGGCCGACTCCCTGCGCCTGCAACTGGGCAACCTGCAGCCCTTGGCGGATAACGGCTATATCCCGCGCAACCGCCTGCTGGATTATCAACGGCAACTGTCCCAGGTGCAGCAGGAACTGGCGCAGAACAGCGGCGAAAGCGGCCGGGTGGAGCAGGGGATCGTCGAATCTCGGCTGAAGCTGCAACAACACAGCGAGGAGTACCAGAAGGAGGTTCGCAGCCAACTGGCCGAGGCCCAGCTCAAGAGCGAAACCTTGCAACAGCAACTCACGTCGGCCGGGTTCGAGCTGCAACACAGCGAGATCCTCGCCACCGCCGATGGCATCGCCGTCAACCTGGGGGTGCACACCGAGGGCGCGGTGGTGCGCCAGGGCGACACGTTGCTGGAGATCGTGCCCCAAGGCACCCGGCTGGAGGTGGAAGGGCACCTGCCGGTGAACCTGATCGACAAGGTCGGTATCCATCTGCCGGTGGACATCCTGTTTACCGCCTTCAACCAGAGCCGCACGCCGAGGGTGGCGGGGGAGGTCAGCCTGGTCTCCGCCGACCAGATGGTCGATGAAAAAACCGGTACGCCGTACTACGTGCTGCGCAGCAGCGTGGGCGATGCGGCGCTGGAAAAACTCAATGGCCTGGTGATCAAGCCCGGGATGCCGGCGGAAATGTTCGTGCGCACCGGCGAGCGCTCGCTGCTCAACTATCTGTTCAAACCGCTGTTCGACCGGGCCGGCTCTGCGTTGACCGAGGAATAAGGATGTCCGGTGTATGAAGTGTTTCTACGGGTTGGCACTGCTGGCCGCTTCAACTTGCAACCATGCCTGGGCCATGGGGCCGTTCGAATTCTACGAACAAGCCCTGCGTAACGACCCGGTCTATCTCGGGGCGATCAAGGAACGCGACGCGGGCCTGGAGAATCGCGCCATCGGCCGCGCCGGGCTGCTGCCGCACCTGGGCTACAGCTACAACAAGGGCCGCAACCAGTCCAAGGTCACTTACCTCAATGATCGCGGCGCCAGCCAGCATGACGATCGCAACTACAGCAGTTATGGCTCCAGCCTGACCCTGCAACAGCCGCTGCTGGACTACGAGGCTTACGCGGCCTATCGCAAAGGTGTGGCGCAGGCGCTGTTCGCCGATGAAAACTTCCGCGGCAAGAGCCAGGAGTTGCTGGTGCGGGTGCTGAGCCATTACACCCAGGCGCTGTTCGCCCAGGACCAGATCGACATTGCCCAGGCCAAGAAGAAGGCTTTCGAACAGCAGTTTCGCCAGAACGAGCATCTGTTTCGTCAGGGCGAAGGCACCCGCACCGATATCCTCGAGGCCGAGTCGCGCTACGAGCTGGCCACCGCGGAAGAAATCGAAGCGCACAACGAACAGGATGCCTCCCTGCGTAAGCTGGGTTCGCTGATCGGCGTGCCCACCCTGGCGATCGGTGACCTGACGCCGTTGAACGAAAGCTTCCAGACCTTCGCCTTGCAACCCGCCGGTTTCGATACCTGGCATGAACTGGCCGTGAGCAACAACCCCAGCCTGGCTTCCCAGCGCCAGGCCGTGGATGTTGCGCGCTACGAGGTGGAGCGCAACCGCGCCGGACATCTGCCCAAGGTCAGCGCCTACGCGACGATGCGCCAGAACGAGTCGGAAAGCGGCAACACCTACAACCAGCGCTACGACACCAACACCATTGGCCTGGAAGTCAGCGTGCCCTTGTATGCCGGCGGTGGCGTCTCGGCCTCGACCCGCCAGGCCAGCCGCACCATGGAACAGGCCGAATACGAGCTGGATGCCAAGACCCGGGAAACCCTGATCGAACTGCGCCGGCAGTTCAGCGCCTGCGTGTCGGGGGTGAACAAGCTACGGGCCTACCAGAAAGCCCTGGCCTCCGCCGAAGCACTGGTGGTGTCGACCCGGCAAAGCATTCTTGGCGGCGAGCGGGTCAACCTTGACGCGCTCAACGCCGAGCAACAGCTCTACACCACCCGCCGCGACCTCGCCCAGGCCCGCTACGACTACCTCATGGCCTGGGTCAAATTGCATTACTACGCCGGCACGTTGGGGGAACAGGACCTGGCGAAAGTGGATGAGGCATTTGTAACCCGCTGATCCATTGACCGGGCAGGCCTTTGTGGCGAGGGGATTTATCCCCGTTGGGTCGTGCAGCGAACCGAAGGCTGGCGACTGCTTTGCAGTCGAACGGGGATAAATCCCCTCGCCACGGGAGCCAGTGCTAGCCACAGGACCGACCTTGCCATGGCCCGCTAGGACTACCTCATGGCCTGGGTCAAATTGCATTACTACGCCGGCACGTTGGGGGAACAGGACCTGGCGAAAGTGGATGAGGCATTTGTAACCCGCTGATCCATTGACCGGGCAGACCTTTGTGGCGAGGGGATTTATCCCCGCTGGGTCGCGCAGCGAACCGAAGGCTGGCGACTGCTTTGCAGTCGAACGGGGATAAATCCCCTCGCCACGGGAGCCAGTGCTAGCCACAGGACCGACCTTGCCATGGCCCGCTAGGACTACCTCATGGCCTGGGTCAAATTGCATTACTACGCCGGCACGTTGGGGGAACAGGACCTGGCGAAAGTGGATGAGGCATTTGTAACCCGCTGATCCATTGACCGGGCAGACCTTTGTGGCGAGGGGATTTATCCCCGCTGGGTCGCGCAGCGACCCCAAGACTGGCGACTGCTTTGCAGTCGAACGGGGATAAATCCCCTCGCCACGGGAGCCAGTGTTAGCCACAGGAATCAGGGCAATGGCCGGTTGGACTCTTCATTTTGCATTTGTTCCAACAACAAAAAGAGAGGCAGCAACACATGGGTATCTACGATTACAAGAACCTCGGCACCACCGAGTCCAAGGCATTGGTCAGCGATGCAATGGCGATCATGCTGTATTCCTACCACAACCTCGACAACGGCTTTGCTTCCGGGTACCAGCACAATGGCTTCGGTGCCGGTCTGCCGGCGACCCTGGTCACGGCATTGCTGGGCGGCACCGATTCCCAGGGAGTGATTCCTGGCGTGCCGTGGAATCCCGATTCGGAAAAGCTTGCCCTGGAAGCGGTGCAAAAAGCCGGCTGGACACCCATCAGTGCCTCGCAACTGGGCTATGCCGGCAAGGTGGATGGCCGCGGAACGTTCTTTGGCGAGAAGACCGGCTACACCACCGCGCAAGTGGAGATCCTTGGCAAGTACGACGCCGAGGGTCACCTGCAGGAAATCGGCGTGTCGTTTCGTGGCACCAGTGGCCCCCGGGAAAACCTGATCACCGACTCCATCGGCGATGTGATCAACGACCTGATGGCCGCCCTGGGGCCCAAGGACTATGCGAAAAATTACGTCGGTGAAGCCTTCGGCAACCTGCTCGGGGATGTCGCGAAGTTTGCCCAGGCCCACGGCCTGACGGGCAAGGACGTCCTGGTCAGCGGTCATAGCCTGGGCGGGTTGGCGGTCAACAGCATGGCGGACTTGAGCGCGGACAAGTGGTCGGGGTTCTACAACAGCGCCAACTACATTGCCTATGCCTCACCGACCCAGAGCGGCACCGACAAAGTGCTGAACATCGGCTATGAAAACGATCCGGTCTTCCGGGCGCTGGACGGCTCGACCTTCAACCTGGCGTCGGTGGGCGTGCACGATGCGCAACAGGATTCGGCCACCAACAACATCGTCAGCTTCAACGACCACTACGCGTCGACGGCCTGGAACATGTTGCCGTTTTCCATCCTCAACATCCCCACCTGGATCTCCCACCTGCCCACCGGTTATGGCGATGGCATGGGACGGATCATGAACTCGGCGTTCTACGACCTGACCGAAAAAGACTCCACCATCATCGTTGCCAACCTGTCGGACCCGGCGCGGGGCGATACCTGGGTGCAGGACCTCAATCGCAATGCCGAGTCCCACACCGGCAGCACCTTCATCATTGGCAGCGACCAGGCGGATCTGATCCAGGGCGGCCAAGGCACCGATTACCTGGAAGGCCGCGCCGGCGACGATACATTCCGCGACGGCGGTGGCTATAACGTGATCCTGGGTGGGCAGGGCGCCAACAGTCTGCACCTGCAGCAGTCGGTGAAGAATTTCAGCTTCGCCCATGACGGGGCCGGCACGCTGTACGTGCGTGATGCCCACGGTGCGATCAGCATCACCCGCGACATCGGTACGCTGGTCAGCCAGGAGCCCGGATCGCTCTGGGGATTGTTCAAGGATGAGGTGAGCCACAGCGTCACCGCCAACGGTCTGGCAGCCGGGGGCAACCTGACGGCGTATGCGTCATCGGCCAGTGGCAGCGCGGCTGACGATACCCTGGTGGCGCGGGCGACGGGGGACTGGCTGTTCGGCCTGGACGGTCGCGACCGGCTGGTGGGCGGTGCCGGGAACGACACTTTCGTCGGCGGTTCGGGCAATGACCTGATGCAATCGGGTGGCGGCAACGACACCTTCATCTTCAACGGCGCGTTCGGCCAGGACCGGATCAGCGGTTACGACGGCGGGGACAAGTTGGTGTTCATTGGCGTACAGGGGGCCGGGGCGGATTTTGACTACAGCCAGCACTTGTCGCAGGTGGGCGCCGATACGTTGCTCACGGTTGGCGACAATTCCGTGACCTTGGTGGGAATAGGGCTGGGGCAGGTTGGGGACGGCATCGTGTTCGCCTGATTCATGCACTGACCCCTGATCTCTGTGGGAGCCGAGCTTGCTCGCGATAGCGGTGGACCTGCCTGCATCAATGTTGAATGTGCCACCATCGCGAGCAGGCTCGCTCCCACATTGTCCGGCGGTGACTGTGATTGCGTGATCACCGCAGATCCCCTGTGGGAGCGGGCTTGCCCGCGAAGGCGGCAGTACCGTCAATCTTTAAGTGACTGGTTCACCGCGTTCGCGAGCAAACTCGCTCCCACATTATCCGGCGGTGACTGTGATTTCGTGATTACCGCAAATCCCCTGTGGGAGCGAGCCTGCTCGCGATGGCGGTAGTGCAGTCGCAAATGATGTCAGCTATGCCATCGTCATCCCCGGCAAGCCCAAAAGATAATCAGTCTTCCTTGCGAATCGTCGCCACGTCGTCGGCGCGCACCCGGACCTTCTTGCCGGCGATGTCTTCGAACTCGTAGAACCCGTCGGACGTGCGGGTATTGGGGGTGTCCTTGGTCAAATACTGGGTTCCGTTCTGCAAGGTCACGACGGTCGGCGTCGAGCAACCGGCCAGCGCCAGGAGCGCTGCGGCAGCCAAAGGCAGGCCCAGAAATCTGATGTTCATATCCATACCTCTCGATCAAAGGACGCGGCTCATCCGGCCGCGCCATCACTGTAATCAACCGCCATTGGTCCCGCTTACTGTAGGAAAGTTCATCGTCTACCACGGGATTTCGCCTTTTAATTGAACGAACCACTCATCCTTTGCAGTTGCCCGAGCCGTCCGTAGCTGGTATCTGTACGCATAACCAGTACTCCAGCATCCGTGGCGCTTCTTCCCGTGACAGCCAACGTTCTCGACGATCCCTTTTACTACCTGAACAATTTCCAGCAGGTGCTTGCCTGGCTGACGCAACGCTATGCCGACGTGCTCAGCCTCGAGGAGCAGCGGTTCATCGACGACTTCACCTCCTTGCCTCGCTCGTCCCAGGGGTTGCTGGTGCGCATGGTGATGCGCAAGGGCTTGCGTTTTCGCCACAGCAAATTGAATTACCTGGAAATCGGCGAAATTGGCGCGGCGGTCGAGCCGCTGCTGGTCCTGGGCTGGGTCCAGGACCAGCAGCCCTTGAACCTTGTCGAACTGTTCGAGGTGCTGCTCAAGCCGGAAATCATCCTGTGTCTCGGCCACCTGATCGAACGCCCCAAGGCAAAAAAGACCGAGTGGCTCCAGGCCTTGGGTGATCGCCTGGACGAAGCACAGTCATTCAATCAATGGTGTCCACAACTGGAAGACCGGTTGTACAGCCTGACGATCATGGAAACCTGCGACCGGCTGCGGCTGATGTTCTTTGGCAACCTCTATCAGGACTGGTCGGAGTTCGTGCTGGCGGACCTGGGTATCTTCACCTATGAAGCCGTGGCGTTCAGCGCCGAATCCCGAGGCTTGCGCAGCCGTCAGGATGTCGATGCCTGTCTGTCCCTGCACGATTGCCAGCAGCGTTTCGAAGCCGGCGAGCCGCTGGAGGACATCGTCGCCCAAGTCAATGCACTGGCCCTGGACAACCCATGGCTGGAGCGGCGCCGGGGCAAGTTGTTGTTCCAGATCGGCCAGCACGCCGAACGCATCGGCGATTTTGCCCAGGCCCTGTGCATCTATCGCGAGTGCACCTACCCCGGCGCACGGTTGCGGATGATTCGCGTGCTGGAGCGCATCGGCGAGTACGCCTTGGCCCTGGAACTGGGGGAAATGGCTGCCCGTGCGCCGGAAAACGCCGCTGAAACCCAGGCATTGCTCAGGGTTCTGCCACGTTTGCAGCGCAAACTGGGCGGGCCGCCGGTGCCCCGTGCCGTGGCCCGCGAGGTGGAGCGGCTGGACCTGTACCTGCCTCGTGTCGATCCGGCCCTGTCGGTGGAGTATCACGTCCAGGCCCATTTGCACGATGAGACCGCCCCGGTGCATTACGTCGAGAACAGCCTGATCAATTCACTGTTCGGCCTGTTGTGCTGGCCGGCTATTTTCGCACCGTTGCCGGGGGCGTTTTTCCATCCGTTCCAGCGCGGTCCGGTGGACCTGCTCAACGAGGATTTCCCTGTCCGCCGCGCCGAGCTGTTCGCGGCCTGCTTCGCGGAACTTGACGACGGGCGCTATCGGGACACCATTGTCCGGCGCTATGCGGAGAAATGGGGCATCCAGTCGCCTTTCGTGTTCTGGGGCGCAGTGTCCGAAGAACTGCTGCATCAGGCACTCGATTGCCTGCCGGCCGAACACCTCAAGCACTGGTTCAATCGGCTGCTGCTGGACATCAAGGCCAACCGTGCCGGCATGCCGGACCTGATCCAGTTCTGGCCGCAGCACAAGGCTTATCGCATGATCGAGGTCAAAGGCCCCGGCGATCGCCTGCAGGACAATCAATTGCGCTGGCTGGCGTTCTGTCACGAGCACCGGATGCCTGTTGCGGTCTGCCATGTGCAATGGATGGAGCAGGGCGCATGACCCCGGAACCGGCCTACAGCATCGCCGTGCGGGCGTTATGCGAGTTCACCGCCAAGACCGGTGACCTGGACCTGCGCTTCACCCCATCGCCCACGGCACTGGAAGGCATCGTTGGCCACCGCACCGTGGCATCCCGGCGCAACGAGACGTATCAGGCCGAGATCAGCCTCGAAGGCCGCTACCGGAGCATGCGGGTCAAGGGACGGGCCGACGGCTACGACCCGGACCGCAACTGTGTCGAGGAGGTGAAGACCTATCGCGGCGATCTGTCCAGGCAGCCGGCCAATCATCGCCAGTTGCACTGGGCCCAGGCGAAGATCTACGGCTGGCTGATGTGCCAGAAGCTGCGCCTGCCGCGCATCGACGTGGCGCTGGTGTATTTCGACATCGTCAGTGAGAAGGAAACCTGCCTGACGCAAGGCTTCGAGGCGACGCAGCTCGAAGCCTTCTTCGAACAGCAGTGTGCGTCGTTCCTGGCCTGGGCCGAACAGGAAATGGCCCATCGGCAGGCGCGCAATGCCGGCGCACAAGCGCTGGCCTTTCCCCACGCCGGCTTCAGGCCGGGACAGCGGCATCTGGCCGAGTCGGTGTTCAAGGCTGTCAGTACCGGGCGCTGCCTGATGGCCCAAGCGCCCACCGGCATCGGCAAGACCGTTGCTACGCTGTTCCCGATGCTCAAGGCACTGGCGCCGCAGCAACTGGACAAGGTGTTCTTTCTCACGGCCAAGACGCCGGGGCGCAAGCTGGCGCTGGATGCGGCGCGAGTGATCGCCCAGAGCGCGCCGTCGATGCCGTTGCGGGTTCTGGAAATGGTCGCCAGGGACAAAGCCTGTGAGCATCCGGACAAGGCCTGCCACGGCGAATCCTGTCCGCTGGCCCGTGGTTTCTATGATCGCCTGCCCGGCGCCCGCGAGGCCGCCAGCAAGGTCCCCTTGCTCGATCAGGCCGCGTTGCGCGAGATTGCGCTGGCCCATGAGGTGTGCCCGTACTACCTCAGCCAGGAAATGGCCCGCTGGGCCGATGTGGTCGTCGCCGACTACAACTATTATTTCGACTTCAGCGCCTTGCTGTTCGCCCTGGCCCAGGCCGATGGCTTGACGGTCGCGACCCTGGTGGACGAGGCCCATAACCTGGTGGAACGAGGGCGACAGATGTACAGCGCGACCCTCGACCAGTCCACGCTGGCCGCGGTGCGCAAAACCGCTCCCGAGCCCCTGAAGAAGTCCTTGCAACGGGTCAGTCGCCAGTGGAACGCCTTGCACGCGCCACAGGTGGCGACTTACCAGGCCTATGAAAAGCCCCCGGAGAAACTGCTCCAGGCGCTGTCCCTGTGCACTACCGCCATCGGTGACTACCTCAACGACCATCCCCAGGGCCTCGACGGCGACCTGCAGGCGTTCTACTTCGAGGCCTTGCAGTTCGGTCGGGTGGCGGAATCGTTCAACGAGCATTTCCTGTTCGACATCCATAAGCGTGAACTCGGTCGCCAGCGCAGCCTGTCCACCTTGTGCCTGCGCAACGTGGTACCGGCCGGTTTCTTGCGGCCAAGGCTCACGGCGGCCCGCAGCAGCGTGCTGTTCTCCGCCACCCTAAGCCCGCGGCATTACTACACCGACCTATTGGGCACGCCGGCGGACACGGTGTGGATCGATGTGGAATCACCGTTCCATGCCGGGCAACTGGACGTTCAGGTCGTCAGTCGGATTTCCACCCGTTTTGCCCACCGCCAGGCGTCGCTGGAGCCGATCGTCGGGTTGATGGCACGCCAGTTCGGCGAGCGTCCCGGCAACTACCTGGCCTTTTTCAGCAGTTTCGATTACTTGCAACAGGTGGCCGGGCTGTTTGCCGAACGGCATCCGGACATCGCCATCTGGAGTCAATCCCGGGGCATGGGCGAGGCGTCCCGGCAGGCCTTTCTCGAGCGGTTCATGGAACACAGCCAGGGCATCGGCTTCGCGGTATTGGGCGGTGCGTTCGGCGAGGGCATCGACTTGCCGGGCTCGCGGCTGATCGGCGCGTTCATCGCCACCCTGGGGCTGGCGCAGTTCAATCCGGTCAACGAACAGATCAAGCAGCGCATGGCCGCGATCTTTGGCGACGGCTACGACTACACCTACCTGTATCCCGGCTTGCAGAAAGTCGTCCAGGCCGCCGGTCGCGTCATCCGCACCCAACAGGACCGGGGGGTGGTGATGTTGATCGACGACCGGTTCGGCGAGGCCCGGGTGCAGCACTTATTGCCGGGTTGGTGGTCTGTCAGTCAAGAACACCCTGCTGAACCTTGTGGGAGCGAGCCTGCTCGCGATTGCGGCGTTTCAGTCACTTAGGGCTGACTGAACGACCGCAATCGCGAGCAGGCTCGCTCCCACAAGGGGATTTGCGTCGATTTCCATTTTTGCTCCCGCCGGTTGATAATTTCCCGAGGCAGGACCTGCTCCATACTTCACAAAGAATCTACACGGATGCCCCGGCCAAAAATGCTTGAGAATAATCAGAAGACTGCCCGCATCAACGAGGAACAGCGTTTTCGGCTGCTGATCGACGCCGTGGTCGACTATGCCATCTACATGACCGACCCTACGGGCATCATCACCAGTTGGAACTCCGGTGCCCGGCGCTTCAAGGGCTATGAAGAGTCGGAGATCCTCGGCCAGCATTTTTCCCGTTTCTACACCGACCAGGACCGCGCCGCCGGCCTGCCGCAACGGGCACTGGACACCGCCCTGCGCGAGGGCCGTTTCGAAGGCGAGGGCTGGCGGGTGCGCAAGGACGGTACACTGTTCTGGTCCCACGTGGTCATCGACCCGATCATCGACAGCCAGAGCGGCGCCTTGCTTGGTTTTGCCAAGATCACCCGCGACCTGACCGATCGCAAGATGGCCGAGGAAACCCTCAAGCAAAGCGAGCAGCAGTTCCGCCTGCTGGTACAGAGCGTCACCGACTACGCCATCTACATGCTCGATCCTGATGGGCAGGTGACCAACTGGAACCAGGGCGCGCAGCGGATCAAGGGGTATCTGCCGGCGGAGGCCATCGGCCGACATTTTTCGATGTTCTACACCCCAGAAGACCGTGAAAATGGCGAGCCACAGCGCGCGCTAAGCGTCGCGGCAAGCGCCGGGCGCTTCGAGAAGAAAGGCTGGCGGGTGCGCAAGGACGGCACACGGTTCATGGCCCACGTGGTCATCGATGCGATCCGCAGCGACACCGGCACGTTGCTGGGATTTGCCAAGATTACCCGCGACATCACCGACGCCACCCAGGCGCAGTTGGCCCTTGAGCAGGCCCGTGAGGCGTTGTTCCAGTCCCAGAAGCTGCAGGCCATCGGTCAGCTCACTGGCGGCATCGCCCATGATTTCAACAACCTGCTCACGGTGATCCTCGGCAACCTGGAGATCGTCCGCAAGCGCATGCCTGTCGACCCGAAAATTGCCCAATTGCTGGACAACGCAACCCAGGGCGCGCTGCGCGGTGTGTCGCTGACCCAACGGATGCTGGCCTTTGCCCGCCGCCAGAAGCTGACGTCCGAATCGGTCGAACTGGCGGCATTGGTGCAGGGTATCAGCGGCCTGTTGCAAAGCTCCATGGGCCCCTCGATCCACATCCAGACCGGTTTCGCCGATGCGTTGTCGCCGGTCCTGGCGGACGTCAACCAGCTGGAGTTGGCCATCCTCAACCTGGCGACCAACGCCCGGGACGCGATGCCCCACGGTGGGCGCATCCTGATTGCGGCCGATGAACGACAGGCGACCGGGGCGCCGGACAGGCCGGTGAAGCCCGGGCGGTACGTCTGCCTGTCGATCACCGATGAAGGCGAGGGCATGGATGAAGCGACGCTGGCCTCGGCCGTGGACCCGTTCTTCACCACCAAGGGTGTCGGCAAGGGCACTGGCCTGGGCTTGTCCATGGTGCATGGCCTGGCCGAACAATTGGGCGGCCGGTTGATCCTCAAGAGCCAGAAGGGCGTCGGCACCACCGCCGAGTTGTGGTTGCCGGTGGCTGATCACTCGGCGCCGGAGACGGTACCGGTCCAGGCGTCTGCGCCGTTGTCGACTCAGCAATTGTTGGTATTGGTGGTCGATGATGACAGTCTGGTGCTGACCAGCACCCGCCTGTTGATCGAAGACCTGGGGCACCGGGTGCTCTGCGCCCCGTCGGGGGCACAGGCGCTGGAATTGTACGAACGCAATCCGGACATCGACCTGGTGATCACCGACATGGCCATGCCGCAGATGGACGGGGCGCAACTGGCGAAGTTGCTGCGAGACCTGCAACCCACTTTGCCGGTCATTCTTGCCACCGGCTACGCCGAGCGGCTGGAAGGCTTCGCCACGCAACTGCCACGGCTGACCAAGCCGTTCAAGCAGATTGACCTGGTGCAGGCCATTGGGCAGACGATGAAGTGATGGTGATCCCCTGTGGTAGAAGAACCTGTGGGAGCAAGGCTTGCCCGCGATACAGACACTGCGGTTTCTGAGAAGACCGCATCAGCTTCATCGCGGGCAAGCCTTGCTCCCACAGATACCCTTGTCACAAAAGCCTACGTTCTCTGACTATCCAGTGGTGTTCTTCCTGAACCCCCGCAGATTCATCGCACACAAGCAGAACTGCAACACAATCAACGCATACGCATCCGAATGCAGCCCCCAGATGACCCACAGAACGTTGCTTGCCATGAAGCAACTGAAGCCCATCACCCGTCGTCGCGGCTGACGTGATCCGATCAGCCAGGCGGCGAGCACTGTCACCACCATCGCCGGCCACTGCACCCATCCAAGATAATCCACACAACTTTCCTCGAAGCCGTCGATGATCTAAAGACCCTCGTAGCGGGACGACGTTTCGTTGAACCTGCGGTCCATTGGCTTGAACTTGCCTGGCGGCGCGATCATCCAACAGATTCGAATCATCACCGAGGGAAAACCCGCGCAATGCCCCGAATCCTGACCAGCCAGAACCCGGAAGAAGAACTGACGGAACACCAGGCCAAGTTGTTCGGCTCCCCCAAGGAGCGACTGGATTTCTATCGTCGGGAGATCCAGTACGAAACCAGTATTCTGGCCAATCGTACCGATGCGTACCTGGCCGCCCAGTCGTTCCTGGTGATCGCTTTCGCCTCCTGCATGGCCAACCTGAACCCGGAGTGGGGCAAGTTGTTCACTTTGATCGTGCCGCCGTTCCTGGCCTTGCTGGGTTTCCTGAGCTCCCTCAACGCCTGGCCGGGCATTCGTGCCGCCTACGAGATCATCGATCACTGGCATTTCAAACAGAGTGAGTTGCTGCGCTCCGAACCGATGATGGGCCTGGTCTATGACGAGTCGCCGCTGTTCAGTGAGCGGGAATCGACCCACAAGGGCTACCGCAAGTCGCTGCTGTTTTCGGTGCGTACGCCGTGGATTTTTGCTGCGTTCTGGGTGTTGCTGGGGGTGTATTCGGTTTATATCCAGGTGACCGACCCCGGGGCCTGAGGCCCACCGATCTAGCCTGATCGCTTATGGCGCTCATACCACGCCAGGGTCGGCTGGGTGCTCAAGCCGTGGACCAGGATGCTCAGGGCCACCACCGAGAGGGTGAGGTTGATACACAGGTTCGCCACCTCGGGTGGCAGGTGATGGTTCAAGGCAAAGAACAGGTAGAACAGACTGCCGATACCGCGTATGCCGAACCAGCCGATCAGCAATCGTTGCGAGCGGTCCAGCAAGCGCCCCCAGGGCATCGCCAGCACACACAAGGGGCGAATGACGGCGAACAGCAGGGCGCCGATGGTCAGGGCCCGCCAGTCCCAGTGATTGGCCAGCACTACCCCGAGCAGGGTCACCAGAAACACTTCCATGGCGCGCTCCACCAGGCTGCCGAACGCGAGCATGTCGCCCATCATCACCCCGGCGGCCACCTGGCCGTCTTCCAGCGCCTCGGTGTCCCCCAGCACCGCTTGCCGAGGGGCAACAGTTTCGTGCCCCACCACCGGTTGCACCAGGTGTTCAGCCGGCGGCGAGTCCTGGTCGGTAGAGGCCACCTCGGCCTGGCGCAACCCCAATCCGGCGGCGAACACCGAGAGAAAACCATAGCCCTGGACCGATTCGGCGGCGACATAGGCCAGCGCGATCAACGCCAGGGCCAGGTAATCGTTGGGCGACAGGGTGCTGTCGGCATTCCGGATGCGCATCGACAAGGTCAGGCGACCAATGCCGCGGCCCATTGTGTAGCCGATCAGCAAGCCTGCCGGTACAGCCCACAGCACATTGCGCAAGGCCCACTCGGTGAGGAAACCGCCATCGCCGTCACGCAGCATCAGCAGGCCAAGGATCACGAACGGAAACGCCGTGCCGTCGTTCAACCCGGCCTCGCCGGACAGCCCGAAACGCACCCGATCGTCATCCCGGGCATCGTTGACCTGCACCAGCGCCGCCAGCACCGGGTCGGTCGGGGCCAACATCGCGCCGATCAGCAACGACACACCCCAACCGAGACCGAACAGATAATGCAGCGCCAGGCACAGGCCGGCGATGCTCAGGATCATTACCGGCCCGGCCAACCCGTAGGCCACGCGCCAGGTGCGGTCCTTGAAGGGCAGGCGCAATTTGAGGCCGCTGACGAACAGTGAAAACACCACGGCGATTTCAGTGAGGTGTTCCATCCAGGTCGTGGAGTCGCTGACGTCCAGCTTCAACAACCCCAGCCCGACCGGACCAATGGCGACGCCCAGTGCCAGGCACATCGCCGAAGTGGTCACCGGCATCCAGCGCAGGTAGGAAGAGGTCAGGGCCAGAGTCAGCAATACGGCACCGAGCACCGCAACCCACGCTGTGAAAATCATTGGTGCTCCTTGGATAACCGCAACGCTCAACTGTTGGCCTCGCCCTTGTGGCGAGGGGATTTATCCCCGCTGGGGCGCGAAGCGACCCTAAACCAGTCAACTCAATCTGCTGGTACACCGCAGTGGCAGGTTTTAGGACTGCTTCGCAGCCCAGCGGGGCGGTGCGACGTTTCGCTAAATTCCCTCGCCACAAGGGTTGGCACTTACCCCCGGTTCTTCCATTCGAGAGCTCGAACGAAGCGAGGGTTCCCATCACAACCGCATCGCCCCGTTTATCCGGCTGCATTTCAATTCGAGGGAATTTTTCGCCGCGTCCAGGGCTCTGCTCTGGAAGAGACGTGCTGATTCAGCGTCCTGCCAAGCACCCATGAGGCCCTTATGACTGCGCTGACTTCCCTTCACCGGCCCGCCACCGGGCGGCCGTTTACAGATCCGTTCACCGCCGCCGGGAACGTTCGCCAATGCTACGAGCGGCTGCTCCAGGGCCCGGACGATGCCGACCGGCAAGCCGTGGCCCAGGCCTATCTCCAGTCATGCCTGGAGAAGACCGAGGCGCTGCCCCAGGAAATGCCCGACGACCCCATGGCCTTGCAAGCCTGGGTCGAGCAACACAGTGCCGGCGTGGCCCGGCAATACGGTGATTACCTGGAACGACGCAAGCACGGAGGCGCACGGGAGTTTTTCACCAGCAAGGCCCACGCCTTGTACTTCCTCCAGGCCGTCGCACCGACCAAGCTGGTGGACGGTGCCTGGCTGTATGGCGTGCTCAAGCACTGGCACGATCACCGCTTCGAAGGATTGCTGTCTACCTACCTGGAGGAGTTGGGCGACGGCGTCCCGGCGCTGAACCATGTGGTGATCTACCGCAAGCTGCTTGCCGAACACAGCTTGGCGGATACCCCGGACATCGACGACGAGCGTTACCTGCAAGGCGCGGTGCAACTTGCCCTGGGGTACGCCGGCGATGAATACCTGCCGGAAGTCATCGGCTACAACCTGGGCTACGAGCAACTGCCCCTGCATCTGCTGATCAGTGCCTATGAGCTGAGCGAACTGGACATCGATCCGTATTACTTCACCCTCCACGTGACCATCGACAACGCCAGTACCGGCCACGCCCACAAAGCCGTGCAATCGCTGTTGCAACTGATGCCGATGGAAGCCGACCGCGAAGCCTTCTGGCGTCGGGTGACCCTGGGTTATCGCCTCAATGACCTGGGCCAGGGCAGCCGGGCGATCATCGAGTCGTTCGACCTGTATCGCGAAGTATTGGACATGCTCGAACGCAAACGCCCGTTCGGCCAGCACATGCACTCCGACTACTGCAAGTTCGAGGGCAAGACTGTCAACCAGTGGCTGGCGGCGCCGGGTCAACTGGAAGGCTTCCTCGACGCGCTGCAAGGCAAAGGCTGGATCCGGCGTCATGAGGACCCGCAAAACAGTCGGTTCTGGACCCTGATCGAAGGGGCCGGCGCGGCGATGTTCGGGGTGTTCAGCCCCTACGAAAAGCAGCTATTGCACGATTGGATCGCCGGTGACTGGCTGGAAAAGAGCACTCGTTCGACGCCCCGGCGCAACCATGGCGCCGCCGGCGAGTTACCCGCGCCGGCGGAAGATCCCGACGTGCAAAGCCTGCAGCAGGCGCTGCGTGGCCAGACGCCCGATGAGCAGATGCAGACCTTGATGCCCTGGCTCTCGGCTCGCTGCCACAGCCATCCGGCCGGGTTGCTGGCGACCCGTCGGTTCATCGAACTCAAATCCGTACTTCGCTAGGAGCCCTGCATGAATCAGGAAGAACGCCTGTCCGAACCCGACCTGGCGCTGTTGCAGCTGGGCCGTCGGTTACAAGCCGACGGTTATCGCTTCATCACGCCAACGCCGCTGACCCATGAACGGGTCAACCAGCGGCCCGGAAACGAGCGTTCCAGGACATTGCGCGACGTGTTCGGTTGGTCGCGGCCATTTGCGCCGGGGCTGATTTCCGCCGACGAGCAGCGTCAACTGCAAGAAGCCGAGGTGCTGGAAGAGCGCCAGGGTCTGCTTCACAGCCGGGTGCGCTGGTCGAGCCTGGACGGCTTGCTGTTTGCCCATTCGGCATTCCCTACCCAGTCCAGTGATGCGGTATTTTTCGGGCCGGACAGCTACCGCTTCGCGCAACTGATCCATACCCATCTGCAACAAAACTTCACGGCGGTGCATCGGGCCGTGGACATTGGCTGCGGCGCCGGTGTCGGGGCGATCGTGATTGCCCGGGCCCGTCGCGAGGCCCAGGTGCTGGCTCTGGACATCAACCCGCTGGCCCTGCGCCTGAGCGCGGTCAACGCCGCGTTGGCCGAGGTGGGCAATCTCGAGATCGCCCACAGCGACCTGCTGCAGAACGTGGACGGCCAATTCGACCTGATCGTCGCCAACCCGCCGTACATGGCCGATCCGGCGGAGCGTGCCTATCGTGACGGTGGTGGCGCCCTCGGCGCCGGGCTGTCGTTGCGGATTGTCGAGCAGGCGTTGCCCCGTCTTACGCCGGGCGGCTCGCTGGTGCTCTACACCGGTGTGGCGATGGTCGATGGTCGCGATCCGTTCCTGGAGGCGTTGGGAACGTGGCGCGATTCGCCGGATTTTGGCTGGACCTACAAGGAACTCGACCCGGACGTCTTTGGTGAAGAACTGCTGACGCCGGGTTATCGGGACGTGGAAAGGATCGCCGTGGTGGCGTTGGTGGTAACCCGCATCGGCGCGGGAATCGGAGGGATTGTCGATGAACAGGCGTCTGAAGTTCGGCATTGAAGAAGAATATTTCATCACCGACTTGCAAACCCGCTGTATGCCCGGTCAACCGTCCGAGGCCGCGGTGGCCGAATGCCGGATCGAGCTGGGCAAGCATTTCGCCCATGAAATGTTCCAGAGCCAGGTCGAGGTGGCGTCGCCCATCTTTCGCAGCCTGCCCGAAGCCGCCGACTACCTGACCGAGGTGCGCGCCGGGCTGACCCGACGTTTGGCGCCTCATGGCCTGGGGCTGCTCAGCGCCGGCTCTCACCCCATGGCGACCCAGAGTTTGCAGCCCACCGATGAGTTGCATTTCCAGCAACTGTTCGACGACTACCAGCGGGTGGCCCGGCGCAGTGTGCTGTCGGGTCTGCATGTGCACGTTGAGGTCCCGGCCGACCGGGATCGGATACGGGTGATGAACGAGGTCTTGCCCTGGCTGCCGATGTTTCTCGCGCTGAGTGCTTCCTCACCGTTCTGGAACGGCGCGTATAGCGGCTTCAGCAGCTATCGCCAGGTCGCCTGCGATGAGTGGCCGCGCATGGGCGTCCCGGAGTTTTTCGAAGACGAAACGGCGTTTGCCGAATACGTCTACTTACTCATGCGCACCGGCTCGATTCGCCAGGCCAGCGATTGCTGGTGGGTCATTCGACCTTCCTCGCATTTCCCCACCCTGGAAATGCGCATCTGCGATGCCTGTCCACGGATCGATGATGTCCTTTGCCTGGTCTCGCTGTTTCGCCTGATGGTGGCCCACGCCATTGCCCAACCCAAGCCCGGGGCGCGCTACAGCCAGACGTCCCAGTGGATCCTCAAGGAAAACCGCTGGCGGGCCAAGCGCCACGGGATCCTGGCGGAATTCATTATCGAGGGGCAGGAGCAGCCGATGCTCATCGGTGAATGGCTGACCCTGGCCGAACAGACCTTTGGTGAAACGGCCGCGGCCCTCGGGGTCAGCGACGTGTTCAAGCAGGCGCGGCGGATCGTGCAGGAAGGCACCAGTGCCGACCGGCAAGTGGTCCTCTACGAGCAAGGGTTGCTGCTGGGGGATACGCCTGTCCAGGCCCTGGGCCGGGTCGTCGATCAACTGGTATCGGAAACGGCCGGGCTGCCCGTGGCCGGTCCGACGCTACAGCAAGCGGCAGGTGGCCGATGACCAGCAAGAACCTCGATGACTACAACCGCATGCGTGATTTCGCCGCCACCCCGGAGCCGGCGGCGAAGCGCTCGCGCACATCGAAGAAAACCGCCCACGCCTTGCAGTTCTGCATTCAGAAACACGATGCCTCGCGGCTGCATTATGACTTTCGCCTGGAACTGGACGGCGCCCTGAAGAGCTGGGCGGTGCCCAAGGGACCGAGCCTGGACCCCAAATCCAAGCGCCTTGCGGTGCATGTCGAAGACCATCCGTTGGATTACGCGACGTTCGAGGGCAGCATTCCCGAAGGTCATTACGGCGCCGGCGATGTCATCGTCTGGGATCGAGGCGTGTGGATTCCCCAGGACGATCCCCATGAGTCCTACGAAAAGGGCCGGCTCAAGTTCGAGCTGCAAGGCGAGAAGCTGGCCGGCTTGTGGAATCTGGTCCGTACCCACATGCCGGGCAAGCAGGAACAATGGTTTCTGATCAAGCACCAGGACGACGCCGCCCGGCCCGAAAGTGAGTACGACGTGGTTCAGGCAGAGCCGGACAGCGTGCTCAGCGACCGCACCATTGTCCCCAAGCGCCGTGGCAAAGCCGCCGCCAAAGCGGTGAAACAGCCGGATAAAACCGCCAAACCCAGGTCATCGAAAAAACCTTCAAAAAACACCCTCAGCGGCGCGGTGGCCGGGCCGATTCCCGAGACGCTCAAGCCGGAGCTGGCGACCCTGGTGGAAAGCGCCCCCGACGGCGAATGGCTTTACGAAATCAAATTCGATGGCTATCGGGTCATGGCCCGCATCGAAAACGGTGATGTACGCCTGATCACCCGCAACGGCCACGACTGGACCCACAAGTTGCCCAGCCAGGCCGAGGCCCTCGCCGGGCTCGGACTTGAGTCGGCCTGGCTGGACGGGGAAATGGTGGTGGCCAACGAACAGGGCGTGCCGGATTTCCAGGCCCTGCAAAACGCCTTCGACGCCGGCAGCAGCGGCAAGATCGCCTATTACCTGTTCGACCTGCCGTATCTCAATGGCATGGACCTGCGCAAAGTGCCGGTGGAGCAGCGCCGGGCTGCGCTGGCGGCGGTGCTGGAGGGCAACGAGGATCCGTTGTTGCGTTTCTCCGATGCCTTCGCGGAGACCCCTGAGGCGTTGCTCAACAGCGCCTGCCAGATGAAGATGGAAGGGCTGATCGGCAAGCGCGCAGGCAGTGCCTATGTGTCCCGGCGCAGCAGCGACTGGATCAAGCTCAAATGCAAGAACCGCCAGGAATTCGTGGTGGTCGGTTTCAGCGAGCCCAAGGGTGCCCGCAGTGCTTTCGGCGCGTTGCTGCTGGGGCTGCATGACGCCGACAGCGGCGAACTGCGCTATGCCGGCAAGGTCGGCACCGGGTTCAACGAAACCACCCTCAAGAGCATCCACCAGCAGCTGCTGCCCCTGGAGACGAAAAAAGCGGCCGTGGTCAATCCACCCACCGGCTACGAAGCCAAGGGCGTGCACTGGCTCAAACCGACGCTACTGGCCGAAGTGGCGTATGCCGAGATGACCAAGGAAGGTTCGGTGCGCCATGCGGTGTTCCATGGTTTGCGCAGCGATAAACCGGCCAAGGAAATTACCCAGGAGCGCCCGAAAGCCGTGGACAAGCCAGCAGAAGTCGCAAAAAAAACGGCCAAGTCCACGACGAAAGCCAAGGGCAAAGCAACACAGGCCCCGGCGATGGACGGCAAGGTGCGGATCACTCACCCCGAGCGGGTCATCGACGCCACCAGCGGCACCACCAAACTGCAACTGGCCGAGTATTACGCCAGCGTCGCCGAGTTCATTCTGCCGGAGCTGGCCGAGCGTCCGGTGGCGCTGGTGCGGGCGCCGGACGGGATCGCCGGCGAGCTGTTCTTCCAGAAGAATTCCGAGCGCCTGGCGATTCCCGGGATTACCAGCCTGGACAAGGCCCTGACCGGGCAGCCGGTGATGATCATCAATAACGCCGAGGCGCTGATCGGCGCGGTGCAGATGAGCACGGTGGAGTTGCACACCTGGAACGCCACCGCCGTCGACCTGGACAAGCCGGATCGTTTCGTCCTCGACCTTGATCCGGACCCGGCGTTGCCGTGGAAAAGCATGGTGGAGGCGACCCAGCTGACGTTATCGGTGCTCGATGAACTGGGCCTCAAGGCATTTCTCAAGACCAGCGGCGGCAAGGGCATCCATGTGGTGGTGCCGCTGACGCGCAAACTCGGCTGGGACGAGGTCAAGGGATTCAGCCATGCCATTGTCAGCCACATGGCGAAGCTGCTGCCGGATCGCTTCTCCGCGGTGTCCGGGCCGAAGAACCGCGTCGGACGGATCTTCATCGACTACCTGCGCAACGGCCTCGGCGCCACCACTATCTGCGCCTACGCCGTCCGCACCCGGGAAGGGTTGCCGGTGTCGGTGCCGATCTTTCGGGAGGAGGTGGCGGAGCTCAAAGGGGCAAATCTGTGGAATGTGCACAACGTCCACGAGCGCCTGGCGGAGGTGGGTCACGAACCCTGGGCCGACCTGAAGAAAACCCGCCAGAGCATCACGGCCGACATGCGTCGGCGGATCGGGATGAAGAAAACCGATAAATGAACTGGGGATAGGGGATCGGGCTTCTGTGGCGAGGGGATTTATCCCCGCTGGGCTGCGCAGCGGCCCTAGAATCTTAGGGCCGCTTCGCGCCCCAGCGGGGATAAATCCCCTCGCCACAGAAGCGTCCGGCGCAGGATCCCATCGGCTGATCAACCCACCGGAAACCGCAGGTATTCCGGCTGCAACACGTTGAACCACAGCAGAATCATCTCCACCAGCATGGTCACCAATACCAGCAACCCAACCCCCCAGACACTCGCCGAATACAACAGCCCCTGTTCTTTCTTGACGCTCATGAACTTGGGCAGGCCGATAAACAGCAGGTAGGTCGAATAAGCCGAAGCGACGAGCAATACGGCCACCGCCAGCCAGCGGCTGGGGTAAAGCCCGGAAAGCCCGGCCAGGAAGTACGGTGTGGCGGTATAGGCGGCAAAGCCGATGCACTGGTTGACGGTCGGGCGTGCCTCGAAGGTGCGGGACATCCAGCGAATGAATAAACCCATGAGCGCCACGCCGGCGACGATGGTCAGGTACAGCAGGACGCACAGTTGCAGTGCGCTGGCGGCAGTGAGCCGTACCGTTTCGTTCTCGGCCAGGCTCCAACCGGTCCAGGTGGTGCCGATGAACAGGCACACCGCCGGAATCAGGGCCAGCAACAGCAAGTGGCCGAGGTAATGGCGCGGGTGGGCCTGTTCTTCTTCGCGGATGTCCTGCCAGGCGAATTCGGGATGTGTGAACAGTTTGACGAAAGGTGCGGACATGACGACCTCCTGATCAAGTCAGCCTCAGCGTGAGGCCCTTATGGGTTTGAGGCGCAGGATTGGAGGACGGTTTCATTTATTTGTCGCGGCGCGCCGGGAAGCGATTGGAGGGAATGAATCCAAGCGGCAGGGGTCAACCCATCAGCATCCCGGAAGGACTTCGCACCATGACTGTCGCCCGTACCCTGGTTGATTACCTGCGAGACCATGACTTGCGCCTGACCACGGCTGAATCCTGTACCGCTGGCCAGATCGTTACGCTGCTGGCCGAAGTGCCGGGCAGCGGTTCACTGATCGAAAGCGGTTACGTAGTGTATTCCCCCGAGGCGAAACAACGGTTGCTGGGCGTGAACCCGCGAACCATTGACACCTTCAACCTCACCAGCCGCGAAGTGGCGGAGGAGATGGCCCTCGGCGCCTTGCACGATGCCAATGCCAACGTGGCAGTGGCGACCACAGGGATCCTCGGGCCGGACGACATGGACGGCATTCCCGCCGGCACCGTGTGCTTTGCCTGGGCCTTCCAGCTCAATGGCAAGCGGGCGCTGTTCAGTCGCCAGGAGCGCTTTTTCGGGGCGCGCGGGCAGGTGCAGTTGTGGGCCGCCGAGCATGCGCTCCTGCAACTGCGGCACTTTCATCAGCGAGCCCTGGCGGGTGAGTACCGATAGGACGGCCTCATGAGCAACCACACCGAGCCGGAAGACTTCCGCAGCCGCGAGTTTCCAGTCCGTGAAGACATGGCGTATCAGCTCAAGGTCTGGCGGTTCGAGCGGGTCGGCTGGTATGGGCTGGTGCTGTTGGTGATCCTGACTTTGCTGGGTCTGTTTTCCCGTGGTCCGTTGAGCTCCCGTGAGGTGCAGAGCCCCGATGGTCGGCTGGGGATCAAGTACGAGTTGTTTCATCGCAATGGTTCCACCAACGCCATGATCCTTCATCTCAAGGGGCCGCCCGATGCGGTGCTGGAGGTGGAGTTGGGCGGCGACTGGCTGGAGGGCTTCGACGTGCAGGCGCTGCAGCCCCAGCCCGTGCGTTCGGCGAGCGTGGGGCAGGGGATGAAGATGTGGGTCCAGGCGGATGCCGAGGGTACGGCGAGCCTGTATCTCTCACTGGTCAGCACCGGGCTGGGGACTTATCACAGCCGTGTCGCCATGCCCGGCAGCGCGGTCAGTTTCGATCAATTCATATTTCCTTAGGTGACCTATGGACTCCGTACTACGCGCCGCCGCGATGTACCTGGCCTTGATGGTGCTGTTCAAGATCGCCGGCCGCCGCTCCCTGGCGGACCTCACCACGTTCGACTTCGTGCTGTTGATGATCATTGGCGAGGCGACCCAGCAGGCGCTGCTGGGGGATGATTTTTCGCTGACCAACGCGCTGATGGTGATCGTCACGCTGATTGCCATCGATGTGGGTTTGTCGCTGCTCAAACAACGCTCCCAATGGGTGTCGCGATTGGTCGACGGCGGTCCGACCGTCATTGTCGAGGACGGCCGGATCCTCAAGGGCCGCATGCGCCATGCCCGACTGGTGGAAGCCGACATCATGGAAGCGGCGCGCTCGAGCCAGGGCATCGAAACCCTGGAGCAGATCAAGTTTGCGATTATCGAGCGCAATGGGAAGATTTCGGTGATTGCCAAGGAGTCGTCCTGAGCAGCAACCATAATGCGCGGAGCTTTTTGTGGCGAGGGGATTTATCCCCGCTGGGGCGCGAAGCGGCCCTAAGATCTTGGGGCTGCTGCGCAGCCCAGCGGGGATAAATCCCCTCGCCACAAAAGAATTCACCAGGATTCAGAGGATCGGCTTGCCCCCCGTGATCCCATACCGTGACCCGGAGATATAGCTCGACTCATCCGACGCCAGCAGCACATAGATTGGCGCCACTTCCACCGGTTGGCCCGGGCGGCCCAAGGGCGTCTGGGAACCGAAGTTCTGCACCTCTTCCTCAGGCATGGTCGCGACAATCAGCGGTGTCCAGATCGGCCCCGGCGCCACGCTGTTCACCCGGATACCCTTGGGCCCGAGCATCTGCGCCAGGCCGCCGGTGAAGTTGGCGATGGCACCCTTGGTGGTGGCATAAGCCAGCAGGGTCGGCTTGGGCATGTCGGAGTTGACCGAACTGGTGTTGATGATCGAGCCGCCGGCCTTCATGTGCGGCACGGCGGCCTGGCAGATCCTGAACATCGCCGTGATGTTGATATCGAACGTGAGCAGCCATTCTTCGTCGGGAATGTCCTCCAGATGTTCGTGGGTCATCTGGAACGCGGCATTGTTGACCAGTACATCGATGCGTCCGAAGCGGGCGACGGTCTCGTCGACGATCTTGCGGCACTGGGCCTTGTCCGCCAGGTCGCCCGGCAACAACAGGCACTGGCGCCCGGCCTGTTCGACCCAGCGCGCGGTTTCCCGGGCGTCTTCGTGTTCGTCCAGATAAGAGATGGCCACGTCTGCGCCTTCACGGGCAAACGCGATCGCCACGGCGCGACCAATGCCACTGTCGGCACCGGTGATCAAGGCGATTTTGTTCGCCAGACGCCCGGAACCGGTGTAACTCTGTTCGCCGCAATCGGGATACGGCTCCATTTTCCGTTGGGTGCCGGGCACCGCTTGGCTTTGTTTCGGGAAAGGCGGGGTAGGGTAGTCGATCATGTCGTTCTCCAGGCAAGGTGTGGATGCGATGGAGGGTGGACCCCGGCTTTTTCGGCAGAGTTCGGTTGGATCATTCAGCCAGTCGATGAGCGTCGCACAGGTCGTTTCGTCGACCATTAGTAACCCGCGACGAACGTCGGAGAACAGGAATTCTCCAATGGCCATACGTCATTCGATAAGGAGGTGGGGATTGTTCAGTCATATACAGATCGGCGCACGAGACTTGCCGAAGATGATCGCCTTCTATGACGCAGTCCTGAGCTGCCTGGGGCTGGTGCGCATGGACAGCGAAAACGATTCCGGACCGCCCGGGGAAGGCTGGCATCAACCTGGCAAGCGCTGGCCCCAGGTATTCGTGCAACAACCCTTCAACGGCTTGCCCGCCACGTGGGGCAACGGCATGCAGGTGAGCTTCGCCGCCGATTCACCGCAGACCGTGCGCGCCGCCTGGGACCTGGCCATTGCCATGGGGGGCTTCGACGAAGGCCCGCCGGGCCCGAGGCCGCAGTACTCGGAAGGCTACTTCGGAGCCTATTGCCGGGACCCGGAAGGGAACAAGCTGTGTTTTGTGTATACGCCGGATTTGCATGAGTAACCTGTCGCAAGGGGATCTGTGAAGGTGGACTCATCTGTGGCAAGGGGATTTATTTGTGGCGAGGGGATTTATCCCCGCTGGGGCGCGAAGCGGCCCTAAGATTTTAGGGCTGCTGCGCAGCCCAGCGGGGATAAATCCCCTCGCCACAGGTACATCCTTCTGCCACAGATAAATCTCATGTCACCTTATTCCAACAATCAGCGCCGCCCCTTCAGGCTTCTCTCCATCCGCGCAATCCCTTCCTCCAGCAATGCCCGCGGGCAGCCAAAGTTCAGGCGTACGAACTGTTGGGCATCGTCGCCAAAGTCCAGCCCGGCGCTGAGCCCGACCTTGGCTTCATGGAGGAAGAAAGCCTGCGGGTCGTCCAGGCCCAACCCCGAGCAATCCAGCCACGCCAGGTAGGTGCCCTGGGGCACGGTCATGCTGATGCCGGGCAGGCGGGTCTGCACCGCGTTGACCAGATAATCGCGATTGGCTTGCAGATACACCTTCAACGCTTCGAGCCACGGACCGGCCTCGCTGTAGGCCGCCCGGGTCGCCTCTAGGCCCAGGGCATTGACGCTGTCGACCATACCGGCACGGGCGTTGTTGACCCGTTCGCGCACCTTGGGGTTCTGGATGATAGCGAACGAAGTTTTAAGCCCGGCGATGTTGTAGGCCTTGCTGGCGGACATCAGGGTGATGGTGCGCTCAGCGATTTCCGGGCTCAGGGTGGCGGTGGGGATGTGCACCCGGCCGTCGAAACACAGCTCGGCATGGATCTCGTCGGAGATGATCCAGGCATCCTGTTCCAGGCAGATGTCCGCCACGGCCTTGAGCTCTTCCCGGCCGAACACCTTGCCCAGTGGGTTGTGCGGATTGCTCAGCAACAGCGCGCCACCGCCATGCAGGGCTTCGCGCAACGCTGCCAGGGGTGTATGGAATTCGCCGTTGAGCGGGTTAAAGGGCAACTCCACCTTGTTCAACTGCCAGTTGTCCGGCGCATTGCGCAGCGGCGGGTAGTTGGGCACCTGCACCACGACATTCTGCTGCGGTTCCACCAGCCCATGCAGGGCCATGTTGAAACCCGGCTCCACCCCCGGCAGAAACACGATCTGCTGGGGCTCGACGCGCCAGGTGTACTTGTTCCAGAGATCAGCCACGATGGCCGCCCGGAGGCTGTCCTGGGCCACGCTGTAGCCAAGCATCGGATGCTCAAGACGCTTGCGCAGCGCATCGATGACCACGGGTGGGGCAGCGAAGTCCATATCGGCTACCCACATCGGCAACACATCGGCCGGATAGCGACTCCATTTAGTGCTGCCGGTACCGTGGCGCTCGAACACTGGGTCGAAATCGAAAGTCATGATCGTTCCATCAGTCAGGGAAGTGAGATGGTGAGCATGATAGAGCAAAGATTCTGCGGGAGCATCGGCTCCACACTGTGTCCCAGTGCAAGTAGTGTGCAGTGATGCCTTGAACAGCAGCGCTGCCGCATCCTCGAAAGTGGCACTGGGTGCTGTAATGACTGGCGCCTAGCGCGTGCAGTGATGGCGCGTAGCCATTACGGCCTGTAAAATCCACTGTTTACGACAGACATGGATAGCTACTCATTGCATCGCCAATGCTGAAAAAAAATATCGCCAACAGCTCAAAGAGGTCCGCGAGTACAGTCGACTGATAGTGAAGACCGGCAGAGCTGCTGCTTGTGATTATGTCGAGACCCATCGCCGTGAAACGGCCTTGCGCTTTGTCCTGAACTTCAGGTCTAGCCGATACCTGTCGCATCGGTGGAATAAGGCGTTTCACGGAAACCTGAATCAGCTCGCGGGCTGAAAATTTATTCTTGAAATAAGAGGGCATAGTGGACAATTTCAAATATTTCGCTCTGATGTACCTTAATGATTGGTGCTACTGGGATAAGCCATTTTCGGAGCTCATATTTTCTCGAAAGAACGAAAGCCTTGAAGCATTCGTCCGTGCAGCCAAATATTATAAGGTCACTCGAAATTTCCCGATTGATGAGTCTGAAAGCCGCTTGCAAGGGGCGCTGGACTTGGTTAAGTCAGTTTCTGGGAAACTGACCGAAAAAAATGTTTGCGAAAGCGTCAATCAACTCGCACTTGAATTTGAAAAGCGATATGGGCGAAACGCTGTATCGGCCGCTTCGAAATTTCTTTGGCTGCGCCATAAGAGTCCGGTCGTAATTTTTGACTCCCGAGCGAGAAAGTGGCTGAACAGTAATGGGTACAAAGTACCTGCTAATGATTACGAGGGATATCGAAAACAATGGCTCGTTGCATTTGCTGACTATCGCGTGGAGATAGAGGAGGCGTGTACGGCGCTGGTGAGCGTAAAAGACTTCTCGATGGCGTTTGATAGCGATGCTAAGGAAATCGAGTCAATTGCTGCTTCGCTTTGGTTCCAGGAACGAGTATTCGACAAATACCTATGGTTTAACGCCGATAATTGACGCAATCTCGATCGCATACTTAAGGTGAGGTTTGATGAACCTCTCGACCAATTAGCTTCGGTCGAGAGGCTGGAGCACAGCTTTCATTCGAGTCACACCAGTGTGAACGGCAACTGACGCAGCGGCTTACCCGTCAGGCTTGCCACCGCATTCGCAAAGGCCGGGGCCAATGCCGGCAGGCCGGGTTCACCCATGCCGGTGGGTGGATCGGCGCTGGGCACGATGTGAATGGAGAACTCCGGCGTATCGGTGATGCGCGGTACGCTGAAGTCGGCGAAGTTGCTTTGCTGCACGACGCCGTCTTTCAACGTGACGGCGCCGCCCGGCAGGCACATGGACAAGCCCATCAGGGCCGCGCCCTGTACTTGCGCTTCGACGCTGCGCGGGTTGACGGCCAGGTTGCAGTGGACGCCCGCGGTCACCTGATGCAGCACCGGACGGCCGTTCTGTACCGAGGCCTGGACCACATAGGCCACCACTGAACTGAACGACTCGTGCACCGCCACGCCCCAGGCCCGGCCTTCGGGCAGTTGAGCCTTGCCGTAGCCACTCTTGTCCACCGCCAGTTGCAACGCGGCGCGATGGCGGGGGCTTTGATCGGCAAACAGCTTCATCCGGTAGGCCACCGGGTCCTGCCGGGTTGTCCGGGCAATCTCATCGATCAAGGTTTCCATCACAAAGGCCGTATGCGTGGAGCCCACGCTGCGCCACCACAACACGGGTACGTTGAGCTTGGGATGATGCACCGTCAGGCGCATCGGCAGCGGATAAGGGTTGCGCAAACCTTCCGTGGCCGTGGGGTCGATGCCGTTCTTCAGCCGGGCGCTGAACATCGTGTCGGCGAGGATCGATTGCCCGACCAGGACGTGATCCCAGGCCAGTACGTTGCCGTTGTCATCGAAGCCGATCCGCGCGCGGTGCAGGTGCATGGGCCGGTAGTAGCCGCCCTTGATGTCGTCTTCACGGCTCCACAGGGTGCGAATGGGCGCATCGAGCCCGGCGGTGCGTGCGGCCTTGGCGACTTCGCAGGCGAGCACGACGAAGTCCCCGGAGGGTACGCCACGCCGACCAAAGCCACCGCCTGCCGTCTGCACATTGACCTGGACTTGCTCAGGCTTGAGATTCAACACCCGCGCCGCCGCGACACCGTCGCCACCGGGGAACTGCGTCCCGACCCACAGCTGGGCGCGGTCCCCGGAGACCTGGACGGTGCAATTCAGCGGCTCCATGGGTGCGTGGGCGAGGTAGGGGAACAGGAACTCGGCTTCCAGTTGATGCGGGGCCGTGGCAAGCGGCGTCATGTCGGCATCGAAATGAAGGGGCCCGGGCTGTTGGGCCAGATCCCGGTACTGGGCCAGTTGCTTTTCGCTGTCCACCTTTTCAACCGTAGAGGTATCCCATTGCAGCTTGAGCGCATCACGGCCTGTTTTCGCCTGCCAATAGCCGTCTGCGATCACCGCCACGCCTTCGGCGCCACCGTCCAGTGGTACCCGCAGGACAACCTTGACGCCTTGGGTGGCACGGGCTGCGCTGTCATCCAGCGAGGCGATGCGGGCGCCGAACACGGGCGGGCGGGCCACCACGGCGGTGAGCTGTCCGGGCAGGTGCATGTCGATGCCGAAATCCTGCCGGCCGCTGCTCTTGGCCTTGGCATCGATGCGGGTCGTGGCCTGGCCGATGATGCGGAAATCCTTGGGATCCTTGAGGGTGATCGTTTCGGGCAGGGGCATTGCCATCGCCGCTTCGGCGAGTTCCCCGTAGCTCGCCTTACGGCCCTGCGGACCGAGCACCATGCCCGCCTGGGTGCTCAGGCTCGCCACCTCCACGTTCCAGCGCACAGCTGCCGCCGCGAGCAACATGGCGCGAGCGCGGGCGCCCAGTTCGCGGTACTGGGTGTAGCTGTTCTTGATCGAGTTGGAGCCGCCGGTGATGTGCATGCCGAAACTCGGATCCTGATAAGCCGCGTCGTTGCTGCCATTGCGGGTACGCACCAGGTTCCAGTCGGCATCGAGCTCTTCGGCCAGAATCATGGGCAGCCCGGTCTGCACCCCCTGGCCGAACTCCAGGCGGTTGATGGTGACCGTTACCTCACCGTTGGGTGCGATCTGCACGAATGCTGACGGCTGCTGGGTCGGCTTGAGCGCTTGCGCGTTGTCGCTGGTTTGTTGTGCCAGGGCCATGTGCGGAAAGGCACCCAAGGCCAGCCCACCGATGCCGACGATCTTGAGAAAATTGCGCCGGGGGAGCGTGGTGAGGCTGCCCAGGTCGTCGGTGAAGATCGATTGCAGGGTGCGGGTGAGTTCGTCAGGGAAAATGTCGTTCAGCATGGCGCGCTCCGGTCAGGCGAGGGCTTTGGCGGCATCGGCCACGGCAGCACGGATACGGACGTAGGTACCGCAGCGGCAGATATTGCCGGCCATGGCCGAGTCGATCTCGGCGGCGGTGGGTTGCTTGCCCTTGGGTTGGGTCTTGAGGAATGCGGTCGCGCTCATGATCTGGCCGCTCTGGCAGTAGCCGCATTGCGCGACGTCATGCTTGACCCAGGCTTCATGCACCGCCGTGCCGACCGGATCGCTGCCGTTGGTGGCGGCTTCGATGGTGGTGATTTTCTTGCCTTCTGCGGCGGCGATCGGCGTCACGCAGGAGCGGATGGCCTGGCCGTCCAGGTGGACCGTGCACGCGCCGCACAAGGCTGCGCCGCAGCCGAACTTGGTGCCGGTCATGCCCAACGTATCACGCAATGTCCAGAGAATCGGGGTGCCAGGGTCGACGTCGACCGTGTATTCACGGCCATTGATGTTGAGGGCGCTCATGGTGGGACCTGCTCCGCAAGGTTTGGCTCCGATCAACTATAGGAAGGAATCCCCCCGGCACATTGCACAATTCAGGCTGATGATTGCCCGATCCTGCGAATTGGCCGGTGGGGCAGTCCTTCTATCTTTACGTTTGGATCGGTCAGCCTAAGGTACGTGTGCGCTATACCCTCGTACGGTATCGGACACTGCGCGCCGCATCACACACTCACTCCCCAGGCATTCCGTCGTTCTCGCGCAGGGAACGGCGGATTCCTGAACCTCAAACTTATGGAGAGTGACCATGACAACGCATCTGGACTACCGCACTCACGAGGAAGAGAAAAGCAACGGTCAGTTGGCCCCGGGCATGCACCTGGCCCCAACGGGATTGAACATTGAAGAGCTGGTGCCTTCGCGTTATGCCGTGCGGGTCGGTGATATCGACGTGCTGGTGGTCAGCGATGGCGTGCTGCCGCTGCCGACCACGACGATGTCCACCAACGCCGATCCGGCGGCTCGCGCAGCCTGGTTCAAGGAGATGTTCCTGGGCCCGGATGCGTTCGATTGGGCGCTGAACGTGCTGGTGGTGCGCAGCGGCGAGCAAACCATACTCGTCGATGCCGGGCTGGGCGGGCAGTTTCCCGGCTTTCCACGCGCCGGACAGTTCCCGAAGCGGCTGGCGGCCGCCGGCATCGATCTGGGGTCCGTGACCGACGTGGTCATCACCCACATGCACATGGACCATATCGGCGGGCTGCTGGTCGACGAAGTGAAGAACCGGCTGCGCCCGGACGTGCGGATCCACGTCGCGGCCATCGAAGTTGCGTTCTGGGCGTCACCTGATTTCACCCTGACGTCCATGCCATCGCCGGTGCCGGACGTACTGCGGGCTACTGCCGACGAGTTCATGAAGGTCTACGGCAGCAAGCTGCGCACGTTCGAAAACGAGCATGAGGTGGCACCGGGTGTGGTCGCCAAGCTGACGGGGGGACACACTCCGGGGCACAGCGTGGTCCATGTGACCTCCGCTGGTGAGCGGCTGACCTTTGCCGGTGACGCGCTGTTCCCGGTCGCCTTCGACCATCCCGACTGGCACAACGGTTTTGAACATGACCCCGAGGAAGCCGTTCGCGTTCGGGTCCGGCTCATGCAGGAAGCGGCGGCGAGCGGTGAGCTGCTGGTCGCCACGCATTTGCCGTTTCCGTCAGTGGGAAGGGTGGCGGTGGAGGGAGATGCGTTTCGCTGGGTAGCGGCTTTCTGGGATTACTGAGCCGTAATGCAACCCCATGACGTCGGCGTCTTTGATGTGTCGTGCAGCCCGTCCAGCCTGAGGTTGTGCCCTGGATCAGGAATGGATGGGCAGCACCACGCCAAACGCCACGAAAAAACCGCCGCAGACCTTGTTGAACCGACGTCCGGCCCTGGCCAGCCACGGCCTGACCCGATACGCCGCCGTGGCCACGATGTACTCGACGATGAACTCCACGACCGCGTAGGTCAGCGCGATGGTGGCGGTCTGGGCGAGCAGGTTCCTGTGCGGGTCAAGAAAGGGCGGGATAAATGCGGTGAACAGCAACAGTGCCTTGGGGTTCGAGACCGCCGACAACAGGCCCTGCCGGAAAAGTGACCAGGGGCCGGCCCCTGACACGGCATCCACGTCCAGGGCAACCGGCGCCGACCGCCACAACCCCAGGCCCAGCCAGATGAGATAGAGCCCGCCGGCTATCTTTAGCACCATGAACCAGGTCACGGAGGCCTGGATCAATGCACCCAGCCCGAGGGCACACAACGAGAGCATCACCGCGAATCCCGACACACCGCCGCTGATGGTGAACAGGGTCTTGCGGTTGCCATGGATCGCACCGTGGGTCAGCGCCAGCAGCGCGTTGGGCCCGGGCACCACCGCAATGCCGCAGCAGGTAACCAGATAGAGCAGCCAGGTCTCGAAGGGCATGATGTTCTCCAGTGAAAAGCAACGTCCTCTCCCGCATCCTGCTGGTGAAACCCGTTCAACGGAAGCGCATAATTCATGGCTTAGACATTCGATTATCGAATAGAGGTGATGGACATGCCTTCCGGCGATTTGCAGATGGATTGGCTCAAGTGCTTTGTCGCGGTGGTGGACGCCGGTTCGCTGTCAGGCGCGGCCCTTGAGGTGCATCGGTCACAGTCCGCTGTGAGCATGCAGATGAAGAAATTGGAAACGGCGCTCGGGCGGCAGTTGTTGAGTCGCGGTCCTCGGCACCTGCAACTGACCCTCGATGGGCAGACCCTCCTGGGCTATGCGCGGCGCATGGTCGCGCTGCATGCCGAAACCCAGGCCGCCTTCCATGGCGAAGAACTGACCGGGCGTATACGGCTGGGCGTTGCCGAGGATTATGCGGCCAAGTACCTGACGCCTGTGCTCAAGCGCTTCGCTCCCCGATACGGGGGCGTCGAAATAGAACTGGATTGCGAGCAGTCGACGGCCCTGATTCCACGGGTGATGAACGGGGACCTGGACCTGGCGCTGGTTTCCAGGGATTCCCCCCAACGGGGTACATTTCTGTTCAAGGAACCCATGGTGTGGGTAGGGTCGCCCCAGTTCGAGCTCTGGCGGCGCGACCCGATCCCTATTGCGGTCTACGAAAGCGCCAGTCTGGCCCGGCGCAACGCGGTCAATTCGTTAACGCTGCTGGGCCGGCGGTACAAAGTGGTCTACAACAGCTCCAGCCTCGCAGGCCAAGTCGCGGCGGTGGAAGGTGGGATTGCCATCGCTGCCATCACCCAGTGCAGTGTTCCGGCCTCGCTGCAAGTGCTCGGCAACGAACACGATCTGGGCGGCATACAACCGATGGAAGTGTCGGTCTTTCGCAGTCGAGCCTCTCGGGGCTCGAAGGCAGTGAACAGCCTTCACGCCTTCATCATCGGTGCGTTGAGGAGCCAGCAGGCAACATAGCGGTTACTCGCGTACCGTCACCCGGTTGCGCCCGGTTTTCTTGGAGGTGTACAACGCTTCGTCCGCCCAGGCGATCAGGTCGGCGTGGCTGTTGGACGGCTGGCTCAGGTCGGCCACCCCCAGGCTGATGGTGAAACGGATGACCTGGTCGCCGTACGACACCTCCATCTCCTCGACGGCCTTGCGCAGCCGCTCGGCGAACATCCGTGCACCGGCCTTGTCGGTATCCGAAAGCACCACGCCGAACTCTTCACCGCCATAGCGTCCGGCAACATCGGAGTCACGCACATGTTCACGGACCAGGCGAGCGACCTGCTCGATGACCTTGTCGCCTGCCTGGTGACCGTAGGTGTCGTTGACCCGCTTGAAGTGGTCGATGTCGAACATCACCAGGCTGGAATTGTTGCCATAGCGCTGATGCCGGGCATAGGCGGCCTTGAGGTTCTCTTCCCAATGTCCACGGTTGTAGAGGCCGGTCAGCCGATCGGTGCTGGACAGCAGCTGCAACTGGGCGTTGGCGGCCTGGAGCTGATGCCGGTTGGTGGCGACGTCGGTGACGTCATAGATCACCAGGCAGATATGGTTGATCTTGCTGTCGGGGGAGCGCAGGGGCAGCAGGGTGGTGTTCTGGTACATGAACGCTTCGTGGCCGGTGATCGGCTGGTAGTTCTTGAACCGCACCAGGTACGGACGCTGCTCCCAGACGGTGAAGGCGGGTGTGCCCAGGGCGGCGACGCTTTCCACCTTGCGGCTGAACCATTTGTGGTCGACTTCGGGAAACAGGCTGAAGAAGTGCTGGTTGTGGGCGTCCTTCGGCTGGACCCCGGAACGGTTCTCCATGAACGTGTTCCAGACCTGTACCCGATAGTCGCGGTCAAGCACCACCACGCCGACGTCAATGCTCTGGACAATCGCCAGCAACCAATGGAATTCGTTCAGATCAACAGGGTTGTTCATGGCTTAGCTCATCAAGTAAGCGAGTTTGTGGGTCAACCGCTCGATTGAGTCTTCCGTGAACAGCAATAACAGGTCGAAGCGAATGTCGTGGCCTTCCAGGCTGTAGCTGATTTCCACGGCGAGGGTTTTTTTCCAGCGGGTCTGGTTGACCCGGATCAGTTCGTCGATCGCCGCATGCTGGCCGAGCACCTGCGGGTGACCTTGGGAAAACACCACGTCGATCTGCTCGGCAATGCTGCTCAGGCACGCGCCGATCAGTACGCTGGAAAGGTCGAGGACCATTTCCAGGTCCGAATAGTCGGCGCTCTGGCGCTGCATCAATTGCGCGATATCGGCGACTTCCGAGTCATGGAACATCAGCAGGGCTTCGCCGGCGATGCCGCTGCCGATAAAGCCCTGGCAGATGGCTGTGAGTTGCTGGGAGCTGCCGGCATCGGCGAGCGCCATGTGCAGCTCTCCGACTTCGAGGATGTTCACGTTCGGCACCGGCAACTGAACGAAGACGCCCAGGACCTTGGCAATCAGGGCGGCGGCCCGGCCGATGGCAACGTTGACCGTCTCGCGGAACGCATCATGAAAATGGATGGCGGTGTTGTTTGTCGAGCGATGCTGCTGTGGCGTCTGTGTTGATTGGGTCAGCAGGCCCAGGCGGTTGAGGGTCTGGCGCAGTTCGGTTTCGTCGAAAGGCTTTTTAAGGAAGGCCAATGCGCCCAACTCACTGACGCGACGTACCGCTTCCTCCTGGACGTCACCGGAAATCACGATGACTTGTGCCTTCAATCCTTCGGTGCGCAGCGCGCTCAGTACCTGGTAACCATCCATCTCCGGCATGGTCAGGTCGAGCAGCACCACTTGGCCCAGCCCCTTGCGTATGGCCTCCATGGCCTGGCGACCGTTACTGGCCTCGGTAATGGAAACCGACCAGTCCGCCGGCAGTGCCCGTAACACCTGCTTACGGGCCATGTTGGAGTCATCACACACCACTAGGGGAATCTCTGACACAGCCTGCCTCTCATCAGGGAAAGTACTAGGAGATCATGCCATAGTCTGACAAAGACCGCCTAATCGTCAGGGTTATGGACTCGCCAGAGCTTCAGCGGTCTTTACTTTTTGAACAAGCGATCGTCCGGGAAGTTCGACACGAATATTCGCAGCAGGAACGACTACACGGATTCATCCGGGATTCTTCGGCTTCGGAAACAAAAAGCCCGCACACTCATGACGAGGTGCGGGCTCTTGAACGGCCGGAAGCTGCGATCAGAAGCGCATACCTTCGAACGGGTTCCAGCTTTGCTCGCCTTTGACTTCCTTCAGGTAGTACGCGTAGTTGGTCATGATCGCGTACATCACCGAGAAGGCGGCACTCATGCCCGAATCCAGCGCCCGCGGAGATTCCGTGCCCATCAGGCCGAAAATCACGCTCACTGCGATACTGAGGCCGATCATGATGCCGATCATGGCCAGGTTCTTCTTCCAGAGCCCCAGGACGAACAGGTAGATCGGGCCGAAGAAGAAGGCAATCACGTTGGCATTGATCAGGATCTTTTTCTTGAAGCCTGGCAGCGCCTTGAAGGCTTCCTTGTGTCGCGGGTCGTTCGGCGCGCCGTAGGTATCAAAGAAATTAAAGCGTTCCTGCCATTTTGCGTTGTACTTGCCAGTACCTTGTACTTGTTCGGTGGTGCTCATTTTTTACGGCTCCTGTGGTCCATGTAGTGGTAAAGCTTTTCTTCCGCGAATTCCTGAGCGCTTTATAAGCGTTTATGAAGAAAAAAGCCCCTTCGGCGTTTCCGGCGCCCGTTTGATCTGTGATGCGCATCACTATCACTGCGCGTATGGCCGCATCGGTAACACGACACGCAGGAAATTCCGCTGCCCCATTGTCTGCCAGGCGATTTACGTCTAGTTTGCTGGCCGATCACAAATACAAAAAATCAGGAGTCCTAGATGCAACCGATTCGTCTCGGTCTGGTGGGCTATGGCAAGATTGCCCAGGATCAACATGTCCCTGCCATCCACGCCAATCCCGCGTTTCAACTGGTGGCGGTCGCCACGCAAGGGCAGCCCTGTGCCGGGGTAGAGAATTTCAAGTCCCTGGGTGAGCTGCTTGCCAGCGGTCCCCAGGTCGATGCGATAGCGTTTTGCACGCCGCCGCAGGGTCGATTCGCGCTGGTGGAGCAGGCCTTGGCTGCCGGCAAACACGTGCTGGTGGAGAAACCGCCGTGCGCTACCCTCGGCGAAGCGATGGCGTTGGTCGGTCAGGCTGAAGAGCAGGGCGTCAGTGCCTTGTTCGCCTGGCACTCGCGCTACGCGCCCGGCATCGAAGCGGCCCGGGACTGGCTGGCCAGCCGCACCCTGCAGAGTGTGCAGATCGACTGGAAAGAAGACGTGCGCAAATGGCATCCCGGCCAGGCGTGGATCTGGCAACCGGGTGGTTTGGGCGTGTTCGATCCCGGTATCAATGCCTTGTCGATCGCGACCCATCTGTTGCCACGACCGCTGTTTGTCAAGTCGGCGCAGCTGCGGGTTCCCGATAATTGCCAGTCACCTATTGCCGCGAGCATCCAGATGTCGGACGCGCGCCACCTCGATATCCGCGCGGAGTTCGATTTCGACCACGGCCATGATGAACTCTGGAGCATCGAGATTCGTTGCGCCGAAGGCACCTTGCGCCTGGACAACGGCGGCGCCCTGTTGAGCATCGATGGCGTGCGCCAGGCGGTTTCGGAGGAGGGCGAGTACGCGGCAGTGTATCGACACTTCCAACAGCTGATCGCCGACAAGGCCAGCGACCTGGACCTGCAACCGTTGCGACTGGTGGCGGATAGCTTTTTTGTCGGCAGCCGGACGTTGGTTGAACCGTTCTACGATTGATCGCGCTGTAAAGATACACCGCTATCGTCGGATCGCCGCCCGGAGCAGGCTCGCTCCCACATGGGATCTGTGGGGTACGCGCATTTGCGTACTCCACCGGACCCTGTGGGAGCGAGCCTGCTCGCGATGCTTTTACACCAGGTAGTTCTTCAACTCCCGGGCAATGACCATCCGCTGTATCTCGCTCGACCCCTCATAGATCTGGGTAATCCGCGCATCGCGGTAGTAGCGTTCCACCGGATAGTCTTCCAGATAGCCATACCCACCATGAATCTGCATCGCCGAGGAGCAGACCTTTTCGGCCATTTCCGAGGCGAACAGCTTCGCCTGGGAGGCTTCCGAGAGGCAGGGTTTGCCGGCGCTGCGCAAGCGGGCGGCGTGGAGGATGAGCAGGCGGGCGGCATTCAGGCGGGTGTGCATGTCGGCCAGCAGGTTGGCGATGCTCTGGTGCTCGATGATCGGTTTGTCGAACTGCACCCGATCCCGCGAATAGGCCAGGGCTGCCTCGAATGCCGCCCGGGCAATGCCCAGCGCCTGGGCCGCGATGCCGATCCGGCCGCCTTCCAGGTTGGAGAGGGCGATGGCCAGGCCTTTGCCCCGAGTACCCAGCAGGTTGGCTTCGGGAACGCTGCAGTTATTCAAGGTGACGGCGCAGGTGTCCGAAGCGCGGATGCCCATCTTGTGCTCGGTGCGATCGACGATGAAGCCTGGTGTATCGGTCGGGACCAGGAAGGCCGAAATGCCTTTCTTGCCCAGGTCCGGGTCCGTCACCGCGAACACAATCGCCAGTTTCGCCCGCTTGCCGTTGCTGACGAACTGCTTGGCGCCGTTGATGACCCATTGACCGTCCCGCAGTTCGGCGCGGGTGCGCAGATTGTGGGCCTCGGAGCCGGCCTGGGGCTCGGTCAGGCAGAAGCAGCCAATGGCCTGTCCGCTCGCCAGGTCCGCCAGCCAGGTCTGTTTCTGTTCATCGGTGCCGAAATTGAGGACCGGCCCGCAACCCACCGAGTTGTGGATGCTCATCAGGGCCCCGGTGGCGCCATCACCGGCGGAGATCTCTTCCACCGCCAGGGCGTAGGCGACGTAATCGACGTAGGTGCCGCCCCACTCCTCGGGTACCACCATGCCCAGCAGGCCCAGTTCTCCCATTTTCGCCACCAGGCCATTGTCGATCCACCCGGCCTTTTCCCACGCCTGGGCATGGGGCGCGATTTCGCCACGGGCAAAGTCCCGGGCCATGTCGCGGATCATCACTTGTTCTTCAGTCAGTTCGAGGTCGTGCATGGCTCAATTCCCGAGGTGATCGAGGCCGTCGAAGAAACTCGCCACCCGGTTCGCGTCCAGCGCATCCAGGGTTGGCGGGTTCCAGCGTGGCTTCTTGTCTTTGTCGATCAGCAGGGCGCGCACGCCTTCGATCAGGTCGCCGCGTTCGAACCATTGCCGGTCCAGGTGCAGCTCCAGGGCAAAACAGTCTTCCAGACTCAGGTGGCGGCCACGTCGCAGCATCTCCAGGGTGACCGCCATGGCCAGGGGCGAGCGGGTTTCCAGCAGTTCGGCGGTTTGCAGCGCCCACTCATGGCTGTTGGCGACGGTGACCTGGCGCAGTTGCTCGACCATGCTCGGCACATCGGGCAGGGCGAAGAAGTGATCGATGGCCGGGCGCAGGTCGTCCAGCGGTGGGGCCGGCAGTTGCTGCACGGCGAGTTTCGCCAGCAGGCTTTGCAGGTCCTTGAGCGGCATGTCGCTCCATTCCAGCCGGTCGAGACGCTCATCGAGTTGAGCGAGCTTGCGGCTTTCCAGGTACCAGTCGGCCAGCCCGCAGTACAACGCGTCGGCCGCCTTTATCTGGGTACCGCTAACCCCGAGGTAGATGCCCAGCTCGCCGGGGATGCGCGGCAGAAAATAACTGCCACCGACATCCGGAAAGTAACCGATGCCGACCTCGGGCATACCCAGGCGGCTGCGTTCGGTGACCACCCGCAGGTCCGCGCCCTGGGCCAGGCCCATGCCGCCGCCCAGGACGAAACCGTCCATCAGGGCGAGGATCGGTTTGCGGTAATGGTGAATCGTCAGGTCGAGGGCGTACTCCTCGACGAAAAAGTCTTCGTGCAGCGTGTCGCCCTGCTTGTGGCTGTCGTAGAGCGAACGGATATCGCCACCGGCACAGAACGCCTTGTCTCCGGCGCCGCGCAACACCACCGCGTGGATATTCGGGTCGGCAAGCCAGGCATCGAGTTGTTGCTGCAAGCTGCGCACCATGCCCAGGGTCAGGGCATTGAGGCCGGCGGGGCGGTTCAGGGTCAAATGGCCGATGTGGTTGCGAACCTCGACCAACACCTCACAGGCCACGACTTCGACGCTCCCTGTGGCTTGGGATGAAACCTGAGCAGTCATCGCTAACTCCCTGCTTTTATTGTTCTTTATGAATTGTGTCGCGCGTATCCGGTCGGGATCGTAACAGTGCAAAATTGCCTCGCACAACCGGTATACGTGCAGGTCCTGTCTGCATATTTATAGCAGCCACAGGCTCAGTCGCGACCCGATAGCACCTCCGTGATGCTGCGGCGCTTGGCATTTCGCTCGCTGGCATGGATCAATTGTTCGAGATCTTCAGGGGTTACGTCGAAGAATGCTTCCATTTCCGCAAGAGCCAGTTTCAAGTCCTCGGCGGTAATGGCCTGACGGTCGACGGGGGGATGGTCGGCGGGGATGACGGCCACCGGTTCGCTGGCCCGCTTCGGGTAGCGCACCCGCGTCAGGTTGTTGTAGGCCAGCGCACTGACCAGCAGGGCGGAACCTGCCAGCATGGCCGCGCCAAGGGCCTGCCAGTCCAGGGCGATAATGGACGCATCCGCCAGCACCAACGTCGCCGCCAGGGCGCCGGCCGGGGGATGAATACAGCGCAGCCAGCACATCAACACCAGTGCCATGCCGGCTGCCAGGCAGGCGCTGCCCAGTGTGCGTCCCAGCACATGGGCCACCAGCAGCCCTACGACCGAGGCACACAGGTAACCGCCAAAAATTGACCAGGGCTGGGCGAGGGCGCCTGAAGACACCGCGAACAGCAGCACCGCCGAAGCCCCGAGAGGGCCGATCAGGTGCTGCGCCACTTCGAGGCCATACACTTGGCCGCAGAGCCAGACACTGAACATGACCCCCAGGGCCATGCCAATGGCGGCACGGCTCCATTCGGTGGGACGGGTATTGATAGCAGCGGGGAGCCAGCGAGAAAGCATTGAGCAGAGATCCAAAAAACGAACAAAAAAAGGGGCTTACAGGAGAATCCCTGAAAGCCCTTTAAGTGTTCCAACAGTTGGGGGAGGAACGATGCACAGTGTGACGTTCGCCATCCCTGCTTACAAATTCATATTAATGCTGTTTGAGATCATTTATTTTGAGGTAACAGTGTGTTCAAGCGCTTTTGCCACATCGTCTGTGGGAGCGGGCTTGCCCGCGAAAGCGGTGGGCCAGCTTGAATCAATGTTGCGCTGATCAAGCCCGCCCCCACAGTGGTTCAGGGAAGCCTACTGCGCCTCCTGCCGGTACCCCGCGGGCAATGCGCTGACGAAGTCATCCACCACCTCCCGGGTCAGGCTGACGATGTCTTCTACCCGTTCCATTCCCGCGCCGGTGCGCCAACTGGCAACGATGTCCATCACCGAGGGCAGCGGCACGCCGGTTATCAAAGTCAGGGTGCCCTGGGCCAGCTCGCCCTGTACCAGCGCCGCCGGCATGGCGCCGATGCCGAAGCCGTCGCGAACCAGGCGGGTGATGGCCGAGGCCGAGTTCACGCAGTTGATGCGCGGTGACACGATATTCGCCGAGTGCAGCAGGTTGAGAATGTCCTGATGGGGTCGCGAGTTGCGTGAGAACGTCACGATGCGTTCCTGGGACAAATCCTCCAGCGAGGCGTATCGACGATCATAGACAGAGCCGGTGCGCACCACCCAGTGCATCGGATAACGAGTCAGGAGTGCATTGCGCACGCTGTCCAGGCGCAGGATATCGGTCTGGAAAATGATGTCCTGATAGCCTTTCTCCAGTTGGGAACAGAGATTGCTCGCCGTGTCGGCCGACAGTTCGATTTCCAGGGCCGGATAGCATTCCATCAGGTGCGTCACCAACGGGCTGAGCCAGGTGTGGATGACCGTATCCATGGCGCCGATGCGGATCCGGCCGCGGACCTGGCGCGGATCCTGGATCACGGCCTTCATGCTTTGCATGGTGTCCATGATGCGCTCGGCATATTCCAGCACCCGTTGCCCTTCGGAGGTCAGCGAAACACCCTTGGAGTCGCGCACGAACAGTCGCACGCCCATTTCATCTTCCAGGGCCGCGATCCGGCTGGAGATGGACGCCTGGGTGGTGAAGAGTTTCTCCGCCGTGAGCCGGAAACTCTTCAGGCGAGCGACCCATACGAAGGTTTCCAGAAACTTGATATTCACGTCGGCGGCTCCTTGAAACGGGGATTGGTGATCAGTCGATTACAGCGCTTCGGTCGCCACATACTGGAGCACCGCTCCGAGCCCCGCGGTATCCGGCGCGCTGTTCATGAGCGCACGAACGTCGCACCACGGATAGTCCAGCGCCGAGACCCACGCCATGACCGACGCCAGGTCAGCTGCCGGCAACGTAGCCATGTGCTCGATGGTGATCGTCAGTCCCTCGGCCAGGTTGGACTCAGGCTCGAACTGCCAGTCATACATCCCACAACCGACCCGGGCCTCGCCGCTGTTCTTGTCCGACATCGCCACCAGCCATTTGCACTGGAACGTCTTGGCATTCCCGGAAGGCGGCGCGCCCAGGCAAAACGTATAGACGTTTTCGAAGGTCTGGCCAAAGCGCCTGACCAGAACGTCGCCAATGGTTTCCCGGCTTTCCACGTGCCCTGGAAAAGAGATTGAGCCGGTGCGCACGATCATGTCCAGGATGGCATTGGTTGTGAAGGCCTGGTCCAGTAGGTGAGGGCGGTTGCCGTCCTTGGCGTGGATGTACTGCTGGATCGATCGTTGGGCCGTGTTCATCGGTTGTCCATGTCGGGTTGAAAAAAGGGCTGTTCTAATAAACAAGGTTCAAGCAACCCAATACCTGTGGGAGCGAGCCTGCTCGCGAAGGCGGTGGGTCAGGCAACTCGATGCCGAGCTTGCCGCCGCTATCGCGAGCAGGCTCGCTCCCACAGGGTGTGTGGTTAACCGAGTAGTCTACAAAGCACTATTCCACAAATCCGTCACCAGCATGCAGCCCGGCGCGTGGGTGATGCACAGCGGGGGACGGGAGGCCTGGACCACCGATTGCGGGGTCACGCCACAGGCCCAGAACACCGGGATTTCATCCGCTTCGATCGGCACGGCGTCGCCGTAGTCCGGTGTGTCCAGGGATTGAATGCCGATCAATGATGGGTCGCCGATGTGTACCGGGGCACCATGGACGTTGGGCATGCGCCCGGTGATCTGGATCGCCTGGATCGCGGCGGCGGCTTTCATCGGCCGCATGGTCACGACCATCTTGCCGGAGAGCCGGGCGGTGGGGCGCGTGTCGATGTTGGTCCGGAACATGGCGATGTTGCGGCCCAGATCAATGTGCCGCAGGCGAATGCCGGCTTCCAGCAGCGGTTGTTCGAAGGAGAACGAACAGCCCAGGGCGAAGGCGACCATGTCGTCCTGCCACAGGTGCTCGATATCCAGTGGCTCTTCGCTCAGCTCGCCGTCACGGAAGACCCGGTAACGGGGCACTTCGTGGCGGATATCGATGGCGTTGCCCAGGTTGCGGAAGTACGGATCCCCGGGTTCGGTCACGTCCAATATCGGGCAGGCCTGGCGATTGAGCGTGCAGTAGCGCAGGAACTCGTTGGCCCAATCGCCGGGCAGGATCACGATATTGGCTTGTACCCGTCCCTTGCCCAGGCCACTGGTGTGCCCTTGGTACCGGCCGGCAGCGATGCCTTGGCGCAGGGCGAGGGGGTCGTATTGTTGCAGTTGTTCAAAAGACAGGGCTGGGAGGGACATCAAGGTTTCTCCATGGGGTCGTCCGTTCTTTGTAGAAAACCCGGGCGATGACGTCCAACAAGGAATGTTGGTACCCCGTGACAAATAAAAGTTATTCGAGCGAGAGCGGACCGTTCAGGCCTGGCGCCGCCACCATGCGTTGCGGACCGACATCAAGGGCATATTGCCCAACCACCTGGCGGCTCATCTGGACGATGCTCTCGATCAACTCCAGTCCCACGCCCGCGCGCCAGGACGCGACGACGTTCAATTGGGGCAGGGAAGTGCCCGGTTCCAACTGGATCAGCTCGCCACTCGCCAGGGGTTTGGCCACCAGTGCCGCGGGCAGGGCACCGATACCGAAACCGTCGCGAATCAACCGTGTCATGGCCGACACCGAGTTGACGCAACTGACTCGTGGCGAGTTGACCCCTTGGGCGTACAGCAAGTTGAGTACATCCTGATGCGGCCGTGACTGCTTGACGAAAGTGATGATGCGCTCACTCGCCATCTCGGCCAGCGAAGCAAAGGGCCGGGCATAGATCGAATGACTGGCGGCGATCCAGTGCATGGGGTAGTGCCCCAATTCGAGGTTGCGCACGCTTTCGTGGCGGACCAGGTCGGTCTGGAAAGCGATGTCCAGATAACCCTTCTGCAACTGGTCGCACAGATTGCGTGCAGCATCGGCAGTGATTTCGATTTCCACCGCCGGAAAGGCCTGCATCAGCATCGACATCAACGGGCTCAGCCAGGTGTGGATCACCGTATCCATCACGCCGATGCGCACCAGGCCTTGCTGCTCGTTGCCGGTGTCCAGCGATTGTTTCAGCGCACGCTGGACTTCGAGCATCTGCTCGGCGTAGTTGAGCACCTTCAAGCCCTCGGGCGTCAGCGACACACCCCGGGAATCGCGCACGAACAGGCGCAGGCCCAACTCGTCCTCCAGCGATGCGATCCGGGCGGAAATCGCGGCCTGGGTGCTGAACATCTTTTCGGCGGTCAGGCTGAAACTCTGCAGGCGGGCAACCCAGACGAAGGTTTCGAGGAACTTGAGGTTCATGACGGCTCTCTTGGGGCTTGTAGTTCTTATGATTGCAATTGTTACTCCAGATCGGGCCATTGAACGCATCAATTTTTCTTATGCCCGATCTGCTTTTTTTCCCGTTTGACGCTTTCAACCCGTGGCGCGAAGAATCCACCCCGACGACGCAGCTCACTGCGCCCGTGTCCCAACGACAACGTCTTCACACAAGAATAACGAGGCGCTCGCAAAGCCCCCCGAGAGGGTTCGCTCGCGCCGATAAAAGGAGCACGCATGCAGCATTTCAGATCCTCCCCACGGATATACGCCCCGATCGGCACGGTGCTTGGCTTGAGCTTGATCGGCGTGCCCGCCGCCCAGGCGGACTTCATCGCCGACAGCAAGGGCAGCCTGGAGGCGCGCAACTTCTACTTCAACCGTGACTTCCGCCAGGAAGGTTCACGGGACAAGGCCGAGGAATGGGCCCAGGGCTTTTTGCTGCGGATGGAGTCGGGCTATACCGCCGGCACCGTCGGCTTCGGCCTGGATGCCTTGGGCATGGCCGGTTTCAAACTGGATTCCGGTGGTGGCACGGCGGGTACCAACCTGTTGCCGGCGGATTTGTCCGGAGGGTCGCAAGACCGCTACGGCGAACTGGGCCTG